>DYCR01000009.1:58968-61848 GCA_019418025.1 Clostridiales bacterium | reverse complement strand
GAACCGATGACCGCCACATCCTCGATCATATTGTACATATCCATGGCCTTGTGGGCCACGGCAAAGCCGGTGGCTCCGGGGGGATGGGCGTGGATCACGCTGCGGATGTCGTCACGCTTGTCATAGCAGCGCAGATGCATCTTGATCTCACTGGAGGGGCGCAGCCCGGGGGCAGCCTCCAGAACATTGCCCTGACGGTCGATACGGATCAGCTTCTCGGGGGTGATGAAGGATTTGCTCATGCCGGTGGGGGTAGCCAGCAGGGTGCCGTCGTCCAGAAGGGCGCTCACGTTGCCGTCGTTGGCGGCCACCCAGCCCAGCTGCCACATCTTGTGGCACACGTCGCAGATCTGTTCCTTGACTTCTTGAATTTGGCTCATGTAGATTCACACTCCTGTTTGGATTCATTTGCTTTCAGGATCATTATATCGATTTATCTGTTTTTTTGAATGTTTAGAATAAGCCAATACTTGTTCAAAATAAGCTTTCTGCCTTGCAAAGGGTGCAAAGGGATGCTATCATAGGCATCACGAAAGGGGAGGAGAGCTATGTTTGACTACCTTACCACCTACCACTACGGCAGGTGCGTCAAAAATCACGACTGGTACCTAAAGACCATCGGCATCAATCGGGTGTACTACATCCACCGGGGCAGCATATCGGTGCTGCTGGACAACAGCCGGTTTGATCTGACACCCGGGCATATCTATGTATTTCCCCAAAATCTGAAGTTTGAGCTGATCCTGACCGAGGAGACAGAGGTGGACCACACATTCTTCGACTTTTTCACCATTCCGGCCATTAAGATGGATACCTTGATCGAGGTTGATCCGGATCAATATGCACGGATTGGGCAGGCTGCCCAAATCCTCTTCAGTCTTGCTCAGGACTACCAGACCTATCCGTCCATGGAGCGCAATGCGTACAGCGATCTGGTGGAGTCCTATCTTGAAAATATGCTGTTTCTGATCCACAGGGAATTTCCCATCCAGATGATCGGCGATCCAAGGATCAATCTGGCTCTGGACTATATCCACAAGAACTACGCCAGAGAGATCACACTGGAGCAGCTTTTGGAGCTTACCAATCTGGAGAAGAATTATTTTATCCGTCTGTTCAAAAGCAGCATGAATATCACCCCTTATCAGTACATCAAAAAATACAGGTTCAATATCGCCCTGTCCCTGCTCAAGCATAAATGCTCACTCAGTGAGGCGGCTCAGGCCATCGGCTATGCAGATGCAGTCTCCTTTTCCCATGCGTTTAAAAAGATTTACGGTATCTCGCCGTCCCAGATCGCAAAAAGTGCCGATAAAGCGCTGCATGGTACGGTTTGATCCTTCAGAATGCAGAAAAAACGGGCAGCATGGTCTGCCCGTTTTTTAAAAGGTGCTCCCAAAAGGGAAAGCACAGGAAAAGCCCCCATTCCGGAAAACCGGAATGGGGGCTGATAGGATCAAACCTTTTCGTTTGTGCCGTAGTAAGCGTTCAGATACATCTGCTTGATCTCGCTCATCAGGGGGTATCTGGGGTTGGCACCGGTGCACTGGTCATCGAATGCCTGCTCAACCATGTCATCCAGACGGTTCAGGAAGTCCTGCTCGTCGATGCCGTAGTCCTTGATGGTCTTTTTGATGCCCACCTTTTCCTTCAGCTCATCGAGTGCGGTGATCAGGTTCTCCAGCTTCTGCTGGTCGTTCTTGCCGCCCAGACCCAGATAGTCTGCAACCTCGGCGTAGCGGGCCAGTGTATGGGGGTGATCATACTGGGAGAAGGTGCCCATCTTGGGGGGGACTTCCTCGGAGTTGAAGCGCAGGACCTGATCGATCAGCAGTGCGTTTGCAACACCGTGGGGCAGATGGTGGAATGCACCCAGCTTGTGTGCCATGGAGTGGCAGACACCGAGGAATGCGTTTGCAAAGGCCATACCTGCCATGCAGGCGCCGGTTGCCATGTTCTCACGGGCTCTGGGATCTCTGGGGCCGTTTTCATAGGCAGCGGGCAGGTTGTTGAAGATCAGCTTCAGGCTCTGAAGTGCCAGACCGTCGGTGTAGCCGGTAGCCAGCATGGAGGCATAGGCTTCCAGTGCATGGGTGACGGCATCGATGCCGGATGCGGCGGTCAGACCCTTGGGAGCGTTCATCATCATATCGGCATCCACAATGGCCATCTTGGGCAGCAGCTCGTAGTCAGCCAGAGGATACTTGACGCCGGAGTTTTCGTCGGTGATAACGGCGAAGGGGGTCACCTCGGAGCCGGTGCCTGCGGTGGTGGGGACAGCGACAAAGTATGCCTTTTCGCCCATCTTGGGGAAGGTGTAAACTCTCTTGCGGATGTCCACAAAGCGCATGGCCATATCCATGAAGTCAGCCTCGGGATGCTCGTACATGACCCACATGATCTTGGCAGCGTCCATTGCAGAGCCGCCGCCGATGGCGATGATCAGGTCGGGCTGGAAGCCGGCCATCTGGGCAGCACCGGCCTTGGCGCAGGCCAGAGTGGGATCGGGCTCGACAGCGTGGAAGGTGTGGTGCAGGATGCCCATGGCGTCCAGCTTGTCGGTGACGGGCTTGGTGTAGCCGTTCTGGTACAGGAAAGAGTCGGTGACGATGAAAGCCTTCTTGTAGGTTTTCAGCTCGTCAAGGGCAACAGGCAGGCAGCCCTTCTTGAAGTAGACCTTTTCGGGTGCGCGGAACCAGAGCATGTTCTCTCTCCTCTCAGCCACAGTTTTGATATTCAGCAGGTGCTTGACACCCACGTTTTCGGAAACGGAGTTGCCGCCCCAGCTGCCGCAGCCCAGAGTCAGGGAGGGAGCCAGACGGAAGTTGTACAGGTCGCCGATACCGCCCTGTGCAGAGGGGGTGTTGACCACGATACGGC
>DYCR01000009.1:0-58958 GCA_019418025.1 Clostridiales bacterium | reverse complement strand
GGTCTTCATGCGGGCAGAGAAGGCATCCAGCTTTTCTCTCTGGCCCACTGCGTCCAGATAGATGGAGGCGGTGTGACCGTAGCCGCCGTCCTTGACCAGAGTATCAGCCTTGTTCAGGGCGTCCTCAAAGTCAGCTGCCCGGTACATAGCCAGAACGGGGGAAAGCTTCTCGTGAGCAAAGGGCTCGGAGATATCGGTGCTGGTGACCTCACCGATCAGGATCTTGGTGGACTCGGGGACCTCGACACCTGCCAGTGCGGCGATGGTATGGGCGCTCTGACCCACGATTTTTGCATTGACAGCGCCGTTGATGAGGATGATCTGGCCGACCTTCTCGGTCTGCTCGGGGGTGAGAATGCAGCAGCCGCGCTTTTTAAACTCGGCCTTGACCTGATCGTAGATGCTGTCGAGGACCACGACGCTCTGCTCAGAGGCACAGATCATGCCGTTGTCAAAGGTCTTGGAGTGGATGACGGAGGAAACGGCCAGCAGGATATCGGCGCTCTCGTCGATGACTGCGGGGACGTTGCCGGGGCCGACGCCCAGTGCGGGCTTGCCGGAGGAGTAAGCGGCCTGGACCATGCCGGGGCCGCCGGTAGCCAGGATCAGGTCGGATTCCTTCATGACCTGATTGGTCAGCTCCAGAGAGGGCTGATCGACCCATGCGATGATGCCCTCGGGTGCGCCGGCGGCAACGGCTGCCTCAAGAACGGTCTTTGCAGCCTCGATGGTGCAGCCCTTTGCTCTGGGGTGGGGGCTGAAGATGACAGCGTTGCGGGTCTTGAGACAGATCAGCGCCTTGAAGATGGCGGTAGAGGTGGGGTTGGTGGTGGGGATAACTGCGGCAACAAGACCGATGGGCTCTGCGATCTTCTGCATGCCATAGGCGGGATCGGACTCGATGACGCCGCAGGTCTTGGTGTCTTTATATGCGTTGTAGATGTACTCGGCGGCATAGTGATTCTTGATCACCTTGTCCTCAGCAACGCCCATGCCGGTCTCGGCAACGGCTTGCTTTGCCAGAGGGATTCTGGCCTTGTTGGCGGCGGTAGCAGCTGCCAAAAAGATCTTATCGACCTGCTCTTGGGTATAGGTGGCGAACTGAGCTTGGGCTTTCCGGCACCGTGCCATTACTTCGGTTAGTTCTTCGGGGGTGGTAACAGTGGGATAATGAGTCATAATCAGAATCACCTTTCTATATTCGATAACTAAGTATCGGTTATTTAGTATCGATATAATACCATCGATAATTCCGAATGTCAATAAATATTTTTTAATATTCCCAAAAAATTTTTCAGGGGTATTTTTGCGATTTCTCTCTTTTATAATGAGGGCGTCGGTGCTATAATTGGTTCAATATCTTCGCGGTATATATCATTGCAGATAAGGAGAAGTGAAATGATGACAGTTACACAAAGACTGCATGCGCTGCGTGCGGAAATGAAAAAATCGGGCGTGGACGGCGTGTTCGTGCCCTCCAGTGATCCCCATATGTCAGAGTATCTGCCGGACCATTGGCGCACCCGTGCGTGGCTGTCCGGGTTCACCGGGTCTGCCGGTACGCTGTGCGTGACCGCCGACGATGCGGCCCTTTGGACGGACGGACGCTACTTCATTCAGGCTGAGCGTGAGCTGGCAGGCAGCGGGATCGCACTGATGAAGATGGCTGAGCCCGGTACCCCCACAGTGGAGCAGTGGCTCACCGAAAAGCTCCCGCAGCAGGGCATTCTGGCTCTGGACGGGAGCTGCTGCAGCGCGGCAAAGGTGGAAACACTGGAAAAGGCCTGCGCAGAAAAGCAGATCACCCTGAAGGATCAGGATTTCTTTGAGGCGCTGTGGACCGAGGACCGTCCTCCGGTCCCGGCTACCGAGGCGTGGCTTGTGGACGATGAGCATGCAGGCATGAGCCCTGCCCAGAAGCTTCAGGTCCTGCGGGAGAAGCTGGCCCAGCAGCATGCCGATTCCATGCTGGTCTGCCGGCTTGACAGCGTTGCGTGGCTGCTGAACCTTCGTGCAGATGACATCCGCTACACGCCCTTTGCCCTTGCCTATTGTCTGGTGGAGCCGGAGGCTGTGCAGCTGTTTGCCGACGGCAGCCGGATTCCTCGTGAGGTTTGCAGCGAGCTGGAGAAACAGGGCATCACCCTGCATCTGTATTCTGCCGTTGGGGCGTATGTTGCCTCTATGGCTCAGGAGCAGAAGCTGCTGTACGAGCCTGCCAGCACCAACTGGTCGGTTCTGCGCAGACTTCAGGAGAACAAGGCGGTAACGCTGACGGCCCACAGTGACCCGATCCAGCTGCTGAAGGCAGTGAAGAACGAGGCAGAGATGGACTGCCAGAGGGAGGCGCACCGCAGAGACGGCGTGGCAATGGTGCGCTTTGAGCGGGAGCTTCGCCGCCGCATGGAGTCCGGAGAGCCGTGGACGGAGATGGAGGCCAGTGACTATCTGCTGGGTCTGCGGATGCAGCAGGAGGGCTGCCTTGGGGCAAGCTTTGAAACCATCGCAGCATATGGGGCCAATGCGGCCATGATGCACTATGCGCCGAAGCCGGACAGCTGCGCACCCATTCAGGCCCGGGGCTTCCTTCTGGTGGACAGCGGCGGACAGTACCGCTACGGCACCACGGACATTACCCGCACCTTTGCGGTGGGACCCCTGACCGAAGAGGAGCGGGATGCCTATACACTGGTGCTGAAGTGCCACATTGCCGCGGCACGTGCGGTGTTCAAGTCCGGCAGTGCCGGAAGCAACATCGACATTCTGGCCCGTGAGCCCATGTGGCGGCGGGGACTGGATTACCGCTGCGGCACCGGTCACGGGGTCGGCTTCGTGGGGCTGATCCATGAGGGGCCTCAGGGGCTGTCGGCTAAGAGCAGCACACCCTTTGTCCCCGGGATGACGGTGACGGATGAGCCGGGACTGTACGAAGAGGGCAAGCTGGGCATCCGCATTGAAAATGAGCTGCTGTGTGTTCCGGTCTGCCGGACGGAGTACGGCGATTTCTATGGATTTGAAGCCTTCACCTACTGCCCCATTGACACCCGCCCCCTGATCGTGGAGGATATGACCGATGAGGAGCTGGCTTGGCTGAATGGCTACCATGAGATGGTCTATCGGGAGCTGAGCGGCAGACTGAGTCAGCAAGAGGCTCAGTGGCTGAAGGAGGCCTGCGCTCCCGTGGTGCGCAGATAAGCACGGCATCGGCCTGAAAAAACCATATAAATGAAAAGGGCGGCCCCAAGCTTGGGACCGCGGCAAAAAACCGCCCCGAGTGGTACAGCTGTACCACTCGGGGCGGTTATCGTTTATGATTTTTCCGAATGTTGGTGGGAGGTGCCACCCGAGGGACCGGGGCGGTAGGGCACCGGAGTGCCGCTGGGGGGATAGAGAGACTGATCCCACTGGTATTCGGACATTTCTTCATGCTCCATGAGCTGAAGGCTGCCTAATTGCTCTGATTGCAGCAGATCCACGTGGTAGAAAATACCATCCAGCTGTATGAGGTTCCAGTACCGGCTCTGCTCCTGATAGGTTCCGGGGACTACGCTGCACTCCACACCGATCTGTCTGCACATGGCGGCATAAACCTCGGCGAAGGCCTTGCTGTCCCCCACGCCGGAGTAAAGCAGAGAATATGCAGGGGTCTGGGTCGTCTCGTACTTATAATCGAACCGCTCCATCAGGAAGGTATAAAGCTGCTCCAGTTTCGTCAGATCATCCACCTCGGTGCTGACGTACAGCTTGGCAGAGGAGAAGATCGGGGATACCTGATTCTGCATCTGGCGCAGGGAATCCCGGCTGTTCTGGTAGCTGAACAGGATCTCCACCACCCGGGCCTCGCCCTGCTCCGGATAGGTCTGAATGGAGACCTGAGGGGTTTCCATGACGATCTCGGGATGGAGGGCGATGTAGTCTGTGATCCATTGATGGATGTCCATATCCTCGTATCTGGTGACAAGCAGGACCAGAGACTTGCGGTGGTTATTCAGGGTGTCCACAAGAAAGGTCTTTGCGCCGTCCATACCGTAGACGGCGTGGATCTTGCCGATCTCTGCCTTTGTGTGGCGGTAGCTGATCTCCACAGACAGCGTATTTTTGTCGTCGGTGGTGTCGTATTCATAGTCGATGCTCTGCACCGCATATGCGCCGATGGGGGATGTAGACATCACGTATTCCTTTACGCGGATCATATCTGCCCGGATATCCTGCTGGAGATAATCCTTCAGGGGAAGGACGCCTTCTGTCTCGCCGCTGTCGATCATGCCGATCACGGCGCTTCTCAGATCGATAAAATCAGAGATCATCATGGTGTCCTCCTCATCGGAGTATCCCACCTGATGGGGGGTCACGGAGACATAGCTGCCGTCCATCCAGTTGCAGCCGGTCAGGGAGGTAAGGATAGCGGATATCAGGAGCGTCAGCACAAGGGCACGTTTCAAACGGTCACATCCTTTCGGTCAAAGAGAATTGTGGGAGTAGCGTGCAAAGCCGTCCCCCAGTACCTGATGGGCCTCCTGCACGATGATGAAGGCGTTTGGATCGATGGACACCACCAGTTCCTTCAGTTCGGCCAGCTGCCTTTTTTTCACGGCGGTCAGGATCACCTTTGTGTCCTGCTGAGAGTAGTGCCCCTGTCCGTACAGATAGGTCACGCCCCGCTCAAGCTTCTGGCAGATGGCCTCGGCGATGGCGGTATGCTCCTTGCTGATGATCAGGGCCACCTTGGAATAATCGAAGCGGTAGACCACGGCATCGATCACCTGACTGGTGGCAAGGACGGCGATCAGGCTGTAAAGCATGTTGGAAACATCCCGAAAGACGATGCCCGTCAGGGCCGCCACCACCAGATCAAAGGCAAAGGAGATCTGGCCGATGGGCATATTGCGGCAGCGGGCCTTCAGCAGCCGGACAATGATATCCGAGCCGCCGGTGGAGGCGTTGGAAATGAACACGATGCCAAGACCGGCACCGCCCAGAACGCCGCCGTAGAGGGCGGCGACCAGAGGCTCCACCTGAGGGACGGGGATGACGGTGAACAGATCCAGAAACAAAGACAGAAATACGGTGCCGATCAGGGAGCCTATGAAAAACCTCATTCCGATTTTCTTTCCGCCCACAAAAAACAGGGGCAGATTCAGCAGGGCAGTCACAAAACCCACGGTGCCGATGGGGACCAGCTCAATGATGATCATGGCAAGACCGGAGATGCCGCCGGAGTTCAAGCCGTTCGGCTCCAGAAACAGGTCAAAGGCCAACGCAAAAATGGCGCAGCCCAGCAGGATCTTGCCGACCCATATGGCATTGGAATGGAAGTTTTTCATAGAGATCCTCCTTTATAGGTGGATGCTGATCTGCTGCTCGGGTGCTTCTTCCGGTTTCAGGATCGCACCGGCAGCGGGCAGCGATTTGGCTCGGTAACGGGCCTCGTTGACGATATTGCTTGCAGAAAGCAGACAGGCGGAGTCGAAGCTGGCCTTTTTGCGCAGGGACATGAGGCTTACGCCGATGGTGGAGCGGGTGGTCTTTGGCATCAGCAGGGCCGTGGTGAAGATCAGGGCTCTGCCGTCGGTGGAGTAGGCGACCACCTGCTCATCGGTGTTCAGCGCAAGGATCGTCCGCAGGGGGCTCTTATCGGAGTAAGCGCCTGTGAGTTTTTTGCGGTTGGTTTTGGTTTCGTAGGCACTCATGGGGACCTTTGCGACCTTGCCGTTTTCAAAGAAGAACAGCACAAAGCCGCTGTAATCGCCGGGTAGCACCACGCTGATGACGTTTTCCCCCTGCTCCATGCCCAGCTTGGTGGGCAGATAGTCGCCCAGTACCGATGCCTTGGAATCCTCGAAATCGGAAAGACGGGTCTTGTAGCATTGGAATTGGTCGGTGAATACCAAAAGCTCTGCCCGGTTGGTGGTTTCCAGAGTGAAGTCCAGACTGTCGCCTTCCTTGAATTTTTGGTCGCCGGACATGCGCAGGCTCTGGGGGGTGATTTTTTTCAGGTAGCCCTGCTTGGACACGAACAGGTGGACGGGATAATCGGGGATCTCCTCCTCCTCGTCCAGTGTCACGCTTTCCTCAGCGGTCTGGTAGACCAGTGCCGTCTTGCGGGGCTGACCGTATTTCTTGATGACCTGCTCCAGTTCGCCGATGATCACCTTTTGCAGGCGGCGGGTGCTTTTTAAGGTGGCTTGCAGCTGCTCGATCTCGTCCTCCAGCTCCTCGATGGCACGGGTCTGCTTGAGGATGTATTCCCGGTTGATATTGCGCAGCTTGATCTCTGCCACGTAGTTGGCCTGAACCTCATCGATGCCGAAGCCGATCATCAGGTTGGGGACGACCTCGCTCTCCAGTTCGGTCTTGCGGATGATGTCCACGGCCTTGTCGATGTCCAGAAGAATACGCTCCAGACCCTTCAGCAGGTGCAGACGGTCGGATTTCTTCTGGACTTGGAAGTAGATGCGCCGGCGGACACACTCGGTGCGCCATGCGGTCCATTCCTCCAGAATTTCCCCAACGCCCATGACCCGGGGCATTCCGGCTATGAGGATGTTGAAGTTGCAGGAGAAGCTGTCCTGCAGGGGGGTCATGCGGAAGAGCTTTGCCATCAGCTTCTCCGGGTCTGCGCCGCGCTTCAGGTCGATGGTCAGCTTCAGACCGCCCAGATCCGTTTCGTCACGCATGTCGGAGATCTCCTTGATCTTTCCGGCCTTGATCAGGTCGGCCACCTTGTCCATGATGACCTCGGTGGAGGTGGAGTAGGGGATCTCGTAGATCTCGATGAGATTGCCCTCCTTGAGGTAGCGCCATTTGGAGCGCAGACGGAAGCTGCCCCGACCGGTGGAGTAGATCTCCCGCACCTGAGCCTCGTCATAAAGAAGCTCTGCGCCGGTGGAGAAGTCCGGACCGGGCATGGTTTCCAGAATGTCGTGATCCGGATTCTGGATCAGGGCAATGGTGGTTTTGCAGACCTCGGCCAGATTGAACGAGCAGATATTGCTTGCCATGCCGACGGCAATGCCCTGATTTGCAGAAACCAGAACATTGGGGTAGGTGGTAGGCAGCAGGGAAGGCTCTTTCATGGTGGCGTCGTAGTTGTCTACCATGTCCACGGTGTCGGAATCGATGTCCCGGAACAGCTCGCTGCAAATGGGCTCCAGCTTGGCTTCGGTGTAACGGGAGGCAGCGTACGCCATATCCCGGGAGTAGACCTTACCGAAGTTGCCCTTGGAATCCACAAAGGGGTGCAGCAGCGTCTCGTTGCCACGGGCCAGACGCACCATGGTTTCGTAGATGGCGGCATCGCCGTGGGGGTTCAGGCGCATAGTCTGGCCCACGATGTTGGCAGACTTTGTCCGGCTGCCGTTGAGTAGGTTCATCTTGTACATGGTGTACAGCAGCTTCCGGTGAGAAGGCTTGAACCCGTCGATCTCGGGGATCGCACGGGACACGATGACGCTCATGGCGTAGGGCATATAGTTGATCTCCAGGGTTTCGGAGATGGGCTGCTCCACGGTGGAGCCCACCAGTCCCATGATCCCGTCGGTGGAGACTTTTTTCTTGTTGGTTTCCTGTTTCTTCTTTGCCATAATCCGTTTCCTTTATGAAATATCAGCCAGTTCCAGATATCTGGCGCCGTTTTCTGCGATGAAATTTTTACGCTCGGGGAGATTGTCACCCAGAAGGATGTCAAAATAGTGAGCGGTGCGCTCGGCATCCTCGGGCATGACCTTGATGAGCCGGCGGGTCTCGGGGTTCATGGTGGTCATCCACATCATCTCCGGGTCGTTTTCACCAAGACCCTTGGAGCGCTGAATGGTGATCTTTTTGCCCTCCAGATTTTTCAGGATGTCCGCCTTCTCCTGCTCGTTGTATGCAAACCAAGTCTGATCCTTGCAGCTGATCTCAAACAGCGGGGACTCCGCGATAAAGACATAGCCGTTGCGGATCAGGGTGGGGCAGAGGCGGTAGAGCATGGTCAGCACCAGTGTGCGGATCTGGAAGCCGTCCACGTCGGCATCGGTACAGATCACGACCTTGCTCCAGCGGAGGTTATCAAGATCGAAGGAGGAAAGCTCCTTTGCCTTCTTGCCTTGGATCTCCACACCGCAGCCCAAAACCTTCATCAGGTCCGTGATGATGGGGGAGGCGAAGATCTTGTGGTAGTCGGCCTTCAGACAGTTGAGGATCTTGCCGCGGATGGGCATGATACCCTGAAATTCCGAGTCACGGGACAGCTTGACAGAGCCCAATGCAGAGTCACCCTCGACGATATACAGCTCGCGCTTGGAGGTGTCACGGCTGCGGCAGTCCACGAATTTCTGGACACGGTTTGCGATATCCACAGAACCGGACAGCTTTTTCTTGACACTGGATTTGGTTTTCTCGGCGGATTCTCTTGCCCGCTTGTTGACAAGAATCTGCTCGGCAGCCTTGTCGGCATCCTGCTTGTTCTCCAAAAACCAGACCTGAAGCTGGTCTTTCAGGAAGGCCGTCATAGCCTCCTGCGTGAATTTGGAGTTGACGCTCTTTTTGGTCTGGTTTTCAAAGCAGCCAATGGTGGAGAAGCAGTTGGTGATGATGACCAGAGAGTCCAGAATGTCCTGAAACAGGATCTTGCCCTCGGTCTTGGTGTATTTGTTGTTGTCCTTGAGATATTTGTCGAAGGCCGCGGTGAAGGCCGAGCGCACGGCCTTGTCCGGACTGCCGCCGTATTCCAGCCAGCTGGAGTTGTGGTAGAATTCGGTGTGGCTGAATTTTTTGGAGAAGCAGAAGGATGCGGTGATCTTCAGCTTCATTTCGGGGCGGTTTTCTGCATCCCGACCCCGGCGCTCCGTCTCCCAGAACACGGGCATGGTGAAGGCGTCGTCCCCCGCCATCTCCTCAAGATACTGCTTGATGCCGTCATCATAGCGGTATTCCTCCGTCTCGAACCTGTTGCTGCCCACCTGATTGCGGAAGCGGAAGGTGATGCCGGGGTTGACCACGGCTTGACGGCGCATGACATCTTTATAGTAGTCAGCGGGGATGTTGATGTCGGTGAAAACCTCTTTATCGGGCTTCCAGTGGAAGCGGGAGCCGGTCTTTTTCCGGTCGGTAGGTTCCTTGGTCAGACCGCCGATGTTGCGGCCCTTTTCAAAATGCAGGGTGTATTTGAAGCCGTCCCGATGGATGGTGGCATCAAAAAAGGAGGAGGCGTACTGGGTGGCGCAGGAGCCCAGACCGTTCAGACCCAAGGAATATTCGTAGTTTTCGCCGTTTTCGCCGTATTTGCCTCCGGCATACATTTCGCAGAATACAAGCTCCCAGTTGTAGCGGTTTTCTTTCTCGTTGAAGTCCACGGGGCAGCCTCGGCCGAAATCCTCCACCTCCACGGAGAGGTCGGAGTAGCGTGTGACGATGACGGTGTCGCCGTGGCCCTCGCGAGCCTCGTCGATCGCGTTGGAGAGGATCTCGAACACTGCATGCTTGCAGCCCTCCAGATCATCGGAGCCGAAGATGACCGCCGGACGTTTCCGAACGCGTTCTTCACCTTTCAGCATGGAAATGCTGGAGTTTCCATATTGTTGCGTTTTTTTAGCCATAAATTCAAACCTACCATAATTAACCATTATTTTTCCAATATATTATACGCAATTTTTCCGTAGAAGTCAATGAACGTCCCCTTAAAACGGCGTGAAGAGCCGTTTTAAGGGGACAAAAAAATCCCTTCCGGATCGGAAGGGAATTTATTTGTGGCAGATCACACCAAGCTCAGAGCCAGAGTCAGAACCACCCATACTGCAGCGATCCACTTTGTGGAGGTTGCGAGCATGCGGTCGGTACCGCCCTTTGCATTCTTGCTCATGTAGGAATCGGAGTTGCCTGCGATCGCGCTGGACAGACCGGCCTCTTTACCGGATTGCAGCAGAACCACCACGATCAGAGCAATGCTGGCAGCGACTTCCAGAAATGTCAGAATGGTTTCAATCATCGAATGTTACCTCCCTCCGCACTGTCGGTAGAAATATGCTAAACCTAGCGGATTTCGATCCGTTTGCGGGTAATGAATGAAATTAGCCTCATTAATATAGCATAAAAACCATAGTATGGCAAGAGCGATTTTTTTCAAATTCGCTTTATTTGATAAAAAAGGAGCGATTAAAGCTGTTTTTGTAACAATGCACAATAAAGCAAATTTGATTGTGGCTTTTTTATGGCTAAATTTAGATGCATTTATAAGGGATGGTTGGAATCGCTGCCGCACCGGCTGTATTTTTGCAGGTGGAAACGGCGGGTTTTCGGCGGGAAATGCGCCCCGTGGCGGCCGTTATCCGGGGAAAAGGGATCACAGGAGCTTCTTGTACAGGTCCCGGCGGATCAGGGCGTAGTACAGCAGGCTGCCGAGCAGCAGCAGAACGATCAGCTCACCCAGAGCCACATAGAGGGCGTTGATCCAGAAGGCTGCCATGGTAAAGCCGGTGTCGCCCAGATACACGGTCAGCTCCCAGCCGACCAGTACGGCGTTGAAGATGGCGGGCATGATCAGACCCAGAACAGGCAGACCGAACATCTTGATGTTGCGGGTTTTCCACATGACGTAGGTCGCAAGCAGGGTGGCAAGGCTTCCGACGATGGGGTCCAGAGGCAGGGCGCCGGCGTAGCTGAGGTTAAACAGCAGGCAGCCAACGGTCAGACCGGCGATGGCAGAGGGGCTGAAGAAGGCCAGCACGCACAGAGCCTCGGAGATCCGGCACTGGATGGCCCATGTGGTGGAGCCGGGTAGCAGCAGGTTCTGCAAATGGGTGAGGGTGAAGTACATTGCGGCAATGATCGCCCCTCGGGTGATGTTTTTGGTGTTTTTTGTCATGGTTTTCACTCCTAAGTAAAAAAGGGCAGCATGACACCACCCCCATAAAACAAAAAACGGGCGCAAAAATGCACCCATCCACACCCGCCTGAGCGAGCAAATCCTAGTTTTGTTTACCGACAGGATGGTTACGAACTGTCCGATTCAATTTGCGTGAATCATTATATGGTTTTTTTAGGGGCTTGTCAAGTAGAAAAGGGGATTTTATAAGCCCCCTTGTCCGAAAAAACGTCGGGCAGGGGGCTTTGTCAGGCATGGGGCGGCAGGGGCTCCGATTGCAGGCTCCAGTGGGTTTGGGGGATCTCCACAATAAACATGGTGCCTTTTTTTGTCTCGGCCAGACGGATGTCACCGCTGAGCTGACGCAGGATGGTGCGGCAGATGGACAGCCCCAGACCGGTGCTGCCGTTGTAGCCCTTGACAAAGGGCTGGAAGATCCGCTCCCGAATCTCGGGGCTGATGACGGGGCCGTCATTATAGAAGTAGAGGGTGAGCATGCCGTCGTGGATCTTTTCGGAGATGGAGAACATGGTCTTTGCGTATTTGAGCTGATTGGAGATGAGGTTTTCAAACAGGATCTTGAAGCTCTCCTCGTTCCCGCGCAGATAAAGCCTCGGATCAACGTGGATGAAATACCGTTTTTCTGTGCCGCTGCCTGCAAGCAGGGAAAACACCTCCTGGATGCAGCTCCTTGCGCAGAGGCTCTGGGTCTGATCCATCTCGGCAGAGCCCTCCAGACGCACGATGGTCAGCAGATCAGTGACCTTCTGGCGCATGCGCTCGGTCTGGGTGAGGATGGTGTCCAGTGTGGACTCCAGATCCCCCTTGGGATAGATTTCATCCTTTGCCGAGGTGGCATAGCCCTCGATGATCATGATGGGGGTTTTCATCTCATGGGAGATATATTGCAGGGTGGTTTGGCGCATGGCGTTGTCGTTGGCGATGGTGTCCTTCATGATCCGCAGGTCAGACACCAATGCCTGAAGCTCCGGGTCATAGGTACATATCTCAATCTGACCAACCTCTTTTCCCCGGGCGATCCGCTTGGTGTAGGCCCGCAGGCGGTGGATATCCAGAGACACGCCCTTGCTGACATACTGCGTGTAGCAGATGGAGAGGGCCACGAGGATCAGAGAGAAGAATAAAAATCCGGCAGCGATCTTGGGGAAGATCTCCCAATAGATATCCTTGATGATGGAGTATTCGTATATCGTCTCGCCGTTTTTGGTGTCCAGACGGATGGTGTACATCAGATGCTTGCCGTCGATGGTCTCCCGATACAGCTTGGAAAGCTCCTCCTGCTTTTCTGCCCTGTCCTCGATGACCTCCGCCGTCACGTCTCCGTGGATCTGGCGGACAACGTCGATGCTGTGGGTGCTGATGCCGAGAATCCACTCATTTTCCACGCCCAGCTCCTGCTTTTGGCGCAGGATGTATTCATCGATGACCCGATCCTCGAAAATGGTGCCGAAATGATAAAACGACCAATAGTACACCACGCCCATGGAGAGCAGGGTGATCAGCAGGGTGAAGATGACCGTCCCCCAGATGAGACGGGTCCTGAGCTGGATTTTTCCTTTTTTCATGAGTTGTACCTGTAACCGTAGCCGTAAATGGTTTCGATCTCCAAATCAGGCAGCTTTTTTCGGATGTTTTTCACGTAGTTGTCCACGACGCGGTCGTTTCCGAAATAATCATGCCCCCAGACGGAGGTGAGCAGCTGCTCTCTGGAAACGGCCTGTCCCTCGTTCTGGATAAAAAAGAGGACAACGTCCAGTTCCCTGCTGGTGATGTCGATCCGCTGGCCGTTTTCAGATACGATGCGCTTGGACAGATCGATGGCATATCCTCCGATCTCGATGCAGTCGCCTGACGGATTCTTGCCGATCAGGTGCTTGTAGATCCGATCGGCGCGAAAGACCAGCTCGGCCGGAAGAAAGGGCTTGCAGATATAGTCGTCGCAGCCGATCTCAAAGCCGGCCACCCGATCAAACCGATCCCCCTTGGCGGAGATGATGATGACCGACGTGTGGGGGTTTTTCTGCTTGATCTCCTTCAGCAGCTCCAGTCCGTTTCCGTCCGGAAGCATGATATCAATGACCCAAAGGGGGATGGAATCATCCAGATGCCGGCGGGCTTCCATCAGCGTGGCGCAGGAGCAGACCGTATAATCGGCCTTTTCCAGATAGAGTTTCAGCATTTGGCTCAGATCAGCCTCGTCCTCAACAAGGCATATGCGGTTCATATGTATCACGGACCTTTCTGTATCAGAGTGATCGTATTATACATTTTAACACGATTCTATTTATTCTGCTATAAGAGGTTGATTTTTCTAACATAGTTTTTGGTTACTATTACAACAAGAAAGGGGAGGTAACCATGAAAAAGAAAACATTCAAGATGCCGACATCATTTACGACGCTCCTGATATTGACTGCTGTTGTGGCTTTGCTCACCTTTATCATCCCTGCCGGACAGTATGAATACGTGGACGCAGCTCCGGTGTCGGGGACCTATCACACGGTGGAGGCGAATCCGCAGGGCTTGTGGGATATCCTGCATGCTCCGGTGGAGGGCTTCCGGCAGGCCATCGACATTGCACTGTTCGTGCTGGTGCTGGGCGGCTGCCTTGGTGTCCTTTTTGAAACGAAGGCCATTGATGCGGCCCTTTCCAAGGTGGTGGTCCGGCTGAAGGGACGGGAAAAGATTATGATCCCCATCCTGATGACCATCTGTGCCATCGGCGGCACCACCTACGGCATGGCAGAGGAGACCATCGCCTTTTATCCCATCATCCTGCCCATCCTTCTGGCGGCGGGCTATGATGTGGTCACGGGCGTCATGGTGGTGTTTCTGGGTGCCGGAGCCGGCATTCTGGGCGGCATCATCAACCCGTTTTCCGTGGGCATCGGCTCCAATCTGGCGGGGATCTCCTTGGGCGACGGTATCGTCAGCCGTGTGATCTTATTTGCGGCGGCCCTTGCATTCAGCATCTTCTTTGTGATGCGCTATGCCGAGAAGGTCCGCAGGGACCCCACCAAGTCCATTGTCTACGACCTCAGGCAGATCACCGATGCACCCTTCCAGAAGGATGTTTCGGAGCATGCGCCGGAGTTCGACGGCAGGCGCAAGGCGGTCATCACGGTTTTCGGCGTGATGTTCCTGATCATGATTTTAGCAATTATTCCATGGAGTAGCAAGTTTAATATTCAAATCTTTCAGAATATTCATAATTTTCTGATGGATGTCCCTGTTCTGGGGGCGGTGATCGGACACAGCCTCCCACTGGGCGACTGGTATTTCACGGAGATGACCATGCTGTTTTTTGCAGGCGCGATCGTGATCGGGAAGCTGTACCGCTACAACGAAAAGAAGATCGTGGATCTGTTTGTTGCCGGGGCAAAGGATATCCTCAGCGTTGCGCTGATTCTCGGCGTAGCAAAGGGCCTGTCTGTTGTGATGAAGGACGGCCTGATCATCGACACGGTGCTTCATGCGGGCGAGCAGCTGCTGTCTCACTTGAAGGCGGAGGTGTTTCCTGCCATTGCCTATCTGCTGTATATCCCCCTGTCGCTGCTGATTCCGTCATCTTCCGGACTTCAGACCGCGACCATCCCCATCCTTGCACCGCTGTCGGATTTTATCGGCATCGGCAGAGAGTTTGTTGTCATGGCGTGTCAGGCAGGCTCTGAGACCATGAACTTCATCTCACCCACCCAAGCCGTCCTGATCGGCGCACTGGCACTGACCAACATCCCCTATGGGCGGTGGGTCAAGCATATCATGCCGTATTTTGTCGGCATCATCATCCTTACATCCACCATCCTGACACTGGGAAGCATTTTTCTGTAAATAGACCACATTATTTTTAGGAGGAGATCAATTATGAGTAAAGTAACAGTTATCGGTGCCGGAAACGGCGGTGTCACTGCGGCATATCATTTTGCAAAGCTGGGGCACAGCGTCTGCATATATGACGACCCCAAATTCGACACCCAGATCAAGGCGATCAGAAGCTCCGGCGGCATTGAGGCACTGGCTGAGGAGCATGGCTGCCAGATGTGCTTCCCGGGCTTTTCCAAGATCGAGCTTGCAACCAGTGATATCGAGGAGGCGATGGCCTTTGCGGATATTTTTGTTATGGTTGCTCCGTCCTTTGCTCAGGAGCCACTGTTTACATCCATGATGCCCCATCTGAAGGACGGTCAGCTTGTCCTGCTGATGCCGGGCAACTATGGCGGACTGGTCCTGAAGAAGATGCTGAGAGACAACGGCAAGGGGGAGCTGAAGATCACCTTTGCAGATGCGATCTCCATCCCCTGGGCCTGCCGGATCGTCAGCCCAGGTGTCATCACCATCATGGGTTTGAAGGAATTTCTGCCCCTGAGCATTATGGAGTCGGGGATGACCAAGGAGGATGCAGCTCAGAAACTGAAGGATATCCTGCCGATTCCTGTGGAGGTTCTGCCCAATCCCATCGCCGCAGGCCTTGAAAACATCAACTTCGGCGGACATCCTCTGCTGACGACGTTGAACATGGGTATTCTGGAGAACTTCAACGGGGAGTTTAACTACTATAAGGACTGCTGCAGCGTGGCAACGGCCAAGGCAGCTGCTCGGATGGATCTGGAGCGCCTTTCCGTGGGTGAGGCACTGGGCATGAAGCTCAGGACCGAGCTAGAGGCGATGAATGCCCTCTATGCAAGCGACTATGCCACCGTCCACGAATTCAACCGAGCATCCACCACCCATGGGAAGATCAACAATGCACCCAACAGCTCCAAGTCCCGATATGTCACAGAGGATGTTGCCTATCTGTTGGTGCCCTGCTACGAGCTGGCGAAAATGTGCGGCATTCGGGTGCCTATTGTGGAATCGTGCATCCACATTGCCTCTGCGTATAATGATACCGATTATTTTACCACCGGACGAACACTGGAGAAAATGGGCTTTCAGGGTATGACCAAGGATGAATTTACCGCCGCAGTCAAGGCGCTCTGATTTGCCATCACCCTATGCGCTGATCTCATCCGATCAGGATTCCTCAATATTAACAGACAGGGACCGCAGCATGATTTCCATGCTGCGGTTTCTGTATACAGGCTCGAGGGGGGAATGGGCATTTTGTATAAAATATCCCTGTAATTTTGTTACTTGCGCCAAAGGTCACAAAAGCAATGATTCTGTTCTTTCTTTTTAGAGGGTCAGGCTGTATAATTATAACGTCAAATTATGGGAACTGAGCATTGCATCGGTTCCGATGTAGGAGGAAATTCTATGAGCGCACCGACCTTGTATCTGAGCCCCGAGCGCAAAACCATGCTCGACAAGGGCTTTTTTGCTATTTTCAGCACCGATCCGGAAGCTTATTTTTCTGCCCCCGGTCGCACCGAGGTCTCCGGCAACCATACCGATCATCAGCGTGGACGTGTTCTGGCAGGCGCAGTCAATCTGGATACGCAGGCAGCGGTTCGTGTAACCGGCACCAACCTGATCAGGATACAGTCTCAGGGCTATCCCATGTGTCAGGTGGATCTGAGCCGTCTGGAGCCGGAGGCGGATGAGATCAACTCAACTCCGGCCCTTGTTCGGGGTGTTGCGGCCCGTTTTGCCCAGCTGGGCTGCAAGGTGCAGGGCTTTGATGCATACGTGGAGTCCACGGTGCTGCCCGGCTCCGGCCTCAGCTCCTCGGCTGCTTACGAGGTCCTGATCGGCACCATCATCAACCATCTGTTCTTCGATGGCAGAGTCTCTCAGCCGGAGATCGCCCAGATCGGTCAGTATGCGGAAAATGTCTTTTTCGGCAAGCCCTGCGGTCTGATGGATCAGACGGCATCTGCGGTGGGCGGACTGGTCACCATCGATTTTGCTGACAAGGATCATCCTGTGATCCGCCCTGTGGATTTCGATTTTTCCACCACCGGGCATGCTCTATGCATCATCGATTCCCGGGCCGACCATGCAGATCTGACGGATGAATATGCAGCGGTCACCAGAGAACTCAAGACCGTCAGCGAATTTTTCGGCAAGGAGGTCATCACCGAGATCCCCGAGGAGGATTTCTATGCCGCCCTTCCGGAGCTGCGCAAGGTCTGCACAGATCGGGCCATCATGCGCACCATCCATGAGTACAATGAAAACCGCAGGGTCCCCCGTCAGGTGGAGGCACTGGAAAAAGGAAACTTTGAGGAGTTTTTGAGACTGACCAAGGAGTCCGGCTTCTCCTCTTGGATGTACCTGCAAAACGTCATCCCTCTGGGCTATGTGGACCAGCAGGCTATGGCGGTTGCACTGGGACTGTGCGAGCATTATTTGCAGGGACGCGGTGCCTATCGTGTCCACGGCGGCGGCTTTGCCGGAACCGTACAGGCGTTCGTGCCCATGGATCTTCTGGAATCCTTCCGTGGGGGCATTGATGCGGCACTGGGCGAAGGCGCGTGCCATGTACTGGACATCCGTCCTCAGGGCGGCGTAAAGATGGAGGTTTGATCATGCAGATTGAAACATATATCGACTCACTGGTATCTTATGCCATGAATACGGGGCTGGCACAGCCTGAGGACCACATGGTTCTGCAGAACCGCCTTCTGGAGGCTCTGGGCAAGGACGAATACGTGCAGAGTCACGAAGAGCAGACGGAAAATCTGGAGGAGATTCTGAAGGGGATTCTGGACTATGCCTGCGCCAACGGTCTGTGTGAGGATAACATCACCGCCCGGGATCTGTTTGACACCAAGATCATGGGCCTGCTGACCCCCATGCCCAGAGAGGTCATCGGCACCTTCCGTGAAAAGTTCAGCACCTGCCCTGAGGCGGCCACGGATTACTACTATAAGCTCAGCTGTGATTCCGACTACATCCGCCGCTACCGCATCGCCAAGGATATGCGGTGGAAGTACGCCTCTGACTACGGCGAGCTGGATATCACCATCAACCTGTCCAAGCCCGAGAAGGACCCCAAGGCCATTGCCGCGGCAAAGAATGCACCCCAGTCCAGCTACCCCAAGTGCCAGCTGTGTGTGGAGAATGAGGGCTACGCAGGCCGGATGAACCATCCTGCTCGGCAGAACCACCGGGTCGTGCCCATCACCGTGGCCGGTGAGGCATGGTGCATGCAGTTTTCTCCCTATGTGTACTACAACGAGCATTGTATCGTGTTCAACAAACAGCACACGCCCATGAAGATCGACCGCTCCGCATTTGAAAAGCTCTTGGATTTTGTGGGGACATTCCCCCATTATTTTGTGGGCTCCAACGCAGACCTGCCCATTGTGGGCGGCTCCATTCTGAGCCATGAGCATTTTCAGGGCGGACACTATACCTTCGCCATGGAGACGGCTCCCATTGACCAGAAGCTGAGCTTTGCCGGATATGAGGATATCGAGGCGGGCATCGTCAAGTGGCCCATGAGCGTCATCCGTCTGGATGGCAGGGACCCTGTCCGCATTGCAGAGCTTGCCGAAAAGATCCTGAATACATGGAGAGGCTATTCAGATCCCGACTGCACCGTCTTTGCAGAGACAGAGGGCGAGCCCCACAACACCATCACCCCCATTGCCCGCCGCCGTGGAGAGCTGTTTGAGCTGGATCTGGTCCTGCGGAACAATCTGACCACCGAGGAGCATCCTCTGGGTGTGTTCCATCCCCATGCGGACAAGCACCACATTAAAAAGGAGAATATCGGACTGATCGAGGTCATGGGTCTGGCGGTGCTGCCCAGCAGACTGAAGGGTGAGCTGACCGATTTGGCAGCTGCCATTGTGGCAGGTGCAGATATTCGTGCAGATGAGGTCCTGAGCAAGCACGCAGTCTGGGTGGATGAGCTGAAGAGCAAGTACACCTTCACCAAGGAAAACGCACTGGATATCATCCTGCAGGAGACCGGCAAGGTATTTGCCGAGGTTCTGGAGGACGCAGGCGTATACAAAAACACGCCCCACGGGCGTGAGGGCTTCAACCGCTTTGTTGCGGCGGTAAATGCCTGATCTGAATTGCTGAAAACCCCGGGAAAGCAAACGCTTTCCCGGGGATTTTAGACTGTCGAAAAACCCTTCTAGGGCTTTTCGACATGTTTTTTGCAGCCTGACCCGCGCATAATTTGTCCGTCAATGACGGACAAATTTCACACGCTCAGGCAGAGCAGTATTTTCCCCGAGGTACACGCCCCCGTGGAAAATGATTTGGTCTTTTTGCCGCTGAAGCGTCAAACTCGGGCAGACTGTTTGACACACTCAAAGCCCCGGAAAAGCAAACGCTTTTCCGGGGCTTTGTTTAAATTTCCTTGTACATGCCGGCGGCATCGTCCTTGCGCACGGTTTCTGCAACCTGAAGGACCTCCACCGCCAGAGTGCGGGAGCCCAGAGCAATTTCGATCTTATCGCCCACTTTGACGTCGTAGGAGGCTTTCACCACACGACCATTCACGCTGATGCGGCCGTTGTCACATGCTTCGTTGGCAACTGTGCGGCGCTTGATCAGTCGGGAAACCTTTAGATATTTATCCAGCCGCATACGCCTTCTCCTTACTTGCCGATCAGGTCCTTCATAGCCTTGCTGGCCTTGAACACGGGAACCTTGGTGGCGGGGATCTCAATGGGAGCCTTGGTGTGAGGATTGCGGCCGGTGCGGGCTTCACGGGTCTTTACGTCAAAGATGCCGAAGCCGGACAGCTGGACCTTCTCGTCATTCATCAGGGCGTTGGTGATCGCATCCAGAGTGGCATTGATGACACGCTCGGTATCCTTCTTGGTCAGTCCGGCGCTCTCAGCTGCCAGTGTAATCAGTTCTGTTTTGTTCATATATGCTTACCTCTCTGTTCAGGATAATGGATGGGTATTACCCTATCACATTCAGACTGGAAATGCAAGGGGGAATCTGGGAAAAAACTACATTTTTTTGATATTTATGCATCCAATCGCAGCAGTTTTGCAATTTTTTCGCCCTTTGGCAGCAGCAGACAGTCCTCTTTGGTGATGGCCTTGAGCTTCACCACGCAGATCACATATACCACAGCGCCCACGGCGATGGGTACTGCGCACAGCACCAGCTTGCCAAGAGACGAGCCGAGGGTGAACACCCGACCGGCTGCATAGTAAACACCAAAGACGGCAGCCGACATCACAAGGGCGCTCAGCATGGGCTTGAGCATATTGCGGACCATCTGAGGGGGCTCCTTGATGACCCGTCCCATTGCAAACAGGTTCAGCCCCGTAATGCACAGATAGCAGCAGACGGTGGCGATGGGGACACCTACGATATTGATGGAGGGGTTGCGGGACAGGAAGTAGACCATCATCAGCTTCAGGAAGCCGCCGATAAACATGTTGATGACCGGCAGGTTCACGTGGCCGTGGGCCTGCATGATGGTGTTGGTCAGCATGACCGTGGAATTGAAGATGATACAGATGGCAAGGACCCGCATCAAGCTGGCTGCCAGCTCCAGATTCGAGCCGGTGTAACCGCCCAGCAGAGCCATGACAGGCTCAGCCAGAACGTAAAGGCCGAAGGCGCAGGGCATGGAGATCAGGGCGGTGATCCGGGAAGCGGATTCCTCGGTGCTGCGGACCTGATCGTGACGGCACAGGGTCAGCGCACTGGTGATGGCAGGGATCGCCGATACCGTGATGGGGGTGATGAAGGCGCAGGGCAGGTTGAAGATCGTCTGGGACATGTTGTAGATGCCCTTCATGGAGTCTGCCGCATCCTGCGTGAATCCGGTGGCCAGCAGCTGGGTCATGTAGACCTTGACCTCCATCATGGTGATGATCTGCAGGCCGGCAGAGCCGATGGTGATGGGGACGGCGATGCGCAGAAGCTCCTTTGCAATGGAGCCGTAGCTGTCTACCTTCTGATTGGGGTCACCCTCGTCCAGTGCCCGATAGGCCTTGCGGAACAGGCTGAACAGATAAATGGTGGAGATCAGACATCCGGCCGTGACACCCAGAATGGCGCCGCCTGCGGCAAGGGGGATGGATTTGGTGAACCGCAGCAGGAGGAAGGCCGCGCCCAAGCCTACGACCAGCTTGATGATGGCCTCGATGACCTGACTGACGGAGGTGGGGATCATGTTCCCCTGACCTTGGAAGAAGCCCCGGAAGGCACTGATCATGCACACAAGCAGGGCAGACGGCCCCAGAAAAGCAATGGCGGCCCATGCATTGGGCTGCTGCTGAAATGCGGCAAGCTGACGGGAAAACAGGGTCATCAGCAGGGTTCCGGCAAGACCCAGCGACATGAAAATGGTCTGGGCGGTGCGGTAGATCCGCTTCATCTGCCGGGGGTTATCCAGACTGCTGGCGGCGGAGATCATCCGGCTCATGGCAAGGGGCAGTCCGGCGGTGGATACCATCAGCAGCACCGAGTAGATATCATAGGCGGTGTTGAAATAAGCGAAGCCTCTGGTGCCGATGATGGAGTTCAGAGGGATCTTGTACAGTGCGCCGATCACCTTGACGATGGCGGTTGCCATGGCCAGCAGGGCGGCGCCGTGAAGAAACGATTGCTTTTTTGCGTTAGACATGGGGATACTCCTTATTCCTTTGGCTGCTCATCAAAGAGCTTACCCATGGCGTATTCGGTGATTTCCTGAACGGCCTCGGCCAGATCCAGAGTGGGGAATTTGCCGTTTACGTACAGCTTTTTGCCGCGTACCATGGTCATTGCCACGTCGCCGCCCTTGGCGCTGAATACCAGTGCGTTCACCACATTGTGGCAGGGCATCAGGTGGGGGGCGGAAAAGTCCAGCAGCACGGCATCGGCATCCATGCCCTCTTTGATCATGCCGCACTGCTCGGCACGGCCCTGCGCGCGGGCACCGCAGACGGTTGCCATCATCAGGGCAGCCTGTGCAGGCAGCGCATCGGCCTGCCCCTTCGCGGCACGGACGCTCATGGCGGCGGCACGCATGACCTCAAACAGGTCCACGTTTCCGGCCTCGATGGCACCGTCGCTGCCCAGAGCCACATTCATGCCGGACTGGACACATTCGGTGATGGGGGCGCAGGCGCGGCCCTGCTTTGCGTCTGCCATGGGCAGGACAACGGCGGAGGCCTTATGCTTGCCCAGGATCTTGCGATCCATGTCGCTCAGGGCGTTGCAGCCGGCGGCAGTGACAGGGACCTCCAAGACACGATGGCAGCTGAGCAGCTCCGTCTGGCTCAGTCCGGTGCGCTCTTCACAGGAATCTGCCTCGGCCTGACTCTGAGCCAGATGCAGCTGGAAGCCCAGTCCCTTTTCTCCGGCATAGTCGGCAAGGCTTTCCCACAGGGGATAGTTGCTGGTGTATTCGGCATAGATGCCGGCATCGATCTTGATCCTGCCGTTGTCATAGTTGTGCCATTTCTCCACGACACGGCGCATCTCGGCGCACTGGGGATCGGTGCGGAAGTCAAACTCCTCGCACTGGTCGATGAAACGGTAGGACGAGAGGGCGAGGTTTGCCTTCATGCCGCTTTCGGCAATGACCTCGGCGGTGGCCTCCGGATAATAGTAGAGGTCAGACACGGAAGTGATGCCGAAGCGCAGACATTCGGCGGCCCCGATGACTGCGGCGGCCTTGGCGCAGCGGGAGTCCATTTTTGCTTCCTTTTGCAGCTGGGCCTCCAGAGCCTCGGTGATGCTCAGCTCATCGCAGTAGCTGCGCAGCAGGGTGGTGGCCAGATGGGTGTGGCAGTTGATCAGGCCGGGCATCAGCACCATGCCGGTGCCGTCAATGATCTCGGCGGGCTGCTCCTTGGGCGGGACTTTTGCGATGTGGACGAATTTTCCGTCGGTGATCCCGACATAGCCGCCGAACAGCACATCCATCCGCTCGTTCATGGTCACAATGGTGACATTAGAAATCAGGGTATCCAATTACATGCTTCCTTTCATCAGTTGGAACAGCTCTTCCTTCTGCCTGAGCACATCGTCAAGCATCTGGATATACTGCTCGGGGAATTTGGGGTTGTGAAACCGCTTGATGGTTCCATCGGGGAAATTGACCTTGTTCATGCCGCCTCCGCCGACGGAGATCACGGTGTGCAGCTCTTCCATCATGTAGATATTATACAGACATTCGGTGTCGGGTTTGCACCAACCCACGTTCTCAAAGCTGCCGGACATATATTTTTGACGGTAAAGGTAATAGGGGCGGTAGCCTGCGGCACGGAGGGTGTCCTCGGCATAGCTGACCATCCGGGCAACCTCCTCCTGCGGGGACAGGCGGCTCCTGTCCTGATAGAGATCGGCGGCTTTTTTGATGGCCAGAGTATGCACGGTGATATTGTCAGGGGACAGGCCGATCACACGGTTGATAGACTCTTGGAAGCCGCCGAAGGTGTCTGTGGGCAGACCGGCGATCAGATCCATGTTGATGCCCTTAAAGCCTGCGTCCACCGCCTGACGGTAAGCATGCTCGATGTCGTCGGCGGTGTGGATGCGTCCGCATGCAGACAGCACCGAGTCGATCATGCTCTGGGGATTGATGCTCATGCGGTCGGCACCGCAGCGGGCAATGGTGTCCAGCTTGTTCTGATCCAGTGTGTCCGGTCGGCCGCCCTCCACGGTAAATTCAAGACACCGGGAGAGGTCAAAGGACTCTTGGATGCAGCCGATCAGCTGTCTGAGCTGCTCGGCGCTCAGAGTGGTGGGGGTGCCGCCGCCAATGTATATGGTACGAACCTGCCTGCCGGAATTTGCCAGAAGCTTTCCGGTGTGCCGGATCTCGGTGAGCAGTGCCTGCAAATAAGGCTCCAGAAGCTCCGTTCGCTTGCCGATGGTGCGGCTGACAAAGCTGCAATAGCTGCATCGGGTGGGGCAGAAGGGAATCCCCACATATAAGGATACGTCCGAGGGGATCAGCAGGGACTGGGCCTTCACCGTTGCTTTGGAGCAGTCGATGGCAAGGGCCCTGCGGGGGGCCGAGACGTAGTAAACATCCCGCATCAGTCGGTCAGCCGAGCGCTCGGTGCCGCCCTCAAGCAGGTGCTTGGTGGTGATCTTTGTGGGGCGCACGCCGGACAGGCCGCCCCATGCGGGAGCCTGCTCCAGAAGGGGCAGTGCCGCCAGATAGTAGCTCTGCTGAAGGATCTGCCGGCGGAGTTTGATGGTCTCGCTGTCGGCCTTCAGCCGCTTGGTGGCGCAGCTGGTTTTTCCGTTTTTACAGATGCGGGTGGTGGCTGTGAGCCATGTCCTGCCCCGATGCAGGGCAGAGACAGCGCCGTCACCAGTAAAAGCCTCGTCGGTTTTCTCCATGGCCTCTAAAGGAAACAGCGCCATTTGCAGCTGCTCGATGGCATATCGGTCCTCGTGACCGATGAATCTTAATTTCATAGGATTCCTCCGAGATAGGGGTTGGTCCGCTGTTCACACTCCAGTGTGGAGGAGGGGCCGTGTCCGGGGTGGACTGAGCAGTCTTTGTCCATTTCGGCAAGCTTTTGCAGGCTCAGGCGCATTTGCTGACTGTCGCCGCCGGGCAGATCGGTCCTGCCGCAGGAGCCGGCAAACAGGGTGTCTCCGGTGAACATGTCCGAGCCGAAGTCCAGACATACCGAGCCCGGGGTGTGGCCGGGGGTGGCATGGACGGTGAAGGTCAGCCCTGCAAGGGTGAGGGTGTCCCCATCCTGATAGGTGTCGGTGTAAAACAGCTTTCCGGCGGTGAACATGTGGGGCAGTGCCTCCTCCTGCGGATTGATGTAGACAAGGCAGTCGGTCTTTGCCGCCAGTGCCTTCACTGCGCCCACGTGGTCAAAGTGTCCGTGGGTCAGCAGGACCGCCTCGACAGCAAGACCGTGCTGAGCAGTGTGGTGAAGGATGGTGTCGGCCTCGTAGCCGGGGTCAATGACCAGACATTGGCTTTGACCTTGCTGATAGAGAATGTAGGTATTTGTTTGATAATCCCCTAGGGGCAGACAGATGATATTCATTAGCCTCTCCTCCGGTCGAGTAATTCGTCGGTATCTAAAATCAGGGTCACGGGGCCGTCGTTGATGGACTCGACCTTCATGTCGGCACCGAATTGACCGTGCTGGGGCTCATAGCCCAGCTCACTGCACAGGGCAAGGAATCGCTGATACATGGCGTTGCCCAGTTCAGGGTCAGCCGCGCCGGTAAAGCTTGGGCGGCGGCCCTTGCGGCAGCTGCCGTACAGGGTGAACTGGCTGACGACCAGGACCTGACCGCCGACCTGCTCCAGACCCAGATTCATCTTGCCGTTCTCATCTTCAAAAATGCGCAGCCCCAGCGCTTTTTCGGCCAGAGCCCTGCATTCTTTCTCGGTGTCCTCGGGGCCGATCCCCAAGAGGATCAGAAATCCCTTTCCGATCTTTCCGACGCACTGTCCGTCGATGGTGACGGATGCGGATTTTACACGGGTTAAAATGGCACGCATTTTGGTTCCTCCGATGGTGGGATGATTAGTTCTGTCCGCGGCGGGTGCCGAGGACATCACGGATATTCAGCAGCTTGGTGCGGATGGAGTCAAGCTCCGCCACGTTTTTGACCTCGAAGCGCAGGGTAAAGACACTGTGACCGTTGGGCAGGTCCTTGCCGTTGAGCTCCTTCACCCGCACCCGGGCGGTGGTCATGGTGCTGGCAAGATCCAGAAGCAGTCCGTCTCTTGTGATGCACTCAAGCTCCAGTGTGGTCTCAAAGGGCTGATCGTCTGCGTTGGCCCAGCGAACACGGACCCAGCGGGCGGCTTCCTTGGGATCGTCCCGGTGGGCTGCGTTGGGGCAGTCGGCCCGATGGATGGAAACGCCGTAGCCCTTGGTGATGAAGCCAACGATGGCATCACCCGGAACCGGGGCGCAGCATTTGGAGAATTTGATCATGCACGAGTCGATATCCTCCACGATGACCCCGTTGACGGCATGGCGGTTGCGCTTGGCTGCGTCGGAGTCGGCTGAGAGCCGGATCACCGGAGAGAACACCTTGTCGGCGGTCTGGGTCTTTACCGAACGGTTGATATCGTCCCGAATGCGGCCCACGGCCTTTGTGGCGGTGAGTCCGCCGTAGCCGATGGCTGCGTACAGATCGTCCCACTCATCAAAGGACAGCTTTTTCAGAAGCTGAGGTGCCAGCTCCGGGTCGCTCAGGGCACTCATGGGGACGTTCATGCGCTTCATTTCCGATTCGAAGCTAGAGCGTCCGTGGATGATGTTCTCGTCCCGCCGCTCTTTTTTGAACCATTGCTTGATCTTGGTGCGGGCCTGATTGGACTGGCAGATGTTCAGCCAGTCACGGCTGGGGCCTCGGGCGGATTTGGAGGTGAGGACCTCGATGATGTCGCCGTTTTTCAGCTTGGAGTCGATGTTGACGATGCGGTTGTTGACCTTTGCGCCTACCATGGCGTTGCCCACGCCGGAGTGGATGGCATAGGCGAAGTCGATGGGGGTGGAGCCGGCAGGCAGGCTGACGATCTTGCCCTTGGGGGTAAAGACGAACACCTCGTCGTCGAACATATCCACCTTCAGGGAGTTGACATAATCCTCTGCGTCGGTGTCCTGCTGGCTTTCCAGCAGACGGCGCACCCACTCAAAGTTCTTTTCTTCGCCGGCGCCGGTGCCGCCTTGCTTGTATTTCCAGTGGGCGGCAATGCCGTATTCGGCAGTCTCGTGCATTTCCCATGTGCGGATCTGCACCTCAAAGGGGACACCCTGTGTGCCGATGACGGTGGTATGCAGAGACTGGTACATATTGGGCTTGGGGGTGGAGATATAGTCCTTGAACCGCCCCGGGACCAGATTGAACAGGTCGTGGACGTGGCCCAGTACGTTGTAGCAGTCGGGGATGGAGTCCACAATGACCCGGAAGGCGTACAGGTCGTACATCTCCTCCAGAGTTTTGTTCTGGGCCTTCATCTTCCGATAGATGGAGTAGACGTGCTTGATCCGGCCATAGGTGGTGTTGCGGATGCCCATGGCGGACAGGCGGGACTGGATGGTGCTCTGGATGGTGCGCATGAAGGCCTCGTCCTGCTCCTTGTGAGCGTTCAGATAGGACATCAGCTCGTTGTAGCCGTCCGGGTCCAGATACCGCAGGGAGATATCCTCCAGCTCCCACTTGATCTTCTGCATACCGAGGCGGTGAGCCAAGGGGGCATAGATGTCCATGGTTTCCCGGCATTTGGAGATCTGCTTTTCCGGGGTCTGGTACTGCATGGTGCGCATGTTGTGCAGACGGTCGGCGATCTTGATCAGCACCACCCGGATGTCCTTGGACATTGCCATGAACATTTTGCGCAGATTTTCCATCTGCTGCTGCTCATGGGTGGTGAATTCCACACGGGTCAGCTTTGTGACACCCTCCACCAGCTGGGCCACGGTAGGATTGAACAGCTTGGCGATCTCGTCGTGGGAGGCGTCGGTATCCTCGATGCAGTCGTGGAGCAGGGCGCCCAGAAGCGCATCCGTATCAAGACCCAGCTCGGCTACGATCTCAGCCACGGCCAGTGGGTGGATGATGTAGGGGGAGCCGTCCTTCCGTTTTTGGAATTTGTGCTTTTCGTTGGCGTATTGGACCGCCTTATTGATGATGCCCAGATCGGTTCCGGGCATGTATTTGTTGATGGCCTTTACCATACTGTCGTAGTGTTCTTCGTAGGATTCCATATTGATCAGCTCTCTTTGCAATGCAGAAGGATCTGCATGGTTTTACTTTGATTCAGGTCGGCCTTGGAGTCGGTGCGGTGGAGCCGGATGACGATGTACTTGTGCTGCAAATGCATGGTCAGCAGCCCCACATCGGAGAATATATCCAGACAGGCCATCAGCTTTCCGAGGCTCAGCTCCCTGCCGGAGCGGCGGACGATCTTCCTGCACAGGCACATGGGCGTTTCCTGAAGGGAGCCGCCGCAGCTGGCAAGATAGCGCCACACGTCCCCCAGTGTGGCCCGATCCGGAAGCAGGGGCACAGGATCTGAGACGGGGAAGCCGGAGTGGAGGGTCGTGTATTCGTACAGCTCGGCAGAGCATGGGGCATTGCAGGCGGGGCGGATGTCCAGTACATTCATCTGGACCGAGCGTTCTCCGCGGAAATCGTTGATCTGAGCATTGAATGCCACATCCACCAGATCCCCCTGCTGAATGGAGGCGGTCTGGGGCGTTGCCGAGAAATAGATGGCATTGATGAAGTGGTGACCGCTGCGCAGACGAAGGCGCATATGCTTGCCGCAGCCGACCATGGAGATGCGGTCTACCAGAAGGTTCTCCATGGAAAAGACGGGCTTGGGGCAGCCGTTTCCGCAGGGCTCCAGAATGGACAGGGCCTCTACATTGTGAACGGTGAAAAGCTCCGGCGTGATGACACAGTCCACATCCAGTACGGTTTTCGGCGCGCCGGAGGCATAGTATCCTGCCGCAAGCTGACACATGCTGCTGCGGAACTGGGGGATGTTGCTGCGGGAGATGGTGAAGCCGGCTGCCAGCTCGTGACCGCCGTAGCTCTCCAGAAGGTCAGACAGCACCGTCAGGGAGGTGAACAGGTTGAAGCCGCCGAAGCTGCGGGAGCTTGCCTTGCCATGCTCGCCGTCCAGACAGATCAGGAAGGTGGGGCAGCTGTATTCCTCAGCCATTCGGGATGCAACGATGCCCACCACGCCCTGATGCCAGCGGTCGTCAGCGAGGACGATGGCCTCCGGGGGCCTGCCGTCGGGCAGCATGGATACGGCCTGACGGTAGATCTCCGACTCCACCTCCTGCCGCTGCCGGTTCAGCTCGCACAGCTTTTTGGCAAGCTCGGCGGCGGTATCCGGGTCCTCGGTCAGCAGCAGGTCAAGCGCCAGTCCGATCTGCCCCATCCTGCCGGCGGCGTTGATCCGAGGGGCCAGATTGTAGCCGATGGTGGATGCGCAGAGGCTGTCGGTGCAGCAGCCGCATTCTTTGATCAGTGCCGCAAGACCGGGGCGCTTGGTGCGGCGCAGGGACTCGAGTCCTCTGGCTACCAGAACCCGGTTTTCCCCGTGGAGCAGCATGACATCGGCCACGGTGCCCATGCAGACCATGTCGGCATAGTCCTCCAGCACCTCGTCCTGATTGCCGGACAGGGCAGCGGCCAGCTTGAAGGCAACGCCTACGCCGGAGAGGTTTTTGTGGGGATATGGGTCGTTGGGACGGTGGGGGTCCACCACGGCGACTGCTTCGGGCAGCTGATCCTTGCATTCGTGGTGGTCGGTGATGACAAGATCGATCCCCAGCTGTCTGCACAGCCGGGCCTCGTCAATGGCGGTGATGCCGCAGTCCACGCTGATGATCAGCCGGACCCCCTCCTCATGGAGCTGCTGAATGGCGATGGCATTCAGACCATAGCCTTCTTCCATGCGGCTTGGGATATAGCTGATGCAGTTTGCACCGTGCTTCCGCAAAAAATCCGTCAGCAGACAGGTGGCGGTGACACCGTCCACGTCATAGTCGCCGAACACGGCGATCTTTTCGCCGCGGTCCATGGCAAGCCCCACCCGTCCGGCAGCCAGATCCATGTCGGACATCAGAAACGGGTCGTGAAGCGCACCGTTGCAGTCTAAGTACCCGTGGGCCTGTTGGGGATCGGACATCCCTCTGGATGCCAGCACCATGGCGCTCAGAGGCGGATATCCCCCTGCGACGAGCGCATTCACCGAAGCGGCCTGCGGAGCGGTAATGTTCCAAATTCCATACTTCAAAGCAATACACATCCATTATAATTCATTTCTTGTGATTATAACAAAAAAACACGGGATGCACAATAGGGACGGACAAATTTTTGGGGGATATCCCCGGAGATTGCGGGGGTTTTGGGACATTTTACCGGCAAAATTCCGGCAGTGCCTTGAAGCGGAAAGGGGGGTCTGCTATAATGTACCATAATTCATTGCAGACGGAGCCGCCCCTGACGTTCGGGGACGACCCCTGATCCGGGACCGTCTGCGAAAGGAAATACGGTGATAAAATGCAAAAGAACGATCATACAATGAAGCAAAAAATCATCTCTTGGCTGCCGATGCTTGTATTTGTATACTGCGTCAGTCAGCCCCTGTTGGATGTGGCGACCTATTGGCAGGAGCATCTGGCTGTTTCCAATGCCCTGACGGTGGTGCTGCGGATGGGGCTGCTCTGCGGATCGGTGCTTCTGGGGTTTGTGCTGTCGGAGCGAAAGCGGTATTACTGGCTGATGGGCGGTGTACTGGGAGCCTTTTTGGCAGGCCACGTCTGGGCGTGCCTTCAGGCGGGCTATGTCCGGCCCTTCGGGGATCTGTCGAACATGGTGCGGATCTATCTGCTGCCCCTGACGACCCTGTGCTTCTGCACCTTCCTCAAGCGCAATGACAGGGTCTTTCCGGCACTCCTGCGTGGCATTGTGGTGAATCTTGGCATCATCGTCGTGGTGATGCTCCTGAGCCGCCTGACCGGGACAGACCCCTATACCTACCCCAACAAGGCTCTGGGTGTTCGGGGATGGTTCTATTTTGCCAACACCCAGAGTGCCATCCTCGGCATGATCGTCCCTATCGTAATGGGGTGGGCCCTGACCGAGTGGCAGGAAAAGCCGCTCAGGATCGCCTTGGCATCTGCCGTCGGCATGGGTACACTGTTCCTTCTGGGGACACGTCTGGCCTATGCATCTTTAATTGCGGCGGGGATCGGGATGGCGGTCTGCACGGTGATGATCGATCGGAGCAAATGGCGGCAGGGGCTGATGCTTCTGGGGGTCACGGCGGTGTTTGTGCTGATGTTCCCCATTTCGCCCATGGTGCGCAATCAGCAGGCGGTTGCGGGGAATTTCCAGATCAAGCAGTCGGTGTTCGATGAGGCAGCGGCTGTGGAAGAAAACGCAACGGAGCAGGAGCGCAGAGAGGCGCTTTCGGAGGCGTATCAGCTGTTCCTGCCGGGGATGATATCCCGCTTTGGCGTGGATCGGACTCTGGAGGCCTACCACGAATCCCGTGATGTGGATGTGGTGGGCAGTCAGCGGCTGATGCGGCTGACCTTCTGCAAGCTGCTGATGGAGGACTCGCCGGCGGCCTCCCGATGGTTCGGACTGAACCGATCGCTGATGTCTGAAAAGGCGGTACACACGGATGTGCTGACCGGAAAGGCAGAGGAGACGGTGACTTGGTATGACCCGGAAAATGACTTCCACGCCATATACTATCTGACCGGCGGAGTGGGGCTTGCGCTGATGCTTGGCTTCATCGGCTTTTTTGCCCTGACCGCTTTTGGCGCCATGGTACTGGATTTCAGACGGATCTTCACGGTGAATTTTGCCGGACTGGCCATCGGAGCCTGCTGCGCACTGGCGCACTGCTACTTTACGGCGTCTATCCTGCGGTTCAACAGCGCATCGGTGTATCTTGCCATGATTTTGGCGGCCCTATGGTGGCTGTCAACGGGCGATCCATTGGTGAAATCCAGAAAAAAGCAGAAGAAAAATTCAGATTTCTTAAATTGACTTCCGAAGTCTGCAATCGTATCATGACAGTGACATTTTGACTCGATCGAGGAGGGAAAATCCGATGAAGCAAACGAAGAAATTGATCGCAGCGGCTCTGGTGATGAGTCTGGGGCTTGCCGGCTGCGGAGGGGGCAGTGAGGTCCCCGTTCAGCAGGTCAGTGCGCTGTATCAGACCGGCGCAGAGCTTGCAACCGACAGATTTGCGGGCATTGTAGTCAGCGAAAACGCTGTGGAGATCAAGCGTGAGGGCGAAAAGTCCGTCAAGGAGCTGTTCGTCGCACAGGGGGATCAGGTGTCGGAGGGCGACAGACTGTTTTCCTATGACTCTGATGAACTGAGCCTGACTCAGGATAAGCAGCAGCTTGAGGTGGACCGTCTGGATGCCACCATTGAGGACAAGAAAAAGCAGATTTCCTCGGTGGAAAAAGAGCTGAAATCTGCATCCGGCGACGCAAAGACTCAGCTCAACATTCAGCTGCGCCAGCTCCAGACCGAGCTGACCCAGTCGGAATATGACAAAGAGGCCAAGAAAAAGGAACTGGATTACACCAAAAAGGTACTGGAGGATGTGGAGGTAAAAAGCCCCATCAACGGCACCATCCGCAAGATCAACGAAAGCGGCGAGGGTCCGTACATCACCATTCAGCAGGCGGATGCATACGAGGTCAAGGGCACGCTCAATGAGCTGAGCCTTGCCGCAGGCATCGTTGAGGGTGTGAGCGTCAAGGTGATCTCCAGACTGGACCCGTCCAAGACATGGAGCGGCACCGTCAGCCGTGTGGACTACAACTCGGCACAGACCGGCTCTGAGGAAAATCAGGCAGGGGGCTTCGGTATGTCCGTCAACGGCTTCGGCGGTGACAGCAGCATGTCCAGCTCCACCAGCTACCCGTTCTATATCAAGCTTGACTCCACTGAGGGGCTGCTGCTTGGGCAGCACGTGTACATCCAGATGGCAGACGGCGCTCCTGCGTCCGGCGGCGGTCTGGTGATCCCTGAAAACTATGTGATGAACATTCGCTATGACGAAAAGAATGCCACCAACATCGGCGAGGTCTGGGTCGCAAATGCTCAGGGCAAGCTGGACTCGGTTCAGGTGGTCTTTGGCGAGTACGATCCGGCCATCGGCGGTTATCCCGTTGTCAGCGGCCTGTCCGGCAGCGACTATATTGCAGACCCCACCAACTCAAACTGTGAGGAGGGGGCCAAGGTGAGCTACCGCAGTCAGGAGGACTTTGACAACGGCACTGAGCAGGAGCCCGGGGCGGCGGATCAGCCCGCCGTGGATGAGCTGCCCGGTGATCCGAACGGCATGCCCGCAGACGGCACAAATCCTGAAATGGGAGCCGGGGACATGGTCCCTGAAGGTCCGGTAGGTCAGGGGGGGTAAGCCATGATCCTGCAATTGGAAAACGTCAACAAGGAATACATTCAGGGCAAGCAGTCGGTGCATATCCTCCATGATATCAACCTTTCTGTACAGGAGGGGGAGTATCTGGCGATCATGGGGCCGTCCGGCTCCGGTAAGACCACCCTGATGAACTTGCTGGGCTGTCTGGATGTGCCGACCAACGGCAGATACGAGCTCAACGGCAGGGATATCAGCGGCATGTCTGACGATGAACTGGCCGAGGTGCGCAATCAGTACATTGGCTTTGTGTTCCAGAATTTCTATCTGCTGCCGAAAATGACGGCGGTGGAAAACGTGGCGCTGCCTCTGCTGTACCGGGGTGTCAGTCTGAAGGAGCGCCGGGCCCGTGCCGAGGAGGCACTGCGGATGGTAGGTCTGGGCGAGCGGCTTGAGTTCCTGCCCAATCAGCTCTCCGGCGGACAGTGCCAGCGTGTGGCCATCGCCAGAGCCATCGTGGGAAACCCCAAGCTGCTGCTTGCAGACGAGCCTACGGGCGCACTGGACACGGCATCAGGCGAGCAGATCATGGAGATCTTCAGACAATTGAGCAGGCAGGGCATTACCATCATCATGATCACCCACGAAGGTGATATTGCCCGGTGCGCAGATAAGATCTACCATATCCTCGATGGCCGCCTGATCACCGATTCAGCCCCCAATACCCAGCGCAAGGAGGTCGGAGCGGATGACTAAAAAGAAAATAGTGACCATTTCCATCTCGGTCGTTCTGGTGATCGCGGTGGTGATCGGTGCATTAATGATCTCGGGAAGATCCAAGCCTGTCCCGGTCTTTTCGTGGGACGTGGTGGGCTATACGGATTACTTCATGTCCGGCGGCGAAAGCTCCGGCATGGTGACCACGGATAAGGTTCAGTCCCTGTTTATTTCCGAGACGCAGAAGGTCACGGAGATCATGGTTCAGGAGGGGCAGTCGGTCAAGGAGGGCGATGTTCTGCTGACCTATGATACGACGCTGTCCGATCTTGCACTGGAGCGCAAGGATCTGGATATCCAGCAGAAGGAGATCACCCTGAAAAATGCCAAGGCAGAGCTGCAGAAGCTCAATGCCATGAAGCCGATGGTGATCCCGCCTCCTCCGGTGACAGAGCCGAATCCTAATCAGGTGGATCACAGCATGTCTCCGGACGATCAGACCAAGCTGAACACCGCCTATGACGGTGACGGCAGGACGATGCTGACCCCGTACTACTTCTGGCTGGGCAAGGATACTCAGGTGGACGATGGAATGATCGGCTACCTGATGGCTCAGGCAGGCAACCCCGATGCACTGTATGTGGTGTTTCAGATCTCTCCTGAGGATCAGCCCGGGATGATATTCCAGCAGGAATACGGTCTGAAATTTACTAAGGTATCTGCACCGGTCCCGCCGGAAACAGAGCCTTCTCTGCCTATCGATCCGCTGCCCACTGAGGGGACGGAGCCTACCGACGGGACCACTCCTTCGGAGACGACGGCCCCCACTGCACCGGCACCCACCGAGACTGCACCCGCTGCTCCGGCGGCACCTGCCGCAGCAAGGATGAGCGGCGGTTACTCCATGAGCTTCTTCGTGCCGGGGCAGACGGAGGAGGAGATCGCACCGCCTCCCGACATCGACTGGGGCTCCGGCCATACACAGGCGGAGCTTGAGATCATGCGCAAGGAAAAGGCGGATCAGATCAAGCAGCTGGAGATCGACATAAAGGTCGGCAAGGCCGAGCTGAATATCATGAAAAAGGAAGCCTCTGATGCGGAGGTCCGCGCGCAGTTTGACGGCGTGGTCACCTCGGTTCTGGAGCCGGACAACGCCAAGGACAGCAAGGCCCCTGTGGTCAAGGTCAGCGGCGGCGGTGGCTTCTACGTGGAGGGCGCCGTGGGCGAACTGGATCTGGATTCCCTGAAGCCGGGCCAGAAGGTTCAGGTCAACTCTTGGGAGACCGGACAGTCCTATGAGGGCGAGGTCGTGGAGATCGGCCAATACCCCAGTGACGAGCAGCATTCCTATTCCCCCGGCGGCGTGAAGCAGACCTACTATCCCTATCGGGTATTCATCGACGGCAGCGCAGATCTGATGGAAGGGTCTTACGTAGGCCTCACCTATAAAGCACAGACCTCGGAGGAGGGCGTGATGTGCCTGCAGAATGCATTCATCCGCACCGAGGGCAATCAGAGCTATGTCTATCTGAGAAATGATAAGGATGTTCTGGAGAAGCGCCGGATCCAAGTGGGCGTTTCCAGAGACGGATACAGCACCCCCATTCTGGGCGGCGTGACCATGGAGGATTTCCTAGCATTCCCCTATGGCAAGGACATCAGGGAGGGTGCGCCCACATTCGAAGGTACCGAGCAGGACCTGATCAGTAACTAAGGAGGGCAGATTATGGAAAATATAAGACTTGCCTTTCAGGGGATCTGGGGGCACAAGATGCGCTCGCTGCTGACGATGCTGGGTATCATCATTGGTATTGCGGCGATTATCACCATCGTCTCCACGATCAAAGGCACCAATGAGCAGATCAAGGAGAACCTGATCGGCTCGGGCAGCAACGTGGTTTCGGTACGGCTGTTTCGGGATGAGTGGGAGTATGACTTTGCGTATAACCCTCTGCCGGACAACGTCCGCATGATCGATGAGCAGACAAGAGCCCGGCTTCAGGATCTGGACGGCGTGGCACAGGTGTCTCTGTACACAAGCATCAGCGCTATGGATTCTGTAAACGCAGGCAGCAGTATGTTCACCGGCGAGATCTGCGGCATCGATCGGTATTATATGGAAGTGTACGGCTATGTGGTAGGCTACGGCAGGAATTTCACGGCGGCTGACTATGAGAACCATCGGAAGGTGGCGCTGCTGGATCGGAAGGCTGCGACGGCCCTGTTCGGCCCGGAGTATCCCATCGGAAAGCTTCTGGAGATCAAGGGCGAGCCTTTTGTGGTGGCAGGCATTGTCGAGCAGAACAAGGATTTTCAGCCGACCATCAATTCCTATCAGGATTACTACATGTACGCTGACACCTCCTCCGGAAAGATCTTTATTCCCAGTGCGGTGTGGCCTGTGAGCTTTCAGTTCGATCAGCCTCAGAATGTGGCTGTGAAGGCCAACAGCACCGATGAAATGACCAAGGCAGGAAAGGCCGTGGCAGATGAGCTGAACAGGACGCAGATCATTGCGGCACCCTCCATAGGTGATGAGCAGGAGCAGAACGGTGCGGAAAATGCAGGCAGCAAGACCGGCATTGCATACCGGGCGCAGGATCTGCTTCAGCAGGCACAGCAGCTTCAGGAGGTGAGCAGCTCTACCAATCAGCAGCTGATCTGGATCGCGAGCATCTCGCTTCTGGTCGGCGGCATCGGCGTTATGAACATCATGCTGGTGTCGGTGACGGAGCGCACCAGTGAGATCGGTCTGAAAAAGGCTCTGGGCGCAAAGAAAAAGCGCATCCGCCGTCAGTTCCTCACCGAGGCCTCCGTTCTGACCAGTCTGGGCGGCATTGTGGGTGTGATTCTGGGTGTGGGTCTGGCGCAGGTCATCTCCATCTACAATCAGATCCCCGTGGCGATCTCTGTTCCGGCTATCGTCATCAGCGTGGTGTTCTCCATGGTGATCGGCATTGTGTTCGGACTGCTTCCTGCCATGAAGGCGGCAAACCTCAGCCCCATTCAGGCGCTGCGCCGGGATTGAGCGGAATACCATATCAACGACAAAAAGGATGCACGTTTCCGTGCATCCTTTTTTCGTATATGCGAAACAATTTGACAAATATAGATGAATAAAGGGGAAAAAGCTCAGGCAACACAAAAGAAATTAGGGGAAAATCACAGTTGTAAAAGGCAAAACAATCATGTATAATATATAAGCTGTTTTTAAGTTGATGATGGGGGTTTATCCTTTTATGATAGTAAGAAACCAAAAATTAAACCAGTTTTTGATCCCGGGGAAGCGTGTTCACCTGATCGGAATCGGCGGCGTTTCCATGCGCCCGCTGGGTCTGGTGCTGCAAGGCATGGGAATCCATGTTACCGGGTCTGATATGAATTCTTCCGTCTCCACCGACGAGCTGATCGCCCATGGCATTGATGTGGCCATCGGACACCGGGCCGAGAACATCCGTGGAGCAGACTGCGTGATCCGCACGGCGGCGGCCCACAACGATAATCCGGAGATCGCCGCGGCCCGGGCTGCGGGCATCCCTGTGTTTGAGCGGGCTCAGGCCTGGGGGATGATCATGCGTGAATACGAAAACGCAGTATGCATTTCCGGCACCCATGGCAAGACCACCACCACTTCCATGGTCACCCACATTCTGATGGAGGCACAGCGTGATCCGACGGTCATGATCGGCGGATATCTGCCCATGCTCCATGCGGGACATCGGGTGGGCAACGGCGACACCATCGTGGTGGAAAGCTGTGAGTACTGCGACTCGTTTTTGAATTTTTATCCCACGCTTGCGGTGGTGCTGAATATCGAGGCGGACCATCTGGATTATTTTAAGGATCTGATGGCGGTGGAGAAGAGCTTCCACGATTTTGCGGGTCTGGCAACCGGCGGCGTGCTTGCCAACGGCGATGACCACAACACCATGGAAGCACTGGAAGGGCTGGAGGTGGTCACCTTCGGCGTGGATGATCACAACCGCATCCATGCGGCAAACGCATCCGCCGACTGGAGCGAATTTGACGTCATCTGTGACGGGAAGCCCTACTGCCACCTGAAGCTGAAGGTGGTGGGCAAGCACAATGCCTTCAACGCACTGGCAGCGGCAGGCGCGGCATGGATGCTGGAGGTTCCCGGTGAGTTCGTGGAAAAGGGCTTGGCAACCTTTACCGGAGCCGGACGCAGAATGGAGTATAAGGGCAATTATGCCGGGGCAGATGTGTACGACGACTACGCCCACCATCCCGGTGAGCTTCAGGCTACCATCGACGCAGTGAGGACCATGGGCTATCAGCGCATCATCCTTGCCTTCCAGCCCCACACCTATACAAGGACCAACGCGCTGTTCGATGATTTTGTTCGGGAGCTGCGCCGCGTGGATCAGGTGGTTCTGGCGGAGATCTATGCAGCCAGAGAGCGCAACACCATCGGTATTTCCTCTCAGGATCTGGCAAAGCAGATCCCGGGCAGCGTCTACTGTGAGACTCTGCCGGAGGTGACCGAATATCTGCGCACCCACGCAAAGCCCGGGGATGTGATCCTGACGGTGGGCGCCGGTGACATCTATCGTGCCGGAGAAGCCCTGCTTGCAGAATAAAACAAAATGGCTCGCTGCGTGTGCGGCGAGCCATTCAACCTTTACTTGTCGTCGAGGATCAGGTGGTCTACACCGTTACAGCGAAACTCCTCCATATAGCCGCCGATCTTTTCGATCAGCTCCGGGTAGTTGTCGGCTGTGACCTCTTGGTAGTCCATATCCCGGCGGGATAATTCCTCTGACAGGATCTCGTAAAATACGGCATCCTCGTAGTAGGCGATCGCCTCGTGGATACCGCCCTCGGCATAGGCATGGGAGGGGACGTCCTCCCCGTTGGAGGTTTCGACCAACGCCTGCATACCCGTGCCTTGGCATAGACCGAACAGCTTGCTTTCGATCCTGTCGTAGTCGGCGAAGCGGTCCTCGCCCCGGGTGGAATTTAAGACCCAGTTGCCGATATAGACAAGATCCAGCAGTCGGCGGAATTCTTTGGTGGTCAGATCAATGTGCATGGTACACCCTCCTTTTGGTCAAGTGATTCCCATTATAGCAGTTAAATCATAAAATACTAGAGGGAAAAGGTAAAATATACTTGTATTTTTCCTTCTTTTATCATATAGTAGATGACAATTAACATCAAATAAACACTCTGAAGTGAGGGTTATGATATGAAAAAACTAAGCGTCTGCATATTATTCGGCGGTATGAGCCCTGAGCATGAGGTTTCTCTGCGCAGTGCCGAAGCCGTGCTGAATCATATCGACAAAGAAAAGTATAATGTGTTCCCCGTCGGCATCACCAAGAAGGGCAGCTGGGTCCTGTTCACCGGAACGGATTATTCCATGCTGCCCACCGGCGAGTGGGAGCAGTATGAGGGCAACCGTCAGGCCACCATTTCTCCGGTGCGGGGGCAGGGACTGCTGAGCTTCGAGGGCGACTGTGTCGTTCGGGAGCATATTGATGTGGTGTTCCCTGTGCTGCACGGAGAAAACGGCGAGGACGGTGCCATTCAGGGGCTGCTTCAGCTGGCGGGCATCGCCTATGTGGGCCCCCATGTGGCGGCATCTGCCGTGTCCATGGATAAGACCCTGACCAAGCTCGTCATCGATCAGGCCGGTATCCCTCAGGCGGCATGGCATTTGGTTCGGGCAGGGGAACTGGAAAACCGCATGGAGCGTGTACTGGATGCCATTGAACAGCGGTTTGAATACCCGGTGTTTGTCAAGCCTGCCGGAACGGGCTCCTCTGTGGGTGTATCCAAGGCCCGTGACCGTCAGCAATTGCAGGATGCACTGGTTTGTGCAGCTGTTTATGATGAGAAGATCTTGGTGGAGGAATTTATCGACGGCAGGGAAATCGAGGTGGCGGTCATGGGCAACGAGGGTCCGGTGGCTTCCGTCTGCGGCGAGATCGACTCCGGTGCTGAATTTTATGATTATGAAGCCAAGTATATCACGGATACTTCCTCGGCTTACATACCTGCGCGCATTGACGATGACGTGGCTGAGCAGGTGCGTGAGTGGGCGGTGCGGGCATACAGCGCACTGGGCTGTCAGGGCCTGAGCCGTGTGGACTTCTTTGTGACCCATAAGGACAGCAAGGTGGTGTTCAACGAGATCAACACCCTGCCCGGCTTTACCTCCATTTCCATGTACCCCAAGCTGTTTGCAGCCAGCGGTATCCCCTATGACCAGCTGATCGACCGGTTGGTCGAGCTGGCAGTGGAGGCCGCCAGATGAATCAGACTCCGGTAATGCTGCGCATCCGCAGCGTCCAGAATTATGAGGGGCAGGAGCCTGACGTGATCGAACTGGTCACGGAGGGGACCCTGAACCAAAATCAGGATATCTGGGAGATCAGCTATGAAGAAAGTGACCTGACCGGACTGGAGGGGGTCACCACGGTGTTCCGTCTGGGCAAGCGTGGGGCAACACTGCGCCGCAGCGGTCGGCTCCAGTCCCGCATGATCTTTCAGGAGGGCGTTCGCCACGAGTCGCTGTATCAGGTGGAGTTCGGCACACTGATGATCTCGGTGGTGGCTCAGAAGATCCGCTATGATATCACAGAGCAGGGCGGCACGGTGGACATCGCCTATGGCATCGAGATCGAGCAGTCCTCTGTCGGCAAGGTGGACTACCATCTGGATATCAAGCCAATTGAATGCTAAAAAATCCCGCTCCGATCGGAGCGGGATTTTTGCGGTTTTACAGGTCCTTGCTCTTGGTGGCGATTTCCATCAGGCACTTGGCCAGGAACTCGTCGGGGGTCATGGCCCCTAGATCGTCACCCTTGCGGGTGCGGACGGAGACAGTGCCGTTTTCCATATCACGGTCACCCACGACCAGCATATAGGGGGTCTTTTGCATCTGAGCCTCACGGATCTTGTAGCCCAGCTTCTCAGAGCGGTAGTCGCCCTCTGCACGGATGCCGGCATCCTGAAGCTTCTGCACCAGACCTTTGGCGTAATCGTGGGCACGGTCGGTGATGGGCATGACCTTGACCTGAGTGCCCATCAGCCACAGAGGCAGCGCGCCTGCGTACTTTTCGATCAGCAGGGCCAGTGTCCGCTCGTAGCAGCCCATGGAGGTGCGGTGGATGATATAGGGGGTCTTTTTCTGACCGTCGGAGTCGGTGTATTCCATGCCGAACTTCTGAGCCAGAAGCATATCGATCTGAATGGTGATCAGGGTGTCCTCCTTGCCAAAGACATTCTTGATCTGGATGTCCAGCTTGGGACCGTAGAAGGCGGCCTCATCGATGCCGACCTCGTATTTCACGCCTAGATCGTCCAGAATGGTTTTCATGGTCTGCTGAGCCAGATCCCACTGCTCGGCGGTGCCTTCGTACTTGACACCGGCCTTGGCAGGGTCCCACTGGCTGAAGCGGAAGGAGCAGTCCTCCTTCAGACCCAGAGTCTCCATACAGTAGTTTGCAAGATCCAGACAGTTTTTGAACTCTTCCTCCAGCTGATCCGGACGCAGGACGATGTGACCCTCGGAGATGGTGAACTGGCGGACACGGATCAGACCGTGCATCTCGCCGGAATCCTCGTTGCGGAACAGGGTAGAGGTCTCGCCCAGACGGATGGGCAGATCCCGGTAGGAGCGGGCCTTGCTCAGGTAGACCTGATACTGGAAGGGGCAGGTCATGGGACGCAGAGCGAAGCATTCCTTGCTCTCGTCCTCGGCATCCCCCAGAACGAACATGCCGTCCCGGTAGTGATCCCAGTGGCCGGAGATCTTATAAAGGTCGCTCTTGGCCATCAGAGGGGTCTTGGTGAGGATGTAGCCGCGCTTCTGCTCCTCGTCCTCGATCCAACGCTGAAGCAGCTGAATGGCTCTTGCGCCGTTGGGCAGCATGATGGGCAGACCCTGACCGATGGATTCGACGGTGGTGAAATAATCCAGCTCGCGGCCCAGTTTGTTGTGGTCGCGCTTGCGGGCCTCCTCCTGCCGGCGCAGGTACTCGTCCAGTTCATCCTTCTTGGGGAAGGCGATGCCGTAGATCCGCTGAAGCATCTTGCGGTTGGAGTCACCTCTCCAGTAAGCGCCGCAGCTCTGAGTCAGCTTGATGGCATTGCCCTTGATGCGTCCGGTGGAGTCCAGATGGGGGCCGGCGCACAGGTCGGTGAACTCGCTCTGGGTATAGAAGGAGATCACGGCATCCTCGGGCAGATCCTCGATCAGCTCGACCTTGTAGGGCTCGTTCTTCTCCTGCATATAGGCGATGGCCTCTGCACGGGGCTTCTCGCTGCGCTCCAAATGGATGCGCTCCTTGCAGATCTTCTTCATTTCGCCTTCAATCTGGGCCAGATGCTCAGGAGTGAAGGCGAAGGGGGCGTCGAAATCGTAGTACCAGCCCTCTTCAATAGCCGGACCGATGGCCAGCTGAACCTCCGGCCACAGACGCTTGACGGCCTGCGCCATCACGTGGGAGCAGGTATGCCAGTAGGTCTTGCGGTACTCGGGATTTTCAAACGTATAGATGTTTTCTTCTGACATGGTTTTTACCTCCTTTGTTTTTGGGGTAGAAAAAACAACGATCCCACCCCTGAAAGATCAGGGGTGGGATATGATCTCATATTCCACGGTTCCACCCTGGTTGCAGCGCACGGCGCTGCCACTCATTGGCGCAGTAACGGGCGCACCCGTCCCGGCATTTCCGCCGAGCCGCTCAGAAGTGGTGGGGCGCAGGATAGGGGTGCAGAGCCATCGCAGCAAACAGGCTCCTCTCTGGGCAGCTTTTCCCGGTCCATGTCTTCGTCAAAGCATTTCAAATATAGAATGATGATAGCATATTATTTGCAGGAAGTCAAACATTCTTCCACAAAAATCCCCGGTGGAAAACAGGAGCTGTTTCCGACAAAAAATTGAGGCCCCGGTGGAGGAGATCCGCTGTTTTTTGTGGGTGTTTTGGGTACCATAATACCAAAAGCGGGAAAATTTCATTTTGGTTACATAATTCTTAAAGTTATGTCTACTAACGTTACCAATATAACAAGATATACAGTCGAAAGTGGGGTTTTAGTCGTGAATTATGCATAAAGGTTTACATAAAAAGGTTTCCATAAAAAGCGAAAAAGTTGTAATAATTCCTGCAAATCTTTAAAAAGCTTGACTTTTCTGGAAAGTTTGTTATAATGTAACCGTCCTGATACACAGGTAACATATTCGTTACCATTTGTTACGGACCGTGTTTAGATAGAATTTATACAAAAATTTATCTCTCCACAATCTCAGGAAAGGAGGTACACTCATTGCGCAGATTACAGCAATTATTTTTCTCTAAGGGAAAGCGTTTTAACCGTGTTCTTGCGGTTATGTTGATTGCCGTGGCGATGGTCGCGGTCTTTTCTCTGTCTGCTGAAGCAAAGAATACCTATCGGATCACCGATGGGGATCGTGTGCTGATCATCAGCACCGACGCAACCAATCCGGTGGATGTTTTGGATCAGGCCGGCTTGGCACTGGGCAAGGATGATACCTATACAACACAGGAGAGCGGTGATTACTCTGAAATCTATGTTCAGCGGATTCAGATGGTCACGATCGACAATGGCGGTCAGATTTTAAAGACCGGCACCTACGGCGAAACCGTTCAGCAGCTGCTGGATCGGATGAACATTTCCGTCGGCAGCAATGATACCGTGTCCCCTGCGCTGACTGCACAGACCTACGACGGCATGGAAATCGCCATCAGCCGCAGACACTACGCCACCGAGACTTACTCCAAGACCGTTCCGTTCAAAACGGAGTACACCTATGACGATACCCTTGCCGAGGGCGAGGAGGAGGTCATCACCGCAGGTGTCGATGGAGAGTCCCGCATCGAAGAAGAAGTCATGTACATCAACAACGAAGAGGTCGGCCGCAGAACACTTTCCAGTGAGGTGGTCACGGAGGCCGTTACGCAGGTCATCCGTGTGGGCACCGGCGCTCCTGCCGGAGAGGCAGGCAAGCTCACCATCGGTGACGGCATCATCACCACCGAGACAGGAGAGGTCCTGACCTACACCGGTGTGAAGAACGTTCTGGCAACGGCTTACAGCACCGAGGGCTGGGGACGCCCCGGCATCACGGCGACGGGGACCATCGCACGGGTCGGTGCCATCGCGGTAGACCCCAGTGTGATCCCCTATGGCACCCGGATGTTCATCGTCTCCAACGACGGCGAATATGTTTACGGTGTAGCGACTGCCGAGGATACCGGCAATCCTGACTACATCAGCGGCAACCGTGTGGATCTTTACTTTGACACCGTGGCAGAGTGCGTGCAGTTTGGCGCGCGTGACTGTCAGGTTTACATCCTGGGCTGATAATTTGGTTGCAAACCCGCCTTTTTTCTGCTATCATAGCGGAAGAAAGGCGGATTTTTTATGATTGAAGTTTGTAATATACAGGTTATGAAGCCGCTTCTGGCTTCGCACGGATTCCATTTTTCCAAGGCCAAGGGTCAGAACTTCCTGATCGCGCCATGGGTCCCTCAGCAGATCGCCGAGGACGCCGGTGTGGACGGGACAGCCGGAGTTCTGGAGATCGGTCCCGGCATCGGCCCGCTGACCCAGCAGCTTGCGCTGCGGGCAAAGAAGGTCTGCGCCGTGGAGCTGGACCAGAGACTGGCGCCGATCCTCGAGCTGACCGTGGGGGAGTTTGACAATCTGGAGATCATCTGGAACGATGTGCTGAAAATGGACATCAAGGCACTGGTGGCGGAGAAGTTTCAGGGGCTGCGCCCCATGGCCTGCGCCAACCTGCCCTACTACATTACCTCACCGATTCTGTCGGCGCTTTTAGAGGCAGAGTGCTTTGAGTCCGTGACGGTCATGGTCCAGAAGGAAGTGGCGCAGCGGATCGCAGCCAAGCCCGGTACAGCCGATTACAGTGCGTTTACGATCTTCTGTAATTACTATGCAGAGCCGGAGATCTTATTCGATGTTCCGGCGCACTGCTTCCTGCCGCAGCCCAAGGTCACCAGTGCGGTCATTCAGCTGAAGGTCCGCAAGGAGCGCAGCTGGGACATCGATGACGAGAAGGTGTTCTTCCGTGTGGTGAAGTCCAGCTTTGCCATGCGCCGCAAGACCCTGCAAAACGGGCTTGCCTCCGGCTTTCCTGAGCTGGGCAAGGGCGGAGCGAAGGAGGTTCTGGAGGCGGTGGGGCTCAGTCCCAGTGTACGCGGAGAGACTCTGGATATCCCTGCCTTCGGTGCCATTGCAAACGAGATCGTAAGGAGAAGGGGCAATGGTTAAGTTTTTGTTTCTGGATCTGGATGATACCATTCTGGATTTTAAAAAAGCGGAGCATATCGCCGTGCGGCAGGCCATTGCGCAGGCGGGTGTTGAGCCGACCGATGAGATCTGCGCCCGATACAGCCGGATCAATCAGCTGCACTGGCAGCAGCTGGAGCGGGGAGAGATCACCCGGGAGGAGGTTCTGGTGAATCGGTTTGCGGTGCTGTTTGAAGAACTGGGCCATCCGGTGGACCCTGTCGGCGTCGCGCGAAATTACGAGAATCTTCTGGGGATGGGCCATTATTTCCTGCCCGGGGCGGAAGAGACGGTGAAGGAAAGGCTGTTCGGTCGGTATCGTCTGTTTCTGGCAAGCAACGGCACTTGGAGGGTTCAGGACAGCCGCATGAAGAGCGCAGGCCTGTATCCTTATTTTGAACAGGTATTCGTTTCCGAGCAGATCGGATACAACAAGCCGGACAAGGCGTATTTTGAGGCCTGCTTTGCCCAGATTTCCGGCTTTGATCCGCAGCAGTGCCTGATGGTGGGAGACAGCCCCACATCGGACATTCTGGGGGGTATCCGTGCAGGGATCAGGACCTGCTGGGTCAATCCGGAGCATCGGTCTGCGCCGGAGGGGATCTCTGCGGACTATGAAATAGAGCGCCTGGCAGATCTGCCGGCGCTCCTTGAGAGGATATGATTGGTTCAGCGGTTCAGACGGACCTCCACGGGCCTGCGCAGGGTCATGGAATCCGGCGTGATCCGGCAGTCCATCGCAAGTACATGCACCCCGTTTTCGGCAGCCTCCCGCAGGGCGGCACCGAAGGCGGGGTCTGTTGCGTCATTGGGGTGAAGGTATAAAACGTCCTCCATCTGGATCACGAAGAGAATGTAACCGCCGAAGCCCTCCTTAACGGCCTCGGTCAGTCCGCGGATGTGCTTTGCGCCCCGCTCGGTGGGGGCGTCTGGGAAGGCGCAGATGCCCTCGTTTTCCAGAGTGACACCTTTCACCTCCAGAAAGCAGATGGTGCCGTCTTTGACGAAGGAAAAGTCAAAGCGGGAATCCCCGTGCTTGGTTTCAGGGCGCAGCTCCGAGATCTCGCCCAAGCCGCCGCTTTTCAGCCATTGGCCGACGGCGGTGTTGGGGGCCTGAGAATCCATGTTGATGATCCGGCTGCCTTTTTTCACGGAGATCAGGTCGTATTTTGTTTTTCGGTTGGGATTATCGGATCTCTGGCACCAGACCTGAGCGCCTTCGGGCAGAAGCTCCCGGCAGCGGCCTGTGTTTTTTACGTGGCAGACCTCCACCTGTCCGTCGATCTCAATGTGGGCGATGAATCGGTTGGGCCGGGAAAGGAAACGCCCCGGCAGGATATTTGTATAATGCATGGTGATCACCTGTATATAAAAATAAAAAGAGCAGCCGATGGCTGCTCTTTTGGTGCCGGTGGCCGGGCTCGAACCGGCACGCTGTCGCCAGCGGCGGATTTTGAGTCCGCTTCGTCTACCAATTCCAACACACCGGCATGGTGCTTATGTATTATAATACAGTGGTATGGAAATAGCAAGTGTTTTTTTGGAAAAGTGTGAATTTATTGTGGCCTGACAGGGCATTTGATTGACAGGAGGATTTGTCGGTATTATAATGTATCGTATATTATTGTGCCTATCTGTACAAGTATTTTATCAAAAAACGTGAGGTTACCTATGCAATTGAATGGTCTTAAACAAAAGCTGACCGCAACACTTCCGACGTTTGTGTTTGTCTTGTTTGTGCTGCAGCCTGTGATGGATGTGCTGTCTTTCTGGATGGCAAGGATGGGGATGGGCAATTCCCTGACGCTGGCGCTGCGAATGGGCGTTTTGGCGGTAACGGTCGTGGCGGCCTTTTCGGTCAGCCGAAATAAACGTGCGTATTATGTGATGGCCGGTGTCTTGGGGCTGTTGGCTGCGGGACACATCTTTGCATGTATCCAAGCGGGGTATCAAAGTCCGTTTACCGATATCGCTAACTTCATCCGTGTGGTGCAGATGCCCATTACGGCCCTCTGCCTGATCAGCATGTGCCGGGCCAACGACAGATGCTATGACACCATGAAGTATGGTTTTCTGACATGTCTTGTGATCATTTTTGCTGTGGAGGTGCTTGCGGTGCTGACAGGCACCGATCCCCACACCTATCCTGACGGCAGAGGCACCATCGGCTGGTTTCAAAACACCAACTCCCAGAGCTGCATCCTGACGATGCTGCCCCCCGTGGCACTGACCCTGCTGCTTCAGCGCAAGGGTATGAAGCACTGGTCCTTCTGGCTCGTACTGGTGGGCAGCATGCTGGCGCTGTATTTTCTGGGTCCCCGCCTTTCGTATATGGGCATGGTCGGCATCGGACTGGGGCTGGCAGTTTCCATTCTGATCGTGGATATCAAAAAATGGAGACAGTCTCTGGTCCTTGCGGCGGCAGTAGCTGTGTTTCTGGCGTTTATGAACCAGTCGCCCATGATGGTGCATCAGCTGTCTTATGAATCGGTGCAGGGGGACCGTCAGGAATCCATCGACAAGATCGTTGCGCAGGCAGAGCTGCCGAAGCTTGATCAGGAGCAGCCCCTGTCTGAGGAGGAGCTGGAGGCCCGGAAGCAGGCATGGAGAAAGACCCTGATCCCCATTTACGAAACATATGCGTCTGACTTTGTGGAGCTTTTCGGCGTGGAAAAGACCATGGAGATCTATGACTATGCGTATAATGTCAAAGACATCACCGCAACCCGATACAAGAAGATCCAGTTTGCAAAGCTGCTGATGAATGACTCACCTGCCAGTGCCCGGGTGTTTGGTCTGGAGCTGGGCAGATTTACCGTAAACGGGGAAATCTATGATGTGGAAAATGATTTCCACGGGATCTATTTCCTGTACGGCATTGTGGGCTTGGGAATGATGCTGGCGTTTTTGGCATACTTCCTGTGGCTGATCGTGTGGGCGCTGTGGAAAAACTGGAGACAGTATTTCACTCTGGATGCAGCAGCGTGGGGCATTGCGCTGATCATGTGCTTGGTGCATGCCTATTTCACCGCGGCGATCCTGCGTCGTCCCAATGCGTCGTTTTACATGTCGGCAATTCTGGCGGCGGTGTATTATTTGGTAAAGGTAAAGCGGTATCCCGAAGCTTCTCAGGAAAATAAGGAGTGATTTTGTGCGGTTTAGTGTTGTGATTCCGGTGTACAATGTGGCGGACTACCTGTGCCAGTGCGTGGATTCGGTTCTGGCGAATGATTTTGATGACTATGAGATCATTCTGGTGGACGACGGGGCAACGGATGGGATCTGCCCGGGGCTGTGTGACCGCTACGGGCGGGAGCATCCCCGGCGCATTCGGGTGATCCATCAGCAGAATCAGGGACTGGGCGGGGCGCGCAACAGCGGTCTGGAGGCCGCCCGGGGCGAATATGTGTTCTTTGTGGACAGTGATGATTACATCGCCCCCAACAGTCTGCGGATCTTGTCCGATGCCATCGATGCAAGCCATGCAGACATCTATTCCTTCCAGATCATCTGCACCGACGGGGAGGGGCATGACGAGCCTCTGGAGATCTCCAAGGCATATCCCGAGCCCTTCTCGCTGAACCGTCAGCCGGATTTCCTGCTGGCGCTTCCGGCGGCGTGGGCCAGAATCTGGCGCAGAGAGCTGATCCTTGGCTCGGGCGTGCGTTATCCGAGCCGGGTGTGGTATGAGGACATCCGCACCAGCAGCAAGTGGTTTGCTCTGGCCGACTCCATTGCGGTGCTGCCGGATCATCTGTATTTTTACCGCAATATGCGTTCAGGCTCCATCATGCGCAGCAGCAACCCCATGCGCAATCGGGAGATCTTGGAGGCCTTTGATGACATCCTGAGCTGGTTTGAGCAGCAGGGTCTCAGGGAGCGCTACGGCGATGAGCTGTGCCGGCTTGCGGTGGATCATATCCTGCTGGCGGCAACGGTCCGGGTAGCGCGGGCAGATCCCAAGGCGGAGCTTCTGGGCCAATTCAGTCAATATATGCAGACCCATTTTCCCAATTGGCGTAAGAATCCGTATTTGTCCCAGCTGTCAGCCTCGCACAAGCTTCTGCTGAAGCTGATTGGAGCAAAGCAATACCGACTTGTTTCTGCATTGTTCCGATGGAAGGACGGCGGAAAGAATGCTTAAACAGAAAGGATCGATTCTTTGTCTCGTTTTCACTTAAAATCAAATCATGGAACGCTGCTGAAAAACACGCTGATGCTTCAGATCCTGCAGTTTTCCACCTATATCCTTGCGCTGATCGCCGTCCCCTATGAGACGCGGGTCCTGGGGCCGGAGGTGTTCGGCATCCTCGGGGCAGCTACGGCGGTGATGGTCTATTTCCAGCTGGTGATCGATTTCGGCTTCCTGCTGTCTGCAACGGAAGAGGTTGCCTCCAATCGGGATAACAAGCCTATGCTGAATAAAATCCTCACCAGTGTCACCATCTCCAAGGCGGTTCTGGCGGTGCTGTCGGCGGCGGTGCTGTATATCCTGTGCCAATTCATCGATGCATGGGCGGAGAAGAAAACGCTGTTTTTGCTGTTTTTTCTGTCTACGGTCTGCACCTCGATGATGCCGGATTATCTTTACCGGGGCATGGAGCAGATGACGGCCATCACCGTTCGGACGGTGGCCATCCGCGGCTTCTTCACCGTTGCGATCTTCGTCGTTCTGAAAAAGCCGGAGGATCTTTACTGCATTCCGCTGCTGAACATCATCGGCAACGGTGTTGCGATGCTGGCGGCGTACTATGATCTGAACAAGCGGTTTGGCATCCGGCTATGCAGGGTCAGTGTTCGGGATGTGCTTGGGTCGATCAAGCGCTCCAGTGTGTTCTTCTATTCTAGGATCGCCACCACGGCCTATACGTCCCTGAACACGGTGATTCTGGATATGATCACGGCAACCGGTGCAGCCACCGGATTTTACACGGCTGCGGACAAGCTGATCGTCACGGGGAAGAATCTGCTTTCGCCCATTTCCGACAGCCTGTATCCGTACATGGTCCGCAACAAGGACTATAATCTGGTCAAGAAGATCCTGATGGTGCTGACCCCGGTGATCACACTGCTGTGCGTGATCTGCTTCATCTGGGCGGAGCCCATCTGCAAGCTGCTGCTGGGTGCAGACTTCGGCCCTGCCGGTCAGGTGCTGAGGGCAATGCTTCCGGTGGCGGTGGTCACGCTGCCGAACTACATTTTGGGTTTCCCCATGCTGACCGCCATGGGACTGAAGCAGTATGCCAACTATTCGGTGATTTTCGGCTCTGTCCTGCACATGATCAATCTGGGCATCCTCTATCTCAGCGGCAGCATGAACATGGTCACACTGGCGATTCTGGTCAGTGTAGCGGAAATTGCCATCCTGCTGTTCCGGGTCACGGTGATCTGGCTGCATCGGGACAGGCTGCGTCATGAGGAGGAAAAGCATGACTGATTGGCAGAGAAGGCTTGCCTCGGCGCTTGTGTGGAAGCTGTGTCGGCTGCTTCCCATCCGGCAAAACAAGGTGGTGTTTTCCAGCTTTGGCGGAAAAGGCTTTGGCGACAACCCCAAGGCGATCGCACAGACCCTGCTGGAGAGCGGAGAAGCACTGGATCTTGTGTGGCTGACACGAAAGCCGGAGGAGCCGATGCCTGCGGGGATTCGGACGGTCCCCTTCGGCACCCCTCAGGCGGTGAAGGAGCTGTCAACGGCAAAGGTCTGGGTGGACAACAGCCGGGGCGGTGCGCATTATAAGAAATCCGGACAGTATTACATGCAGACGTGGCATGGATTCGCCCTGAAGTGCATTGAAAGGGCGGCCGAGGAGCAGCTGCCGGAAAGCTATGTCCGCCAGTGCAGGAAGGACTCCTCCTTTATTGATCTGATCGTCTCCAACAGTGATTTTATGACCCGCATCTATCGGGAGGATTTCTGGTATGACGGTGAGATCGCCCTGTACGGCTCCCCCAGAAACGACATCTTCTTTCGGGAGGATTCGGTGCTGTCCGGAGCGGTTCGGAAATTTTTCGGCCTTCCCGAGGATCGCAGGCTTCTGCTGTATGCACCCACGTTTCGGGATGACGGCTCTGTGGACTGCTACGGTCTGGATGCCGAGGGGGTACTGGCGGCCTGTCAGGCCCGATTCGGCGGGCAGTGGACGGCGCTGATCCGGCTGCATCCCAATGCGGCGCAGAAATCGGCGGGGCTGTTTGCCTATGACGGGGACCGTGTGGTGGATGCCACGGCCTATGCTGACATGCAGGAGCTGCTGGCGGCGGTGGATATGCTCATCACGGACTATTCCTCGTCCATGTTTGACTATGGCCTGAGCGGCAGACCCTGTGTGCAGTTTGCAACGGACATGGAATCCTATAAGCAGAGCCGGAATTTCTACTTTCCCATTGATCAGCTGCCCTTCCCTCTGGCCCAGAGCAATCAGGAGCTGACGGCGGTGATCGGGGCCTACGATCAGGAGCAGCAGAGCAGGAAATGGGAATATTTCAAACGTGAGAAGGGGATCGCAGAGGATGGAAATGCATCTCAGCGCTGCGCCCAGTGGATTCAAAACCGCATGAAAGGATGAATGAGATGAAACGTGTTCTGACCTATGGAACCTTTGATATGCTGCACTACGGGCATATCAATCTGCTCCGTCGAGCAAAGAGCCTTGGAGATTATCTGATTGTGGCCCTGTCCACGGATGAATTTAACTGGAATTCCAAGCACAAAACCAGCTATTTTTCCTATGTGGAGCGAAAGGCCATGCTGGAAGCCATCCGCTATGTGGATCTGGTGATCCCGGAGGAAAACTGGGAGCAGAAGATGACGGATGTGGATAAATACGATGTGGATATTTTTGTGATGGGCGATGACTGGGAAGGGAAGTTCGACTTCCTGAAGGAAAAGTGCGAGGTCGTTTATCTGCCCCGCACGCCGGAGATCTCTTCGTCCAAGGTCAAAGCAGATCTGCATGGAAAGTAACCCTTTCGGAGCAGGGGCGGCAGGACTGCCCCTGCTCCGAAGCTTTCTTTGGAAATAGTCCTTGACAATTCTGCGGACTGTGGTATAATAGTCCACGTCCGATATGGAGGCTTAGCTCAGCTGGTTAGAGCGCTTGCTTCACACGCAAGAGGTCGTTGGTTCGAGTCCAATAGTCTCTACCATATTACCCCCTAGAGTCGCAACGACTTTAGGGGGTTTCTTTTTTGACCTTGGGGGACTGTGAGGCTCAGGCTGAACGCTCAGGGTAGAAAAATGCCCCATTTGCATGGCACGGTGCGCTGCAAATGGGGGACATTTTTTATTCAAAGGTAAAGATGTCTTTGAACCGCTCCTTGAAAATCTCGTAGACGGCGGTCAGGGTGCCTTCGTCGCTGACGGTGACATAGGTCTCGGTTCCGTCATCGTGAGGCTCGACCTCCAGAATGACGACCTCGGCAGCTTCGTCATCGGGGGGCAGAAGGATCAGATACTCTGCGTTTTCATAGTCCACAGAGTCGATCAGCTCAAACTCCACCTCGTTGCCTTCTTCGTCGGTCAGGCTGATGATGCTGGCCTCTTCTTCCAAAATTTCTTCGTTTGCCATGGTTGGCTCCTCCTTTGATTGGGGTTGGGTTCATTGTAGCAGTATGGGGGAATTCTGTCAAGCAGGGGGATTGCTCCTTGACGGTGGCGAAGGGGGTATGCTAAGATAAACCAAATGGGTTTGGGGGATGAGTATCATGGAATACAGCGATGTTTATGACGCTGACCGGAATCTGACCGGACGCAGGCATCTGCGGGGGAAGCCTTGGAAAAAGGGAGAGTACGGTTTGGTGGTCTGCGTCTGGGTCTACGACGGAAAGGGGAACATCCTGATGACGCGCCGTGCGCCGCAAAAGTCATTTGCAGGAACATGGGAAAATTCCGGCGGCTCGGCACAGGCAGGAGAGACCAGCATTCAGGCCATTACCCGGGAATTGTTCGAGGAAACCGGGATTCGGGCAGAGCCTGAGGAATTTGAGCTGCTGGAGACCCGGCGGGAGCGGGACAGCTTCTATGATTTTTACTGTCTGAAGAATACGACCCCCTTGGGGGACATCCGCCTGCAGGAGGGGGAGACCACCGATGCAAAGTGGGTGAGCTTTGCGCAGGTGCATGAAATGATCCGCAAGGGTGAGATCTGCAAGATCATCTCTAACCAGTTTTTACAGCACGAGCCTCTGCTGCTTGCTCGGCAGGAGCCGTAAACAGCATATGATACCCCCCGATGTGACGGCAGTTCAGGTCGCATCGGGGGGTATTTGTCTTTATTAGGCTTTGCGCTGATAGGGAAGAACGCAGGTTTGCAGGGTATCCAGAAACACGTCCAGCTCCTCTGGGGCGGTGTCTCTGCACAGGGACACCCGGAAGGCACCGTCGATCAGCTCGGGCCTGACGTTCATGGCGGTCAGCACGTGGCTGCGGTGGCCCTTGGCACAGGCGGAACCGGCGCTGATGCAGATGCCCCGATCCTGCATCAGATTCAGGGTGTTCTGAGTGGGCACGCCTGGGACGGAAAGGGACAGGATATGGGGAGCCTCGTGAGCGCCGTTGATATAGACCCCGTCCATTTGGGAAATCCGGTCTATTGCATCGCTCAGGAGCGCTTTTTCTCGGGCAGTATCCGCTTGGAAGGTTTTTGCACCGGCGGCACAGGCGGCGGCAAAGCCGACAATGGCGGGCATTCCCTCGGTGCCGCTGCGGAGGTTATTTTCCTGACCGCCGCCCATCAGGTACGCCGGAAAGGATTTCAGCCTCGGGCTGATGTACAGGGCACCTGCGCCCTTGGGTCCGTGGATCTTGTGGGAGGAGATGCTGATCAGATCGGCCCCCAGTGTTTTGGCCTGAAAGGGGACCTTCAGGAAGCCCTGCACGGCATCGGTATGGAAGATCGCATCGGGGCAGCGTTTGCGGATGAGCTTTGCCATCTGGGCAATGGGCATCACGGCGCCGGTTTCGTTGTTGACCATCATAATGGAAACAAGAAAGGTATCCGGCCGCAGAGCGTCCTTGAGTGCATCGAGGGTGATTCGTCCCAGAGGGTCCGGCTGAAGATAGGTCACGTCGAAGCCCTGAGATTCCAGCTCCTTCATGGGATGCAGGATGGCGTGATGCTCAATGGCGGTGGTGATGATGTGCTTTTTCTTCTTGCCGAACCGCTTTGCGGACGAGAACAGGGCCCAGTTGTCGGCTTCGGTGCCGCCGGAGGTAAAAAATACCCGGTCAGGCTGCGCTCCCAGAGCGCCTGAGACCTGCCCTCTGGCGGTGCGCAGCATTTTTGCGGCCTCAATGCCGAATTCGTAAAGACCGCTGGGGTTGCCCCATCCGGCAGTCAGGGCGTGCATCATCGCCTCCACGGCCTCCTGACAGGGCTTGGTGGTGGCGGAGTTATCTAAATAAATCATGATCGTTCCTTCTTTTATTTTCCCACACAGAACCGTTCAAAGATCCTTGCGGTGATATCCTCCCGGACGGTGGCTCCGGTGACCTCGCCCATGGCTTCCATGGCGATCTCTACATCGGTCAGAACAGCATCCGGGGTAAAGCCCGTCATCAGTCCCTGCATGGCAGAGAGCATGCTTTCATAGGCCCTGCGGATGGCATCGTATTGGCGGGCATTGGTGAGGATGCTGCCGTCACAGGGCGCTTGACCTGCAAACATCACATCCACGGCATCGGTCAGCAGATCCATGCCCTCGCCGGTCTTTGTGCTGAAGGGGATGATGTCCATAAAGGGCAGATCGATGGGGCGCACCACCGGCTTTAGGTCGGATTTGTTCAGCAGGACGATGACGTTCTGTAAATCGCAGCACATTTCGATGACCCGGTGGTCCTCCTGTGTCAGAGGCTGAGAGCCGTCACAGACAAAAATCACCAGATCTGCATCCTTGACGGCGGCCATGGAGCGCTCCACGCCCATGGCTTCGATGCGGTCATCGGTTTGATGGATGCCTGCGGTATCGATCAGCCGCAGAACGGTAGAGCCAAGCTTGACTGTCTCCTCCACCGTGTCACGGGTGGTTCCGGCGACCTCAGTGACGATGACCCGCTCAAAGCCTGCCAGTGTATTGAGCAGGCTGCTTTTTCCCACATTGGGCTTGCCCACGATGGCGGCGCGGACACCCCGCCGGAGGATCTGCCCCTGCCCATAGGTGCTCAGCAGAGCATACAGCTCCTTTGCACTGGATTTGAGGGCTGCGCTGTAATGCTCCAGACGGAAATCGTCGATATCCTCGTCGGGATAATCCAGAACCGCATGGAAGTGGCTGCACAGGTCGTTCAGTACATCATAAATGGGGTTGAGCTTCTTCTGGAGGACACCTGTGACCTGTCCGGCGGCATTGGCGGCGGCATCGGCGGTCTCTGCCTCGATGAGGTCGATGACGGCCTCGGCACTGGTCAGGTCCATCCGTCCGTTCAAAAATGCCCGTTTGGTGAACTCGCCCCGTCCGGCGGGCCTTGCACCTGCGCGGAAGATGGCATCCAGACCGGCGGCCAGAACGGCAGGGGAGCCGTGGCAGTGAAACTCTACGGTGTCCTCACCGGTGTAGCTGTTGGGTCCGGGGGTGTAAACGGCCATGCACTGGTCAATGATGCGGCCCTTTGCGTCGCTCAGCTCTCCCAGCACCAGTTTTCTGGGGGGAGCGTCGGACAGGGACGCATGGTTGATGCGCTGAAAGACCTTGTCTGCGATCTGCGCACATCCGGGGCCTGACAGGCGGATGATACCGATGGCGCTGATTTGGTTGCCGGTGGATACGGCTGCGATGACATCTGCCATAAATTATTTCTCCTCGATGAATTTCAGGGGGTCTGAATCACAGGCGATAAAGTGCATCATCATATAAGCGCACATGATCGCCACGTTTTCTTCCTTTAGGATGCGGCGGCATTCGGCACGGTCTGCCAGAATGACCTGAATATCCTCGGAAGCCTCCTGGTGGATGTTGGTGGGGGTCCCGTCACAGTAGCCGAAGCACATGCCGCAGCATTCGTCGGTCATGCCGGCACTGGTGAAAAAGGGACGCTGATAGTCGCCCCCGTCAATGGGGTGGAAATTGAGTCCGGTCTCCTCAAACATTTCTCGGATTCCGGCCTCCAGCATGTCCTCCCCCGGCTCCACCAAGCCGGCAGGGAACTCATAAATGTAGTCCCCCAGAGGGTAGCGATACTGGCGGATCAGGACCAGACGGTCCTTTTGCTCGCCATACACACCGTAGAGGATCACACCGTCGGGGTGGAGCTGATGACTGACGGCCTTCAGCGCATCGGGCTGCTTTGCCCGGGAGGAAACATAGTATTTGCTGTGCTTGCCGCTGCGTTGAGTGGTGGACAGCTGATAAAGATTCAAAAACGGATTGTCGGTGAGCTTTTCGACCTGACGGATGCGTTCCATGATATCCCTCGTTTCATTTATGTAGTGTCTCTTACTATACCATGATGCCCCCGAAACCGCAATCCTTTGCGGCGGTATATTTCCGTCAGAACAGGGAAAGCTTACCAAAGAGGTGAGGCCGATGAAAGAACAGATCACAGATGAGATGATCCGGAAGCAGTTTGAGCAGGCGGGGGATTTTATTCCTCGGCAGCTGCGCTGCTCCGGCTTTTCGGTCTATGCATATATGATCGACGGATTGGTGTCGGGGTCGGATGCATCGGAATATGTGATCAAGCCGTTGTCTGCCATGAAGGGGGATTCGATGGAGCAGCTTTTCTCCATGGCCCTCGATGGCACGGTCTACAACAGTGTGGCAGAGCCTTGCGAAGATTTGCAGGCTGTGGAGCAGAAGCTGGTCAACGGATACTGCGTGGTGCTGTTTCCGGGGGCAGGAGCGGCGGCGTTTGAGGTAAAAACTCCGGAAAAGCGAGGGATCTCTCCGCCGGACGTGGAAAACACGGTGAAGGGGCCAAAGGATGCCTTTACCGAAACCATGCGCACCAACACCAGTATCCTGCGCCGCCACCTTCGGACACCGGAGCTGCGGCTGTATCAGACCATGGTGGGAAAGCGCAGCCTCACCGGCGTGACGGTTGTGTGGATCGATGGACTGACGAACCCCCAATTGGTGGAGCGGACAAAGCAGCGGCTTTCCCAGATCGATGTGGATGGGTTTCTTTCGCCGGCGGCTGTGGAGGAATACGTGACCGGAAATCGAAAGACGCCCTTTCCGCTGCTGCAATACACCCAGCGGGGGGATAAATTTGCCAAGGGGCTGCTGACCGGACGGGTAGGGCTCCTTGTGGATGGTCTGCCCTTGGGATATCTGCTGCCGGTGGATCTGGGATACCTGATGACCAGTCAGGAGGACGAGGGGGTAGACTATATGTCGGCATCCTTCATCCGCATCCTGCGCTATGGGGCTATGCTGCTGAGTCTGCTGCTGCCTGCTGTGTATATCGCATTGGCGGCTTTTCATCAGCAGATGATCCCTTTGCCCCTGCTGCGTGCCATGATCGAAAGCAAACGGTCGGTGCCCTTTTCTTCTGCAACAGAGGTTCAGGGACTGCTGCTGGCATTTGAACTGCTTCAGCAGGCGGGCATCCATCTGCCTAAGAGTATCGGTCAGTCCGTGTCGATCATCGGCGGTATCGTGGTCGGGACGGCTGCGGTGGAGGCCAGTCTGATTTCTCCGGCGGCGCTGATCGTGGTCAGTCTGGCGGGGGTCAGCGGCTTTGCTCTGCCCAATCAGGAATTTGGGGAGGCGCTGCGGCTGTGCCGCCTTGCCCTTGCGGTGATCGCCTCCTTTGCCGGACTGTTTGGAGTGGCGGTGGGCTGGATCTTGGTTCTGATCCATTTGGCGGGGCTTGAAAGCATGGGGCTGTCCTATCTGGCTCCGTTTTCAGATCTGGAATCTGCCGGTATTTTAAGAACGAGACTGGTGCGTGATAAATTCCGTCCCAAATCTCTGAAGCCTTTGGATCGGAGGAAGCAGAAATGAAACGGTGGGGAATCCTGTTTGCGGTTATTATTATAGTAGGACTGCTGCTGCGGCTGCCGCACCCGGGAACAGACACGGCGCAGCTGGAGCCGGTGGAGGTCGTGATGATCCGTCAGCGGGGAGATACAGTGGAGGTAGAGACGGATACGGGAGCAAAAGGCTGCGGCGAGGCATTGGAGGCCGCAGTGGAGGACATGAAGGCCCATGCTTCCGGCAGGATTTTTTTGGATACGGCGGATTACCTGCTTCTGGATACCCGTGACATGGAGTACGCCGAGCTTTATCCCCTGTTCCGGCCCGGATGCAGGGTATGTCTGGCTCGGCATGTGGCGGATCTGGAGCATGCAGCGGGATTTCTGAAAAACCACCGTCCCGAGAATTCTCTGCTGCAGATCTGTGCCGAGGAACGAAGGATGGAAACACTTATAGAGCAACAGGGGGGATTGGAGCTTGTTCGATGAGAGACTCAATGACAAACAGATCTGTGCGTGGACGGCTGCGGGAATGCTGGCACCATTGGCGCATGTGTCCGGTGCAGGGTGGCAGGCAATGGCAGCGGCCTGCGTGGTGCTGCTGCCGTTAGGGATGGCTGCGCGATCCGGTTGGAAGAATATGGGGAAGGTGCTGCTGACTGTGGAGTTGATCTGGCTGGTGGCGATGATGGCGCACCTGCTGCGAGCCAGTGGCTTATATTGGCCTGCAAAGAATCGTCTGGCGGTTCCGGTGACCCTGCTGATCGTGGCTGTATCGGCGTATCAGGCGAGGAAGGCGGCTAAAGTGGGGGCCGTGCTGCTGTGTTCCATGGTGGTGCTGTTTGTTCCCGTGCTGCTCTGTGGGATCTCCGATGTGGAGGCAAGGTGGCTATATCCGGAGTGGAACGATTGGGCTTGGGAGCTGATCCCTGTGCTTTTGCTTGGGGGCATCGGCGGATTGTGGCATACGGGACAGGGGAAGCACGGAAGATCCATACTGCTGATCGGTGTGTATGGGATCGCGGCGGCGTTGATCACGCAGGGCGTGCTGAGTATGGGGATCTGCGCCCGGGAAAAAGCGCCGCTGTACGTGTTGGCGCAGACACTGCATATCGGGGGGGTGAGCCGGTTTGAGGCTCTGGTTTCCACGGCGGTAACTTTGGGCTACTATGCCACGACGAGTCTGATGCTGTGCGCAGGCATCGAGATGGCACAGAGGCTTGGGATGAGTTCTCGCACGGGGGTGGCAGTAGTGGCAGCAGGCGTGATATCGGTATGGCTGTCGGGGGTTGAGATCAGTGCCGGAGTCGCTGCGGTCGGGGCTCTGATTCTTTGGGGATTTGCGCCTCTTGCGTGCGTGAAAAAGAAATCGAAAAAAAGTGAAAAAAGCGCTTGACAATTGAAGGTGGGCGTGGTAATATATCTG
>DYCR01000008.1:18919-63122 GCA_019418025.1 Clostridiales bacterium | reverse complement strand
AGAAATACATGAATATGAAGCACTTAGAGTCGGCCTACGAGGACGTCTCTGTTGCTGGATGACCTCATCTACTCAGAGGTCTGCAAACTAATTTGCGCATAACTCTTGACGGTACCAAGCTCGTGCAGCCGCTGGCGTCCGTGCTGGCGTGTTTGCGACAATTAGGAAGGCTGAGTAAAAAGGTCCCCTCTATAGAGCGTAATTGCCTGTAGAGGGGATTATAATTTTTCTTATAATAGTTAAATCGTGATAGTATATCCAAATAAATTGTCAGTAATGATATCCAAGGAAACCAACTTATTTAATCCTTGGATGATTTCTTCTTCCGGGAATCGCCGTGCTTTATCGATCGTCCAACTTTGAAATCCATCAATAATGTCCTGTGCTGACGGGGCATTAGATTTTTCAACTAAGAAACAAATTGTAGATAAACACTCCAATTCATGATCAGATTCAATATTATTTACGAATGTACAAGCCTTTATAATATATGGGAGTAAGCTGTTGAGCTTTGTTTCTACAGAATCACTAATCAATTTATTATATAAAATATCTTTCGCTTCTTCTGTTGAATGTGTGCCATAATATTTCTGAAATTCCCGGATTGATCTGCTAATAACCTCTATGGAGTGAGCATATGGTCCGAATTTATGAGCTTCAAACTTAAAATATTCTTGATGTGCGAATAAATTCATAAAATATGCAGTTTTTTGCAATCTTAAGTGATCAAACTTATCTAGATCCCCTTTAATTTCCATTAAAACTAATGCTGATAGGTTTAATCTAGGCTCTTGAACTGGTAATGATTGATACCCTTTCGACGGCTCATAGATAAAAATATCAATAGATTTTGATATCGTTTCCAATTTGTTCAGCAATATTGCTTTAACATCACTCCAAATTAAACCACCATTTCCACTTCCAAGTGGAGGAATTGCGATACTCGTAATTTGTAAGTCAGAAATCACTTTGATTAAAGCATCTAAGCCATTAGTAATATATTCTATTTTAGATTTTTCCCGCCATTTATTTTTAGTCGGGAAGTTTATAACTATTTTTCCATTTTCCCTAAAATAATGCAATTTCCCAGGTGTTAGATACCCGCTCTTACAAGCTTTAACATAATCTAGATTATTTTGCGGAAACTTAAGTTTAAACTGATAAGCGATTCCTTTGCCCATATAGCCTTCGCAGTTAACTGTATTTACCAAAGCCTCTGCTTCGGATTGAAGCAAATCTCCTGTTGTAAATTGGATCAAAAGAATCACCACACTTTCTAAAGAATTTTCGATTTACGGAAACATGTGAGAATTTACTACTACTTTAACGGCCGCTGAATTTTCCATATCTAAAATCTTATTCTTTGCCTCTTCGCAACTAACAAAAACGAATGCAAAAGCTTCTGGGGGAATTGCATACTCCATGACGCACTCGGCCATACATGCTTTTCGTATTTCCGGGTCATGATAGTCTCTATTTTCCTCCATATCCAGTATATCCCATCTTATCAGATCAATTCCTTCTTTATATGGATATATATCTGGTTGGTCCCTATCTAGAGGATGAGACGGAATGACAAAAAAGTCATTTTTCGTATGAAGACTTCTGAAAATTGTGATTAAAGCCATATTTTCTGATCCAAAGAGGCGGCATACTGCACCATCAAATGGATTTTTGGGATAAAAATGAAATAACACATAGTTAGACAGAGTCTGCTTATATTGCTCTCTCTTACTAAGAATTTCGGGGTCTGCAATATCAACAAATTCATCCACTCCACAAGCGGATAGTTCGCAACGTGGAACCAATCCTTTTTTTAATATAGAGGGCATATTATCAATATGTGTAATATGATATAAAAGTTTTCCTTGGCTTGGAGGGGTTCCCATATCAGCCACCTCACTTGTTATGGTTCAAGTCTGCTATTATTATACCGCACCATTAAACACATAGCAACATAAAAAGTAGAAAACGCACAAAGGCTAAATGGATGTGATAAGAAATTTTTAAAAATAAGTAAACCATTTTTAGCATATTTAAACCAAAGTATATTTGATTGTAAAACTTAAACTTTTAGGGAGTTGATTAATAGCGTATTTCACCACAAACCCCTAAATAAACCCCTGCGGGATTTTTGTCTTCTCGAAAATCCCGCAAAAAGTATAGAAAAACACCGGATTTCTTGCGAAATCCGGTGTTTTTATGGTTGCGGAGGCAGGACTCGAACCTACGACCTCCGGGTTATGAGCCCGACGAGCTTCCAACTGCTCTACTCCGCGATATCAGGCGCTCAACTCTTGAGTGCCTTAATATAATAACACTGGAAACTCTATTTGTCAAGCATTATTTTTAAATTTTTTCAGGAATTATTTAGCTGCCTTTTAAGGGGCATAGAGCGTCTATTTTTTCTGGAACACGATCGCGCTGCGGCAGGGGAGATAGCAGCGAAAACCGGTTCGGCCGTCAGGCTGCGATCTGGAAGAATAGACATAGTGTTCGTCAACACGATCATCTCCGCCGAAGGTGGGACTGTCGGTCGAGAGGACCACCTTGTACCGACCTGATTTGGGGATAGGCAGCTCGTAGCCTTCATAAGATTTTGTCGGGTGGAAATTAAACACAAACACCAGATTGCCCTTTTGGAAGGACAGGATTTTATCTGAGTGGTGCATCAGCAGCAATTCCGGTTTCTTATCCAAGAGGCGCTCATCCCGCAGCAATCGGATCATTGCCTGATCAAAGCGATTCAAATCTGCGTAGTAAAGATTTGGATCGTCCACCAGATTCCACTGACGGCGGCAGTAGTGGTAGCTCCAGCCGTTTCCTTCTCGTGGGAAGTCGATCCACTCGGGATGACCGAATTCATTGCCCATAAAGTTCAGATATCCCTCACCGGCGGTGGAGGAGGTGATCAGGCGGATCATCTTGTGCAGGGCCAGGCCTCGATCAATCACCATGGATTTGGGCGACAGCTTAGACATGCCGGAGTACATTTCGGCATCACAAAGACGGAACATCAGTGTCTTGTCACCCACAAGTGCCTGATCGTGGGACTCGCAGTAGCCGATATTTTTCTCTTTGGGACGGCGGGAGGTCAGTTCAAACCACATTCTTCCCAGATCCCACTCTTCGTCCCGTTTTTCCTTTAGTGTACGGATCCAAAAGTCGGGGACACCCATGCTCAGCCTGTAATTGAAGCCGATGCCGCCCTGACGGATGGGGATGCACATACCGGGCATACCGGACATATCCTCTGCAACGGTGATGGCATGGGGATTGACCAGATGGATCAGCTCATTTGCCAGCTGCAAATATGTAACGGCATCGGTATCGGTATTCATGGAAAAATACATATCATAATTGGAAAAAGCACTGCCGAGGCCGTGATTCTGATAAAGCATGGAGGTGACACCGTCAAAACGGAATCCATCAAAGTGGAAAACCTCCATCCAGTATTTCAGATTGGAAAGCAAGAAGTGGATGACCTCATTTTTTCCGTAATTAAACAGCTTTGTATCCCATGCCCGATGGTTTCCCTTGGGGCCGGTATGGAAAAACTGATACTCGGTACCGTCAAATTCATTGATGCCTTCCAGTGTGTTTTTTACGGCGTGAGAATGCACCACATCCAAAAGCACGGCGATCCCCATGCTGTGGGCGGTATCGATCAATTCCTTTAATTCCACGCTGTAACCATAGCGGGATGAGGCGGCAAAGAAATTGGACACCTGATATCCGAAGGAGCCATAGTAGGGGTGCTCCATAATGGCCATAATCTGGATGGTATTATAACCTAGATCCTTTATTCTGGGCAGCACATTTTTGCGGAATTCCTGATATGAGCCGACCTTACCCTCCTGCTGTGCCATACCGATATGACATTCATAAATAAAGGGGGTCTTTTCTGGACGGAAGTCAGCATCGCTCCAAGGAAAGGACTCGAAGGTGTCCTCGATCTCTGCACACCACATAATTGTCTCAGGGTCCTGCACCACGCGGGTGGAATACAGGGGGATGCGGCGGAGCATCTGCCCATTATGGATGACAATTGCCTGAACCTTCTGCCCGGGGATCAGTGCATCCCGGCCGGTCAGATGGACCTCAAAGACACCGCCATCCAATCGCTGCATGGGGCATTGCGTTACATCCCAGTTGTTGAAGTCGCCGGTGAGATACATGGCATCGGCAGCCGGTGCCCATTCCCGATAGACCCAACCGTCATCTGTTCGGTGAAAGCCGAAATAATGGTGACCGTTTGCAAAATCAGCCAGATTTTTTCCGCGTTTGACAAGTTCTTTTCGCTTCTTTTTATATAGGTCCATGCGCAGATTGATGTCATTTTCGAAATGCTTCAGGATGGGATCATAGTTCAAAATTTGATAAGACATGGCATAGCCTCCTGTATAACAGTTGCAGATAGACTTGTAAATATGCAATCGCTGAGTTTATTTTATCCAATCACTTTTGTCTTGTCAAGTTTCTGAATGTTTATATTTTGGACAGAAGTGGGAGTTCAATCCAGAGGATAAATAAAAAATTGTATATATTTCACGAAAAACGAAGTTTGTAGGGGAAATTGCAGATTTATAAGATGGGACTGCAAAAACGGATATCCATTTTGGAAAAAATATGCTATACTGTACACAAAACAGAAATCAAGGAGGAAATCCAATGACTTTTTCGCAAATTGAATACAAGCGTGTCGATATGGAAGCGCTGAAAGCGGGGATCCGTGAGCTGACAGAAAAGCTGGAGCAAGCATCTGACTTTGAGCAGGCCCGTCAGGCATTTGAACAGATGAATGAACTGGAGGGAAGCACAGTCGGCACCATGCGCACAGTTGCGCAGATCCGCAGGGACATCAACACGCAAGACCCGTTTTATGACGAAGAAATGAAATTCTATAACAAAGCCATGCCGGAGCTTGAGCCTCTGCGGAAAGCATGGACGGATGCACTGCTTGCAAGCAGGTTCCGGGGGGAACTGGAACAGTCATACGGAAAGGTTCCGTTTGTTAATGCAGAACTGGACGCAAAGTGCTTTGTGCCTGAGATCGTTGCAGACCTGCAGCGGGAAAACGAGCTTGTCAGCGAATATACAAAGCTGATTGCTTCGGCTGAGATCCCCTTCCATGGGGAGGTGCTGACGCTTTCCCAGATGGCACCCTACAAGCTCAGCACAGATGACACCCTCCGCCATGAGGCATGGAAGGCTGACGGGGAATGGTTTAATTCCAAGTCAGAGGAGCTGGACCGCATTTATGATGAGCTTGTCAAGCTGCGTCACACAATGGCTAAGAAGCTGGGCTACGACAGCTACACCCCTCTGGGCTACAACCGCATGTCCCGGAATTGTTACACCGAGACGGATGTTGACCGATTCCGTCAGGGCGTACAGAAATATCTGGTACCTGTTGCCAAGCAGATCTGCATGGAGCAGGCAAAGCGGATGGGGTTTGATTTCCCGATGAGCTTTGCCGATAAGGATTTGACCTTCCGTTCCGGCAATCCCAGACCTGTTGGTACACCGGAGCAGATCCTGGAGCATGGAACCCGGTTTTACAGCGAACTGAGCCCCGAAACCAAAGCATTCTGGGATCACATGCGCAGCGCCGAGATGATGGATGTGGAGAGCAAGCCCGGAAAGGCTTCCGGCGGTTACTGCACCAACATTTACGGACTCAAGTCTCCGTTCATCTTTGCAAACTTCAATGGAACGGCCCATGACGTGGAAGTCATCACCCATGAAGCAGGACATGCATTTGCAAGCTATGTGAACCGTGACCGTGTACCGTCCTCGGTTATGTGGCCCAGTCTTGAGGGCTGTGAGGTACATTCCATGTCGATGGAGTTTTTTGCAGAACCGTGGAGCGAGCTGTTCTTTGGTGAGGATGCAAGAAAGTTCCGCTACACACATCTGGCGGATGCCATTGTGTTCATCCCCTATGGGACCATGGTGGATCACTTCCAACACATCATCTATGAATATCCTGAGTTCAGTCCGGAGGAGCGTCATCAGGTCTGGCGGGAATTGCTGGGTGTTTATATGCCTTGGGTCAAGCCGGATGAGATCCCCTTTATGGGGGAGGGAAAGGGTTGGCAGCGGCAGAGCCACATCTATAAGAGACCCTTTTACTATATCGACTACTGCTTGGCGCAGACGGTGTCTCTGGACTTCTGGGCAAGGATTCAGCAGGACCGGAAGGCGGCCTTTGAGACTTACATGAAATACACTCGTCTGGGCGGCACCATGGTCTTTACGGATCTGCTGAAGGAAGCGGGACTGAAGAGCCCCTTTGATCCGGATTGTCTGGAGAATATTGCATCCAAGGCAAAGGAATTTCTTGAAAATTATGATCTGACAGGAATTGAATAAGCATCCCATAGAAAAATCCCCCGGCTGTAAGGAACAGTCGGGGGATCAAACTATTTGACGTGAAGAAGCTTTTCCAGAAGGGTTCGGTGCCGCTCGGCATCCATCGCCTTGACCGTTTCACGAAGGATCGGGCAAAACTCTGATGCGGTGCGGACCGGGCCTGTGCCTGTCAGCAGCCATGTGCAATTGGGGATGCGCAGGGAATCGAATCGCAAGGCGAGCTGCTTATCCACCCCTAGAGCCAGAGCAAAGGGGACAAGCTCGTAATAATAATCCGGATTGGTACGCATAATGCGGATCAGCTCAGATTTTGTGACTTTTTTCATATGACGGCGCATACCGAGGATCTCCTGATAAATACGGGCGCCGTTTTCGCTGCGCTTGCCGCCGTAGGCAGCAGCAAGCCCCACAAGGATACTCCACAGGACCACGATCATACCGTAGATCATCCCGTGGCTGAACAGACCGGCTGCAAGCACAATGGCAATACAGAGTGCTGACATTTCCAGCTTGGACTTGTGATTCAGATGCAGGCAGTCCATGCCGTCCTGAATGAACCAGCTGCATGCAACGCACAGCAGGGGCATGAGGATCATCCAGATGACCCGCCAGATCGGGGAGGATGAGAGACTGTCGCCCATTGCAATGCCGGCAAAGACAGGGACCAGACAGCTCAATATGCGGAACAGGGTGGGATTGCCGCTGTTTGGCAGATAGCCGGCGGCGTATCTTCTGGAAAGCAGCGCAGTTTTTTCACACTGCTTGGTGTAGCGGTAGCTGGTGGCATCGATGCGGTCACCCTTGCCGAACAGATTTGTAAAAATACGCTGCTCGAATTTACCCCGCTCGTTCCCCATTTCCATCTTCTTATAAAGCAGCACCCTTCCGTTCTCATCCAGATGGATGATCAGGTAGCCCAGCTGCGCCCAGTGGACGACCATCATGGTCAGATCGGCCTTCTTGTGAACAAGATAGCTGCCCACATTGCCGGCAGACAGTCCGTCAGGGGCGGTTGACCGATGGATGGGCCACAGGGGACGGGCACCCATGGTAAACAGCCAGTATCCAATGGCGAGCAGGGCGCAGACAGCCATTGCGATATGATCGAGAAACAGGCTTTTTCCCAGAGAAAGATTCTGGGGGAACATGCCGTCCGGCGGAGTGAGCCTGAGGGTCAAGGTTTCGGAATCCTTCAGTGGCTCGGTAATACTGCCGGTGATGACGGCACCGTTGACCTCTGACGTGATGCTGCGCTCAATATCCTGCTCGTGATAGCCGCTGAAATAGGCGGGGACGGAGTCAAAGGAATCCGGCATCGTGATACTGAAGTCCATTTTTTCCACGGGATATTTAAAGCCGCAGAGCAGCGGTACCGAGACCTGTGTTTGACCGTCGTCATCAGTGGATAGCACCGAATTGATGGTGTAGTGGATCGTGATGGGAAAGCTTCCGGTCATGCCGTTCAGGGTATCGAGCTTGATGTTTGTGATATTCCCGTCTGGGACCAAAGTGGCATTTGCACCGTTGAGCCGGATGGAAGAGACGTTGCTTCCGAGGGGGAAAAGCAGACTGTCAACCGGTTCGTCGAGCCGTATGCTGACATTCATGGCGACCTGACAGCTTCCGTTGGGAGAGACTGCGCCGGTCACGGCAACCTCGGCAGCTGCATTATCTGCATATACAGGCAAGGAGAGTATCACACAGCAAAAAAGAACTGCGAAGATACGACGCATGGTAACACCTCCTATAAAATTTCGTAATCATTATCATACTACAAAATGCGACAAATTGCAATATTCCGGTCAATTATGCCAATGTTCCGGAAACACCGTCACGGAACAGATCTGTAATGGTGACAGGCAGCACACGGTTATTCAGATCCTTACCTCGGACATATACCCGGATGGAGTTCATGGCATGACCGGTGAAATATCCGTCACTGATCTGTTCGAAGAGGACATGCTGTACGGAGCCGATCATAGACCGGCGGTATGCCTGTGCCATTTGATCGGCAACGGCGATTGCGGCCTGACTGCGAGCTTCCTTGGTCGCATTGTCATGCTGCCCGGGCATTTTGTCGGCAGGTGTGCCGGGTCGGCGGGAATAGGGGAAAACATGCATATCGGCAAAGCCGCACTTCTGGATGTAGCTGAGACTGGTGGAGAATTCTTCCTCGGTTTCCCCGGGGAATGCAACGATCATATCGGTTGTGATTGCGCACCCGGGAAAAGCTTCACGCAGCAGCTGTACGCTTTCAAAATAACGGGCAGTGTCATATTTCCGCTTCATCCGCTGCAGGACGGTGTCAGAGCCTGACTGCATGGACAGATGGAAATGGGGACACAGATTGTCAAATTTCGACAATTTCTCACAAAAAATAGAGTCGATCACCCGAGGCTCCAGAGAACCGAGACGGATACGGACCTGAGGGACAGCCTCGCAGATGGCCTGGATCAAGTCTACCATCTGGGGCTTACCGGGCAGATCGATGCCCCAGGATGCGATCTCGATGCCGGTGAGGACGATCTCACGATAGCCCTCTTCGGCCAGCTGCTTTGCCTGCTGGACCGCAACGTCCAAGGGTGCGGAGCGGACAGGGCCGCGGGTATAGGGGATGATGCAATAGGTGCAGAAGTGGACACAGCCGTCCTGAACCTTCAGCATGGCACGGGTACGCTCGGCAAGGCCGCCGGCGGGAAGGATCTCGAACTCCCGACGTCTCAGAGCATTATCCACCTGATACTGTTTTTCACGGTTCTCGATGGTAGACAGCATCATGTCCACAAAGGCCTCCCGTCCGGCGGAGCCGGATACGACATCCACATCCAGAGCTTCGATGGCTTCCGGGTCGTGCTGAGAGTAGCAGCCGCACACGCCAATCACGGATTTTGGATGCTCTCTGCGGCAGCGGCGGATGATCGCGCGGTTTTTCTTGTCGGACACTGCTGTTACAGAGCAGGTGTTGATGATATAGCCGTCACAGGCCTCCTCAAAGGAGCCGATCTCGTGACCTCTGGCACGGAACATCTGCTCCATTGCCTGAGTTTCGTACTGATTTACCTTGCAGCCAAGGGTGTAAAAGCCAAATTTCATTTTTAAACCACCATAAAATCTAAAATTCTTAAAACCTCATCGATAGAAAAAGCTCCCATTATCTGACCTTTCTTATGATAATGCGGAGGACGATCTTTGATAATTTTTATATATTATACACGATGGCCGTGGAAATGTACAGGGTTTTCCATGGGGAATTGTTTCCGGTTTCGGAAGATTTTCCGTAAATTAAAATTTCTTAAAAGCCTACCATTCCCTATAAAATATGATACAATTAGAAAAAACACGTGGAGGTCGACACTATGAGTGAAAAAATCCGCATTCTGGCGGTGGATGACGAGCCTGATCTGAGATCGCTGCTCCAGATCCTGCTGACCAATAAAGGATACGATGTCATTGAGGCAGCCAGCGGCGAGGAAGCGGTGCAGCTGATGCAGCAGAATCCCGGCGTGGATCTGGTGATTATGGATATTATGATGCCGGGATTGTCCGGTGTGGAGGCTTGCAGCAGGATTCGGGAGTTTTCCGCTGTCCCGATGCTGTTTCTTACGGCGAAAACTCAGATCCCGGATAAGGTGGAGGCATTTGACGCAGGAGGCGACGATTACCTTGCCAAGCCCTTTTCTCAGCAGGAGCTGATGGCTCGGGTGGAGTCGCTGACCCGCCGCTATCGAGTCTACAAGGGAAAGCGGGAGCTGCTTGAGGGAGAACGGCTGCAGCTGGATGAGGCGAATGGCTGCGTGAAGGTCAACGGTGAAACCGTAGATCTGACGGATAAGGAGTATGCCATCCTGCTGTTTTTCTACCACCATCGCGGGCAGATCTTAGATGTTGAAACCGTGTACGAGGGGGTATGGGGAGAAAAATTCCTGCCCTCCTCCAATAACACGGTGATGGTGCATATCCTGAACCTGCGTAAAAAGCTGGAGGAGGACCCTGCTAATCCGAAACTGATCCGAACGGTTTGGGGAAAGGGGTATCGTTTTGGGTGAGCAAAAGCGGTTCCATACACTCACAGCAAAGCTTATGTCCGTGGTTTGCATTGCACTGCTCATTGCCGGAGCATCGTTTCTGGTCATGGGCTTTGTGGGAGATACTGTGGTCAATCGATTTTATCTTTCAGATCAGGCGGTAAACACACGACTGGCGAAAGAAATCGGTTCCCTGCGTGACTTTGTGGCAAAGAACAAGATCAGCTCCACTGACATCAATCAGATCGGAGCATGGAATCGGGAGCACCGGTATATTCAGCTGACGATTTCAGGCCTGAGCATCACAGTCAAATCCGATGCCGGCGGTGCGGAGCTGGTCGCAAATGACTACGGTATCGTGATACGCTCCGGCGACAGCGTTGCATCGGCAAAGTATCCGGTAAACTTCCGTGACGGGGTGTTTCCTGTGACCATCTATGACCGGTCGCAGGGGTGGTACGAGGCCGGAGCGGACTGGGCATCGCTGTTGGTTGCGGGCATTGTCTTTCTGGCGGTGATCTTGGTATATGAGCAGCGGCTCACCAGAACCGTTCAGACGCTGAGCAGGCAGGTCCGTCGGGTGAGCCGTGGGGAATTGGATATGAAGATAGAGCCCATGACCAATGACGAGATCGGTCAGCTGGCTCGGGATGTGGACACCATGCGTCTGAGCATTATCGATAAGCTGCAGCGGGAAGAAGCCGCATGGCAGGCAAATTCTCAGCTGATCACTGCCATCTCCCATGATGTCCGTACCCCGCTGACCGCGTTGATGGGGTATCTGGAGATCGTCTCGGATGAATCCTTGGCAGCGCAGGAGCGTGAAGCCTATCTGAAGATCTGCAAAAACAATGCTCTGCGGCTGAAATCCCTGACCGACGAGCTGTTTGGATTCTTTCTTGTGTTTGGCAAACCTCATCCGGACCAGAATCTGGAGGATGTGGATGCATGTACACTGATGGATCAGATCATTCTGGAGTTGGATGCCAACCTTGCCCAGCAGGGCTTTGAGGTCCGTGTGGTTCACCGAGGGGAGCAGGGCGGAAAGCTTCGTGTTGATGTGGGGCATGTCCGCCGGATCTTTGACAATCTCTATTCCAACATCTGCAAATACGCAGACTCCGCGCACCCTGTCAGCATTTTGATCGAGGGCGAAAATAAAACAATGAAAATCTTTGTTTCCAATCATGTCAAGACACAAACCAATCGGGTCGAGAGCAACCGTATTGGTTTGCAGACCTGCGAAAAGCTGGTTGGTGCGATGGACGGTACGTTCCGGCAGAAGCGGGAGGGTGACACCTTCTCGGTTGAGATCACTCTGCCCCTGCTCCGGGGGTAAGGGCTTGCATTGCGCGGTTTGATTTGCTTCGTGAAAAAATGCCCCATGTGTCGTTTATCGGCACATGGGGCATTTTGCAGATTTGGGAGGGAAGATGAAATTATCTGAGATATTTTCCTTTTTGCTTTCCGATGGAGCAAACAGAGCAGATCAGAAGGAGCATGGCGCATATCCCGCTGATTTTCCAACCGTAGGAAAACGCGGCATTGTGATATTCAAACCGAACCTCGTGCTGCCCCTGCTGCATCATGACACCGACCATCACATCGCCAACCAACTCAGACTCCACAAGCTCATCGTCCACATAAACCTTCCAGTTTCCGTCCTGAGGAATGGAGGTGTACAGCAGACCGTCTCGATCGCAGTCGATGGTTCCGGTCACCTTGGTATTACGGAAGGAATCCAGTTGCAGAGTGGACGCATTCAGGATCTCGTGGCCTGTACGCAGAAGGCCTGCATTGGCAATTCCGGCTCTGATGGTCATGCGGCCGGATTCGCCGGCTTTGCAGATCAGCTTGACTGTGATGATATCGCCGACTGACACGTCACTTGCGGCGGCCATTTGCGGCAGGCTCATAGTGTCGGAGTAAAGCTCCACGCCGTTGCGATATATGTGGAAGGTATTGCGTTCGCTGACATCCAGATCCAGAGTCACAAAACCGTTTCGGTCTGCGATGAACTCATAGGAGACGGAAGCATCAGCCTCGGCATTCTCATAGTTGACGACATATCCCGTTTGAGAAGTGATTTCGACATTTTCACCGGTCGCAGTGGGGGAGGGGATCATAGTCCAGACATCCTCCTGAAGCCCTGTGGCGGAGCGGAACAGAGCATTCTGAAATGCAAAGTTGTCATTGTGCTTGAAATCCAGCTCAGCAAGCTCCGGCTGCGCCAGAAATCCCAGAGGCAGATAGGCGTTGTTCTCCAAAAGTGAAACATTTCCGGATGAAAAAACAGTATTGAAGTAACTGGAGTCGGCTGCATTGCCGTTTCGTTCGATCATGTACTTTATGCCGAGGAACAAGTTGGAAACGGGGCTTGCCTCCTCAAAGCAGTACCGATTGTAGGTGTTTTTTGCACCGTAGCCTAGGGCCTTCATAAATTCGGTTGTTTTGACATTTGCGGAGCTTGTGAAGGTGGAGATCCCGTTATATCCGTTCAGTGCGCCGTCGTTCAGCGTCTGGGAGTGAGTCGTCTCTGCCCGATAGAACAGATTCCCCGACTCCTGCTGCTTCATGTAGGCGATGGCGGCTTTGGAATCGGAAGTGCCGAACGGATAATTTGACACGGCAGTGGCAGGGAAACGCAGTCCGAAATTCAACACATTCATTGCGATTTCCAGAATCACGATGCAAGACAAGGCAATGCAGAAGCGCTTTTGGTGAATGGGGTGCTGAACCTGAATGGGGTCTGCGGGTGCATCGGGTGAATTTTCCTCTGTTTCAGGGGCTTGGGCCTGCTTGCCGGGAAGCGCAATGATCAGAAGGATCAGATACAGGGTCAAAAATCCAAAATTGAAGCTGAGGAAGATCCAATCGTTGCGCATGTTAGAGCAGGCAATCAATCCATAGCACAGGAGACCTCCGACGATGATCTGCCATGCTTTAAACTGGTGGATCTCAAGATAAGCCCGATATGCCATGTATAGGATCACAAAGCTGAATAAAAAGGAGAAGCGATAGGGGATCATGTTGGTAAAATGGAAACCGTGCCAAATATAATCCAACTGCCGGATGATAAAGCTGAGCATGAAGAAGATCAGCAGAAGAACCGAGCAGACCTTATCGCGAAGCTTGACATTTTTACTGGTGCAGAACAGAAAGGCCAGAAGCATGCTGCCGACACCGCAGTAGAGATTGGGCAGTCCCTCCTTAAAGCTTGGTTCTAATCCGCCCATGGTGTTGCCTGCCACCTGACGCATGGCATCCAATAACCCGAGGAATGTGTTTTCACCGGCGATGTTCAGCCGGAATCCATGGGGAAAGGAGTTTACACTGGACTGGGTGTTTTGCAGCCCCATATAGGCCGGAAGCGTCAGGACGGCGGTCATACCAATGGCGATCATGCTGAAAAATCCGATCCGAAGCAGATCGCTGAAGAAGCGCTTGACGCCCTGCCAGCGGCAGACCTGATAACATATAAACAGCAGCAGTACAAAGATACAGCTGAAAAATCCAATGTAGTAGTTGGAGAAAATCGACAGAAACAGGGTGATCGTGTAAAGGAGAAATTTTTGCTTTTGCAGGAGCTGAAGCGTGCCAAGAGCCAGAAGCGGCAGCAGGGCAAAGGTGTCCAGCCACATGACGTTCCACTGATATGCCAGTGCCCATGCGCACAGGCCGTACATCGCTCCGAATATGCTGATGGAAAAGTCATCCTTGTCAAAGGTCTTGCTCAGGAATATGGAGAAAAACAGTCCTGCAAGCCCAAGCTTGATGGGGACAAGGAGAGAATAAAAACCCAGTGTAAAGCCGGCGGGGACAAAAACCCCTAACAGATTCAGCGGGGATGCCAGATAGTAGGAGATCAAAGACAGATAATCCATCCCCATTCCGACGCTCCACGTGTACAGCAGGGAGTCGCCGGACCGCAGAGCATCCCGAAAGGCCACCCAGAACGGGTAGTACTGATGGTACATGTCGGAATAAAGCATAGACAGCTTTCCGAAGGGCTGATATCCTCCGATAAGCATGACGATGAGTATGGACAGGGCAGGCAGTGCAAAGGCGGCAGAATAGGCCTTTGTCCGCTTTGAAATTGAATGATGTCGCATGTTGAATCCTCCAGATCACAGCTGTGTACATTACACTATTCTACCACCCTTTTCATCAGGGGTAAAGTATAAAAATTCCGATTCTTTTTGCAAATGGTATTCTCTGCGACGTGTCAGGCGCAGGAGTGATCGGGCAGGGGAAAACAGACAGAAGGCGTTGCAGCTTGACAAAAACACGGCACAGTCCCGTTTGAGGACTGTGCCGTGTTTGCAATACAGGGATGAACCCTTGGGGGAATCCCTGATGATCAATAGGTGCTGTCGCAGTAGATGCAGCGATAGGTGCGTTTTTCCCGATTGGTCAGACGGAAGATCTGAGGCAACTCCTGCTCCACAGAGCAGATGCAGCGAGGATTCCGGCACCGGATCGCGCCCTCCAGTTCTTCCGGGAGGGAGAGGTTTTTCTTCTCTGCGATCTTGCTGTCGCGGATGATGGTCACGGTGATATTCGGGTCAACGTATCCCAGAATATCGGTATCCAGCTCGATATTGCTGTCGATCTTGATGATATCCTTGCGTCCCATCTTGACAGAATGGGCGTTGTTGATCAGCGCAACCATACAGCTGAGCTTGCTCAGCTCCAGAAGCTGATAGATCTGCATGCCCTTGCCGGCGGTAATGTGGTCGATGATAATGCCGTTTTGGATAGAATCAATGTTCATAGCTTACACCCCCAGCAGTTTCAAAATCAGAGCCATGCGCATGTATTTGCCATTGCGTACCTGCTTGAAGTAGCATGCTCTGGGATCGTCATCCACTGCCACTGAGATCTCGTTGACACGGGGCAGGGGATGGAGAATGGACAGGTTTTGCTTTGCGTGATCCAGCTTGTCGGCAGTCAGAATGTAGCTGTCCTTCAGGCGGAGATAGTCCTCTTCGTTGAAGAAACGCTCCTTCTGCACCCGGGTCATGTACAGGATATCCAGCTCCGGCATGCAGCCCTCCAGATCGGTGGTCTCCACAAAGGGGATTCCCTTCTCAATCATGGCATTGCGGACATAGTCGGGGACCTTCAGCTCCTCCGGGGAGATCAGGGTAAAGCTGACACCTTCGTAACGGCTCATGGCATCGATCAGAGAGTGGACGGTGCGTCCGAACTTCAAGTCGCCGCAGACACCGATATTCAGATGGTCGAAACGGCCCTTTTCCAGTTTGATGGTCAGCAGATCGGCCAAGGTCTGGGTGGGGTGATTGTGACCGCCGTCACCGGCATTGATGACGGGGATGGTGGCATTTAAGGCTGCGACCATGGGCGCACCCTCTTTGGGATGGCGCATGGCGATGATATCTGCATAGCAGGAGATGACCTTAGAGGTGTCTGCAACGCTCTCGCCCTTAGAAGCAGAGCAGGAGTCGGCAGAGCTGAAGCCGATCACATTGCCGCCCAGCTCATACATTGCAGCTTCAAAGCTCAGGCGGGTGCGGGTGGAGGGCTCAAAAAACAGGGTTGCAAGCTTCTTGCCTGCACACCGATGGGCATAATTCTGGGGATGCTCAATAATATCCTCTGCGATGGAAACCAGTGTATCGATCTCGTCCACGCTGAGATCCAGAATGCTGAGGACACTCTCAATGCCAAACTTATTGGTCATGATCAGCCTCCGATCCAGCTTTCATCGCTGGGGTTGTTGCGGAACTGGATCAGTCGGGATACATCCTCGGACTTGATGTATTTTTCGTCGGCAGCGACCTGAGCGATCACGTCAAAATTGGTCAGGCTGACATTCTTTACCTCAGCTGCTGCCAGACGGTCCAGGCCCTTCTGCATGCCGTAGGTGAAGATGGAGACAATACCCAAAACCTCAGCACCGGCTTCACGCAGGACGTTGACGACCTCGATGCAGGAGCCGCCGGTGGAAATCAGATCCTCCACAACGACCACCTTTTGACCGGGCAGCAGCTTGCCCTCAATCTGGTTCTGACGGCCGTGGTCCTTGCTGCCGGAGCGGACATAGCCCATGGGCAGATTCATAATGTGGCCCACAATGGCAGCGTGAGCGATGCCGGCGGTGGAGGTGCCCATCAGGACCTCAACACCGGGATAGTTGTCCTTGATCAGCTGTGCAAGGCCGTTTTCCACATGGTTGCGGACCACAGGAGCGGTCAAGGTCAGACGGTTATCGGTGTAAACGGGGCTTTTGATGCCGGAAGCCCAGGTGAAAGGCTCCTCGGGGCGGAAAAATACTGCCTTGATGGACAGAAGATCCTTAGCAATCTGAGTAGATAAATCCATATCATATACCTCCTAAAATTAGTCGCAGAATTCACGAACGCAGCGGCGGTAAGCAGCTACGGGGTCTTGGGCCTGAGTGATGGGACGTCCGACCACAATGTAGTCGGAGCCGATCTCCTTGGCGGCGGCAGGGGTCATGACCCGCTTCTGGTCACCCACATCTCCGTCGGCGAAGCGAACACCGGGGGTGATAGTCAGGAAGCCTTCACCGCAGCGGCCATGTACCTTGCCTGCCTCCAGAGGGGAGCAGACGATGCCATCAAGACCGGCATTCTTGGCGGTCTCGGCATAGTGCATGACGACCTGATCGATGGGCTCGTGGATCATCAGATCACGCTCCATGCTCTCCTGATCGGTAGAGGTCAGCTGCGTGACGGCGATTAGCAGGGGACGGGTACCGTCGGGACGGGTCAAGCCCTCCAGAGCGGCCTTCATCATGGCAGTGGTGCCTGCGGCATGAAGATTGGTGATATCAACGTCCAGATTGCTCAGGACATTCATTGCCTTTTTCACGGTGTTTGGGATATCGTGCAGCTTCAGATCCAGAAAGATCTTATGACCGCGGGCCTTGATCTCTTTTACAATGGCCGGACCCTCGGCGTAGTACAGCTCCATGCCGATCTTCACAAAGGGCTTCTCCTCTGTGAACTGGTCCAAAAAGTGCATGGTTTGCTCCCGGCTTGCAAAATCGCAAGCAATAATGACATCTTTTCCCATTAGTGGGCACCTCCGATTATATCTGTCAAATTCTCAATTTGGTATTTCTTCATAACCTCCGGCAGATCATCGATGATGCGCTTACACGCATACGGATCGACCAGATTTGCAGCGCCGACCTCAACTGCGGTAGCACCGGCGAGCATCAGCTCGATGACATCCTCTGCGGTGGAAACGCCGCCCATACCCACAATGGGGATGGAGACGGCCTCGTAGACCTGATAGACCATGCGTACTGCCAGCGGCAGCAGGGCAGGGCCGGACATGCCGCCTGTCTTGTTAGCAATAACAGGCTTCCTGCGGTTCAGGTCGATCCGCATGCCCAGAACGGTGTTGATCAGGCTGACAGCGTCTGCGCCGCCCTCCTGACATGCGCTTGCGATGGCGGCGATATCGGTCACATTGGGCGAGAGCTTGACAATCACGGGCTTGGTGGTGACTGCCTTGACAGCCTCTGTGACCTCCTTGGCAGAGGCCGGATCGGTGCCGAAGCTCATGCCGCCTCCGTGGACGTTGGGGCAGGAGATATTGACCTCCAACCAGCCGACCTGCTCCTGCTGATCCAGTTTTTCACAGGTTTTTACGTATTGGTCAATGGAAAAGCTGGAGATATTCGCCATAACGGGCTTGTGGAAAAAGGACTTCATTTCCGGAAGCTCGTGGGCGATCACGTGGTCAACGCCGGGGTTTTGCAGGCCGACCGCATTCAGCATGCCTCCGTCAAATTCCGCAATTCTGGGCGTAGGGTTGCCGAATCGAGCATCCAGTGTGGTCCCCTTAAAGGAAAAGGTACCGAGACAATTGATGTCGTACAGCTCTGCAAACTCCTTGCCGAAGCCAAAGGTGCCGGATGCGGGGATCACGGGGTTATCCATTTCAATACCGCACAGGGTGATCTTTGTGTTCATCCGAACACCTCCTCACGCGTGAATACAGGGCCATCCTTGCATACACGCCGATAGCCCGATTTTGTCTGGATGGTGCAGCCCATGCATGCGCCGAACCCACAGCCCATACGCTCTTCAAAGCTGTACTGACCGGAGGTTTTCATGATCTGCTCCATTGCACGGAACATGGGCATGGGGCCGCAGGAGTAGAAGTAAGAGTAATCCAGATTCTGGATGACATCCGTAACAAACCCTTTTGTTCCGACGCTGCCGTCAGCGGTTGCGACGGATACCTCGGCCCCTAGGGCCTCGAAGGCATCTGCAAGGAAGATCTCTTCTGATGTGTTGAAGCCCAGAACAACGTGGGGCTTTTTACCCTCTGCCAGCAGCTTCTTGCACAAATTGTACAGAGGGGGGACCCCGACACCGCCGCCCACCAGAACAGGCGTCTGGCCGGAAGGAGCAGTGTCATAGCCGTTGCCCAGACCGGTCAGTACATCCAGCTGGGTGCCGATGGGCAGCTTTGCCATGATCTCGGTGCCCTGACCCACCACCTTGTAGATGAGGGTCAGGGTATCCTGATCGTAATCGCAGACGGAAATGGGTCTGCGCAGATATTTTTCCGGTAACCGCAGGTCAACGAACTGGCCGCAGTTTGTGATGGCAGATGTGTCGCCGGAAAGCACCATTTGGTAAACGGTGCTTGTCAGCGGCTGATTGGACACGATTGTGAAATAACCTTGTTTCATGGCTCCTCCTCAGGCATCGATGGTGGAGACGCCGAAGGTGATTTCCTCCAGAACATCCAGCATGACCCGGACGGTATCCAGAGAGGTGAAAACGGTGACGTTGTTTTCCGCAGCGACACGGCGGATCAAGAAGCCATCCTTGCTGGTGCTGTCACCGTTGCCCAAGGTGTTCAGCACATAGGTGACGTGACCCTGACGCAGAGAGTCAAGAATTTCCTCGCTGCCTTCGCTGAGCTTACTGCGGCGGCGGGTGCGGATGCCATGCTCCTTCAGATAGGAGGCGGTGCCGCCGGTAGCTTCAATGTTGAAGCCGAGATCATAAAAACGTCTGACCAAGGGCAGCGCATCGGCCTTATCCTGATCGGCTACGGTGACGAACAGGGTGCCGTAGTTGGCGACCTTGGTGCCGCCGGCCTGCAGGGCCTTGTAGAACGCGCGGTTGAGGCTGTCGTCATAGCCGATTGCCTCGCCGGTGGACTTCATCTCGGGGCTCAGTGCGATGTCTGCACCGTGGAGCTTCGAGAAGGAGAAAACGGGGACCTTGACATACCAGCGTTTCTTTGCCGGCTGCAAGCCGCCCTGATAGCCCTGATCGGCCAGAGAATGACCCAATGCGACCTTTGTGGCAATGTTTGCAAGGGGAATGCCGGTGGCCTTAGACAGGAAGGGGACGGTACGGGAGGAACGGGGGTTGACCTCGATGATGTAGACATCCTCGTTGGGGTCAACAATAAACTGGATGTTGTACAGACCCTCCATGCCAAGTCCCAGACCGAGCTTTGTGGTGTAGTCGATGATGGTATCGCGAACCTTTTCGCTGATGGAGAAGGAGGGGTAGACAGAGATAGAGTCACCGGAGTGAACGCCGGTACGCTCGACGTGTTCCATAATGCCGGGGATCAGAACTTCCTTCCCGTCGCAGACGGCGTCCACCTCAAGCTCCTTGCCCATGATATATTTATCGACAAGGACAGGATGCTCGTCACTTGCAACGATGGCGTTTTTGAAGTAGTGCCGCAGCTGCGCATCGTCACGGACGATCTGCATGGCTCTGCCGCCCAGAACGTAGCTGGGACGAACCAGAACAGGGTATCCGATCCGATTTGCCACCCGGACACCGGCCTCGATGTCGGTCACAGCCTCGCCGGTTGGCTGGGGGATATGCAGCATCTCCAGAGTCTTTTCAAAGCTGTCACGGTTCTCGGCCCGCTCGATGGCGGCAACACTGGTGCCGACCACGGGGACACCCAGCTTGTCCAGACGCTCAGCCAGATTGATGGCTGTCTGACCGCCAAGTGTGACGATGACGCCGTTGGGCTTCTCCAGATGGACGACGTTCATGACATCCTCGATGGTCAGAGGCTCGAAGTACAGCTTGTCCGAGGTGGTGTAGTCGGTAGATACGGTTTCGGGGTTGTTGTTGATGATGATGGCCTCGTATCCGGCTTCCCGGATGGCCCAGATGGCATGGACGGTGGAGTAGTCAAACTCGACGCCCTGTCCGATGCGGATGGGGCCGGAGCCCAGAACAAGGATCTTTTTCTTGTCGGTTACGATAGATTCGTTCTCCTGCTCGTAGGTAGAGTAGAAGTAAGGCACATAGCTGTCAAACTCGCCTGCACAGGTGTCAATGATCTTGTAGCAGGGGAAAATGTTGTTCTGTTCACGGACCTTGTACATTTCGACATCGGTCATGCCCCAGATGCCTGCGATGTATGCATCGCTGAAGCCCATCTTCTTGGCCTCTTTCAGAACCTCCAGATCATTGGGGTTGGACTTGATGACCTGCTCGAAATCGATGATGTTCTTGATTTTTTCAAGGAAGAACATGTCGATCTTGGTGGCACCGTAGATGATACCCAAATCGCAGTCACGGCGCATCAGCTCGGCGATGGCGAAGATGCGGTCATCCTTGCCGATGTTGATATAGCTGAGCAGTTCAGCGTCGGAAAGTGTGTCGAACTTCTTGTTGTACAGGTGGTTTACACCGATCTCCAGACCGCGGATGCCCTTGAGCAGGCTCTCTTCCATGGTTCTGCCGATGCTCATGACCTCACCGGTTGCCTTCATCTGTGTAGACAGGCGGTTATCGGCGCTTGTGAATTTATCAAAGGGGAAGCGGGCCAGCTTGGTGACGATGTAGTCGATGCTGGGTTCGAAGGAAGCGGGGGTGCTTGAGATCTGGATCTCATCCAGAGTCAGGCCCATTGCGACCTTGGCGGTCACTCTTGCGATGGGGTAGCCGCTGGCCTTGGATGCAAGGGCCGAGCTGCGGGAAACTCTGGGGTTGATCTCGATGAGGTAGTATTCAAAGGAGTAAGGATCAAGAGCAAACTGGACGTTGCAGCCGCCTTCGATCTTCAGCTCACGCAGGATCTTCAGTGCGGAATTTTTCAGCATGTCGTATTCCTTGCTGGACAGGGTCTGACTGGGAGCAACGACCATAGAGTCACCGGTGTGGATGCCGACGGGGTCGATGTTTTCCATGGAGCAGATGGCAATCGCGGTGTCATTGGAGTCACGCATGACCTCAAATTCGATCTCCTTATAGCCCTTGATGCTCTTTTCAACCAGAACCTGATGGACAGGAGACAGCTTCAAACCGTTTTCGAGCAGCTCGACGAGCTCCTTTTCGTTATCGGCAAAGCCGCCGCCGGTGCCGCCAAGGGTAAAGGCCGGACGGAGGACGAGGGGGTAGCCGATCTGGTTTGCGGCGGCGATGCCCTCCTCAACGGTGGTTGCGATCAGAGAGGGCAGGACAGGCTCACCCAGCTTCTGGCACATTTCCTTAAACAGCTCGCGGTCCTCTGCGCGCTCGATGGACTCGAAGCTCGTGCCGAGGATCTCTACCTGACACTCCTGCAAAACGCCTTTTTTCGCCAGTTGTACAGCCAGGTTCAGACCTGTCTGACCGCCCAGCCCGGGGACGATCGCGTCGGGACGCTCCTTGCGGATGATTCGGGAAACATACTCCAGATTCAGCGGCTCCATATAGACCTTGTCTGCGATCTGGGTGTCAGCCATGATGGTGGCAGGGTTGGAGTTCAGCAGAACGACCTCGTAGCCCTCTTCCTTCAGAGCAAGACATGCCTGAGTTCCGGCATAGTCAAATTCAGCTGCCTGACCGATCACGATAGGGCCGGAGCCGATGACCATTACTTTTTTAATATCTGTTCTCTTAGGCATTGTTCTTTCTCCCTTCCATCATCTCAATGAACTTTGCATACATGCTGTGGTCTAGGTGCAGGCTGAACTGCGCAGAGAAGGTGGGATGCTGCGTGCTTTCCACCGCCTCGATTGTGCCGTCAAGCACATTCACATGTGTGATGCGCAGACCGGTGCCGGGGATGCTGGCTTCGTCTACACAATAGTTGTGGCATTGGTTTGCCATTTCGATCTTGCCGGTTTCCAGACAGCGGATGGGGTGATTGCCGCCGTGGTGGCCTGCGTGCATCTTTTTCACCTTTGCACCGTTTGCAAGACAAATCAGCTGATGACCCAAATCTGTGCCGAGGATGGGGAGCTTGCCCTGAAGGGTCTGGATCAGGGAGATCACTTCGCATACATGCTCGGGATTGCCGGGGCCGTTGGAGATGAACAGACCGTCCGGCTGCAGGGCAAGGATCTTTTCGGCAGGAGTGTTGTAGGGGACAACGGTGACGTTGCAGCCCAATTTGTTCAGATCCTTGACAGCACCCAGACGAATGCCGCAATCCACGGCGACCACGTTGTATCTGTGGTTGGCGGTGCGGGAGTACCAACGCTTGGTACAGCTTACCTTGCGGACGGCGTTGTCCGAGGGCTGCCATGCACGGATGGCCTCCAGTGCAGTCTCGGTGGGGGTATCCAGACCGGTGATCATTGCGCGGAGCGTGCCGTGGTCACGGATAATGCGTGTCAGCGCACGGGTATCCAGTCCGTAGATTCCCGGGATGCCGTCCTCCTCCATTGCTTCGGAGAGGGTCTTGGTGTATCGGAAATTGGAGGGAATATCGTTGTAGTCACGGACGATCAGTCCGCCGATGCAGGGGCTTTTGCTCTCATCATCCTCGTCATTGACGCCATAGCTGCCGATGATGGGGTAGGTGAGCACCACCATCTGCTCGTAGTAGTTGCTTTCGGAAACGATTTCCTGATAACCAACCATGGATGTGTTAAAGACGAGTGCTGCAATGGCATCGGTATTGGCTCCAAAGCCATACCCCTCAAACACGGTGCCGTTTTCCAGCACCAGTTTTTTGTTCATTTGTTCTGCCATACGATATTTCCTCCTACAATAGTCATTTGATTCTCACCGAATACCTTCCGCCCGGCAAAGGGAGTTGCCTGCCCCTTGGAACAGAAAGTTGTCGGATCAATGCTGTATTCTTTGTTCAGATCCCAGACAGAGAAGTCCTCTGTTTCCGGAATACCGAAACGCTTGCGGGGATTGACGGCCATCAGCTCGACCAGACGCTCCAGAGTGATCAGACCGGGCTTGACCAGATATGTATAGAGCAGCGGGAAGGCTGTCTCCAGTCCGACGACGCCCATGGCGCTTTTTTCAAGGCCTCTGGATTTTTCCTCCGCAGAATGGGGGGCGTGATCTGTGGCGATCATGTCGATGGTCCCGTCCAGAATGCCCTCTAAAATGGCCTTGCGATCCGCCTCGGAGCGCAGGGGCGGATTCATTTTGAAGCGCCCGTCCTCCTGAAGATCCTGATCAGAAAGCAGGATATAGTGGGGGCCTGTCTCGCAGGTCACATCCACGCCCTCGGCCTTTGCCTTTCGGATGAGTTCGACGCTTTCTTTGGTGGAAATATGGCAGACGTGGTAGGCGCATCCGGTTTCCTTTGCCAGCTTCAGATCTCTGGCAATGGGACCCCATTCGCTTTCGGAGCAGATGCCCCGATGACCGTGCTGCTTTGCGTATTCACCGTCGTGGATGTATCCGCCGTGGATCAGCCGATTGTCCTCGCAGTGGGCAGCGACGATCTTGCCGAGGCGCTTTGCCTCCAGCATGGCTTGACGCATCAGCTCCTCGGACTGGATGCCTCTGCCGTCGTCGGTGAAGGCGATGACATCCGGAGCCATTTCCTCCAGTCGGGCAAGAACCTCGCCCTTTTGCTGTACGGTGATGGAGCCGTAGGGGTGAACGCGGACCTTGGCATCCTTTCGGATGGCGGCTAACTGCGGCGCAAGTGTTTCGGCGCAGTCGGGCACCGGGGATAGGTTCGGCATGGAGCAGATATCACTGTATCCGCCGTGGGCCGCTGCGTCGGTGCCGGTTGCGATGGTTTCTTTATACAAAAAACCCGGCTCACGAAGATGTACATGAACATCCACGAAACCGGGAAATAGGAAACAATGCTCCATGGAGCCCTCGCCGGACTCTGAAGCTGCAATTTCGAAAGAAGCATCACAAGGAACAAAACGACCATTTCGGTAAACATGAGCATGTTTCAGGTTCATCAACACAGGTTTGTCCTCCTTAGTGTGTTTTTATCCTTATAATTCTAACACGGATAGACAGAATTGTCAACCTGTATTTGCATATTTTGCCGAAAAATGTATCATAAAAACAGACAACATGCACAACGAATCCGGCATAGAGAATAGCACGAAACGCCGGGGGCAGCAAACGCCCCCGGCGTAGGGATCAGGAGAAATCCTCGTCCTGATCGTCATCCTGATCTGAATCGTTATCCTGCTCCTCGTCAAAGTCATCGCTGCAGGAAGAGATCTCGTTGACACGCACACGGCGGCGGATCTTCATCTCCTCCACCTGATTGTGGATCAGCTCCTTGACTGCTGCGGGGTCTTTGATATTCTGGATGCGGAGGATCGGAAGTGTCTTATCGGAGGAAGTGACCTCGATGGTGCCGACACCAAAGATCCGCTGCCCCAGTGTGCGGCTGAGAGAAAGGTCACGCACGCGATAGAGCAGGATCTCATCGTCTTTGATATTCAAAAAGCCCTGAGACAGGAACAAACGATCGTCCGAGATCGCATAACGCTTGAAGCTGAGGGGAAGTCCGAAGTAACGCTTGCGGTCCTTCCAAATGATATCGATACCATTAAAACCCATGTTAACCACTCCTTTTTCTGTATTGTAAAATAAACATGGGATTCTGTCAAGCTACAGAATGATGCAGATCAGGCCGGAGGCACCCTCGTTTATGATGCGTGACAGGGAACTGCGGAATTTTTCCTGTACTTCCTCGGGGGTCCGGACCAGTTTGGCGTTCAGCCCCTCTCGGATCAGGTCATAGACGGATTTTCCGAATATGTTGCTTTCCCACAGCTTTTCCGGCTCTTCTCCTGTGAGGTAATTGATCAGATCCTGTGACTGCTTTTCGTCGCCCACCATGGGATTGATTTCGGTATCGATATCCACGCGGATCATATGGATAGAGGGAGCTCCTGCCTTCAGCTTTACGCCGTATGCGTTGCCCTTTTTCAAGACCTCGGGCTTTTCCAAGGTCATCTCCTCGGCGCTGGGCATTACGACTCCGTAACCGGTCGTGCGAACGGCGGAGAGCGCATCGGAAATGTGGTCGTATTCGGCTTTCACCTTGGTCAGCTCACTGAGAAGAGACATGAGGTCGGCATCGTTTCGGATCTGGGTACCTGTCTTGCTGCTAAGGGTTTCGTAGTAGAGCCGGTCCGGCAGGCGGAGGCGGCAGGAGATGGAGCCGCTGCCCAGATCGATCTCATCCAGATCCACCTGCTGGACCTGATCCAGCTGAGACAGAGAATCCAGTGCAGGGCCGGCCTGACCCAGTGTGTGGATGTTTTGGGCTTGGGTGAGAAGCTCCTGATAGATGGTCTGCTTGATCGGATTATCTGATTCCAGACCATCTACCCATCGAGGAAGAAATACGCGAAGCTCGCCGAGAGGGAAGGCGTACAGAAGGTCCTGAAGCAGGGCAACGATCCCTTCGGCTGAGATGGCCTGACAATCGGCGATGGCGGCATCAACATCAAATTCTTCCTTTAGACTGTTGCGAAGCTCCATGGCAGCCTGCCCATTGGGATTTGCGGTGTTGATAATGGTCAGAAACGGCTTTCCGGTGGCTTTGATGTCTAGGATCGCTCTTCGTTCGGCCTGAATGTAGTCATTTCGGGGGATGTCGGTGATGGTCCCGTCAGTGGTGACGATGATGCCGATGGATGCGTGATCCTCCATAACTTTCTTTGTTCCGATCTCAGCGGCCTCTGTCATGGGGATCGGCTGATCTGACCATGGTGTGGAGACCATTCGGGGCTTGTCGTCCTCCATGGCCCCAACTGCTCCTTCTACCATATATCCGACCGAGTCGATCAGGCGCACCTTTAATTTCGTGGCCCCGTCCGGACAGATCTCAACGGCCTCCTCCGGCACAAATTTTGGCTCGGAGGTCATGATCGTTTTTCCGGACCCGCTCTGAGGCAGTTCGTCCTTTGCTCTTACTGCAATGTTGGGGTCTGAGATATTAGGGATCACCAGTGATTCCATCATCCGTTTGATCAGAGTGGATTTTCCGGTTCTGACCGGGCCCACAACGCCAATGTAGATATTGCCGCCGGTTCTGGCGGCCAGACTTGCATAAAAGTTTTCCATAGCCAGCCTCCTAATTCCGGCAGGAGGCTCGCTCCTGCCCTTGGTTAGAAACAGGGTATGTCCTTTGATGCAAAAATAGAACCACCTGTATCCCGTGGGATGCAGGTGGCTGAAAGATCATTTGTTTGCGGTGGTCTGCATAAAGTGACTGTTGATCTGCTCGGTGAATTCCAGTGCAGCATTATAGCCCATTTTGCGCTGGCGGTTGTTCATGGCGGCCACCTCCAAAATGACGGCCAGATTTCGGCCCGGGGTGATGGGGATTGTATTCAGCGGAACATCTACGCCCAGAATGTCCATGTGATTGTCCTCCAGTCCGAGACGGTCATATGCGTGGTGGTTGTCCCACGGGACGATATTGACCACCAGATTGATCTCGTTTTCCGACTTGACGGCACCCACGCCGAACAGCTTTGCCACATTGATAATACCGATACCCCGCAGCTCAATGTAATTCTGAATCAGTGGGGGGGCGGTGCCGACCAGTGTGGTGGAGCTGACCCGTTTGATCTCTACGGCGTCATCGGCAATGAGCCGGTGCCCGCGCTTGAGCAGCTCGACAGCAGCCTCACTTTTGCCGATGCCGCTTTCACCGATGAGCAGCACACCCTCGCCGTATACCTCCATCAGGACGCCGTGGCGGGTGATCCTCGGTGCCAGCTCGGCATTCAGATAGGTGATGATGGATGATACCATATAACTTGTTGATTCGTGGCAGCGAAGCAGCGTGATGTTGTGCTTTTTTGCCATCTCGATGCATTCGGCGCTGTGCTCCATTCCTCTGGAAACCAGTAGTGCAGGGAATTTGTACCGGAAGAGACGGTCAAACACGATCCTGCGTTCTGCTGAGGAAAGCTTGTCTAAATAGCTCATCTCCACGTTTCCGACAACTTGCAGACGTACCGGCTCAAAGTGGTCAAAGTATCCTGACAGCTGCAGACCGGGACGTGCAATGTCAGCGACAGTCAGCCGTATTTTTTCGTAATCTGTGGCAGCGTAGGTGACTTCCAAATTAAACACTTGGACCAGCTGCGTCAGCAGTACACTGTAATTTTCTGCCATTGAACGACCCTCCTAATCGAAGTATGATTCTATTATAGACGGAGAAGGCCCGCTTGGCAATATGAAAATAAAAAGAAAAATATTTCAAAAAAAGACTTGCTTTTTTCTACAAAGTCTGATATCATATTTTAGCGCCTGTTATGGGTGTTTATTTAAGAATTATTTACGGATGGGAGGTGCAACGAATGGCGAAGTGTGATTATTGTGGTAAGGGTGTTACCTTTGGTATCAAGGTTTCTCACTCTCACAGACGTTCCAACCGTACCTGGAAGCCCAACGTCAAGCGTGTTAAGGCGGTTGTTAACGGTACTCCGTGCCATGTGTACGCTTGTACCAGATGCCTCCGTTCCAACAAGGTTGAACGTGCGGTCTAATCCAATACGGCACAATGACGGTATCATCCTCGGGTGATACCGTTTTTTGTATTGTTTGAAGACATATATGGCTGCCGATGGGGCGGAGGGACGAGATTCTGTCTGATGCTTACCATGTGCGGTCATCAAAAGAAATAGATTGAAATGAATGGGGGACAACATGGATTATATGATCCGAAAGGTTCGGTTTGGCGACGAAAATGATTTGGCCTATATACAAACCGAGAGTTGGAAAACTGCATTTGCGGATATCCTATCTGAGGAGGTTTTGAATAGAGTTGTAGACATGCGCCGAAGTGTGGCGATGTATAAGCGGCTGCTAGATGAGGAGGTAGGTAACGGTTATATTTTAGAGGTAAATGGTGTGCCACACTGCATTGCTTGGTGGGATCGGGCTAGAGATGAAGATGTGCCTGATTACGCAGAGCTTATTTGTATCCACAGTCTGCAAGGAAATTGGAGGAAAGGCTATGGGACAAGGATGATGGAAACAATTCTGAAAGATATGAAGGCTGAGGGGTATGCGAGGGTAATATTGTGGGTGTTTGAGGGGAATCACAGAGCCAGAAAATTTTATGAAGCACTGGGATTTGTCTTTTCAGGGAAAACAAAGCCCTGTTTAGAAACACAGGAGGTTTGCTACATTAGGGATTTATGATGCAGATGTCTTGCCCTTTGGAGGTGTAACGGCAATAGTGAGGTTTTTTGCTGCGTTGGAGGTAGCATCGCGTCATACTGTACAGGTGATTAAATGCCACTGAAATCGAGAAACTCTCGATTTCAGTGGCATTTTTGTTTCATAAGTCTCACATTGCGGTATAGAATGGACAGCGCAGTGTATCTACAGCCAGCCGGCGTCCTCGATGGTCGGAATTTCAATGCCAAAAGAGACTTGCCTAAGCAAGTCTCTTTTGAAAATCAGGGCTTATAGTCAAGGGTGATATAAGTCAGCTTACCCTTTGTAAATTCAAAGGAGTAACCGTAATCGCCAATATACTTGGTGGAATCTTTCGTGTACTCCAACTTATCAGTGTAATAGTCGTCATCGCCGTCGTAGTGATCGGATTTTGTGGGTTCACCGGCATTTTCCTTCAAGGACTCAATCGTCATGTCCTGAGGAAATGCGAAGGTTAGAATGTCCTGGGTTTGATCTTTTTTCAGAGGAAGATATACCTCGCTGATGTAGCATTCAGATGTGGTTTTATTGCTGTCGGTATCATTCATCACGAATACCTGTGCGCTCCAATACTCGCCTAATTCAATACGAAACCCCTGAGACTGGGAGTTCTTGTTCAGGTTGTTTCCGGCGTTGGCTATGTCGTCTTCGTTAAACGGCACGCCATCGTCGATTAGCTGCTGCAGTGTGGTTTGTCCAAGGGTATAGGTATTCCCATTGATACTAAATTGCATGTTGTCAAGATTGACATACTGACCAGAGGAAGCGTCACCGGCTGATTCGGGAGAACTGCTTTCGACAGGTGCAGAAGTCTCGGGAATTGTAGGCGCAGAAGTTTCGGGTGCAGATGTCGTTACGGGAACGGACGTCTCTGGAACAGATTCAGTGACCGCAGGTTCAGTGGTAGGTGGGGTAGTTGATTCCGGCTCTTTCGGACCACAGCCAGCCAGAATACTACCGGTACACAAGATGGCAGCTAACGCACTAATGGTTTGTTTTTTCATAAGATCCCTCCAGATATTTGTTTTTATGGGATGCAGCATCCTAGGTTGCTGTGTCCTATAACATGATAAATATATACCACGATTGACAGGATATGTCAATGATGAAAAGGGGGAATCGGGAGGAATAGAAAAAGGTTACAGCCAGCCGGCGTCCTCGATTTCAGGCTTTTTGTTACGGATCAGCAAATCACGCACGATTCTTGCGGGATCTGCATTGCAGTACAGCACCTGATAGGCGCCCTCGATGATCGGCATTTCAACGCCCAGTGACCGCGCAAGCTCCCAGGCGGATTTTGAAGCGTAGTATCCTTCGACAACTGCGCCAATCTGTTCCATCGCTTTTTCGGGGGAAACACCCTGTCCGATGAGGATTCCTGCTCTGCGATTTCTGGAGTGCATGGACGTACAGGTCACGATCAGGTCGCCAATGCCGGCAAGCCCGGCGAAGGTCTCTTTGTTTGCGCCCATTGCCACGCCCAAACGGGCGATTTCTGTCAGTCCTCGGGTCATCAGCATAGCCTTTGTGTTGTCTCCGTAGCCGAGCCCGTCGCTGACACCGGCACACAGTGCGATGACATTTTTCATCGCACCGCCCAATTCGGCTCCGACGATATCCGGTGTCGTGTAGATGCGGAAGGTGTCCGTCATGAACACGTCCTGAACCTGTTCGGCAAGCTGCTTGTCGGCGCAGGCCGCAACACAGCCGGTGGGGATACCCTTGGCGACTTCCTCGGCGTGGCTGGGACCGGTCAGGGAAACGACGCTGTGACCTGTGATTTCCTGAGCGATCTGGCTCATGCGCAGAAGGCTCCCGTTTTCAATGCCCTTTGTAACGCATACAACGGTGGCATGACTGGGGATGTGCGGGGCGATCGTTTGGCAGACGGAGCGGATCGCAAAGGAAGGGGAGGCGATCACCACCATATCCTGATCCCTGACGCAATCGGGCTCTGCGGAGATCAGAAGCTGAGGGGGCAGCTGGATATCTGAAAGCGCAGGATTGATTCGTGTTGTGCGCATGTGCTGAGCTTTTTCGGGATTGTGGGACCAGAGGGTAGTGGTATGGTTCTGGCAGAGGCTGATTGCCAACGCAGTGCCCCAGCTGCCACTTCCGACAATGCATACTTTCATTGCTTTTTGCCTTTCTTGTTCAGATATATCTTAGATTCGCTGCCGCTGAGCAGACGCTTAATGTTGCCGCGGTGCATATAAAGAGCCAACGCGGACATGGCGACAGACAGGATCATGACCGTAGTGTTGCCCCAGTAAAGGGTGCAAAAGCCGACACCAAAGCCGACGGTGGCAAGAATAGATCCGAGAGACACATAATGCGTCAGGAAAAAGGCGATCATGAACAGGGCAGTGAGAAAAAGGGCCACGCGCCAATCAGCGGCAATTGCCACGGACAGTCCGCAGACGATCCCTTTGCCGCCGCGGAAGCCCAACAGGGCGGGGAAATCATGTCCGAGGCTGACACACAGTCCGGCCAGCAGTGCGCCTTCAAGCTGCATATCATACGGCTTGAGGAGCAGACTGCCGACGGCACATGCCAGAAGAGACTTGATCATATCGATGAACAAGACGATAAAAGTACTTTTTCCGCCAAAATTCCGAAAGAAATTGGTCAATCCGGCATTGCCGCTGCCATGGCTTCGGACATCGTCATTCATGAGTGCTGAGATGCACACTGCACCGTTGATATTGCCCAGAAGATAAGCGGTTGCGATGGTAATAAGGAGGGGAAACCACATGGTCAATCCTCCTTATCACCCTTCTGGCGGATGGTGATCCGTACCGGGGTGCCTTTCAGACCAAATACTTCTCGGATCTGATTTTCCAGATATCTCTGATAAGAAAAATGGAACAGTCGTGCATCGTTGCAGAAGATGACAAAATGAGGGGGCTTCGTACCGGCCTGAGTCATGTAGTAGATCTTTAGACGGCGGCCCTTATCACTGGGGGGCTGAACGCGTGCGGTGGCATCGGCCAGAATGGAGTTCAGAGCGCCGGTGGTGATCCGGCTTGTGTTCTGGGCATGCACCTGCTGAATGACGCTGAACAGCTTGTCCACTCTGGAGCCGGTCAGTGCGGAGATGAACACGACAGGTGCATAGGTCATGTAGCTCAGACCGTCACGTACATCGGCTTCCATATCCCGCATGGTGTTGGTTTCCTTGTCTGTGACGGCATCCCACTTGTTTACAACGATGATCGCAGCCTTACCTGCCTCGTGTACCAAACCGGCGATTTTGGTATCCTGCTCGGTGACACCTTCGTTGGCATCTACCAGAATCAGACATACATCGCTGCGCTCAATGGCGCTGATGGTGCGCATGTTGGAGTATTTCTCGATGATATCGTCGATACGGCTCTTACGCCGCATTCCGGCGGTATCGATGAAGCAGTATTTTCCGGACTCATTTTCATAGTAAGAGTCGATGGCGTCTCGGGTGGTGCCTGCCACGTCAGAGACGATCACGCGCTCTTCGCCGAGAATGCGGTTGAGCAGACTGGACTTGCCGACATTAGGTTTGCCGACGATAGCTACCTTGATGATATCGTCATCATCGCTGTCATCATTTTCGGGGGGGAGCTGCTCCAGACACCAGTCGAGCAGGTCACCGGTGCCGTGTCCGTGCACTGCGGAGATCTCAAACAGATCGCCGATACCGAGACTGTAAAACTCGTAGACATCGGGGTTTACAGGTCCGATGGAGTCACATTTGTTGACGGCGACGGCCACGGGCTTTCCGGATTTGCGCAGCATTGTGGCAACGTCCATATCCGCGGCGGTCACACCGGATTTTACATCGACCACCATGACGATAGCGTCTGCAAGCTCGATGCCGATAACGGCCTGACGGCGCATGAACTTGAGCATATCATTTTCTGTGCCCGGCTCGATACCTCCGGTATCCACTAGGGAGAAGGTCCTGTTGCACCACTCACAGTCTCCGTAGATTCGGTCGCGGGTAACACCGGGGGTGTCCTCAACGATGGAGGTGCGGTGGCCGGTGAGTTTATTGAAGAGCATGGACTTGCCGACATTGGGTCGGCCGACAATGGCAATCAAACCTTTCGCCATGCGAATCACTCCTCTCAAGATTAAGTTTATCGATAGTATTATGCCATAAAAGGCCCTTCAAATCAAGCGATATGGCATAGGGGTGAAAAAATTTACAAGAAAAGGAAAAAGAGGAAGGCAACGTGCCTTCCTCTTGCGTTTTTCCCTTGATTACTCAGCCTTGGCCTCAACGACCTGACGGCCATTGTAGGTGCCGCAAGCCTTGCAAGCTCTGTGGGGCATAACGGGCTCGCCGCACTTGGGGCAAACGGCTACGCTGGGAGCGCTCAGCTTCCAGTTGGAACCACGGCGCTTATCGCGACGGGCGGAAGACACTTTACACTTAGGAACAGCCATGGGTGACACCTCCTTGGTCGATCTGCTTTTCAGACAGCATCAATAATGGGATTACTTTTTGAGAAGCTGCTGTAAAGCAGCAAAACGGGGATCGATTTCCTTCTGACAGCTGCAAGGACCTTCATTCAGGTTCTTGCCGCAGCGGCAGCACAGCCCTTTGCAGTCATCGCTGCACAGGAACTTTGAGTCCATGTTCAGGATGAACACGGTGCGCACGATTTCGTCAATATTGGCGAAATTGCCTTCCAGAGGGAACGTCCGCTCATCCTCGTGATCTTCGTCCGCCAGTTCCGTCACCAGAACGACATCCAGCGGGTAATCCAGATCCTCTTCATAAGAACCGGCGCACCGGTCGCAAACCGCTGTGAGATGAGCGGAGATGGTGCCGGTGGTCATCAAAACCCCGGCGGTGTTGCGCACAGTGCCGGAAGCAGTGACGGGGCTCTGAAGGGGAAAAATGGAACCGAAACAAAGATCACTCAGATCTAAACTGGTGGAGAAATCGCAACTAGCGCCGGGACAATCAATTATTTTTGACAAATCCAGTAGCATAGTTTGTCCTCCTTTCAGTCATGCATTAGATATTATATGGTCTTTTGCTCCATTTGTCAAACATTATTTTCAAAAAATTCTGATTATCTGCAGGAAATTTGGGGAATGGTTCCTACTTGACCAAAGGGTGGTCCATACATTATGATATAAGAAACGATTTATGCAGCAATCGGGCATAAAAATCCCGGAGGAAACAGGATGAAAGAAATCAAAATAGAAAAAAATGACGCGGGCCAGCGGCTGGATCGCTTTTTGGCGAAGGCGGTCCCGCTGATGCCGGCCTCCCTGGCACAGAAATATATCCGGATCAAGCGGATCAAGCGCAATGGCGCACGTGTGGAGCGTGACACCCGTCTGGTAGAGGGAGATGTACTGCAATTATACATCAATGATGAGTTCTTTGACAAGCCCCGGGAGGATAATGCCTATCTGACCGTGGCAGCGCCCAAGCTGAATGTGGTATATGAAGATGAAAATATCATACTGGTGGACAAGCGTCCGGGACTTGCGGTGCATCCCCACGACGGGGCAGAGTATGGGCGGACGCTGATCGATCATATTCAGGCATATCTGTATCAAAAGCGCGAATGGAGCCCAAGAGGGGAGAATTCCTTTACACCGGCGCTGTGCAATCGGATCGATCGTAATACCGGCGGGATCGTCATCGCCGCCAAAACGGCGGAGGCGCTGCGGGTCATGAATCAGAAGATCAAGGACCGCGAACTCGATAAGCGCTATCTGGCTGTGGTTGAGGGTACACCCAAGCCCCGAGAGGGAAAGCTGAAAGGATATATCTTCAAGGATGCCAAGAAAAACAGAGTGTTTGTGACGGACACGCCTCAGGCAGGCTCCAAAACGGCCCAGACGAATTACAAAGTTTTGGCATCTGCGAACGGTCTGTCGCTGGTTGAGTGTGAACTGATTACCGGCAGAACCCATCAGATCCGGGCTCATTTTTCCCATGCAGGGCATCCGCTTCTGGGAGACGGAAAGTACGGCAAGCTGGACAAACGCTTTGACCGAACCTATCAGGCACTGTATTCTTATAAGCTGACATTTGCCTTTACCACAGAGGCAGGCTCGCTTGAAAACCTCAATGGCAGGACCTTTCAGGTCAAGGGAGTGGATTTTGTGGAGCAATACTTTCCGGATGCGGCGAAAAGGCTGTTCCGGGAGAATGGATGATAAAAGCACCTCTGCCGCCATCGGCAGAGGTGCTTGCTGTTATTTGTGGTATTTGCTTCCGGCCTGAATGGCCTCGGCGCGGTACAGCTGTTCCAAAACCATGATTCTTGCAAGGTGATGGGGGAACGTCATTTTCCCCATGGACAGCCTGAAGTCGGCCTTGTCCTTGATCCGCTGGGCCATACCAAAGCTGGAGCCGATGAGAAAACAGGCACTGCTTTTGCCTGAGTTTTTTACCTCACGCAGCTTGTCGGCCAGATCCTCAGAGGATATGATTTTTCCCTCTGGAGTGAGCACGCAGAACCACGCCCCCTTCGGGATCTTGCTTATGATCAAATCGGCCTCCTTTTCAAGACCGGACTGAATCTCGGCAGGGGAGGGGGACTCGGGCAGGCGGTATTCCGGCAGCTCTATGATTTTAAAGCTGCAATACCCCTTCAGACGCTTCTCGTACTCCGCGGCGGCGGACAGATAGAATTTTTCCTTGAGCTTGCCCATGACAAGCAGTGTGATATCGAACATTAGCGCAGGAAACCCTCCAGGATCTTTTCTTCGGCTTCTTCGTAGCTCAGTCCGAGGGTTTGAAGCTTCAGGATCTGGTCACCTGCGATCTTTCCGATGGCAGCCTCATGGATCAGGGAGGCGTCTACATGATTGCACGCAATTTCCGGGATGGAGCGCACCTTTGCGGTGCCCATGATGATGGAGTCACACTGCACATGACCGAAGCATGCGTTATTGCCCACCACTCTGGGGTAGAAGATCTGGGTGGACTCATCCTGAGCGACAGATCGGGATACTACCTGAGTGCGGCAGTCCTTTCCGTCAAGGACCACCTCCATCTCCGATTCTGCATTCTGCCTGCCGTGGGTCAGCAGCTTTTCCTGCACGGTGATCTCTGCACGATCGCCCATGAGGACTGCTTTGGTGAAGCGCTTTGTGTCGTCAACGCCCCGAATCTGGGTGGTTTCCAGTGTGACCTTTGCACCTTCCTCCAGATACAGGATGGTCTGGGGGTTCAGGATACGCTTTCCTTCGCCCTCTCCCTCGCCATAGTGTACCTCGGAATAGGTCACCTTTGCGTTTTTGCCCACGTGGAAGGTATGGATGCCTTCATGCTCGGAGTCACAGCCGCTGCAGTTGTGAATCCCGCAGCCGGCATTGATGGTGACTTCTGCCCCCTCACCAATGTAAAAATCGTTGTAAACCTTATCGTGCATGCCTTCTTCGGTGATGACCACGGGGATGTAGACATGGTCGGAAACGGTGTGGGGCTGAACAAAGATATCGATGCCGTCTTTGTCGGTTTTGGATTCGATGCGGACGTTCGGTGTATTGGAGCGGTATGCTTTTTTTCCGTTTGCACGGATATTAATGGCACCCTTGCTCTGGTCGGTCATGCCGGACACCACTTCCAGAATATGTTTTTGAACATCGTTTAGCATTTTTGGTCCACCTCCAGCTTGTTGCAGTTTCCAACGGTCATGCCCATAAGCTTGGGATATATTTCATCGGCATCGCCCCGGTCGGAAACCTTTCCGTTTGCCAGCAGGATGATCTCGTCAGCCAGACGAATGATGCGCTCCTGATGGGAGATGATGATAATGGTTGCCTCTTTCTGATCGTGGATGGATTGGAAGGTTTCTGTGAGTCGGGCAAAGCTCCAAAGGTCGATGCCGGCTTCCGGCTCATCAAAGATCATCAATTCGCTTCGACGGGCCAGAATGGTAGCGATCTCGATCCGCTTGACCTCTCCGCCGGACAGGGAGGCATCCACGTCCCGGTCGACATAGTCTCTGGCACATAGTCCCACCTGAGTCAGATAAGAGCAGGCTACATCATGGCTGAGGGCCTCTCCGGCGGCAATATCCAGCAGATCCCGGACCCGCATCCCTTTGAAACGAGGCGGCTGCTGGAAACCGTAGCTGATGCCGAGCTTGGCCCGGTCGGATACGGAGAGATTTGTGATATCGGTTCCGTTCCATACAATGGACCCGGAGGTCGGCTGATTGATGCCCATGATGGAGCGCGCTAAGGTGGTCTTACCGCCGCCGTTGGGTCCTGTGATGACAACAAAACGCTTATCCGGTATGGATAAGCTCAGATGATCCAGAATTTCCCTTTGTCCATTGCCTTCCGGAACACTGTAACATAGATCGTTTATTTCCAGCATGAAACATATCCTCTTTTCGGTTGCTATATTCTCAACTATATACTCTACCATATATTTCCCCAAAAAGCAATGTATCACACTGGAAGAAAACGGAAGAAAAGCAGCTGTATGGGGCCGTCAGAGCAGGCAGGATGAAAATATATCATGCATGATCGGAAATTCTGTAAAGAGAGGATGTATCATTGTGCCGGATTTCGGATAAAGTATCGATGGAGGTGCTGTTATGAAATCCAGTAAAAAAGAGCAGGAAGTCAAGCCTTGGGGACTGTGGCCGGTGGGGCCGAACGGATTCCCCATTGCATCGAAAACCGATCCGCAGGGCAGCTATACCGGGCTGCCGGATGAGCCGTATGACATGCCGGTTCAGGATGCCGATGATCTGTAAGAACGCCGGGAGCAATGCTCCCGGCGTCTGCTTTTTATCCCTTTTGTCTGTTATATTTGTTCTTGGTTGCAAGGCCCCCGCGAATATGGCGTTCGGATTTGTTCAGCTCCAGAAGCTGCCGAACCTGTTGGTACAGCAGCGGATCGACCTTGGGCAGACGTTCGGATAAATCCTTATGTACGGTTGACTTTGATATACCAAATGCTTTGGCAGCGGATCGGACCGTTCCGCAATTTTCGATCATGTACACAGCCAGCTGACAGGCTCTGGTATCGATGGTATCTGTCATGAGATCCCTCCTAAGCTGTGTCCTTCTGATGGAAAGCCTATGCTTGATTTTTATGGTTTATTCCTGAGATGAGCCATTGACACTGATTGTAAATATCCGTATAATGTGACATATACCAATGCTTTATTTCGTAATTAGGGGGCATTTATGGAAATCGATAAGAAAACATTGCGAACGATCCTGCTCGGGGCGTTCAGCTGTATCGTATTATACTGGATACTGCTTGAGACTGATCGGATCAGAGGGGTCCTGCGGACGATCATGCAGATGATCAATCCCTTTATTGCCGGAGGTTGTCTGGCATTCATTTTAAACGTGCCGATGCGTGTGATCGAAAAGCAGCTCCGTCGGATCCCGTGGATGCGCGGTCATCGAACCGTGGCAATTCTGCTGACGCTGCTTTTCATGGTCCTGATCCTTGTATTTGTTTTCAACATGTTGGTACCGCAGCTGCGGGAAACGGTGATGACCATCGGTCAGCAGCTTCCCGGATTTATTACACGAACGGAGAATATGGTCCGTAAAGCCCTTGAGGATAACCCGGACATGCTGCGATGGGTCATGGAAAATACAGAGATCCAGAACTATGACTGGAGCACCATTGCCAAACGTGCCATGGATCTGCTCGGTCAGGGTCTTACGACCGTGGTAAACGGTACCGTTACTGCCGTGGGCGGTGTGATCAATGGTATTTGGAGCATCTTCCTTGCGTCTGTGTTTGCCATATACACTCTGGCAGGAAAGGAAACCCTTGCCCGTCAGGGGCGGCGCCTGCTGTATTCGATCCTTCCGGAGAAATGGGCAGACCGAACCATCGATGTATTCCGCCTGTCCAACACGACATTTTCTAATTTTCTGTCCGGACAATGTCTGGAGGTTCTGATTCTCGGCTGTCTGTTTGCTGTGGGTATGAGCATTTTCGGAATGCCCTATATCCCTCTGGTCAGCGTATTGGTCGCGCTGACTGCGTTCATACCCGTGGTCGGTGCTTGGATCGGATGCATTCTGGGTGCATTTTTCATTCTGGTGAATGACCCCATGCAGGCGGTATGGTTCTTGGTTCTGTTTGTTGTCCTTCAGCAGATCGAAAACAATCTGATCTACCCCCGTGTGGTTGGTACATCCATCGGCCTGCCGTCTATGTGGGTGCTGGTAGCGGTCACCCTTGGCGGTGAGATCATGGGTGTGGCCGGAATGATGCTGATGATTCCGGTCGTGAGCGTTATGTACACCCTGCTCAGACAGTTCACAAACGATCGCCTTCAAAAACTGGAAATCGATGAGAAGAAGCTTCAGGCTCAGCCGCCTGTTTTGCAATCGAAGCTGAAGGAGAAGCATGAGGTGGCAAAGAAGAAGCGTGAGAACAAAAAGTCTGGATCTCATGCGCAGAAGAAATGAGTCATTTCCGTGATCGACTGTGATCGGAGTGGTTTGAGGGGAACAAGATCGAAAAAGATCCCCCGAGGTGGCAGGGATGCTGCTTTGTGCAACGGATCAAAATAGTATCGTGCCCCACTGATCTTATGATCAGTGGGGCACGATTTCGTATTGACGCATGGAGTAGCTTTGATGTCCTGTGATGTCAGACGGGAGACCGTACAGTGTCCAACCAACTAATGATGGTGTCCAGAGCAAGCTTTGTGTTGCCGCATTGACAGTGATTGGAAGCCTGCTCCTGCTCCGTAAATACCCGCAGAGTGATGGATCGTGCATGGATCAGACTGTCGATTTCTTCTTTGTAGAGCTGCCAATCTATAAAGTGATCCTTTTTCCCGTGGAGGATCAGAACATCCTGTGTGATCCTGTCTGCTACGTCCAGCATCTGAAAATCGTTCAGCTTTTTCAGGTATCCGTAGGGAGAATCCGCGCCGTAGGCGTACATTCCATGCTCAAACACCCACTGCATGAACGGATCTTTTTTCATCTGACCGTACATGATAGAGTTGACGATGCGCTTTTGATTTGTCTTTAGCAGGAATTCAAAAAAACTTCTGAGCCCGGATGGCATATCCGATACGCAAACGTGGAAGAAGTTGGGAAAGACGGACCACGCGACCACATTGGAGATCCGCTTTTCGAAAGCAGCGGCTCTGGGGGCCAGCATGCCGCCCAAACTCACGCCAATGAGGATTGCCTGATCCAGTTGAAAATGATCCAGAATCGCCGTTACGGGTCTCTCCCACATATGGATGAATTTTTTGCCCTGCTCCCTGAGTACACCGCCTTGACCGGGCCCTTCAAACAAATATACATCGTAACCATGCTCGGAAAAATACAGCATGGGGAAGAACAGCTCCTCGAAATAGCTGTCGTTTCCGCCGTGAAAGACGATGGCCCCTTTTTTCGTGCCCCTGCCCGGTGCATGCAGCACCGGGAGCGTTGCCCCTTCAAAGGCAACGCTGTGCTTTTCTACGATCTGTTCTTCGAAATAGTGTCGGTAATATTCGTAGAATAAGGCGGTCCCTTTTTGGTAATATCTCAGTTTATCAGGGTCTTGGTCTGCCATAAAGAATTCGCTCATTCGATAGTAGGCGATGGCGTTTTCGGTGCGCCCTTCCCTGATGGCTTTGTCCCCCAGAAGGATCAGCTCACGTTTCCAATCGGAATTGGAGCGAATGCGGTCGGCGACCTGCCGCACCTCGTCCAAGTCACCGCCATCCCAATTGATCAGTCGGTTAAGCTGAAAGTTGTAGTTTTCATCCTTATTCAGCTGATATAGGCCTGTTTTAAATTCCATATGAAGCACCTCCACTATCAGTATAGGGGAAATGGAGAAATTCTGCTTTCATTTGGACGCTATAATTGCTGAGCAGACAAAAATTCGGACAGTGAGATCCCGTAGTGGCTTTTGCATGCCGAGGCAAAGTGAGAGGAACTGGAGAATCCGCACATGACAGCGGCCTGTGTAATGGTCATATGATGATTCACTACGGCATCATAGACCTTTTCCAGCCGCTTGAGCAGCAGGTAATTTTTTAGATCGATACCGACCTCGGATTTGAACAGGTGCAGAAATCTGCTCTTGCTCAGGCATATGCGGCGGGGAAGGTCATCGTATATCATCTGATCCAGAATTTCCTGTGCATCGATATATTCCAGTGCGGTCAGAATCCGTGGGTCTGTCAGGTGTGCGGGGGCGGAGCGGCTGTCAAAGAGCGCTGTGACAGAGGCGTCGATCTGCTCCAGAGTGCATCCGGAACGGAGCTTCTCCACAAGCTCCGACTCTGTCTGAGGCGGAAGGCTTGTGCAGGCAGCACCGAGCAGCAGGGTCTGATCGATGGCTTTTGAAAGCTGAGAAGTCTCGTCGATCATGAAAACGACCATTTTTGCTTCGGTTGGGGCTTCAATGGCGTGGATGGCCTGAGACTGAATGACCGTGGATCGGACGGTATGCTCCAGTCCGTTGACGGTGCAGCGAAAGGGCAGGTCTGACAGTAAGATATGCTTGGAAAAATGCCTGTGGCATTGTGGGTTTCCGTATGCAGCAAATAAAATGATGCGATCGGTTTTATATAGAATGTCCTCCATGCAGTTACCTCTTTCGATGGTGGGAGTGTATGGTGGCATTATATCACGATTCGGCGGCGGATGAAATAGGGAAGTGATGATATAAAAATGACCGCAGCACAACAGGGCTGCGGTCATTTGGGATTCTTTATTTCTGATACAATGCGCCCAGTGCGGCGGCGCAGCCCTCGATACCAAGACGTGAGCTGTCCAGAACGATATCATAGTTGCGAAAATCGTTCCATTTTTTTCGGGTGCAGAAGGAATAGAAGTTTCCGCGTCTGCGATCATTTTTGCGGCAGACAGCCGGTGCATCGGCTGAGGAGATGCCATATTCCTCCACCGCACGGCGTTGCTTTTCAGCCTCGGATGCACGAATGAATACACGCAGGACCCCATCAATATTTTTCAGTCCCTCTGACGCACAGTGTCCGACAAAGATACAGGGCCCCTGCTTTGCCAGATTCTTGATGACACGTGTTTCAGCCACATAGAGCTTCGCTTCCGGGGAGAGCAGATCGGGGTCGCCTGTTTGTGACTGAGACATAACAAACATGGAATAGAGAAAACTGCCGGAGACGCTTTCTTCATATTCTTCCAATGTTTTTACAGGAACGTTTTGTTCTCTGGATACCGTCTCCATAATCTCCCTGCCATAGTTGGGGATTTTGCACAGCTGTGACAGTTGGGCGGCGATCAGAGAGCCGCCGCTGCCGAATTCTCTTTCAATGGTAATGTAGCGCACATTCATTTGGATTCCTCCTTACATCGAACGGTCAAACTGGCTGTTATATAGATCTGCGTAGAAGCCGCCCTGTTCCATCAGGGCTTCGTGATTGCCGCTTTCGATCACATCGCCATCCTTCATGACCAGAATAAGATCGGCATTTTTGATGGTGGAAAGACGGTGGGCAATGACAAAACTGGTACGTCCCTTGGTCAGTGCGTCCATAGCACGCTGGATCAGCACCTCGGTGCGGGTATCCACAGAGGAGGTCGCCTCGTCCAGGATCAGCATGGGGCTGTTTTGCAGCATGGCCCGTGCAATGGTGAGCAGCTGCTTTTGTCCGGCGGAAATGGTGGTGCGGTCAGACAGCTCTGTGTCAAAGCCCTCCGGCAGGGAGTGGATAAAGTGGGAAAGTCCGCAGGCCTTGCAGACACGCTCCAGATCGTCGTCTGTAATATGATCCATATTGTAGACCAGATTTTCCCGGACGGTGCCTTCGAACAGCCACGTATCCTGAAGCACCATGCTGAACAGCTTGTGGATCTGTTCTCTTTTCAGCTGGGAGGTAGGGACCCCGTCAATGGAGATCGAGCCGCTGTTGATTTCAAAAAAGCGCATCAGCAGATTGACCATTGTGGTCTTTCCTGCGCCGGTAGGTCCGACGATTGCCACCTTCTGACCGGGGAGGATCTGGGCTGAGAAGTCCTTGATGATGACCTTGTCGGGGGTGTCAGGGTAGCTGAAGTGGACGTGATCAAAGGTGACGGCGCCCTTTACTTCTGCCAGAGTGGTATCCTTGTGGCTTTCGTCAGACAGCTCCTGAGTCTCCAGCAGCTCAAAGATCCGGTTTGCAGAAGCGGAAGCCGTCTGAAGGTTGGTCATGCCCTGTGCGATCTGGGTCAGGGGTGCGGTGAACAGCCGGACATACAGCACAAAGGAGATGATGACACCGAAGGGGATCGTTCCGTTCATCGTCAGGATGGCGCCGACAACGCACACGACTGCGTAGCCGATGTTTCCCATTACGGTCATCAGCGGCTGCATGATGCCGGACAGGAACTGGGATTTCCAGTTGGAATCATAGACAGCTTCATTGAGCTGCTGAAAGCGTTCATTTACCTTGCGTCCTGCACGGGAAATTCTCAGTACCTCGTGACCGGAATACATTTCTTCAACGAATCCGTTCAGATTTCCGAGATTTTCCTGACGTGCAATGAAATACTTCTGAGAACGGCTCATCACCAGCATCAGTGCGACCATGCCCAGAAATGTTACCGAAAGAACACTGAGAGCCAAGCGCCACTCTGTAACGAACATCATGATCAGACACCCTATAAACTGCGCAGAGGCGCTGATGATGGTGGGCATACTGTTGGACAGGCCCTGCTGTAAGGTTTGCACATCGTTTGTGATTCGGCTGAGGACGTCACCCTGAGCGGTGCTGTTAAAGTAACTCATAGGCACGCGATTGATCTTTTCGGCCAGATCTCCACGCATTTTTTTGGATGTATTCAGTGTTACGGTGGCCATGATGAAATGCTGCACAAAGGTAAACAGGGCACTTGCACCGTAAATTACAGCAAGCACTGTGCCGATGCGCCCGATGGCGGCAAGATCCATATCCCCATACAGGCCGGCTTCCATCAGGTTTGTGATTTCACCGATTTGACTGGGACCGACGATCGTGAGGATCGCACCGAAGGCGGCGAGGATCATTGCAAAGATGATCAGAGGGATACTGCGCTTCATATACTGAAAAACCTTGCCAAGGGCTGAAAACATATTCTTTTTCTTCATTTTCTTCACTTCCTTCACTGGGCGAGTTCTGCTTCAGAGAGCTGGGAACGGGCGATCTCACGGTAGACGGCGCAATCCTTCAGCAGCTGTTCATGTGTGCCGTCTCCCACGATGCGGCCTTCGTCCATCACAAGGATCTGGTCGGCGTGACGGATGGTGCTGATCCGCTGGGCCACGATGACCTTTGTTGTGCCGGACAGGTTTTGCGTCAGGCCGGCGCGCAGGGCCTGATCGGTGCGGTAATCCAGTGCTGAGAAGGAGTCGTCGAATATGAGGATCTCGGGCTTACGGGCCAAGGCACGGGCGATGGAGAGCCGCTGCTTCTGGCCGCCGGAGATGTTTCGTCCGCCCTGTGCAATGTGATGCCGGAG
>DYCR01000008.1:0-18909 GCA_019418025.1 Clostridiales bacterium | reverse complement strand
GGAGACCGCCATCCATTTTTCCGACAAACTCAGAGGCCTGTGCCAGAGAAATGGCCTTTTCGATGTCTGCAGTGGTTGTTTCGGTCAGGCTTTCACCGAAGGATACATTCTCTGCCACGGAGTCAGAAAACATGACAGCCTTCTGTGTTACGTAGCCAAGCTTGTTATAAAGCGCATCGAAGGTATAGTCCTTTACGTTGACACCGTCCACAAGGACTTCGCCCTGTGTTGTGTCATAGAAACGGGCAATCAGACTGATCAGCGTGGTCTTTCCGCTTCCGGTTGCGCCGATGATGGCCAGTGTATCACCCTTATTGATGCGGAAGCTGATATCGGAGAGGTCATCCTCTGCTGCGCCGGGATAACGGAAGGTAACATGCTTGAATTCAACAGTACCCACCTCGCTGCCTTGGGTCTTGGTGCCTTCTTTGATGGCGGGAGTCGTGTTCAATACCTGATTGATACGCTCAGCCGATACCTCTGCAGGAGGCAGCAGCATAAAGATCATGACGAGCATCATAAAGGACATGACCACATAGGTCGCATATGTACTGAACACCATGATGTTGCTGAACATGGTCAGGCGGGCTGCCGGGTCAGCAGGGGACATCCCGTTGAGCAGCGCAGCACCCACCCAGAAAATGCTCAAGGACAGTCCGTTCATGCCCAGTCCCATAATGGGCATCAGGGCGGCAAAGGTCCGCTGATTTTTCAGCTGAGTGTCCTTCATCTGAGTGTTGGTCTTGTCAAATTTTTCGTTTTGGTATGCTTCAGCGTTGAACGCGTGCACAACATTGATTCCGGTCAGATTCTCCCGAGCGATCCGGTTTAGCTTGTCAGTCAGCTTCTGAACGATGCGGAAACGGGGCATGACCGATGATACGATCAAGGTGACGGATACGCAGATGGCTACAACAAAGCCGGCGGTCACAGCCGACAGCTCCCAGCTCTTTCCCAGAATCTTCAGGATCGCCCACACAGCCATAACCGGGGATTTGATTAGAGCCTGAAGGCCCATTGCGATGACCATCTGGATCTGGGTGATATCGTTGGTGGTACGTGTGATCAGACTGGGAACAGAGAAGCCGAGCATTTCCTGCTGACCCAGAATGGAAACATGACCGAACAGATCCTCGCGGACACCGTAGGTGAATCCGGAGGCTGTTTTGGCGGCCAGATAACCGCATGCGACACACAAAACGGCGCTGGCAAGGGTGCAAAGCAGCATGTTTGCGCCGGTGATCCATACATCTGACATTTCACTGCCCGGTGTCTGGATCAGGACCGTCAGCTGGCTCATATAGTCAGGAAGCTTCAGGTCAAAATAGATCTGTCCCAAAAGAAGCACGGCACATAGTATGCACATGATGATCTCCCGGGAACGCATTCTTTTAAGCAATTTCAGCATAATGGGATTCCTCCGTTAAATTTGGTGTTAAAAATCAGAAGCGGTCGGCATTATCGGATATCACCTGAAAGCAGTGCTTAAAGCAGTCAAGCTCTTGTTCCGACAATCCTTCGATCAAAGAGGAGAAGAACTCCCTTTGCAGTGCGCGGCCTCTTTCCACGATGGGCTGCGCCTTGTCGGTGCAGACCAGCCGTACCTTTCTCCGATCCCCCTCCACGGCAAGCCGCTGAAGATATCCGTCTTGCACCAGACGTTCGACGTGAATGGAGACCACATTGGCCTTGATGTTTTTTCTGCAGCTGATTTCCTTAGCAGTATAGCGGTCCAGATTATTGGACAGAAACATCAAGATATCAAAGGAGGTCTTTGGGATATCAAACTCATGGAGCAGGGGTTGGCACAGCCGCTCATAGGCACCTTCGATTCTGCTTGTAAAGGATAGCAGGGTGGATATATTCAAATCAGGTCACCTCGTTTCAATAATAGATAGTCTATATTTGAACTATTCATATTATATCTGATATTGGTGATTATTAATAAACTTATTGTATCAGAATTGTGAATATTTCATGTACGGCTTGGAACTGTTCGCTGCTGTCCAAGTAAAGTCGCCCAGCCTGACGGACTCATACACGCAGATGGGGGACGGATGCAGCCGAGATAACGGGTCTGAAATCCGTGGATTTCAGACCCGTTTGATATCCTTGATTTTGATGGTGTTAAAGGGCGGAGCCGCCGGACGCAATGACCTTCTGATACCAGTAGTAGCTGTCCTTTTTGATTCTGGTCAATTCCTTTAGTTCAAAGTCTGTGCGATCCACATACACCAGACCATAGCGCTTTTTAAAGCCTTGGTGTGAACTGAGCAGATCCATGACAGACCAGGGGAAGTACCCCAAAACCTGGGCTCCATCCTGAATTGCCTCTGCCACAGCCAGAAGGTGGTCGTGGAGATATTCGATGCGATAATCGTCGTGGACACGGAGGTCATCAGTCAATTGATCGGCAGTTCCCAGTCCGTTTTCCGTGATATACAGGGGCAGATGATAGCGATTCCAGTATTCATTCAGGACAATCCGCAAACCGATGGGATCGATCTGCGCGCCGTATTCGCTGGCGTTCAGATTCTGATTTTTCTCGATCTTCCAGTACCCGTACATATCGTAATCGACCTCGTTGAAGCCTTCAATGCGCTGTCCCTTGGGATGCTCTGCATCTGCGGGAAGATAGCGGGCGGTCAGGGTCCGGTAGTAGTTGAGGGCGATGAAGTCCATCTTTGCGCGCTTTAAAATTTCGTCATCCCCGGGTTCGGTTTTCGGCAGCAGATCCTGCTCGGTCAGATAGGCCAGATAATAACCGGGATAGGCGCCGTTGTAATGGAAGTCCAGACAGTAATCGGTCTTGAATTGATTATTCATGCGTGCAGCCCAGACATCCTCCGGCTTATTTGTCAGGGGATAGGTCACGGTAGAGGAAACTGCCGGGCCGATTTTTCCGCCGGGTACCATTTCGTGGCAGGCGTTGACTGCCATGGCGTGGGCAAGGAACATGTGGTAATCCATCTGGGCACGGATTTTCTCACGCCTGTGGGGATCAGATTCATTTAAATTCATCCGTTCGTCCACACGCATCATCAGATTCTGTTCGTTGTGCACCTGCCAGTATTGAACTCTGTCACCGAACTCGGCAAAGCAGATCTTTGCATATCTTGCAAAGGCCTCCGCACATGCTCGGGATTCCCAACCATTATATTTTTCAACAAGCGCATAAGGCAGGTCAAAGTGATAGAGGGTGACAAAGGGGATGATGTCACAGGCGAGCAGCTTGTCGATGACCTTGTTATAAAAGGCGATGCCCTCAGGATTCACAGGACCGTCGCCATCGGGGATGATCCGGCTCCATGCAATGGAAAAACGGTAGGATTTCAGTCCCAGTTCCTTCATCAGTTCGATATCTGACTCCCAGTGGTGGTAAAAGTCACTGGCGACCTTGCTGTCTGCCTGCAATGTGGAGCGGCGGAAGGAATTGTAGTCGGCGACGGTCATGCCCTTGCCGCCCTCGTCCCAGCCTCCCTCGATCTGGAAGGCAGAGGAGGCAGCGCCCCATAAAAAATTGTCTGGAAATGTTAGCTTCATGGTTTTCCTCCTGATATTCTTTCGCCGGTTCATGGTTTTGTCTGGGCAGTCAGGATAACGGTATCTGCCTGCGCCTGCATTCCGAATCGGGGCGTGATCTGTGAGTACCCATCGGAATTTGCGACAACTACTGCAACGGTGGGATCATAACCGTCCGATGAGATCGCCTGAGCGTCAAAGGTGATAAGCTGGGTACCTTTTTTCACATGCTGACCGTTTTGTACGTGCTGAGTGAAGTGTTTGCCCTCCAGTGCGACAGTGTCAAAGCCGATGTGTATGAGCAACTCCATCCCGTTGTCCAGAAGCAGCCCGATGGCATGTCCTGTCGGGAACACCATAGAGACGGTGCAGTCTGCCGGAGCGACCACGGCCCCGTTTGTCGGGGTGATGGCAACACCTGCGCCCAGAGTGCCGGAGGCAAATACGGGGTCGCTGACGGTGCGGATGTCAGACACAAGGCCGGATACGGGAGCGGTAATTTCCACATGGGCAGGGTCAGAAAGGGGATTTGGAGCATGCTTTGCAGGCTCGGGGTCCTTGTCATCCTCAAATCCGACGAGATACGTCAGGACAGCTGCTCCTAGGAAGGAGACAGTGATGCCGATGAGGTAGAACATAAACTGCTTCAGCGTTGTGCCTTCACCGTAGTAGGACATGATGGTCAGAATACCGTTGTTTGCAAAGCCGGTATTTACGGCGTTGCCGATCCCCATGATGGCACCGCCGGCTGCACCGGCAGCCATTGCACAGATCATGGGCTTTTTCAGCCGCAGATTGCAGCCGTAGATGGCAGGCTCAGTAATGCCAACTAAAAATGCCGAGATGGTTGCAGCGCCGGAGACCTGCTTGAGGTTCGCGCTTTTTGTTTTCAGCATGACGCCGAGGGATGCACCGGCCTGAGAGAAATTAGCAGCACCGGCAAAGCACATCAGGGTGTTTGTTCCGGTCAGTGCAACGTCGTTCAGTCCGATGGGGAGCAAAGCCCGGTGGGCACCGAATATGACACATGCGCCCCAGAGTCCGCCGACGATCATACCGCCCAGTACAGGGCTGAAGCCGTACAGGCCCTGATACAGCCACTGGATGCCGTATCCCACATAGATGCCGACCGGACCGACCACGACCAGAGCCACGGGGACCATGACCAGCAGAGACAATCCCGGAACGAAGATAATCTGGAGCATGCTAGGTATATATTTCTTTAAAAAGCGCTCCAGATAACTTAAAATGATGACCGCCAGAATAATGGGGATCACGGACTCAGTATAGGCGAACACCTTGGATGAGCTGCCGATGGTGAAGGCCATTTTCGGCACAGTCAGTCCGAAAATCGTAGAGACCGTGGAAATATCCTGAACCAGAGCATCAATGGTTGGATGACAGAGGAAGGCACCGATCACCATGGCGATGACCTTGTTGCATTTCAGTGCATCTGCTGCGGTGTATGCCAGAAATACGGGCATGTAGAAGAAGATGATATTGCTGGCAGCATTCAAAATGACGAAGGTGCTGTTATCACCGGAGATCCATCCCAATCGCAGCGCAGCAGAAAGCAGACCCTTGATCAAGCCGGATGCAGCAATTGCGGGGACAAGGGGGGTGAAGATCTTTGAAATGGTTTGCAGGATGGTGTTGCCAAGGCTGCCGTTAGGGGAGCCAGAGTCCTCCGGAAGATTTACAAGCTGAATAAATTCCTCGTAAATATTGGTGACCTTGCTTCCCAGAACGATCTGAAATTGACCGCCGGCTTCCACAACTTGAATAACGCCTTCCAGTCGCTCAATGGCAGAAGGGTTGGCTTTTGCGGGGGACTTCAGAACCAGCCGCAGCCGCGTAAAGCAGTGGGTCGCATCCTGAATGTTATCAGCGCCGCCGACCTCAGACAGGATCTGACGGGCTATGCGTTTGTAATCCATTTAAAACGCTCCTTTTCTATATGATTTTATTGTGCCGTGTGACACGTATTCCGGCATCCAGTGATCTGTATTCATCAACAGGGAATGGTGAGGATTGGCCGGAGCCCATGACGTGGATTGTTTCCTATATCCCCCGGTGATGCAGATCCGATGCGATTATTTGCAGATATTTTATCAGCTATTTTTTGCATGAGCAAGATTTTTTTGATAGAAACCTGAATTTCAGGAGATTCTCCAATTCAGGTCAGATTAGCCTCTGGGCTTATCAGCGATATGACCGACTGCACGGCCTGTATATGCATCAGGAGGGCGGCAGAGAAGGATACTGGGGGATGACTGATGACAATATGGTACAAAAAGATACAAATGGTTAAAAATTTTGACCATAATGGTAGTTTTTGTATCTCCTCATTTTTAAAAAACATTTGTTATAATAACCAAAAAATCGATGCAATAAAATATGATTACTGTGCATATATGAACATGATCGGTCGCAAATGATGATTCCCAAGGGTTTGGGAGCAAAATCGTATTCAGCGCAATTGCGCAAAAATAAATTTGAAAGGAAGATCCCTATGAAAAAGAGTTTTGCACATAAGTGGCTTGCATCACTGATGGCTTCTGCACTGCTGCTGGGAGCGGCGCAGCCGATTCTGGTGCGGGCAGAAGCCCAAACGGCGGAATTGTCTGTCGTATCGGCACAAGCAGAGCCCGGTGACGAAATGGTAGACGCTAACATCCTCATTGGGAAAGCACCGACAACAAACAGCACCACTCCGGCACGGGAAGGTGACGAATCCATGCTCATTGAGAATCCGTCCTTTGCATCGGATAACGAACTGGGAAATTCAAATTCAGATACAGACGGCCACAGCAACACCAAGATCGCGGCAGGAATAGAGGACCCCTCTCAGCCGGATAATGGATGGCAGAACTGGCAGGACGTTTACTTGCAGTACGATTTTGGAAAGCTGCAGGAGGTCAAGGAAGTAAAGATCTATCGCAACACCTACGAGCGGGCGGTTTCTACCTTTAAAAATGTGAAGGTAGAATTGGCTCAGAATGCCGATTTTTCGGATGCTGTTGTGATCTTCGGTGGTGAATCCGGTACAGATGTAGAAGAAACGTCCGGAACAAAGGGGCAGCCTCAGGTAATCACCTTGGATGCCCCGATGAAGGCGCAGTACATCCGGATCTGGCAGCGTGGGCATTATGTCACCAATGTTCCCTTTGGCGAGTGGAAGGGAATGAGCCGGAACGTACTGTTCAACGAGATACAGGTCATTGCTTCGGTTCCCAAAGCTGAGGCACCGAAGCCGCCTCAGGAGGCAGGAACAAAGAATATTGCCCTGAACAAGGTGCCTTACGTCCGTGGTTTGGCGCCGAGCAATATCGAGGCAATCACCGATGGACAGGTGGATGATAACTATGCGGTCCATAACAGCTTGGGAAATCGTTGGCTCCAATTTGAATACAAAAATGAGTATCAGGTTAAGAAGATCAACTTTAAGCTGGAGGAGGGCCTCTACAAGTCCGTTTCGGTTTCCGTTTCCAATAAGCCGACCAGTGCCGGCACAGTCGTTTGGAGCGAAAAGGACTGGACTCAGGGGTCCGATATGGTTTCGATCGATCTGGGCGCAGGGAAAACGGCACAGTATGTTCGCTTTACCGTAAATCGGGCAGATGACCAGCCCACAAAATACTCTGAAATTGAAATCTGGGCATCCGGAGAAAGCTTTGATGAGTCCAAGCCCGAATATGTTGCCCCCCAATCCAAGTACGATACGTTGGTGTGGAGCGATGAATTTAACGGGGAGACCCTGGACACCACGAAGTGGCAGATTATTGACGGCATGGCCAATCACGGAGCCATCTACAATAAGGATGCGATCAGCGTCAAGGACGGCTGTCTGGTGGTGAACAGCAAAAATTATGGCACGACAGAGGAATTGATCAATGCGGTAGGCTGGGATCGATATCAGCAGCAGGAGCTTGCCGAACATGTAACGTGGTCGTCCGGTCGTGTTGAATCGAAGAATAAATTCTCGTTCCAGTTTGGCAGGGTAGCTGCACGTGCAAAGCCCAATGATTCTCAGGGCATCTGGCCTGCGATCTGGATGCTGTGCCAAGACGAGACCGGTCATGATGAAATCGATATTTTGGAGTATCTGGGTCAGGATGCATGGGATGCATGGACCACCAATCATTTCGGTATCCTCGGGAAAAACAAGATGTCCCGCAGCACCTCCACAAAAAATTATGAGGCATGGTGTCAGGATTTTCATATCTTTGAGGTGGAGTGGGACCCGGAGTGCATTACGTTCTTTATCGACGGAAAAGCCGTATTTGATACAAGCTGGGGTAAGTGGGACAGAGATGCAATGCATACAAGACCCATGTTCCTGATCCTTGAAACGCAGGTCGGCGACGGATGGGTCGGGCCGGTAGATCCTACCCGTCAGGAGACAAAGCAGGACAGCGATTTTCTGATCGACTGGATTCGGGTCTATCAGCAAAAGGGCCAGCCTGTGGCACGTTTCGATGATTTGGCAGACATCCATAGCGGGCCTGTTGAGGATGCATATATGACAGCACCCATTTCTGCAAGCGAAGGCTTGCAGGAGATCCATCATTCGCAGCATGCGGATACACCGGCATGGCAGGATAAGGATAATTTCTTCTATGGCGGTCAGCCCCGTGTAGAAACCGATCGGGTTTGTGTGCGCGATGGGGCAGAGGGAGAGCAGGCCTTGATCTATCATATCCCGAATGCCAAGGATGTGCATCTGACAACCTATTATCAGACCCTCTCGGACGGAAATTCTTGGAATATCGGCGGATGGTATGACGGATACAGTATCCGAAGAGCATTAAGCGGCGACAATAAGCTTGATTTTAAGATCTTCACATCCTCGGATAACAGCCAATGGACGCTTTTTGAAAACACAAAGACCGTCGAGAATTACGTAGATGCACATCCGGGATTTGCCCGTGTGACATTTGACGCATATGGCTTGCCCAGTGGAACCAATTACATCAAGGTGGTTTTCCCGGAATATAAGGGGGCACAGTATCGGCTGAAAAGCGGCGAAATGAAATCAGTTCTGAATACTGATGTTCAGCTGGCAAAGGTTACGTTCCTTCAGGAGAACACCGGAGCAAATGGGTAAATAATCGGATATCTTAAAGGGGTGAAATCAAAAGATTTCACCCCTTTTATCAGGCTTTTGTTACAGAATTCAGTTGATCCAATCGCAGCGATGCTGAAGCAGGCTGCTGACGCTCAGCAGCTATGCCCATATTGCCATCATCAGGGTTCCGGCAACCATCAGACACAGCCCTGCAAAAGCTTTTGGGGTGAGCTTCTCATGGAATACGATATAGGAAAAGATCACCGTTATGACGATGCTGAGCTTATCGATCGGCACGACAACGCTGACCACACCATTCTGAATTGCATAATAGTAAAACAGCCACGATGCACCGGTCGCCAAGCCCGACAGAATAATAAACATCAGCTCGTGACGGTTTATTTTTTTGATAAGAGACTGCTTTCCCTTTGCAAAGACAATAGACCATGCCATGATCAGCACAAAGCCTGTGCGGATGGCAGTTCCGAGGTTTGATTCCACGTTTGTTATACCGATTTTCGCAAAAATCGATGTTAATGCGGCAAATACCGCTGAAAATACTGCATACACCATCCATTGCAGATTCTTTTCTCGGTGGATAGCAGCTTCTTTTTTCTGAATCATCATCAGGATTCCGACTGCCAGAACGGATGCGCCTATCAGTTTGATGGCGAGATGATCCGTTTCGTGAAACAGCACGATAGCGAGAAATACTGACAGTACAGTGCTGGATTTGTCGATTGGCATGACCTTATTGATGTCACCCAGAGAAAGTGCTTTGAAATAGCAGATCCAGGATGCACCGGTGGAAATTCCAGACAAGGCTAAAAAGAATAAGGATCTCGGTGTGATTGCGGAAATGCTATGGATAGAGCCGGCGGCAAATGCAATTACCCAAGAAAAAATCAGAACAACGATTGTTCTGAGTGCAGTTGCAATATCCGAGTCTGTATCTTTTATTCCGCATTTTGCGAGAATTGCCGTGATACCGCCAAAGAAAGCGGATAAGATTGAGGCGATCAGCCACATACGATCACATGCCTTTCTAATTGTCATAAGATACAGTCTATCAAATCTAGCGTATTTTTCAATAAAGGATTGATAAAATCTATGTAAAATTTTTGTATGTCGTTTTCATGACACATGATTCCCTACGAAGGCAGAGAGAAGTCAAACACAAAGAACATATGCAGACCCAATAAACCAGAGGGGATAAGTCATTCTGTAAATAGACTCCGTAGTCAAAATGATTCAAAACCAGCATCGCATACAAAAAGGGAGCATCCCATAAGGATACTCCCTTGGTCCGAGTGTAATTATAGGATTTCAAGAAAGCCAGTTATATCAACAGTAATCAGTATTTTGCAGTGGGTAAAATAATATGTATTTGCATGGAACATTAAACCATTGCTTCAATTTAATTAATATGCATTCTTTTGCAATTTTTCATTGGTATCAGGTGGCTGACTTTGGATAAAGACACTTTTAGCATCCACAAAAAGCTTGGTGCGCTGCATTAAATTGTAATCAAAAAGTTCTGGATGTCCTGAACTCCCTTTAAGTAGCATTATCAACTCTTGCAAATCCAACAAATGAAAGAAGGCGCCGGTTTGCTGCATAGCACCGACCAGTAAATCTACAATTTCATCCCAGTTCCCTGAAGGGGTGAGCTCATTAATAAGGATAATACAGTGTGGAGGGATAGAACGGTCTACTTCGATCAATGTGTTATCAGTAGAATATATTTCTTTACCATCAAAAAAATCTTTGCATGCACCAACAAGCTGACCTATTGCCTTTTTTACCTGTTTTTGTACACCAGCTATACGACGAGACTGAATTCTTTGAAAACCAGAAGATAAAACAGATAAAGCTTTTGCTTCAACAAGAAAACTCCCATGCGTATAAAAAGCAAAAACATCTGTAAACTCGCGCTTTTTCTGACCGTTTAATATCGTTGCATTTTTATAAAGCGATTTAGGAAATGGAGATGTCAGTGTAGCCCAAATTGTATTTTCTAAAGAGTTTCCTTCATTAGGATCACTTATCTCCAGAGACTGATATGAGGAGGAACTATAGAAATATTTTTTTACCCCTGTCCATGGAGCAACAATTGGTATAAGTTCTGCACATGGAATTTGTGATGTATTTGGATGGTTTAATCTAGCATCTTGAGTATATTCGAAACAGTCGAGAGCGTGAGATGCATCTGGAGTAAAAGGACCAACATAAAGATCCGATATTTTCCCAATCAAGTTTAATGTATCTTCTGCATCTTGTTCTGTAAACGAAATCCTCGTCCATGCAACGCAAATATCCATTTCGTTGAACAGAAAAAGAGGTGCATTGCGTTCATGCAGGATGCGAGATAAAGCATTATGTTCCTCTGATTCTCTCTGTACTCCGGAAAACATAATAGGAGCATCAGGTACATCCGCTATTATTGCACCAGTGCATAAGTAGGATTTACTTTTCCCAAATATCAGTTTGAATGGACAACCAGAAATAAGTGCTTTGAGGCTCGGTGTAGGTGCTTTGACTAAAATAGCAGTTTCTTTTTCATCATTGGCCAAAACATACCAAACAGATGCTGCTTCGCTAATCATTTTATTGTATATCCATTGGCTTGGAATATTCATATTATGATGCCTCCTCTGCACGTGTTATAAATAATATAATATAAATGGTATAATCTGTCATCAGCGTTGCAAGTAATGTGATGGATTGGAAACACGGTCTCAAAAAGCAACTTGTTTTCAAGGGGTATCGAGCTTAGATTTATGGGATGAAAGTGCGATTATAATCCCTAAGCAATTTATAAAAATACTGCCTACATTTTGTTCTGAAGTCAGACGATAAACCTTCCTGTAAACTCCATAAAGCGGTCTGAAACAACAAAAAAGGGCTCCCTTGGCCGGAGTGTAATTATAGGATTCCAAGAAATCCAGTTAAATCAATGGCTTACAGGTGGTCAGCAAGCGGTGTTTCTTTGGGATTTTATTCACATGAACTAAATTGTACGATCCAGAACTGTCACTTGTGTGATCACATCCCGCAAACGGTCAGAATCAACCATATAGTCAAGAACTTCGTCCGGCGTGTCACAGAGTTTCTCTGTTTCCTGTCGGTAGCTCTCAGAAATACTGATTTTTCCTGTATAGCTGCTTACTGCATAGTTTTTTGCGTGCCAAGAAAAGATAATCTCTCCGCCACGGATCAGACATTCCTTAAACTCAGAAATCGTCTTAAACCGATTTTCTTCAGCAGAATTATTAATGTATTTCATATGAGCCCTCCTTGCTGATTTAAAATCTGGTACACCGTTTGGATACTCATCAGGCCAGTAATTAATGTTGGGTTTCACAAAGTTAGGAATACCGTATCTTGGCGTTTCCCAATTAATATCATGATCATGTGGATTGCTGTGAGCCCATGGCTGCTTGTGATCGGTATAATGTCGCTCTGCAATAGCCTTACCGTCCGGACCAATTTTAGTATCGATCCGGTATCCATTTTTATAAGTTGTTTTGACCTCTCCGGGCTGACCAAGCAACCGGTAATCTTCTGGTTTGGATGGTTTCCAGTCTCCGCCGTAGGCACTCCCACCACCCTTACCAATCAAGTATGGCTCTATTGTATCACAATAAAGTCTAGATGCACAGCCTATTTTGAATGCATCCAAATCTTCTTTCTGGGGTGTGCACTCATAACTCATGTACTTCCATGAGCTGCGTTCATAGTCCACATAGATGATATTGCCCTGCATTTCAGGGAATGGGGTGTTGTAACAGATGATTTTTTCTGGTTCAATCCGCCGCAGCATCTCGTTATACCCCGCTATGAACCATTCCTTTTGATCTTGACGGTTATCATGTTCTGATGCCATATAGGTGGATACTGCTACAACACTGCCTTTTTCAATAAATGTAAATTTACAACTAAAAACAAAAAGGGAGCATCCCATTGCATACGCCAGATAAGGAAGTATTTTAGAAAACAAGAAAAACTTTTTAATCCGGCAATGCAAGGCAACGCTAACGAACGGATTCCGAGGAAGGTTCAAATTGAACCGACCTCGGAATTTTTTATATTCTCAATCGCACATTCGCATTTCAGATCTGTTTCCTGTAATATGAAAGCACAATTATTTTACAGGAGGTCAAGCCTATGGCACAGACTTTGTTTGAACAGAATGGCGGTACATACACTCGGCAAGGAGATTATTGCTTGCCAGATATAAGACTTCCGGAACAATCGAAGTACGAGATTGGTGTATGGGACAATCGCCGCAGGCAATATCTCAAGCAACACCACCGAATCAAGTATTATAACATGCTGACACAGTGTACGCTCTATCCACATCTGGCAGATATCGAGCAGCAGGCGCAGGAGTTGTTTGACAGCTTGGTTAATCAGCTTGCCGAAAAAGAAAATGTCACAGAAAAGCTCAAGGCTAAAAATCCAATGCTATGGATTCAGCGGATGAACAATATCCGCAACAGGGCTATGGAAATCGTCAACGCCGAATTGATTTACGCATAATGATTATTTAGGGGTAGTCCTTCGGGATTGCCCCTGATTCTTCGATTTATCCGAAAATGGGAGAATGATGAAAAACTCTCTATCATGCCGCCAAAGGCACTTTGCCCCCTATTCAAGACAGAAAGTACACCATTCTTAAGAAAAATTATTAGCAAATTCAGCTGGGTATGATATAATATCGAGAAGTAAAGTGTTGGGTGTTTGCGAATTTTCTTAACAGTTATCATAGTTGGTCACCGTTTCCTGTGTAACGACATTGCTGACAACTATTAAAATAGTTACAACATCGAACTAAAGCGGAAGGGAGTGATATAGTGTCTAAAATTTTGCTCGTAGAAGATAATCAAGCTGCTGTCACAAAAATCAGACAATATATCAAGAATATAGATTCCTCGTTAGAACTTGTGACATGCAAAGAAGCCGGTGCAGCTTATATCCTTGCTCAGAAGGAAAAAGTGGATCTGTTTATTCTGGACATTCAATTGGAAGACTACAAGGGAACCAGTCTTGCTGGCCAGCTGCGCAGCCTGCCGGAATATAAGTACACTCCGATTATTTTTGAAAGTGCCTTGGCCGGGGAAGAACTGTCGGCCTACCGAGATGTAAAGTGCTACGGATTTTTGGTCAAGCCTTATACCGAAGCAGAATTTTGCACCGTATTTTGTGATGCACTGGGGCTTTCCGCTCATCTGCGTCAGGAAGCAAAACACATTCAGATCGAGCAAAAACAGTTTATTCTGGACTATCCAATCGCCGAAATCGCATATGTGGAGGCCTTTGGAAAAAAACTCACGATCCATACGCAGAATGCCCTTTCCGGGATGAAAGAAGATATTATTTCAGGCTATACATTGGCTCGACTATTGCAGCTGATCGATGACCCAAAGGTTGTGCAGTGTCACAAAAGCATTCTTGTCAACACCGCCTATATTGATCGAATCGATAAAGCAGCAAAAGAAATCACACTGAAAGGATTTGCGGAAAAGTTGCCGGTGGGTAATAAATATCAGTCCGCACTATGGTAATATCCATGCAGGATGCGTTTCTTTATTTTCTATCCATTCTGGCGGATTCGATTGCACTTACTTTCTGTACGCTGGCTGTTTTCAGGGAGCGAAAGGACCGGAAGAAAACGGATTTTATTCTGCTGCCGCTCGTCTTTCTCTGCCTGCTCATGGCACGGTCCAGTTATACAGTCGGTGGGGCATCTCCCGGCTTTCATCTCGAGCAGGGCTTTTTCCTGACACTGGCAGACAGTATTCCGTTTTTGATGGTTCTGCTGCTGGGACTTTTATTGCTGACCAGCACTCTGCTGAATATTCGGGATGGAAGACTGGCTTTCTGTGGTACAATGGCGGCTTTTTCTGTCTATTTACTGTGCCGCTTCTGTGCCGTTGTCTTTGTGAGTCTTTTGGACTTGATCAGCCCCGGTATCGCCATCATCAGCAGTGCAGTCACCTTGCTGCTGTGTATCTTCATCGTGTTCCTGCCTTGGTTTCAGGAACTTCGTAGGGCACTGCAAACAGGGTCCTTTTTGGTGCAGATCCTTTCCGTTAATATTACGTTATTCTTCATGGCAGTCTTTGCGTTCACTTCCTTTGATCCGGTTCGTTTTATGGCACACTGGAAATTCATTAGCTTTTCACTTCTGGTGCTTCTTTTCATGGACAGTATTTTGTGGCTGATAAACAGTCGGCAGGAGGAACAGCGGAAACAAACCCGAATGATGGAGCAATATGTTCCCATTGTAGAGGAGCTGATTTCCCAAGTCCGGGCAAGACAGCATGAATTCAACAATCGCTTGATCGCCATTGAGATGGCGGTTTCTTCGGCAGAAAATCTAACGGAGGCACAGGAGGCTGTTGCATCGCTGACCAAGGGGCTTGCGCTGAGCGCTAACGACAGCACTCTGCTGGCATGTGACAGTAAAATCATTTCCGGTCTTATTTTCGGAAAAATCAAGCAGGCAGAGATTTCCGGTCTGAACATCTGCCTTCAGCTTTCTGCCAGCTTCAAAAAGTCAGGCATTCCCGAAACGGTATGGATTGAACTGATTGGGATCTTACTGGATAATGCCATAGAGGCATCCAAACAGGGAGACACCATTTATCTGGAAAGCCGTCAGGCAGATAATGTTACGGAGCTTTGGGTATGCAATCCCCATCCGCCTCTGTCCGGAACAGAGTTTATGCGTCTGTTCTCGAAAGGCGTTTCCACAAAGGCGGGCAGCTCCCGTGGATACGGACTGTATCAGCTTATGCAGATCACAGAGCACCATCGTGGTAAGATTTTGACCCGGAACGAGATCCGTGATGATCAGAATTATGTGGTATTTGGCGTTCGGTTTTCCTAAATATGCGGTATGAACAAGGGTTTTGCGGGTATGAAATTTGTTTCGTTCCCGCAAAACCCTTTCTTGTTTCCATACGGTTGTAATCAGAAAATAGATTACTTATACTATCTTCAAACGAAGAAAGGAACAATATATATGCTTCGACTTATAAAAAATGAATGGAAAAAGATATGGGTGCCGGTACTGCTGACACTGATTGCCGTTACCACAGCCGCATGTGCCATGACTGCAACAATGTATCCGCAGTATTCACTCATTTATACATTGGACGCATGGGAGGTTGGCACAGAGTATCTTTCGCTGTTGTATCCTCTGTTTGTGGTTCTTCCTTTGTGCTGGAATTTGTATCACGAACGAAAAAATAATTTTCTCCTCTATGTGCAGCCCCGTGTGCCCATGAGGAAATACCTCTGGGCCAAGTGGATCGTCTATGCAATCAGCGCATTTTGCGTCATCACGATTCCGTACATCCTTTCGGCAGTTACAGCTTTACTCATTGATCCTCCTCTTGATACCATCAATCTGGGTGTTATCATGCATATCTTTGAAAGCGTCTATTCTGTGCATCCCCTCATCTATGCAGTGGCACTTTCCGCTTTCAGGGGCTTGATCGGTGTTTTGGTGATGACGATGGGGTTTGTTTTGGCGATGTATTGCGAGAATATTTTTCTTGTATTGACAGGACCGTTCCTGTACACAGTTTTGGAGAATTTCGTGCTTGCAATTTTGGGATTGCCACAGTACCGGCTTGTAACTGCGTTTGATCCTGCTCTGCTGAATCCGAAGGCTATAACCGCCATGTCCTTTGTTGCAGGCCCTTGTTTACTGGCTGCTGTTATTATGCTGTTAACGATCTACTTTTCCAAGGTAAAAAAGGAAAAGGTGATCAAGGTATGATTCCTTTGATACGGAAAAACATCAGGTTTCTTGGCGTTGGAAAACTGGTGCTGTTGTTTGCCGTATGCTTGCTTTTCTCTCTCAGTTCTCGGAGCGGCGCTGCATTGAGTTTTGAGCAGCACCTGCTGTCTGCCGCAACAGACCATTACTATTTGACATTTTTTCTTTTGCCGTTGCTTCTCTTGAGCTGCTTCTCTCTGGCAGAAGACGATCCTTCCTATGTCATTTTTCGCTTTGGAAGCTACCACCGCTATTTCTTCCTAAAATGGATCAGCCTTTGTGTGCTGCCTGCCATTCTGGTACTGATCCAGCTGGCAGCAATCCTTCTATCGGGATTGGGCCTTTCTGAAGGCAACATATGGTCTCTTCCTGTAGGAAGTCTGGATGAGCGACTTTTTCAAGAACTCAGTCGGGTGTTTTCCTCTCCATTGACAGCACTTGCAGGTGTTACGGGCTATTTGTTTTTGGGCATCTGGCTGACTGCCGGACTTTGTATGTGGTTGGCTCATTTTGCAGGTCACAAATGGGCCGTGCGGATGATGATCGGTCTCTATGTCCTCTCGATTTTGTGGGTTAAGGTACCGGCTATTCATGCCCTTCCCGTTACAGGACTTAACCATCTGCTGATTTTTCACCACAATTTAGGAAGTCCAACTCGTTGGTTCGTTACAGGAATGACCGCTGCTCTGTTGTTTCTGTTTTTGATTGGAACCGTCCGTTTCCAGATGAAAACAAAACAGAGAAAAGGATTGCAAAGACGAGGCATTCAGACATACTATCAGAAAGCATTGATTCAAAAGCAAAACCTCATGATTTTATGCACCGTTGTACTGGGTGTGACTCTGTACAAAGGGCTGAGCAATCCTTATCTCACCTCCGGTCAGGAATGGGTCTATCACCTGTTCTCAGGCCATGGGACCGGGCTCTTTCATATCCTGGCATTTCTGGAAATGCTGTTGGTGAATACAGCTCCCCTTTATCTGATTGCCGTGTTTGTAGAAGCCAGTATCAACGATCAGTCCATTTTTGTATCGATCCGATCCAACAGCCGAAAAGAGATGTTTCATGGAATTCTCAGGACGGTCATTCAATTTGTTGCTATCTATTCGGCTCTATGGCTCCTGTCAGGGCTGGTGGGAGGTCTGTTCTTTGTGGATACCATGGATTCCAATGCAATTCGGTTCTTACTGGAATGTGCAGGCATCAAATTTCTTGACATTCTGTTGCAGGTATTCGTTATGCTGCTCTGCTATCTGCTGACAAAGCAAATCACAGTTGGCTTTGTCGTGATCCTTGTCGGCAACTTCCTGTGTGTGATTCCGCAAAACTGGGTTCAATATCTTCCCTTTGGTTTGTCTGGAACGACACGGGTTGACTGGATTTCCTTGGATGTAGGAATTCCGGTTGGGACGGCAGTTATGATCCTGATCGGAAGTTTGGCTATTACACTGGGCCTGCTGGAATTGCTTGGCTCTAAAAAATTGATTAGGAGGTAACCTTATGAGTTCCTATATTGAAATAAAGAATGTATCCAAACGATTTGGACAGAAAACAATTTTGGAAAATGTTTCGCTGGTCGTAGAACAGGGACAGACGATCGGTCTGGTAGGTGCTAATGGCAGCGGTAAGTCCGTTCTGTTCAAAGTGCTTTGCGGATTTGAGAAGCCGGATTCCGGCAGTGTATCCATTCGTGGAAAGCAGCTTGGTAAAAGCGGTAGAGATTTTCCGGAAAATATGGGCGTTTTTATCAATGCTCCCGGTTTCATCGGAATGTACAGCGGTCTTCAGAATTTGAAATTTCTGGCTGATATTCAGGGAAAAATCTCCGAAGCGGAAATCCGTGAGGCGATGGGCAAGGTCGGCCTTGATCCCGAGAACAAAACAAAGGTGAGCAACTATTCTCTTGGCATGAAACAGAAGCTGGGACTTGCTCAGGCCATCATGGAGGGGCAGGATATTCTGGTACTGGACGAACCGTTCAATGCACTGGACTATCACACCTATGAGGATGTAAAATCCATTATCCGAATGCTCAAAGCCGAGGGAAAAACGATTTTCCTAACATCCCACCACTATAAAGATCTTGATCAGCTTTGTGATCTTATCTATACGATTGAAGATTGTCGGTTGATTCCAATGACACCTGAAATCGCAGCACATTATCAGGAACGGGAATAAGGAATTTCCCCTAAGAGTTAGGACTATTCCAATATTTCTAACACTTATGGAATCAAAATTCACAGGCATAAGTGTAACGAATATGGAAGTCGAAAGCAACGAAAGCAGAGAAAGAAATCCCAAGACAGGGACAGATAATCACGACATAGGAAATCTACACCGCAGGGCAACCTGCCTTGCGGTCTTACATAGACAAATTTGACTGAAAACTAATAGCAAGAATTATGTTTTGAAATATATCATATTAAGGATACTTTTTTTGTTCCAAAAGTGATATACTGATACAAAGCCATTTGAAAGGCGGTGAACTCACACAATGAGACTTATTCGAGGTAACTACTCGGTGCAG
>DYCR01000007.1:25127-65099 GCA_019418025.1 Clostridiales bacterium | reverse complement strand
CAGAAATTGTACGCGGGGATTGCGCCTTGATATTTTCGTGATATAAAAGAAAATCCCGCAGAACCATTGGGCAGTCCATGTATTTAGGCATGATGAATTCCTCCATAGAACACGTGGTCATTTGTATTCACAGCATCGGAATAGGCCGATGTTTACTCTGTTATAAGCTCATTATATCATATATCTGCTTATAACGCAACAAAATCTTTATTTTGTTGCGTTCGTTGCGTACAAGTCCACTGGAAGGCTCTGACAGGCTTCTGCCCTCTCTTTCGTCCTTCTGCCTCTCTTCCCGGAATGTTGGAACTTCTTTTCTGTATGCCATAAATAGCAGTCTTTCGTTATGCAAAATGTTGGTATATCCGAGAGGCACACCGCCCTCCGTGGCGGTGGGACTGCGAGGAATGCAGGCCTTCCCCCATTGGGTCGAAAAAAGCCCACTCCATGCTCTGGAGTGGGCTTTCTTTTGTTGCGTTGCTAACTTTTTGAGTATTTTTCTCTTTTACGTTCTACGGGATAACTTATGGAATTTTTTCCATGATCGTATCATCTACGTATCTCGTTCTGATTACCGGATATCCCACATCTTGCAGGATCTCGTCCACAAAACTGTCCCGCTCTGACCGTGATTTTGTATCATGTGATTTGTCATCAATCTCAACAATCGCCTTAATGTAAAGGTCTGAATCACATATCAGAAAATCAACGTGCTTGCTTTGAATTTTGTACATGAGTGTCTTGTAGTTTTTCTGATTGCTTATTGGTTCGATAATGTCAAATAATCGAACTTTAGGAAAAATCATATATCCTTTTTCCTCTAACAGCAGCTTTAATTTTTTGTATTCAGCGTATTCGTTTTTGGTAAGAAGGTATCTTGCTTTGTAGCATCCTTTATAGCTGCTGGGCTCAGTCTCGATCTTCTTCCCTTTCTTATCGTACAGTACCAAAATCAAAAAGATTACTAAAACGACAATTGTAAAAATCAACATAAAAATTTTTCCTCTTCTATTTTTTACTTATAACCATGTTTGTTATTTGTCAGGCCTGCAATGTAATCAATCGTAACATGGTAATAGATCGCAAGTGTTATCACATGATGAAATGGAATCTCTCTATCCCCCCTTTCGTACCTAGAGTATTGGGCCTGTGTTGTGTGCAATAACTTTGCGATCGTTTCTTGTTTGATGTCCTTATCCTCTCTTAAATCTCGTAATCTTTGGTAATTATACATTTATTTGATCCCCCTTTTTTGTTTGATATACTGAATATACTTTATTTCCATTTGGATATATTGACTTTATACCCAAACGGATATAAAATACTACCCAAGATATCCAAACGGATATCTCAAATGCGACCTGAAGCTACAAGACGGCTGATGCGTGCGCAATAAGCGTCTAAAGGGGTATGGTCTGTCCTATGGAAACATAGTGATGCCCGTGCAGTGAAGGGCTCAGCTGAGAGGTTGTTAATCTGCAAGATATATTTATGCAGGAGGTGTTTTTATTTTGAGATATTCTGTTATTACTGAATCTGGTTTGATTGTTTATGAATCCTCTTCTGAATATCTATGCCGTTGTTATGTAAGACAGGCTGAGAAGAAAGGCGCTGCTTATGGTTCTCTTTCTGTTGTCCGGTTTGATGGGCAAGTTCTTTCTTAATTCGCTTTATGGCTCGTTAGGGCTGTAAATATATTTTCATTACTGGAGGTTTTGTTATGTATGAAGTTATCGGTTTCCGTCACATGAATGGCACAAGCAAGAAAACAGGTAAGCCTTATTCCGGTTTCATGATCTGGTTTTCCATGCCTTTCCGGAGTGAAGATGGTGTGGGTCAGGAAACTGACTCGGTTTTCGTGGATGACACGCTGCTGAAAGGCCGTGTTCCTGCTGTTGGAGGTATCATCGATCTGAGGTTCAATCGCCGTGGTTTCCTTGAATCAGTCGAGCTGTAAGTCATCGCAAGATGCGCTCTGGATCGCTGAGGCTCTCAGCAATCAGATTTCTCAAAGTCAGGTAACTCTGGATCATAGATCCTTATTTTCGCTTACCTTCAACCGCAAGGCTGCCCGTCGCATTGAATTGTTGGATGCCGTACGGGAAGAATACCTTGCACTATCTCGTGAGCTTTTAAAAGCTGAGAGAGCCGGAGGAGTCCATGAAAAAGAAATCACCTGATTTGCAGATCGTCATTCCTTATTCCGCTTACTGCGATCTTCTGGAGGCTGCGCAGTCTGTCCCTGAATTGCACGTAACGATCGAGCGTCAAAAATGTGCTTTAGATGTTCTGCGTTCTCAGCTCATCGAGCTAATGGACGCTTTCGGGGAGCTCCGAAGAACTGTTTCGGATTAATCATATGGGCTGGTCGTGAGATGTACCCCATTTTCTTGGCAAATGTTCGCATTTGTCAAGACCCCCCCTACTAACAGGGGGGTACAACATACATAGGGGGGCAAAAAATGTCATTTTCTCAGCCTGCTGCTCTTTTAGAAAGTCAGAATAACTGCTTTCTGATCGACTGGCTCACGTTTGTTTGCCACGGGGAAACAGTGGATTATCTTAAGTCTATTCTTGGTTTATCCGGTGATGATATCCCTTGGCAGATTTCCGAATCCTTCCTGAACGGATATCCGGTGCAATGCTTCTGGAATGGTATCACGATCTCTTATGGTGCCGACGATCCCAATTATTACAAGGACCCCAACAAGGTCCGGCATGATATGGGTATCTGCGTGAATCTCTCCGGCACTGGCTGCCGTGCTTTTGAATCTCACGGTCACGGAAATTGGATTCGTCTTTTCACATATCTTTTCCGTGACACTGATTTCATCGCCCGTGAGCATCATTCCCTCAAGTCCTACAACATCACTCGTCTTGATCTGGCTTATGATGATCACACCGGGATTCTCGATATGCAGCAGCTCGAACACGATATTCGTTACCGCTACTATGTTTCCCGAGCCAAACACGCAGAGGCTCATTGGAGCGACAATCTGAAAGAAGATATTCAAGGTCTGACCCTTGAGATCGGTTCAAAGAAATCGGATGTCCTGATCCGAATTTATGATAAAGCTGCCGAACGTGGTCACAAGGATGGCCGACACTGGATTCGTGTGGAAACGCAGCTCCGCAAGGAGCGTGCCCATGAAGCTTGCCGGATGCTTTTATCATGTAAACACGTGGGGAAACTGGTATCAGGTATCCTGAGAAACTATCTGACTTTCCGAACCCCCTCGTCAGACAGCAATAAGTCTCGGTGGCCGATTGCTCCATACTGGGATAAAGTCTTACTCGATATGGATCGTATCTCTCTTTGGATCTCTCCGGGTGAACCCTATAATCTCAGTAAAACGGAACACTGGCTCATTAAGCAGTATGGACAGGCGATCGTTGTTTTGGATGCTATTTCAGAAAATCCCACGTATTTGGTGGATCGCTGCAAGGAGTTGAATCCGATCCATGAGCTTTCACCAAAGTATAAGCAATTTTTACTAAACTACTCAAATTCTTAGGGGGTATCAATTTGGAAACATTAGAAACGATCCCGGCGGATCTGATCCCGATTTCCCCCGGTGATGCATTTGCTTCACTTCCACCGCCAGAGGCCATTTCTTTAGATGATATACAGACACTTGCTTGGGATATATCCAGTTATAGTCTGTTTGGTGATTTCGCCATTGTTGGCGCTCTGGTTGCGACTGTTCTTTTTCGGAGGTTTGGCAAATGAATGTTGTAACTGTGTGTTCATTAGGGTTCTCGCTCGGGATACTGATCACATCCACGGCAGCCCTAATCAACTATATTTTCCATGGCCTTACTCAGGTCATAATCAATTAATTCTGGAGGTTTTTATTATGCCCATTGTTCTCTCTTCTGCCACTACCGCTAGCGGTATCCTGACTACTGCGTTCGGTACGCTCAAAACCGACATGATGACCGCACTGGGTGCAGCAGCTCCCATTGCCTTGACGATCGGCGGTGCTGTTCTGACCATCACCTTTGGTTGGAAGCTGTTCAAGCGTCTGTCCAAGTAAAGCAGAATCCCCTGAGGGGAGGGCTTCCCGCCCTCCCCTGTTTTTTATATGAAAGGAGTATTTCTATGCGTTCCCCCGTTACTCGTTGTTTGATTTGTCTTGTATTGATATGTGCAATCCTGATAGGCTTATCTCCTTTACAGGCTCAGGCCATAGAACCCGTTACAATCGGCTTGATCAGTGCTGCTGTTCTCGTCCCTATCCTCTTGGCTTGGGTGGGCATTACAGCCAATCCACTCCACCCAGAGGCCTTTGACAACGTCTCTCTCGGTCTGACACAGCATTTGACCAATCTTGGTTATATTATCGATGGAACGATTAAGACCATGGCTATCACCACTAACCCCGGATTGGCTCGTACCTTTGTGCCGGATCATCTGTTACAGCATGTAGCCGACTGGCTTTGGCATGGAAAGGTTGCTGACATCCAGAAACCTGTTCTTACTGATATTTACAATTTCCCCGGTGATCCTGCAATTGTTGATAGCTTTTTCAAAAGTGATGATTTTAAGCTTGCAACTCACTATGCTTATTTTCATACAGACGTTTTTAATGATGGTGATTGCATTGCATACGTAAGAAAGGGACGTCTGATCATTAAGTATGATCGCGGAAAGTATTATTTGACAAGTGAAGGAGGAACGCTAGAGGTCTTTTCCATTTCAAAAAATTCATACAGCGATGTAGCTGGTCGGTTTGAAGTCCCGTCCTCTACAACGATCCATCTAAAGGCAGCCGGAAAGCTCGATCGTGTTTTTCTGAACACTCCCGTTACAAACGGCAATCTGGCTCTCAAAGGTGAAGCAATTGACACAATTGCAGATCACAAGGCTGAGATCATTCAGTTTCCGGGTTCCCCGGAAGATTTTCCGGAAGATCCGGAGCCCCAACGGCCTAATCCCAAGCCCATGATCGTCCCGATCAATCCCAATTGGGTTCCCGGTGGCACACAGCAAGAAGCGCAGTTTCCGCAGGAAACTCCATGGCAGCCCCCTGCGCCGAGTCCAAATCCAAACCCGAGCCCAAATCCCAATCCTAGCCCAAACCCTGATCCTGCTCCAAATCCCAGTCCGAACCCCAGTCCTGATCCGGCCCCGCAGCCTGAACCTAACCCAAATCCTAATCCGAACCCGAATCCCAGTCCAAACCCTAATCCGACACCTAACCCAAATCCCAGTCCCAATCCAACGCCTGGTCTCCCTCCTGATCTTGACCATTACAAACTTGATCTGACGGAATTTTTCCCGTTCTGTTTGCCATTTGATATTTATGAGTTCTTCAGCGTTTTATCAGCTAACCCGGAACCGCCTAAATTTAATTGGGAAATTTACGTTCCGCAGCTGGGCGAAACCTATGATATTAACGTCGATCTTTCCATGTGGAATCCTGTTGCATCTCTTTTCCGAAAATTACAGCTGTTGATTTTCATTTGCGGACTTGCTTGGATTACCCGTGATAAAATCATTCGTGCTTAAAATGGAGGTGTATCTATGGATTTCATCGGCTCACTGTTTGATGTGATCGTCAACGCTTTAAAGTCAATTTTACCCCTGTCCCCTTTTCGTGGCTTCCTCTCTGATTTTGCAAACATCCCGTATCTGTCTTATTTAAACTGGTTTATTCCCATCGGGCCCGCTCTCAAAATCTTCACTGCATGGCTCACAGCGATCGCTGCTTTCTATCTTTACTCCGTTGCCCTCAGATGGGTCAAGATCATAGGTGATTGATATGATTTCATTGTACTCCGGCACTCCCGGCTCTGGTAAATCCCTGCACACAGCCAAAGTGATACTTGACCGTGCGTTGTTAGGCAAAGCTTTGTTATCGAATTTTCCCGTTAAACTGCCCGATAAACCTCGTTATAAAAAAGCAAGTTGCCTTTATGTACCCAACGATAAATTGACACCTGATTTTCTGATTTCGTTCAGTCAGGGATATTTCACGTATAAGAAGTTTCGAGAAGGTGCGATCCTTCTTATCATCGATGAATGCCAGCTGCTATTCAATGCACGTGAATGGCAGCAGTCCGGACGAGCTGCGTGGTTATCGTTTTTTACGCAGCACCGCAAGTATGGCTATAACATTATTTTAGTGGCTCAGTTCGATAGAATGATTGATCGTCAGATCCGATCTTTGATCGAATATGAGTATGTTCACCGCAAGGTCGGAAACTTCGGCATTGCAGGCACCGTTTTGTCGATCCTCTCCGGTGCCCCTCTTTTCGTATCAGTTGAACGATGGTATCCGCTCAAAGAGCGTATCGGTTCAGAGTTCTTTCACGCACGAAAAAAATACTGGAGCATATATGACAGTTATGGCACATTTGGAACGTCTGCACCGGCACGGGTGGGGGTCGGGGGCCCCACCCATGCAGGTGTAGACGGAACAAATGAACACAAACTGAAACAATATGCATCCAGTCTTTGCAGTGCTTTTCGCAAGCTATATTCCTAGCTGTTTTTCAAGCCTTTTTATTTCCTCTTCTTACTGTTCGATGTCCCCTAGTTGCAATCCTTTTCTCGGTGATTGTTAGATGGTCAAAACCAATATTTTGTTGCGTTCGTTGCGTACAAGTCCACTGGAAGGCTCTGACAGGCTTCTGCCCGCTCTTTCGTCCTTCTGCCTCTCTTCCCGGAATGTTCGTTTTTCTCTTGTTTTTAGTTTCCTTGCGTTTTCTTCTCGATTTTGTTCAGTTTGACGAAAAGACTACCGCACCGTGCGTGTGCTGCCGTGCTGATCTGTGAAGATCCTTCCGCAGCTGGACTGCTTTTTGAATGTCTCATTTGTGCAACATGCCTTTTCTGTATGCCATAAATAGCAGTCTTTCGTTACGCAAAATGTTGGTCGAACCGAAAGGCACACCGCCCCCCGTGGCGGTGGGACTGTTCGGAATGCCGGCCTTCCCCCGTTAGGTCGAAAAAAGTCCACTCCATGCTCTGGAGTGGGCTTTCTTTTGTTGCGTTGCTAACTTTTTGTCTTTTTTTCGCGTTAAACTTTTTAATTCATTAGAACACGATAACAACGCCCACAGCGTAGTCACAGGTCTACACTGAGGGCGTTGGCAAATTTTTACATCTCCACCACAATCTCATCAGGGGTGGCATTCACCTTGTCTTGTTCACACACGAGACAGAGGCTTATCCCATTTGTTTCGGTTCTGCCGATAGACCATCTGGGTGAATATAATATACCTTATGCTCCCCTGCTCCGTTTCGGAATTCCAAAGCATACGACAGCCCTTCCTGCTGCGTGATCCCGACAATTTCAATGGCATCATCTTTTCTCAGCTCGTTCATTGTAAGGATCATACGCCTGTACACCGGTGTGTTATCTAACCAGTTGATTTCAGAAAGCTGCACCTGATATACAACATCATTTGTTCCTACAAGGACCCTGTCACCATCACCTAAATATACCGATGTCATCTGATACTCACCGGAATCATCTCTGACAATCAGGTCGCTGTTTCTTCCACTGAACGGCTGTGGGAAATAAGCTTCCTCAAGTATCCCTTTCAAATTTTCGTACGGGATCTCAACTTTTATGACCCCCGCAGCGTATGGTGCAATTTCGTATTGATTAAAGAAAATCACAAGAGCATTGCCGCTGAAATACCAGTTTGGCGTCATACTCCCGTATTCCATCAACTCCGCTATTGTAAGTTCAAAATTGTCATACAGAGAACCCGTTCCTAACTGTGCAAAATCTTTTTTCAGGCCTTCCAGAACCAGCTCACGCATTTTTTCTGTTCCGGACGGAAGGATGATATCCTCCAGTGTCAGATATTTCTGCTTATCTACATCCAAATTATACGCATATTGCATCGTGATCGGATGCGCTCCGCCGGAATGCATAGAATTGACTGTCAAAATGGACATCACTTTCCCGTCATGTCTCGCGGTTCCCATGTTTAGATAATTTGAATAACTGTAAAAAGTCTCACGAAAGTCACGGTAGTGGACCTCTGCGCTTTCCAGAAGCTGTGCGCTGTTTTGATGGTACTCCTGCTCGATATCGCCGATCACAGATCGTCCCCACTCGTTCAGTTCCGGGTCGGATGCGTAAAAATCGGCACTGTCATAGCTTTCATACAGTAACGTCGTACCATCCTCTGCCTCTATGCTGTTGGTGTTTGTTTTAAAAAGAATACTGCTGTAATCATCCTCAAATTCCATCGTCTGATTTTCAGAAGGATGATCTTCTCCTATCGGAGCATATTGACCCTCGGCGCGTTCCCGCGACTTAGCAGGATCATCCTGTGTTTGCCCATAGGAGTACATTTCGGCATCCGTATTCCATGTATAAGCTGCTGTATCATCATATTGTGATGCCACCTGGCCGCCTGAGCTGCAACCGGATAACAATACAGCAATCCCTATAAAAGCAATCCATTTACGATGCACTATGTTGCTCCCCTTTCTTTTTTGTACATAATATCATATGCCGTGATCGATTTCAACAAAAGGGAAAATCATTTAAATTCTTAAAACTTTCATCGAAAATGACCTTTACATCTGGGATATTTTTGGATAAAATAGGAAGTGAATATTGTCATAAATGACAAGGAGGATACCATAATGAATATCAAAAGAATTGGTGTGCTTACCAGCGGCGGTGACGCTCCTGGCATGAATGCTTGTGTGCGTTCTGTTGTCCGTACTGCACTTTATCATGGAATCGAATGCTACGGCATCCGCCGTGGTTGGAATGGTCTGATCACAGGCGATATCATCCGTCTGGATGAAAAGAACGTCTCCCATACCATTAACCGTGGCGGCACGATCCTATATACTGCTCGCAGCAAGGAATTTATGACCCCTGAGGGCCAGCAGAAGGCCGTCTCCACCTGTAAATTTCTGGGGCTTGACGGCATCATTGCAATCGGCGGTGACGGTACATTCCGCGGCGCTCAGGCGTTGGCCAGACACGGTATCAACGTGATCGGTATCCCCGGCACCATTGATAACGATATCAGCTGCACCAATTATTGCATTGGCTTCGATACTGCTGCCAACACCGCTATCGAATGCGTCGATAAGCTCCGTGATACCATGCAGTCTCATGAGCGCTGCTCCGTTGTGGAGGTCATGGGCCGCAATGCCGGTTATCTGGCAATGTATGTGGGTCTGGCTGTGGGTGCTACCGCAGTTCTGGTCCCTGAGGAGCCTATTGATTTTGATCGGGACGTCATCGAGAAGATCCGTCAGGCCCGCTTTAATGGATTCACACACTATATGATTGTTGTTGCAGAGGGCGCCGGTTCTGCCGCAGGCATTGCCGCCCAGATCAAGGAAGCCACTGATTTGGACCCCCGCGTGACCGTTTTGGGCCACATCCAGCGCGGAGGTGTACCCTCCGGCCGTGACCGTGTCAACGCAACCAAGATGGGGTATCTTGCTGTTGAACTGCTCCGCCAAGGCAAAACCAACCGCATCGTATGCACCCATGACGGTAATTACACCGACGTGGATATCGAAGAGGGTCTGAACATGACCAAGAGCATCCAGCAAATGGAAGTCGATGTCCTTGCCGCAATGACTGGTATTTGAATAACTGACATTTGATCGATCCCCCTCAGAAAAACTTCTGAGGGGGATAACTGCATAAAGAGCGTACCGCCAGAAGCGGTACGCTCTTTTTTATCATGCTTTCGGGTGACAGCGCTCGTAGACCTGTTTCAGATGCTGATCGACCATATGGGTATACATCTGAGTGGATGAGATATCACTATGTCCCATCAATTCCTGCACAGACGCAATGTCTGCGCCATTTTCCAACAAATGTACTGCAAAGCTGTGCCGCAGCGTATGCGGTGTGATCTCTTTGTCGATATGTGCCATGGACTGGTAATGCTTCAGGATCTTCCAGAACCCCTGCCTGCTCATGCGCACACCGCCAAAATTCACAAAAAGCGCATCCTCGCTCGGGTCTGCAAGCATGGAGCTGCGGACATCCTTGAGGTATGCAGACAGTGCTCGGATCGCATCCTGATACAGCGGGATCAAGCGTGTCTTTTTGCCGCTGGAGCATTTCATAATCGATGCGTCTAAGTTGACATCCTGAACATTCAGATTGATCAACTCGCTCACGCGGATTCCGGTAGCATACATCACTTCAAGCATCGCTTTATCCCGAATCCCCTTGGGATCTGACACAGACGGCTGCGCCAACAGCAATTCGATCTCCCGATTGGTCAGGATCTGAGGAAGCTTCTTCTCCCCACGCTCCACCTTGATGTCCTTCACCGGATTTTCATTCAGAAAGCCGGAAGCAACGAGATAAGAATAGAAATTCTTCAGGCTCGCGACCACTCTGGATTTTGTTGCACAGGATCGGCCTTCTTCCTCTAAATGCTCTAGAAAAGCGGCGATATTCAGTTGTGTAGCGTCCACAACATTGGCATCTTCTGTGTCACGGAGCCATACGGTAAACTGCCGTATATCACGCATATAGGATGCAATGGTATTGTCAGACGCCTGCTTAACCTTATTCAGATAGTTCTCATAAGCGCAGATCAGATCCAACATTCCCAGTTTATACCTTTGCCTTTCTAAAAATGTACTATGTCCATCAAGAATGGTGAAACAAAAAAGTGATCCATCAGACCAACCAAGAAGCCGATCACAACACATATGACCGTATCAGGCTTCAGGCAGACCGTCCGCAAGGACAGACGACGCCACCAAAACCATATCAACACAGGACTGAAAACCAGACTTGAAAACATCAAAAAGATTGCAGCAAGACAAGCTCCGCTTTGAAACGTCAAACTCACCGCCTGGAGCATAATTGCCAGCAGAAACGCCCGCAGAAAGCAAATGACATACAAAGAACAGGGGCCCAAAGTCATCACTGCCAGAGCAGAAACCAGCAAAGGGAACAGCACTACAAATGACGCGGCCATAGAAGCAGGCAGCTGAACTGCCTGAGACATACAAGAAACCAAAGTATCCCCATAGGAACGAGCGGCTGAAAAGCCCAGGGACAATCCTGCAAACCATACTGCAAGCAGTGCAAGACTCAGGATTGTGCTTCTATTTACTGTGTACTTATTAATTGTAATTCGCTGCATGATCCGTACCCTTTCCTGTTATCAGAATCAGCCAGAAAAGAATATGGTATCCCGTATTGAAACTCAAAACATAGATACACCATTCAATACGTATCAATACTATACTCTAAATCGGACTGAATTTCAACTCCAATTTATATATTTTTACTATTTTTGTAAATTATGACGATTTTTTATGTCAACATCATTATGATAACCATTTCGCTTTATACGGCGTTTTATTTATCATTTTCGATTATTCAACAATTTGTAGTGTGTATTTTAGCATATAATCCACTATATATTGATTATGCAAGCATTCATTCATTTTTACCTTGATAGGTAAATTTTATTTACCTATCAAAAATTTGTACAACTTAACGATGATGGTATCTCCGTCTCCTGTGTTTCGTACGTACATTTCCACGCTGAAACAGAAGGACCGCAGCTGCACACCCTCCCATGATCGCCGCCAAGGTTGGTATGAGCCCACCCAGATCACCCCCAAAAGCAAGGGCATTTATCGTCAATAGGATCACCCAATATACAAATCCGGAGGCAACCTGATTGACGATCATCCCCCTATTCCCTGCTGCCCCTGCCCCAATCATTGATGATAGCAAAATAACAGCCACCGCCAAATACGGCATCCAATCCATCCCGATTATTTCATGGGACAGCATTCCTGCGAAGCCTCCGACCAGAGCCATAGTTGAAATCGTGCTGACGACGCCACCGAACAGAACACGCTTCCATTGTATTTTCATCCATCCCGGATTCACTTCCTGCTTCATATACGTCTCCCCTCCTCGATCAATCCTATGTGACGATCGGCTCAGTAGAACCCAAAAAGGCTCCTCCGGCAAAATACCGGAGGAGCCTTTTGTCTAGTCAAGTTCTATTCAAGCAGGTTTGATTTTCAGTTCACATCAGCAGAAGCTGCCGGCTCTGCTACACTCTGGAAACGAGCCCGAGTTTCGCGCACCTCACCCAACGCTTTGTTGATTGCCTCCTCAGCCTGACGCAGAGAGTTATCAACGTAATCATTGCTGATCCGCTTCAACTCCTGAATGCGGCTCTGAGTCTGTGCCACCAGTTCTTCGCAGCGCTGACGTGCTTCCAAATAAATGGCCTCCTGCTGAACCATTTCGTCAGCACGGGTACGGGCATTTCTCACAATGGTCTCAGCCTCACGACGGGCCTGGCTGACCAGTTCTTCACGAGATTGCACAATGGTCCGCGCCTGCTTGAACTCCGCAGGCATCAGCGAACTGATTTCATCCAGCATATCCAACGCACGCTCACGCTCGACGATGCACTTATCCGCACCCAGAGGCAGAGCCTTGGCATCCTGGATCAAATCATACAGAGCTGTGATCAATTCTTCAATATTACCATTCATGAATTATGTCCTCCTTGACAAATATCCTGTATTCTCGCTTTGAAATCCGGAATGATCTCTTCTGGAAGAAACTCCTTCAAATCAACGTCATAAAATCCCAATTCCTTGACCATACTGGAACTCAGATACATAAACTGATGCTCAGATGTCAAAAACAGTGTATCAAGATTCGGATTGATCTTATGGTTGATCTGTGCCATTTGAAACTCGTTTTCAAAATCAGATCCGGCACGCAGCCCCTTGACGATGACATCTCCGCCCCTGCGTCTGGCGTAATCCGCCAGCAGCTCACAGGAGCTGTCTGCCTCAACATTTGGAATGTGCGCAGTTACCCGTGCGATCAGGTCAACACGCTCTTGCTGCGAAAACATCTGACGATGCTTCCCGGCGTTCACCATGACACAAACGATCACCTTATCAAATATCTTGGCTGCCCGCTCAATGATATTCAGATGGCCAATCGTGATCGGGTCAAAGCTGCCGGGGTAAATTGCTACCTTCAAATTGACTCCCCCTGCTGACCCTCTTTTCGGTACAAGGTGATCAGCGTCTTTCCGTATTTATAATCACGGGAACGGCTGAATCCAGGGAACTCAAACGGGAGTTCCTTGCCCACAGGCCGTTCCGTAACTATTATACCATCTGTTTGAAGAATGTCAATTTCCGTGATGCATTTTAATGCATTTTCCAGGAAAATTTCCGCATACGGAGGGTCAAGAAAGATAATATTGAAGGAATCCTTACAACGTCTCAGATACTCAAGATAGTCACTTCTGACCACCTTCCCCTGCTGTGTAAAATGGGTGCGGCGCAGATTTTCCTGTATCAGTGACACCGCGCTCTGCTGATGATCTACAAACACGGCGCTCTTGGCACCTCTGCTCAGCGCCTCGATTCCAAGCTGTCCCGTCCCTCCGAAAAGGTCCAGAACTCTTGCGCACGGCACATCGAATTGAATGGCACTGAACAGCGCTTCCTTCACTCGGTCCGAGGTAGGACGGGTCAGCATACCATCCGGCGTCTTTAGTTGGATTCCCTTTGCAGACCCCGTAATGACTCTCATGATTCTTCCTCCTTATGAAAATGGGAATACACCGCCGATGCAGCATCCCTTGGCAATATTCTTTCCAGCTCCGATCTGTCAGCCTGACGGATTCCGGTCAGAGACTTAAACATTTTCAGAAGCTCCTGCTTTCGTTTCGGGCCGATTCCGGGGATACCATCCAGTTCGGAGTAATGCAGGCGTTTACTTCTGAGCTGCCGATGGTAGGTGATCGCAAATCGGTGGGTCTCCTCCTGAATCTGGCCAATAAATGAGAATATCGTCTGGTTGTTATCGATTCGGATCTCTTCCCCTTCAGGGGTGACCAATGCGCGTGTTCTGTGACGATTATCCTTCACCATTCCAAAGACCGCAATATCCATCTGCATCTGTCTCAGAACGTCCAATGCAACGTTCGCGTGGGTTACACCGCCATCGATCAGCAGCAGGTCAGGGCATTGATCAAATCCGTAATCTCCCTGCTGAAGGTGTGTCAGCCGCCTGAGCAGGACCTGTCGCATAGAGGCATAGTCGTCCTGCCCTGCCAAACCCTGCATCTTATATTTTTTATAGTCCTTTTTGGAGGGCTTACCATCAACATAGACCACCTGACTTGCCACGATATCCGTTCCGGATATGTTAGAGATATCGTAAGATTCGATCCTGCAAGGTGGGTCGATCCCAAGCATCTTACCAAGCATGACGAGGGTACCGGAGGTTTTTTCCTCCCGACTGGTCACACGCTGTGCTTCCTCTTGCGCATTTTTTCTGGCAAGCTCAACCAACCGCAGGTTATCCCCTCGCTGGGGAATGCGCAATCTGGTTTTGCGCCCGAATTCCTGCTCCATCAGCTGTTGGAACAGTTCTGCGTCCTCCAGTTCAAAGGGAAGCAAGACAAGCTTCGGTGCAAGACCACGGCTCAGATAAAACTGCTTGAGCAAGCTTGAAACGGCGGCCTCGGCATCGTCCGGCACCGGAAACACCTCATATTCCTTATCCAGTAGATTTCCACCCGAAAAATGCAGCACCGTGAAGCACGCCTTTGCCGCGGTTTCGGCGTACCCGACCACATCCGTATCCGCCAAAGTTCCGGCTGTGACAAGCTGTTTCTGACCCAGTGCCTCTACGGCGTTGAGCCTGTCCCGCAGTCTGGCGGCCAGTTCAAATTCCAGGTCATCCGCAGCGGTCAGCATCTGCTCCCGAATATTGGAAGCGACCTCCTTATAGTTCCCCATCAAAAGCTGTCTGGCCTGCTCCATGGTCTGCCGATACTCCGTGCAGGTCTTACTGGTCTGGCACCATCCTTCACACTGATTCATGTGATAATTCAGGCAGGGCCGTTCCTTACCCACATCTCTGGGGAACTGTCTGGAGCAGTCCGGCAGCTTCAGCGACTCACGGATGGCAACGATCACCTGATTGGTCATTCCACGGCTGCCGAATGGGCCAAAATACTCAGCCCCATCCCGATCCAGCTTGCTGACCATGGTGATGGTCGGATACATGTCCTTCATGTTGATCCTCAGGTACGGATACCCCTTATCATCCTTCAGAAGGATATTGTATTTCGGCATATACCGTTTGATCAGAGAACACTCCAGAATCAGTGCTTCAAATTCAGATGCTGCCACGATCACGTCAAAATGGTCGATTTTACTGACCATGATCCGTGTTTTCGGCGAGTGTGATGCGGTATCCTGAAAATATTGAGATACGCGATTTTTTAATTTCTTTGCCTTTCCAACATATATGACCTTATCGGTCTTGTCCCGCATGATGTAAACACCCGGTACATACGGAAGGCTGAGCGCCTTATCCTTTAATTCATCAAAGGTCATACGATACCACCCCAACAATAAAAAAGCCGCCTCAATGCACTTTGCTCAGGCACTGAGGCGGTAAGATGTTCATGAATCAGTACACGTCCCGCAGAAGCAGAATTTCAAGAGCATTCACAGCTTCCTCTGCATCGGGGCCATCAGCACTCAAGGTCACAGTCGTGCCGGTAACAATCCCCAGGGACATGATGCCCAGCAGACTTTTCGCATTCATTTTGCGGTTCTCATTCTCCAGCCAGATGCTGCTTTTGAATTCATTCGCCTTCTGAACAAAGTATGTAACCTGCTTATTGTGCAAACCAGACTCACAGCGAACTACGATTTCCTTATTATACATAGCAAACAACTCCTTCAAAGACATTCCACTCTCGTGGACGCAACCTCTTTCTATATCATAGCAAACTTGTTGAAAAAGTCAACCAATTTTCAGCAATAACTAACAATTCCCGTAAATTTTTCAAGAGGAATCCGTAATGCGTTGGTTTTGCCGTGTAAATCAGTCGAACTCGGCAATGGTGACACCGTCCTCGCCCTCGCCATACATGCCCAGTCTGTATTTTTTCACAAACTTATTCCGCTTCAGACTGTTCTGCACCGCTGTACGAAGAACGCCGGTACCCTTGCCATGGATGATGCGGACTGTTTTCAGATTCGAGCGCATAGCTTCGTCCAGATACCGATCCAAAACACAGATCGCCTCCACCGAGTCCATTCCGCGCAGATCGACCTCATTAGACATAGCTGCCATCTTCATCTCTCTGCCCGAGTGCTTTGGCTTTCCCTTTTGCACGTAGGGATTTTCCTGCTCCAGAAGATAGATCTCTTCTTTTTTCGCCTTCAGCTTCATGATCCCCGCTTGCAGCTCATAAGTGCCATCCCGATTAATTGCGATCACACTGGCCTTTGTTCCCAGCTTGAGCAGCTCAACCGTGTCACCCACAAGGATATCCCGCTTTGGCTCAGGACGCTTCTGCTGGGGCTGATTGGCACGAAGCTTTCCCTCTGCCTCGTTCAGAGATCGCCTCAACTCGCTCTGACGCTGATTGACCCCTGTGATATCTGCCGATTCTGTCAGCTGTTTACGCAGGGCCTTCAGCTCTTCACCCACCCGGTTTGCTGTGATTCTGGCATCTTCAATAATCTGCTGTGCTTCCTTGCGGGCCTCTGCCATAGCTTTTTCCCGCTCTTTTTGCAGCTGCGCATTGTATTGTTCGCTTTGCTGCTTGATCTTGGCTGTCTCCTGCCGCAGGCGCTCCGCCTCCTGACGGGCAGACTCCATCTGCTGACGCTGCTGCTCAAGCTGGCTTAGCACATCTTCAAAATCTTTATCCGACTGGCCAACCAAGTCGCTCGCTTCCTTCAGGATATGCTCCGGAAGTCCCAGTTTTCGGGAAATCGCAAAGGCATTAGACTTTCCGGGGATGCCGATCAAAAGCTTGTAGGTGGGCTGCAGCGTCTCCACGTCGAACTCACAGGAGGCGTTGATAACGCCGGCGGTGCGCATGGCATAAAGCTTCAGCTCTGCATAGTGGGTCGTTGCAACCACACGGCAGCCCATTGTTCGGCAGAATTCGATCAGCGCGATCGCCAGTGCTGCACCCTCGGCAGGATCGGTGCCTGCACCCAGTTCATCAAAAAGCACCAAGGTGCGGCTGTCACACTGCTCCACCACATCTACGATGGTTTTCATGTGACTGGAGAAGGTGGAAAGGCTCTGAGCAATGGACTGCTCATCGCCGATATCCGCAAGGATTCTGTCAAAGGTAGAAAGCACACTGCCATCTCCCGCCGGCACGTGCAGACCGCACTCGGCCATCAACGTCAGAATGCCGATGGTTTTCAAGGTAACGGTTTTACCGCCTGTATTGGGACCTGTGATGATCATAGTATCAAAATCCGTCCCCAAACGAAGGGAGATCGGTACTACCGCCTTGGGATCGATCAACGGATGACGCGCCTTCCGCAGCTCCACCCGACCTTCCTCATTCATCTCCGGTGCCCACGCACGCATATGATAAGCCAGCTTCGCCTTTGCAAAAATCACATCCAGTTGGATCAGAAGCTGATAATCCGTTGTGATGTCCTCCCGATGGGAGGCTGCCTCGGCAGACATTTCCGCCAGAATGCGCTCAATCTCCTTTTTCTCCTTCAATTCCAGCTCTCTGAGTGCATTATTTGCATTCACAGCTGACATGGGCTCAATGAAAAAGGTCGATCCTGTGGAGGATACGTCGTGAACAAGTCCCGGCACATCATTTCTGCACTCACTTTTTACCGGAACCACATAGCGTCCATCACGAATCGTGACGATGGGTTCCCGCAGAAATTTCGAGTATGAGGGCGAGGAAATGATTTTTTGCAGAGAATCCCGAATCTTGCCACTCTGAATCCGCTTGTGCCGGCGAATATCAGAAAGCTCGTGGCTGGCATTGTCCGCAATTTCTTCTTCCGACAAAATCGCTCCGAAAATTTTATCCTCCAGATATTTGTTGGCAGTCAGACATTTAAACAGAGAATCCAAAACCGTCGACTCATCGTCCTCTGCTGTATATGCCTTCACCGTGCGGGCAGACCGCAGGACCCCTCCGATCCCCAGAAGTTCCTTCGGCGACAAGGTCCCCCCTCGTTCTGCACGCTCCAAGGAAGCAGAGACGTCCCGCACCTCGCCGAAAGACGGGTAACCCTTTCCGGTAGACAGCGTACATGCCGCCGTTGTTTGGGCCAGCAGCGCCTGCACATCCTCCAAATCAGAAGATGGGGCAAGCTTTCGGCAGGCTTCTTTTCCGCCTTCGCTCCCGGCACGCTCTGCCAGCATCTCAAGCACCCGATCCAATTCCAGCTTGGCGAGAGACTTTTCGTATAATTCAGACATGATAATCTCCTGTATTTAAGTAAACAATAAGGTTTTATAAAAATCAAGTGTGGAAAAGCCACGCTCCAGCTGTCGTGTCAAGTAGCTTTCCGTCACCTGACAGAGCTGCTCCATCGCCTCCGTGGGAAGCTGGAAGGAAAACAGTCTCTGGCTGTCACATTCGGTAATATAGTGCATCGCCGATAAGATCCCAGGCGTGATCGGCATGCGTATCCCGTCGGAATTTCCACTCCGGCAGCCTGCGCACTCAAGACGCCCCTGAGAGATGTCAAAGCGATCGGGCCACGGATTTCCGCAGACGTGACACATGGAAAGGTCCGGATAAAATCCGGCAATACAGGCTGCCCGCATCTCAAAGACGGCCTTGACCTTCGTTTCATCCTCTCCTAGCTTCGAAAGCGCAAACAGGCAGTTCAGCACCAGAGATTGCAGGTCCGGCGTCGGCATATCCTCCTGACTCAAGACCTCTGCGACCTGTGCAAAATATGTCCCGAGGCTCAGGCGGGTCAGATCCCTTCTCAGGTCATGGAACAGCTCAATGGAGCTTGCCTCGTTGATGGTGTACATTCCACGGTACTCAAACAGGGTAAACTCAGAAAAAGCCAACAGCTGGCACTGAGCTGTCAGCGGAGAATTCTTTCTCCGCAGCCCACGTGCCTTTGCTGTCAGTTTTCCATGGTTTCCGGTCAAGATCGTAAGCAGTACATCGTGATCATTGTACTCCGTTCGACGGAGCACAAGACCCTGTATTTTCAGATACATCCCTGTCCTCCTGTCGCTTTGCCGCCTGAAACGCAACATAGCATTCCGGCGCACCTGTTTCCATAAACAGGCTCCAATAATCTCTGGCTTTCATATCTCATTCCTCCCAGTCCTATCATTTGCAGGAAGAAGGAAAGATAACCCTGTAAATTATTCGCTGTAACCAAAGTTACGAACAAGGAAGTCGCTGTCACGCCAGTTTTCCTTTACCTTGACCCATGTTGTGAGATACACCTTTGTACCCATAAAACGCTCACAGTCAGCTCTTGCCATAGACGAGATCTTTTTCAGCATAGCCCCCTGCTTGCCGATGATGATTCCCTTGTGGCTTGCCTTCTCGCAGTAGATCGTGGCATCAATATCAATGATCCCGTTATCCCGCTCGGAAAAGGTGGTGATCTCGACCGCAGTACCGTGGGGAACCTCACGGTCCAGACACCACAGCAGCTTCTCACGGATGATTTCTGCCATCACCTGACGCTCCGGCTGATCCGTGGTCATGTCCTCCGGGAAGAGAAACGGACTGGGCGTGGCGGCCTTTTCGCACTCTTTCAGCAGCTGCTCTACGCCGTCACCGTTTTTTGCACAGATCGGAATGATCGCCTGAAAATTACCGACCTGAGAATAGGCGGCGATCACCTCAAGAAGCACATCCTTTTCCACGGTATCGATCTTGTTGATCAGCAGAACAACCGGACACTTCTTAGCCGCAAGCTGATCGATCAGTGTCTGCTCCTGCTGTCCCACATTGGCAATGGGTTCTACCACCAAAATGGTCATATCCACGTCGGCGATGGAATCCTTCGTCACGTTGACCATATAGTCACCCAGCTTGGTTCTGGGCTTGTGGAAGCCGGGGGTATCCATAAACACATACTGGGTGTCGCCCCGAGTCAGGATACCTGCGATCCGGTTCCGGGTCGTCTGGGGCTTGTTGGAGACGATCGCGATTTTTTCTCCAATCAGCTTATTCATCAGGGTGGACTTTCCCACGTTGGGACGTCCGGCAATGGTGATCATAGCAGTCTTTGTAGCCATGTTATTCTCCTTTTTCTTTCAGTAATCAGTCACGGGTCATGCCGTCGATGGTTGCGGCGATGGCTTCTTCTCTGGCGCGCATCTGTGCCTTCTGGGGACCCTCGTCTAAATGGTCATAGCCCAGCAGGTGGAGCATGGAATGGATGGTCAGGTATCCGACCTCACGCTTAACACTGTGCCCGAATTCTTTGGCCTGTGCTTTTGCACGCTCCAGAGAGATGGCCATATCTCCCAGAGGGCAGGTATTTGTCTCCGGGTCTAAGTACGCAGACCAGTCCGATGGCGGATTGCCGGGCTCCAGCTCAAACATGGGAAACGAAAGCACATCCGTTGCCTTGTCGATGTTTCGGCTGGCAGCATTGATCGCCCGGATTCCGTCATCATCCGTTACAAGCACGTTGATCTCACAGCAGGCCGTGATATGCTCCTGATCCAACGTCGCCTCGATGCACTGCTTGATATTTCTGGTAATCGGAACATTCATGACCGACGGCTTGTCATAGGTCAGATTGATTCTCATTTTAGCCATTGTATTTCCTCTTGTATTTTCCATCGAATTTTTTATTCTGGAAGGCAGCCTTCTGCTGCTCCTTTTTGGCATCTGCCTTCTCATAGGCGTTGATGATCTGCTGGACCAGCGCATGGCGAACCACGTCAGCAGAGGTCAGGCGGCATATGGCGATATCCTTGACACCGTCAAGCACACGCACCGCATCCTTGAGGCCGGAAACCTTTTCATCCGGAAGATCGATCTGGGTCACGTCACCGGTAATGACGATCTTAGACCCAAAGCCCAGACGAGTCAGGAACATTTTCATCTGCTCCCGTGTGGTGTTCTGTGCTTCATCCAGAATAATAAAGCTGTCGTCCAGAGTACGTCCTCTCATATACGCCAGAGGTGCAACCTCGATGGAACCCCGTTCCTGATATTTTTGGAACGTCTCTGCTCCGAGCATGTCAAACAGCGCATCATATAATGGCCGCAGATACGGATCGACCTTGTTTTGCAGATCGCCGGGAAGGAAGCCCAGACGCTCCCCCGCTTCTACTGCCGGTCTTGTCAGGATGATCCGATTCACCGAACGCTCACGGAATGCCGCCACAGCTGCGGCCACCGCCAAATAGGTTTTGCCGGTGCCGGCGGGACCGACACCGAGGGTGATCGTGTTTTTCTGGATCGCCTTCATGTAATTCTGCTGTCCGACAGTCTTTGCCTTAATGGGTTTTCCCTTGGCCGTGATGCAGACAACATCCTTTGCCATCTTCTGAACCTGTTCGTCATTGCCCTCCTGAACAAGTGTGATCAGATAGCGGACCCGCTGCTCATCGATCGTTTCACCCTTGGCTGCCAGTGTCAGCAGCCCCTCAAGGGTGCGGACCGCTTTGTCTGCGGCTTCCTCATCCCCTGTCACCTTCAGTTCATTCCCACGGTTCACGATCGCAACATCAAGTGCTTGTTCGATCCGCTTGATGTTTTCGTCAAAGGAGCCAAAGACTGCAATCAAGTCTTCCACACGCTCTGCATTAATCAGTCGTTCTGTCATCGTTTGTATCACCTTCAATAAATACTCTGCTGCTGCGCTTGCCGATCATTTCGTGACATTCCAGAAATCCCGACATATGATATGTCTCTCCCCGGCGCATAAGCTCCAGTTCCTGCTTTCTGATCTGTCCTGCAATCAGATCCTTCTGCGTCTGCTGCCTGATGTAAGCCTCCAGCATTTCACCGGCAGTCTGCTCCGAGCGTTCCTGCCGAATCAGATTGCGGTCTGTGTAGCATTCTGTCACCAACGAAACAGGCAGCTGCCACCCACCCGGCAGCGTCAGTGGTTTTACTTTTGTCATTTTACCACAACTTGGGTATAAAATTCCACTATCAGAATATAAATTTATTCTCTTTTTTCCGATAATCAGGCTGTATTTTTTACAAATCTCCCGTTCTCCGCGGCTTATAGCCGTGCTTGCAGGCAGCAGAGCATGGACTTGCCTTCTTGTCAGACCGTAAACCTCCCCCTCCGCCTGTTCCACTCTGGTGCAAAGTCCCAGATCCAGATACCCGGAAATCAGTACCTCTCCTGCCCGGACGGCCTTTCCCTCCTGACACAGCGGCCTCCCTCTTGTGGACGTGAAGGAGCTGACTACTGCATCCCGCATGGCAATGATGTGCCCCGGCATTTCCGGCACATCCTCCGGCTCAAGCTTTCGTTCCTTTACAGATATCGTCGCAACACAGCCTTTGGTATTTACGCCCGCCCAAGAAAGAGACGGTATCGCCCCGAGCAGCTCGTTTTTGATCTGTTCGCTTCGCAGCGTTCTGCGAGCTGCCCCAAAGGACAGCCCTGCTTCCGATGCCGCATTCAGGATCTCCTGCCGTGCTACCGCATCGTTTCCCTGAACCTGAATAAAAAAGATCCGTTCCGGGATATACAGACTCACCAATAGCAGCAGTGCTGAAAAACAGACGATTATCGGCTTTTTCCATGCATTCCGGCACCACTTTGGCAGGCCATGGGTGCTGACAGGCTCCCATTTTCCGCCTGTACATTCGGCAATTTCCTTCAGCTGCTTCGCTTTCCCTCTCGGCACAGAAAATTCCACGCACAGTGCGGATACATATGAGATATCCCGCAGCTGCACCTGTTCCGACAACCGTCCAAGCATACGTTCCGGATCAGCCGAAACCACTCTCACCCGCTCATACCCTGCGATCATCCACCAAATATCACTCAATGCCTGCCACTCTCCAATGCAATACTTTGAATCTGCCCGGATATAAACAACTGCTCACGGTTCATGCAGCAAAGCCGCAGTCCACAGCCGGAAACACGAAGCACCCCAAATGTTGCACCCACACTGATCTCCTGTGTCCCATACACCAGGATACCTCGATGATGCTCCACCAAGACACGCCTGTCACCCACCACTTCTACAAGTGTTTGGACCCCCTGAGCCCCTCCGTGTTCCCGCAGGGTATGTGCCATCTCCTTCACTGTTTTCAATCCCATCACCTCCTATGCAGATCCTATGCGCATTGCTGTTATCATTTTCCGAATTGTGCATAGTTTCTTGTGAGGTGAGTTATGTGAGGAAAAAAATGATGTCATGGCAGCTCCTGCTCAGCTGCACCGGGATGATATGCCTGATCCTTGACAGCAGATGTGTCGCAGAGGCAGCCGCACAGGCTGTGAGCCAATGCCTGTCTGCGGTTATCCCTTCTCTGTTTCCGCTTTTTGTTATCTGCAATTATACCCTGCCCATGCTTACCCAGTGGCGTGTTCCATGGCTTTGTCGGTTCTGCAAGATACCACAGGGCTGTGAGAGCATATTTGCACTCGGTTCCCTCGGTGGTTTTCCTGTTGCTGCCCAATGCATTTGTCAGACAAACCTCCCCAAAAAAGATGCAGAACGTATGCTTGGGTTTTGCAGCAACTGCGGACCGCCCTTCCTATTCGGGATCATAGGAAGCTTTTTCGTTGATCGCTCCATTCCCTTTGTACTCATGGCGATACAGATATTGAGCGCACTGCTCGTGGCACATGTGTGGGGCGGACTGCCTGCTTCCTCAGGGACCCCTCATATAAAGCCCATGTCCTTAGCCGAGTCGGTACAGCGTGCGATCCGCTCTATGGCTGCTGTCTGCGCATGGATCATTCTGGGGAATGTCCTTTTGCTTTTTGGACGGCGTTGGGTTTTCCCCTTTTTCTCTCCCATGGTCGGGATTGTATTATCCGGATTGACCGAGTTGACCAACGGATGTTTCCTGCTCCCCCAAATATCCGACACCTGCATTCGATTCATCGCAGCCTCCGGATTTGTTTGTTTTGGCGGACTGTGTGTCATGCTTCAGGTCCATGCAATGGTTGCAGAAAAGGGATTATCTATGAAAGCATATTTCGGTCAGAAGCTGCTTCAGGGCGCTTTGGGGGCTTTCATTGCCGCGTTATACGGAGAAATCGGCATTCTTGCCCTCCCCGCTGTTTTTCTGGGCGGGATATTGGCAAAATTAGCAGTAGAAAAAATGTCCCTTATGTTGTATAATAATGCAGGAAAAGGGGGGATAGCTCATGTTGTTTCGCAGACGGATTGAAAAATCATGTGAATACTGCGCCCACAGCACCAAGTGCAGCGCAGACCAGATGCTGTGTACAAAGCGTGGAATCGTCAGTGTTACATACGCCTGCCACAAATTTCTATACGATCCCTTCAAACGCGTACCGGTGAAACCAAAGGCACTGGACTTTAAAAAATACGATAATGATGACTTTTCACTGTAAAAGATGGCACACATGAGGTATGCTGTCTAAAGAAGTCCTTTCAAGATCGCACAAACGGAAACCGGAATGTATCGCAGCAGATGCACTCCGGTTATTTTTCTATAAAAATGGCGCAGTCATCCCTTTGCAGGATGACTGGGTTTTTTGATTTCCGCACCCGGTTGCGCTTTCGTGTATCGCTGCTGATTTTCCAGTCATGGGCAATCAAAAAAGTGCGACAGTTTAAACGCACTGTCGCACCTCCTATTATCAATTCATCAAACTGAAATTTACAAGTTCAAACACTTTTTCATTGATCCATATATTGTTTGAATATCCTCTTTACTACACATTTGTTCCGTTTCGCTACTTGAGTAGTGATGTCCAAAATGATGATCCAAATATGTATTACCATTGATGACAACCGGTTTTTTGTATCTCGGTCTGACATGAATATGTATATGCGGACATGGCTCCGGGGACTTATAAAAACTGTTCATTAAACAACTCCAATTGCAGAGTTCTGCATCAAAAACTGTTTTTACGCATTTTTCGTATTTCTTTATTAGGAGAAAAAGCTCCATCCATTCATCATCTGTGAGTTCCGGCAGAGAGCCACAATGCCGTTTTAAAATCATAATACAACGCCCGATATAATCTTGTTCATCCGCAAGGTAAACAGTCCAGTGCTTGGCATCTAACAATAGGTACTTCTTGTCCTCTTCGGATAAATTACACCATTCGCATCCTTTCATCGCTTTTCCCCCAAATTCCTATTTGCATGTATGTCCAAATTATACCTCCGGCAGCCTCAAAAAGCAATTGCTTGCTGCCCTTTTACTAAAGGTGCACCTGCTCAAAACCCACAAGTGGGCTGCGGTGCTGCCTGCGGCACTCGTGCGCCGTCCGAGGGGGGCTTCTGCTTTTCGGTAGGCAGTACTGTGCAGTCAAGAGAGATTGACTCCCTTCCACGCTTTCAAGGCCGTATTGAAATGCATAACGCCCCTTGGCAAATCGACTCATGGACCTCCATCTTAGAAGGACTCCAAAAATATTACACGCAATACTGCTTGACACAAGATACTATGCATTGTATAATATAGCGCGTAAGGAGGTGTTACTGTGAATGCACAGCTAAAGAAAGGTCTGCTGGACATTTGTGTTCTCGCCGCATTGAATCACGAAGAATCATACGGATACAAAATCCTCAAGGATCTGGGCGGATTGATTGACTTGTCAGAATCCACCTTATATCCCATTCTCCGTAGATTGGAAACCGGAAACTGCGTGACCGTTCGCTCCGTAGAGCATGAAGGCAGGCTTAGAAAAATGTATACCATTACCCCAACCGGAAAAGCCCAGCTCGTGGACTTTTTATCCGATTGGAAAGAGCTTGAAACCATCCATTGTTATATAAAGGAGAGTGTTGATCTTGAGTAAAGAAATGTTTCTGCGGGAACTGGCTCGCAAACTTCATAGGCTTCCTGAAACGGAGGTAAAACAGCGCGTGTCATACTATGAAGAACTACTCGATGACATGATAGAAGATGGAATCCCCGAAGCAAAAGCCGTCGCAAGGCTTGGCGACATCAACGAAATTGCAAAGGAGATCCTATGTGAACAGCCGCTTCCTACATTGGTAAAAAACAGAGTCCGTCCTAAAAACGGTTGGAACGCAGCCGCTGTTACCGTGGCAGTTTTGGGGGCTCCGCTCTGGGTCCCTCTGCTGTTTGCTCTTATTCTGACGGCCGCCGCCATCGTTCTGTCGATTGGTGCCGTGATCTTATCCCTGTTTGCAATGGTAGCTGCTCTTGCAATCGCAGGCGGGCTTATCATAATTCGAGGTTTTTGTTTATTCCCTGTGAGCGGTAGTTATGCAGTTTTTGCGCTTGGTCTTGGAATTGCCGCACTGGGTTTTACTTGTTTGGCTGCACTTGCCGCAAAATATTCTGCTATCGGCTTGTATCGCGGCGGCTGCTGGCTGTACCGTGCAGCCAAGGGGCTGCTGATTGCAAAGGAGGGCTGATCCATGAAAAAGAATACTAAGATTTTGTTATGTCTCTCCGCTTTATTCATCGCTTTAGGTGCGCTTTTTATGGTAGGAAGTCTTGCTTTTGGCGTTGATCCTATGTGCGCATTTCAAAGCGGAATGCTCGATTTCAAGGTTCAGCAAAAACGAACCAGTGAATTTTCAGCTGATGGACAGTACGCTCTGTCTGAAGATGGGATAGACGAACTGTCGATCGACTGGCTGGATGGTTCGATAGAAATTGAAGGCTATGATGGTTCCGAAATTATCTTGCAGGAATCCAACACCTCCGGACTGAATGAAGATAATTCCTTGATGTATACCATTGATAACAACACCCTGAATATCGTCAGCGCCCCTTCTCAAGCAGGACTTTTTCTGTCCAATACAGGACGTGAAGCAAAAAATCTGCACATCTATCTTCCGAAAAACAACGAATGGAAGGATATCAAGATTGACGCACAGGATGCAGATATTTCTATAAACGGTATGATTGCCGCAGCTGTAAAAGCTGATGTGGTGGACGGGGATCTATCCTTGTCTAAGGTGGATCTCGGTCATCTGACCTTCGGCTCTATGGAGGGGAGCTTGACAGCCAAGGCCTCCCGAATTGAGCAAATCAATGCCGATACAACCTCTGGCGGAATAACTGCCAGCCTGATCAATTGCCCTTCGTCCATTCAGTTTGACACAATGAGCGGTGACACGGAGCTTTATTTACCGAATGACAGTCAATTTGTGGTTCAGATGGATACTTTCAGCGGGACTCTGGATACAGACTTCGTAGGCACATATAACGAGGACTGCTTTACTGTCGGTAACGGAAACTCCCAGTTTAAGATAAGCACTACCAACGGATCAACTGCAATTCATAAAATTACAAATTGACCTTCCGTACCTCAAACGGATGGCAGCACGTATAAAAAACGGGTATCACAGGATCAAATCCTGATGATACCCGTTTTTATTGCAGCAACCTTGTCAGATAGACACCACATACCCGTAATTATCGTGTTTACCGTCTATGACGATCCATCTGAAACTGGGCAGATTGCATTCATCCATTTACAGCATCAATGATGATCTTTACAAGTTCATCCCGCCCGGTCCCCTTCTCAGCAGAGAACGGAACCAAAATACAGGCTTCCGGAAGCTCCAGCACCTCACGGATGCGCTCCAGATTGCTCTGCATCTCACTTTTTTTCAGCTTGTCCATTTTATTGGCTACGACTACAAAGGGACAGCCGGTCTGAATAAAATAATCTGCCATAATGACGTCATTTTTCGTAGGTGCGTGCCGAGCATCCACGATCATGATACCAAGGGTAATTCGCCCCGATGCAAAATATGCCTCCATCAGTCTGCCCCAACGCTCTTTTTCAGACATGGGGACCTTTGCATATCCGTATCCGGGCAGATCCACAAAATAGCACTTTTGATCCACGTTAAAATAATTGGCATGGATCGTCTTGCCGGGTGCTTCGCCCACTCGTGCGAAATTTTTGCGCTGTAAGATCCGGTTGATAACACTGGATTTACCCACATTGGACTTTCCGGCAAAAGCGATTTCCGGCATAGATGCAGGCGGCAGTCCTTCGATGGATGCGGCAGATTTTAAAAATTCCACTTTTTGAAAATTCATAGACTACCTCACTGTTGAATTTGCCGATTGCATTCGTGAGCAACGGTCTCAACCGGCATGGTTGTCAGGATCTCTGGTTCCGGTTCCTTCTGATTCAATGCCGTATCCAGCACAACATCCACGGTATCTGCAACCACAAAATGAAGCTTCGACCGCACCATCTGGTCAATTTCCTCCAGATCCCGTTCATTGGCCCGAGGGATGATGACGGTTTTGATGCCATGGCGGAGGGCTGCCATCGTTTTCTCTTTAAGGCCGCCGATCGGCAGAACACGTCCACGGATCGAGATCTCTCCGGTCATTGCCACATCCTTGCGAACGGTGCGCCCGGTCAGGGCGGAAACCATGGCCGTGCAAACGGTCACACCGGCGGATGGGCCATCCTTGGGAACGGCGCCTTCCGGAAAATGAACGTGTATATCCTTTGTTTTATAGAAATCCGCTGCAATTCCCAGTTCCTTGGCATGGGATCGAATGTAGCTGAATGCAGCGTGGGCCGACTCCTTCATTACATTCCCCAAATTACCGGTAAGCTCCAGCTTGCCGGAGCCATCCATCACGTTGACCTCAGCCTGCAGAACCTCACCGCCTACGCTTGTCCACGCAAGCCCCGTTACCAAACCGATCTGGTCGGCTGTTTCGTGGTCCTCAGGAATATACTGACGAACTCCCAGAAACTCCTCCAGATTCTTCGGGCTGACTGTGATCTTTTTCGGAGCATTTTCCTGAACCAGGATCAAATCTGCTTTCCTGCAAACCTTTGCAATAAGGCGTTCCATACTCCGCACACCGGACTCTCTGGTGTATCCGCGAATCATATCCTCGATGGCTTCATCGTTCACCTTCAGCTGACTTTTTTTAAGACCGTGCTTCTTCATCTGCTTTGGGATCAGATGGTTCTTTGCGATCATCTTCTTCTCTTCGTCGGTATAGCTCCCGAGTCTGATGATCTCCATACGGTCAAGCAGCGGTCTGGGGACAGTATCCAGTGTGTTGGCCGTGCAAATGAACATAACATCGCTCAAATCATATGGAATTTCCAAATAGTGATCACGATATGTAGCATTCTGCTCCTCATCCAGAACCTCCAGGAGTGCTGCACTGGGATCTCCACGATAGTCAGAACCCATCTTGTCAACCTCATCAAGAAGCATCAGTGGGTTACTGGAGCCTGCCTGAATCAGTGCAGAGATGATCCTTCCGGGCATGGCACCAACATAGGTTTTCCGATGTCCTCGGATATCTGCCTCGTCCCGGACACCCCCCAGAGAAATACGCGCCATATTCCGATTCAGGCTCTTGGCGATGGAATAGGCAATGGAGGTCTTACCCACGCCCGGAGGCCCCACAAGACAGATCACCTGCGACGGCATCTCAGGGGCAAGCTGACGAACCGCCAGACTTTCAAGAATCCGCTCTTTCACTTTTTCCATGCCGAAATGGTCACGGTTCAGCATTTTCTCTGCGCTGTTGATGTCCACACGCTCCTTCGTGGTGATATGCCACGGAAGCTCCAAAACAGTATCGAGATAATTTCTCAGCACCGCACCTTCTGAGGAGCCAAAGGGCTGCTTTGCCAGCCGATCGACATCCTTCAGCAGCTTCTTTTCCGAATCCTCCGGCAAAGAGAGCTTGCAAAGGCGTTCACGGTAGGTCTCAAATTCATCCTCGTCATCCCCTTCTCCAAGCTCAGAACGGATAACCTTCAGCTGCTCACGCAGGTAGTAGTCCCGCTGCCCCTGATCCATGTTGGCTCGCGCCTTGCTTTGCATTTCCATCTCGATGGTCAGCATTTCAATTTCCCGGGCCAAAAGTTTGAGTGCAACATCCAGACGCATCCCGGGATTGAGCTGCATAAGCAGCTTGATCTTATCCGGATAGTCAAAGGTTGCGTGCTGAGCAAGGCAGTCAGCAATAAAGCCTGGGTCCGTTGAGTTCATCATCTTCAGCTGAAGTGCCTGAATGTTGTGATGCTGCATCTCCATATAGGCCTGAAAGGCCATGTTTGCTTCGCGAATCAAGGCTCTGGTTTTTGTCGTAAGCGTGTAAGGCTTGTCTTCAACCATTTCCACTCGTGCAAGCATGTATGGCTCCACCTGATTCAGCTCCCTGATCTGTCCGCGGTAGAGACCCGTAACCAAAACGCGTATGGTCTCGCCGGAGGATCGCAGCATCTGCTTGACCTTGACAACGGTGCCCATATTGTGCAGCTGATCTATGGAAGGATCGCTGTCCAAAATATCTTTCTGAGGAACGAGCATCAGAATCTGATCCTGTTCCATGGCTTTTTCAAGTGCTTTCACACTTTTTTCCCGAGCAACATCAAAATGAATTGTCTGTGCCGGGTAAACAACAAGTCCCCGCAATGCCAAAACCGGCATCTGACCGGAAACGATAATATCATGCATAAATATCCCCCTTTCTGGGTATTAGGGAAAATTGTGAGAAAAGGGGGTAGCGAGCTACCCCCTTTGGCACAGTATTGCAGTTACGCTTTCGCGCCCAGCTTCTGTCTGGGGTGCTTGGCATCCCGAACCACCAGAGGGTCCGCACCATCCACAGACTCCGGTGTAATAATAACTTTTTGAACGGACAGATCCGACGGAATACCGAACATGATCTTTGTCATGACCTCTTCCATGACCGCCCTGAGTCCTCTGGCTCCGATCTGACGCTCCACAGCCTTCTGCGCGATCTTCTCCAACGCAGCCGGCTGGATCTCAAGCTCTACGTTGTCAAGCTCCAAAAGCTTGGTGTACTGCTTGGTCAGTGCATTCTTCGGCTCCATCAGGATACGTACCAAATCATCCTTATCAAGGCTTTGCAGAGATGTGATCACCGGCAATCTGCCGACAAGCTCAGGGATAATGCCAAACTTCAAAAGATCATGAGGCTGTACCTGAGCCAGAAGCTGACCCACATCGCGCTTTTTCTTGCTCTGGACAGGTGCATCAAAGCCGATCGCAGAACGATCTGTGCGCTTTTCGATGATCTTATCCAAACCGTCAAAGGCACCGCCGCAGATAAACAGGATGTTAGAGGTATTGACCTGAATCATTTCCTGCTGCGGATGCTTACGTCCCCCCTGAGGCGGGACACTGGCAACCGTGCCCTCCAAAATCTTCAGCAGCGCCTGCTGGACGCCTTCACCGGAAACATCACGGGTAATGGATGTATTCTCGCTCTTTCGTGCGATCTTATCCATTTCGTCGATGTAGATGATGCCATGCTCTGCAAGCTCAACGTCAAATTCTGCCGCCTGCAGAAGCCGAAGCAGAATGTTTTCGACGTCATCACCCACATAGCCAGCCTCAGTCAGAGTGGTAGCGTCGGCAATCGCGAATGGTACATTCAGAATTTTTGCCAGCGTCTGAGCAAAAAGGGTCTTGCCGCTGCCTGTGGGTCCGATCAGCAAAATGTTGCTTTTTTGCAGCTCTACATCGGAATTTGCCCCAAAATAGATCCGCTTATAGTGGTTATACACTGCTACGGACAAAGCAACCTTGGCCTGATCCTGACCGACAATGTATCCGTCCATGTAAGCCTTCATCTCCATGGGCGTAGGGAGCGTCTCGGGAGCCCGAAGGTTCTCGCGCTCGTCAAATTGCATTTCTTCCCGCAGAAGCTCTCCGCAGGCTGCAACACAATCGCTGCAAATATACACACCGGGGCCGGCAATCAGCCGTTCCACCTGGTTTTCCCGCTTACCGCAGAAACTGCAGCGAATCGGCTGCTCATTATTCTTTGCCATAAACCGGTTACCTGCCTTTCAGCAATCAATGGTTATAGATCACCTTATCGATCAGGCCAAACTCTTTTGCTTCTTCCGCGCTCATAAAGTTGTCACGCTCACAGGCGGCAGTGACTTCCTCAATGCTGCGTCCGCAATTTTCCGACAGGATTTTATTCATTCTGTCCTTAATTGTCTGAAGTCGCTTCAGATGGATCGCCATATCGGTGATCTGACCCTGAGTACCCGCAGAGGGCTGATGAATCATGATCTCTGCATTGGGCAGCGCCATACGCTTACCCTTGGTACCGGCAGACAGCAGGAACGCACCCATGGATGCAGCCAGACCAACACTAATGGTGGCCACATCGCACTTGATATACTGCATGGTGTCATAAATCGCCATGCCGGCAGTTACGCTTCCGCCCGGGCTGTTAATATAAAACTGGATATCCTTATCCGGGTCCTGAGCCTCTAAATACAGCAGCTGGGCTACGACCAGACTTGCTGTGGTGTCATTGACCTCTTCGGACAGGAAAATAATGCGGTCATTCAGCAAACGGGAGAAGATGTCATAGCTGCGCTCTCCTCTGCTGGTCTGCTCAACAACATATGGTACTAAACTCATGGTGATGTCTCCTTTCACAGGGTTTGAAACATTCTAACCAATCTCTTCCAAAATTATTCGCGAATTACTCCTCGGATGCAGTTTCCTCAGCAGCCTTGGGAGCAACAGCAACGGCTGCATCCACGATCAGCTTGACAGTCTTGCGGGTCTTCAGGCTTGCGGTGATCTCAGCTGTGGGAACCAGCTCCTTGACCTTCTCGACTTCCAGCTCATAGCTCTTAGCCAGCTGTGCAAACTCGTTCTCGATGTCCTCATCGGAAACAGTGATGTTCTCGACCTCAGCGATCTTCTCCAGAACAACATTGGCCTTGGCCTGCTTTTCAGCCATGGGCTTGAAGGCCTGACGCATGCTGTTCATGTCGCCGCCCATCATCTTTGCGTACTGCTCAACGCTGTAGCCGCTCATCTGCAGCTGATATGCAAAGCGCTCCATCTGAGAATCCAGCTCAGCCTCAACCAGGGCATTGGGGACATTGACAGTTGCGTTTTCAGCGACCTTATCAACAACACTCTGCTCGAAAGCGCTGTCGATCTGCTTCTGCATGGACTCCAGCTTCTTAGCGCGGATGTCTGCCTTCAGCTCCTCCAGAGTCTCGAACTCAGAAACGTCCTTAGCCAGCTCATCGTCGATAGCGGGCACGTTGGTGACAGACAGCTTGTTCAGCTTAACGTGGAAAACAACTGCCTTGCCGGCCAGCTCTGCGTGGTAATCCTCGGGGAAGGTGATATCGATATCCTTCTCTTCGCCGATGTTCATGCCAACGATCTGATCCTCAAAGCCGGGAACAAAAGAGCCGGAACCCAGCTTCAGGTCAAAGTTCTCGCCCTTGCCGCCATCGAATGCCACACCGTTGTCAAAGCCCTCGAAGTCGATGTTTGCGGTATCGCCCATCTCAGCAGCGCGCTCGACAGTCTCGGTGGATGCAACATTCTCAGCCATCTGGTTCAGCTCGGCCTCGACCTGAGCCTCGGTGACCTCTGCCTCAGCCTTCTCGGCCTCGACACCCTTGTACTCGCCCAGAGTGACCTCAGGGTAGACCTCGGTGGTCAGGGTGATGGTGGTAGTTCCGTCCTCAGCGATATCCATGTCAGTCAGGCTGGGACGGCCGACTGCCTTCACTTCCTGCTTGACAACAGCAAACTCATAAACCTCGGGGAAGATTTCCTCCAGACCATCTTCAAAGAATACATGTGCGCCGTACATAGACTCGATCATCTTACGGGGAGCCTTGCCCTTGCGGAATCCGGGGATCATGATATTCTTGCGGGCCTTCAGGTATGCTTTCTGTGCACCGGACTCCATGAGCTCCTTCTCGATCTCAACCACGATGGTGGCGTTGTTGTCCTTTGTTTCAATGCTCTTGACATTCATCTTTAACGTTCCTCCTAAATTATGGCTTTGTATCGCCTAATGTAGTCTAATATAGCCGGACTATTTTATCAAATAAACAATCAAATGTCCACACTTTTCTTTATAATTCTTATAAAATAACTGTTACGGGCCGAAAATCAATGTAATCAGCCGAAACCAGACGGTATTCAACACCGCCCCAGATGCCTTCCATGGCCAATTTATGGCTGTCTCCGTGGAGATGGCCGTAAAAACACCGTCGGACCTGATATTTTTCCAGAAGCTCGATGATCTCTTTGCACTCATACCCCCGATACTTGGGCGGATAATGCAGAAACACCAGCTTCTCCCGATCCCCTGCCGCCTTCAGCGAGGCCTCCAGTCGGATCAGCTCACGCTTGAACACCTTGGTATCGTGCTGTCCGCTGCGTTCTTCCTCATAAAACCATCCTCTGGTGCCGCAGATGGCCCTGCCATCATATTCATAACAATTGTTATTGAGAATGAACTGGTTGGAAAAATCGTGCTGCTGACAGAATTTATAGAACTTTGATGCAGTGGTCCACCAATAATCGTGATTCCCCTTCAGGATGATCTTCCGTCCGGGGATCTCATTGATCCACGCAAAATCTGCCTCGGCCGCATCAAGGCCCAGCGCCCAGCTCAGATCCCCGCAAAGTACCGTCGTATCCTCCGGCTTGATCTGAGACATGCTCTCCTTCAGCTTATCCATATATCCGACCCATGCGCCGCCGAAAATATCCATCGGCTTTGGGGCGCTCAGGCACAGATGAAGATCTCCAATTGCGTATAACGCCATACATGACTCCTTACATTTCTTTGATTCGCTGCCTCAGCTCGGCAGTCGAGATCCCCATAGCCTTTGCCACGGTGTCCTTGCAGTGCAGCGGGCTCCATTTGCTGATCATCAGCGCAGGACTGTTCTCGCCGGACATGGCCCGATAATCCATCAGACCGGAATAGGTCAGGGCGCTGTATGGGCACAGGACATATCCCGTGGCACTGTATACATTGGGGATAATATCCAAAAGGCGTTTCTGCCCCACCACCGAGGCATACATCCCCCGCTTCAGCAGCGGGTACGCCGTGGCGTTGATGGTGTAGCTCCCTCCTGCATCCACAGCCAAAGCAAACTCCTTTGCCGCGTCCTCCCCTTGGATCTCGTACAGCAGCAGTTCAAAAGCCTCCGGCACGATCACATCGCATTTCGGCGTATTGGTCGGCAGCAGTGCCCCGTCAAGCTTCATCTGTCCGCGCTGGATCAGATCCCAGACATTTCCGTTTTCATTGCAGCAACAGATAATGGTGCCGATGGGAAGCCCCATTTTTCTGGCATACCATGCGGCCATAGGGGTGACAAAAGCCTCCGCCGGAACAACTATATCCTGTTTTCGCTCCAAATCTGCCTCTGTTTTGTAGGAAAGTCGGGTGAATACCGCAAAAATCAGCGCGATATTCACAGCAATCTCCCCCCAAAGAGAGACCCCTGCGGTCTGCTTATCGGCACACAGGTGTCCTGCAAGAATCCGGACCGTTCGGGCAAAGTCTCCGTCCGGGTTACGCCACAGCTCGGCAACGTGTATCCGATAATGGAACTCCCCCATTCTGAGGATCTCTCTTCCTACCAGAAACTCAATATCCCGACTGCTGATCGTCGTTGCAAACAGCTGGTTCAGGATCTTCGCAATGGCTTCCGTTTCTGACAAATGCAGCAGCTGCAGGATCTCGCCGTCCGAATACTGCGGGATGCAAACCGGAACAAACAGGCCTCCATCCTCGGTTCTGCTGCTGCACAGGGCATGCTGCGCTGTATATGTTTCTTTGTTACTTCTTGTTGACTTGTACAGCACGCTCCATCACTCCCATAGCGTTATTCCAAAAAATATTACGGAGGATCTCAATACCGATGCCTCGTTCAAGCAGCCGAGAAGAAAGCTTATGATAGCTCTCGATGCCATAAAACCCATCCGGGAGCCTGTCACAGCCATCCAGATCGCCCCCCAGAGAAATATGCGTACCGCTTGGGTCCAGCTCCAAAAAGTGGAGAACATGGTCGCACACATCATCAAGAGACGCTCTGTCTGCCTTGAGAAACTCTGTATAAAGATTGATTCCAACCGTACCGCCTGTACCGCAGATCTCCAGAAACATTTCATCTGTCAAATTTCTGGACACATTGCAGATTCTGCGGCTGTTGGAATGGCTTGCCACAATGGGAGCCTGTGTCATGTCCATAATATCCCAGAAGCCCCGGTCACTGATATGACTGACATCCACCAATATTCCCAGACGCTGACACTCACGGACATAAGCTCGGCCCAGATCCGTCAATCCTTCGCCTGTTTTATGAGATCCCGTCAAAACATTTCCTTCATTCCATCCCAAGGTGGACAGTCTGACACCAAGCTCATACATCTCGGACAGCCGCTCCGGATCGAATCCGATGCCCGCAGGCCCCTCGATAGAGAGGATCGCTGCAATTTTCCCGGAATCGACAATATTGCTGATCTCATCAGGTGTGGAGGCCCGCGCAATCAAATCCCGATTGCGGTCAAGCTCCTCCAATAGATTTTTAATTGCCGCAGATGCAATTTCCTCAGGAGGATGCACTCCCTTGGGTTCCATGCCCGGCGTTGTGAATATGGCAAACACCTGCGCATATCCGGCAAGCGCAGCTCCGCGCTCCAGATCGATATGTCCTTTCCTTCGCCTGAGCCGGTCCAATGGACGGCAGTCATTTCCCAGAACCGTTGTTGCCGTATCACAATGCAGGTCAAATACCGGTATATTCATGAAAAAGCATCCTCCAAGTGTACGATTTCAGGCTTCGCCGTCTGCATCCCCTCCGGGGCGTATATTTCGATCACATCAAACCTCGGCTGCAGGTCGGTTGGGTGCTGCGCCAGATAGATCTGAGCAGTGGTTCTGATGCGCTCTTGCTTTTTTGCATCAACAAATTCCCTTGCACGGGCAAAATCCGCATTTTTGCGCAGCTTCACTTCCACGATGGCAAGGTATTTCCGATTCTTTGCAATGATGTCGATTTCTCCGAATCGGCTGTGGTAGCCGCAGGATACGATCTGATACCGTTTTTTGCGCAGGTAGTCAGCCGCCAAGGCCTCGCCCCATGCACCTGTCAGGTTATTTCTGCCCATAGAATTTTTTCAGAAAGGTCTTACGGTGAGCAGGGCACGCTCCGTATGTTTCCAATGCCTGATAGTGCTTTTTGGTGCCATAGCCCTTATGGATCTCAAAACCATACTGGGGATATTCCTCTGCCAGCCGCTCCATGTACATATCACGGGTGACTTTTGCAAGGATCGAAGCCGCTGCAATATTGGCGCTTCGGCTGTCTCCTTTCACCACTGTCATGACTTCCATTCCAAAATCGGTTTCACGGTTGCCGTCGATCAGCGCAAAATCCGCTTTTCCATTCAGCTGATCCATTGCACGCCTCATCGCCAGAAAGGTTGCCTGCAAGATGTTGATCTCGTCAATTTCCTGCTCTGAGGCAAAGGCGATGCCATAAGCAACCGCCTGCTCCTTTATGATTGGGAACAGCTCACGGCGCTTTTTATCCGTCAATTTCTTGCTGTCGTTCAAACCGGGGATTTCCAAATGCTCCGGCAAAATCACCGCAGCGGCGCAAACAGGTCCGGCCAGAGGTCCCCGTCCGGCTTCGTCCACACCGCAGATGACACCGATGCCCTTTTCTTTCAAGGCATCCTCAATTTCCCAAAGTCCCATGTCATCCCCCTTAAATTTCTGTCTCAGGCGGCATTTCCAGAGTAAATTTCCCCAGCTTACCGCCACGGTACTCATCCACCAGAACCTTCGCCATACGTTCTGTATTGATCTCTCCGCGCGCCATCAAAAAGCCGCGCTTTCTTCCGGCTGCCTCCAGCAGCTCATAGCCGGTGGACTCCTGAGGCATATCGATCCCATAGCGAGCCTTGACCGCATCGGGATAGTGTTTCCAGAGCAGCTGCATTAAAAATACCGCCAACTCCTCCACATCCAGGATCTGTTCCTTGACCGCTCCCGTGTACGCCAGCTTCATGCCGACCTCCGGGTCATCAAATTTAGGCCAGAGAATACCCGGAGTATCCAGAAGCAGAAGGCCGTTATCCACAGTCACCCACTGCTTGCCACGGGTGACGCCAGGACGGTTCTCGGCCTTGGCGCCCTTTCTTCCGGAAATTTGGTTGATCAGTGTGGATTTGCCGACATTCGGAATGCCGACTACCATCACCCGAACGGGCTTGTTCATTCCCTTTGCTGCGTTTCTCTGGATTTTTTCCGCCAGAATGGAGCGCACCGCAGGTGTAAACTCAGAAATCCCCTTCCGACTCTTGCAGTCTGTCGGTACAGCCGCCATCCCCTTGCTCTTAAAATAATTCACCCACGCCTTTGTCGCCTGAGGGTCTGCCAGATCCATGCGATTGAGTACAACGATCCGGGGCTTATGACCGCAAATGCTGTCGATATCCGGATTTCGGCTTGCAAACGGGATGCGGGCATCCACAATTTCACACACGGCATCCACGAGCTTCAGATCCGCCTCCATCTGGCGGCGGGTCTTTGTCATATGACCGGGATACCATTGGATATTCATATTTTCAGCCATTAATTCAGGCCTCCTATTCTACTGAAATCGCGTTTGATGGTATGTTGTCGCTCACCCGTCCCCGGGAACATCAAGAAAATGGCCTTGCCCAATATTTCACGCTTATCCACTTGGCCGATCACAGGGTCGCGGCCGTCCCTTGATCCGTTTCGATTGTCTCCCATCAGGAACACGGAATCCTCTTCTACTACCAGAGGGAATACCGTCCCCTCCTCAAGGTTCGTCGGCGTGTAGGTATATGGTTCATCCAGAGCGATCCCGTCGACATAGACGATACCCTCTTCAAAATCGATATCTACGGTCTGCCCTTCTGTTGCGATCACACGCTTTACGATGGGTTCGCCATCTTCGAACCGGTCCATAGACGCCACTACGATATCTCCCTGATCCAGTTCTCCGCACAGGGGGTGATTCAACAGCAGGAGGTAATCTCCATCTGCCAGTGTATCAAACATGGACGAGCCTGAGACAACCACCATACGAACAAAAAATGTGAATACGAGCAATACGATCGCCAGAATATATACAACATCATGCAGATAATCCATCAAAATTCCCGGAGCTGTTCTTTTTTTCGGTTTCGATGCACGATCTTTATGGTTAGAACTAAACTTTCCCAAATCGATCCTCCTAGCACGGGACAGATTCCCTAAAAAGATACTTGTCATATCATTATACACAAATTTGGGTAATAAAAAAAGAGGGTCAGACCCTCTTTTTTTATAAAATTTACGGTTAGATTCTTTCCTTGACCTTAGCAGCCTTACCGAAGCGCTCACGCAGGTAGTACAGCTTTGCACGGCGAACCTTGCCCTTTCGGACAGTCTCGACGCTGGCCACACGGGGAGAATGCACGGGGAAAACCTTCTCACAGCCAACACCGTAGGATACACGGCGAACAGTGATGGTCTCGCCGATGCCGCCATGCTTACGGGCAATGATGGTACCTTCGAATACCTGGATTCTCTCACGAGAACCTTCCTTGATGCGAACGTGAACACGAACGGTGTCACCAACGCGCATTTCGGGCAGCTCAGTCTTCATGTACTGGCTGCTCAGAGCCTTAACTAAATCCATATCTTTGTCCTCCTTAAGATTAGGCGTTCGTGCAGCGAATACCCGGCGATATGGTTCCCGGCGCTGTATAGGACTCACCTTGTTTTCAGACCGATTCAGTTTATCATATTTTTTTCCATTAATCAAGTATTTTTTCAAAATAAATTTCGATTTATACAGAAACAGCACCCGATCAGACGATCGGGTGCTGTTTATTCAAATAACAGGGATCAGCAGCAGCTGATCTGACTCCGGTTCGCCCTCCAGCTGATTCAGCTTTTGGATTGCCCCCACCGTAGAGCCGCAGCCCTTGGCAAGCTCCCAAAGGGTCTGATCTCTGCGCTTGGGGCGGATAATCACAGACGGACGCTCCGGATCGGGCTGCCGTTCTTCTCCTAAGGCAACCTCCCGCACCATATTCACAGGCTGATTGCACAGTGCGCTCAGATCAAGAGCGGTCTGGGTCTCAAATCGCCAGTTCTGTCCTGTTTTGCGACTGGAGCATGGTCCCTTCAGCCACGAAAAGCAGATCGTGTCGCATTCTGTTTTCCAGTCCTTGGAAAACTCCGCCCTGACATTTTTTCCGGTGACGCTTC
>DYCR01000007.1:0-25117 GCA_019418025.1 Clostridiales bacterium | reverse complement strand
ATCCACCAGAGATCGTATCCATCCCCGGCTGTCTGGTCACGCTGACCGTTTCCGGAAGCACACTGACATCGATCACCACACCGTCAGGCACATCCATTTCCGCAGTGCAGCTTTCATATTCCTGAATCTGCTGCGCCCAAACCGGAAGATTTACAGGTGAATACTCCATATCCACGTCCCGGCACGGACTGTATGCGTCCTCCAACACCCGAAGCACTGTTGGCGCATGGATCAAATACTGGCTGACCAAACCGCACTTCACACGGATATTACCCTCTGGCTGTGGATCGACCTCCAGACTGGTGAGGCAAAGAAGGTTCGATATCTCTGCATCAGCCTCGTATTCCCCATCCAGATCCATGTACTGCGCAAAGGGGATCTCAAAATCCTGACTGCAGAATTTTCCTTGATCATCCAGATAAAGCATATGGAGATTTCCCGCACCGCGGAATGCCGCCTTGCTGCCCATAACCTTCTGCTCCAAAAGCTCAGGCTCCATGCGGAAATATACCATATCCCCTATTGGTGCCATACCCGCCGGCAAATCCAGTTCTTCGTCCAGTAAGAACGCTTTTTCTCCGCTTTCCCGGGTCATGATGAGGGGGTATGTCCGCTCCAGACACTCTACGTCCGCCGGCAGCTGGCCCGGCTCATATAGGTCGGCGGCCTCCGGGGTCAGGATCTGCACCAAAAGACCTACCCCTGCACGCAGGATCATTTTTCTGCCTGAAACGGTTCTGGCATCCACACTGCGCAGAACACACTCAAGACGAATGCTCCCATCCTCTCCGCCGGTCGGGAAATCCACACTGGTTTTCCACGGAACCCAACTCTCGATCTTCTGAACCGGACCATCGTCCTCCGGCGCATACAGGACCCATACCATCACGCCGCCATTGATCCCGGCGCCGCCTGACTTCCAGTCCTTCCCGCGCAGTACCACCTGCCCCCAGCTGGCAATCACACGTCCGATATCCGGCATGGTATCCGGCAGCTTGACCTCCTGAGTTTGCTCCAGATTAACAAGGTCATACCGCTTCTGCTGATAATATCGGCATACCTTTTTTTCAAACGGCAGTTCCAAACGCCTCACTCCTTCTATTAGAATAGTAAAGCATATTCACTGAGATTGAAAATTATGCCTAACAATTTCCTTTCAGCAATCCAAATCCGAATGCGATCGTTGCAGATCCGATGCACAGCCGCACCAACATGGAATCGATAAATAAACTGAGGATCAGACCGCAGCCAAAAGCGATCAGGGCTGCTGCCAAAACCAGATTCCTTCGACACATAAAAACGCCCCCCTGCAACAATGTATGCAAGGGGGCGTAATTTTGTTCCGTTTTTCTAATGTCCGAAAAAATCACTTGGCATCCATGTATTCCTTACAGGCGAGCAGGATCTTGGAAATGATCGGAACGCAGGTCCCGGAGCCTGATCCGCCGTTTTCAACCACTGCAATAAACGCCAGCGGATATTCCTCATCCTGAACAAAACCCGCAAAGGTCGCATTCGGTTCCTTGTCACCGCCGACCTCCGCTGTGCCGGATTTGGCACACACGGAAAGTCCCGGGAAATAATTGTCACCATAGATCCGTGTAACATTGTTCTTCATGAGCGCAGTCAGTGCTTCGGCAGTATCCTTACTCATCAATTGCTCTGTCATGTGCGGCTTGGCACGGTAATTCGTCCCCTTGCCGGATGACACCTGAGAAACAATATACGGCTCAGCCGCCTTTCCGCCTCCTGCAATCGCTCCCATCAATGTCATGAATCTGCTTGGATTCACCAAGTCAAGATGCTGACCGATAGAACTCCATGCGATCTCAACGGGAGCCGCATTTTCAATTTCGAACTTTCCTGCTGCGGTCTTGATGCCGTCAAATTCCAACGGCTCGGTCACGTGCAGCTTATCCACATATTCCTGCAGCTTATCGCCGCCCAGTAATTCAGACAATTGCGCAAAGTAGCAGTTACAGGAAACCGCAAGCGCCCCCTTCAGATCCAATGTCCCATGGGGCTTTGTGCAGGTGACTTCATCAGCCCCCATTTTATACACGCCGTTGCAAACAAAGGTAATGCTCTGGGCATCCTCCAGTTCCTCCAGTGCCGCAACCGCAGTGACCAGCTTAAAGATGGAACCGGGGACATAGGTCGATTGCGTAAAGCGGTTTACATAGGCGCCTTCGTATGCCCCTGTCTTGTCCCCCTCGATATCCGGGACATCATTGGGGTCATAGTTCGGTGTTGTGACCGCCGTCAGGATCTCTCCTGTTTCGTAGTTGTAAACAGCAACCGTGCCGCGGTAACCCTTCATTGCCTCCAGTGCAGTCTTTTGCAGCTGAGCAGAAATGGTCATCTTGGCCGTGCCGCCCTTGTCAGAGTATGCATACAGTCCATTGAGCATGCTGTACCCCGCCATAGCGTCGGCATAGTGTGCGACTGTCGGCGCACTGATATAACCGTCCCGGTCTCCTAGCCAATGAAGTGTGGATTTACGGATCGACAGGTCATCGGAATACTCCCATCCGTCTACCATGGACAGCAGCACTTCTCCGTCACGGTCCGTGACAACACCGGTGCCGATATTGGCGCCGTTATATACATGGGGATTTCCCTGAAAAACAGCCCAATCCCCACCCTGTGTAACAAATTCAAACAGGAATACAACCATGCCGCCAAAAAGCACCAACGCAAGCAGCAAGGCAATGGTCGTACGATGTGCAACTCGATTCATCCTTACACCTCCCGACGATTACGCATTCGAATGGCAAAGCTTGCATTCTGGCGCGTATCTGCGGCCTTGACAAAGGCAAGTAGCGCCCACGCAGAAAGCATACTGGAACCGCCATTGGACACAAAGGGGAACGTAACACCGGTAAAGGGCAGAAGATCAAGAGTCCCCAAGACGTTTAATATCGTTTGAATCAGCATAATACTGGCCGCCGTACAGGCGCCGATGGTATAGAAGCTGCTGCGGCCCAGACTTGCCGAGCGAAGGCAGAACAGGGCCAGAACAATGATGCAGCCCACCATCATCAGGCCGACCAGAACGCCCCACTCCTCCGAAACCGTTGCAAACACCACATCCGTGTCACTGGCGAACAGCTTCTTCATCCATCCGTTTCCTGCACCCAGTCCGAGCAGTCCGCCGGAGGCGATGCACATCAGGCTCCTTGTCTGCTGAAATCCGCGCCCCAGAGGATCTTCCCATATGTGACGCCAAGACGCAAAGCGGCTCAGCGCGTGGGGCGCGATCTTCACCGCGATCACGCCTGCAAAGCCCAAGGCCGAGCAGGCAAGGGCGATGGTGCCAACCGATCCGGAACGCATATATGCGATCGCAAGGAACGCAGTAAAGAAGATCAGCGCCGTGCCGAAGTCGTTCATCAGAGCCAGCAGGCCGCACAACAAGGCTGAATAGACAATGAACATGATCAGGTTGCGCTTCTGCATGATCCGGTCCATGGTCGAGGCTCCGGCAAACACAAAGCAGACCTTGGTCAACTCTGAGGGCTGTATGGAATATCCGCCAATAAACAGCCAGTTCTTTGCGCCGTGGATCTCCTTACCAAAAATCAGCGTAATGACCAAAAATCCCACACCGGCAACGGTTGCAAGATAGCGCATCTTCTTCGCCCGCTCCAAGTCACGCAGGGACCACCCCACAAACAGGAACAGCATCAAACCGCCGTACATTGCGATCAGCTGCTTCATGCTCTCGCCGGGGACCGTTGCCGAAATCACATTCATGCCCATGGTGCAAAGCAGAAACGCAATGGTCTCCACCTCGAAGGCCGATCTGCGGATACAGGCGTAGAACGCAAACAGCAGCCACTGGGCGATCACAAGTCCGGAATAACCCAGAACGATCTTATCCGCAGCCTCAGGATTGCCGTTGAGCAAAAAGGCCAGACAGCACAGACCCTGAAGCAGTGTCAGCAAAAGCAGGTTCATAAAAGAAGTAAAGCCGCCGGAGGCCTTTGTTCTGAGCTGTGCCAGACGCTGCTCCTGCCGGGCACTGATCGGCTCCAGTGCCATTTGCAGTCCGCCGATCTCAATAACATCCTCCGGCTCCAACGCACAGATCTGCACTTTTTTTCCGTTTACGATGACCCCATCCTTACTGGCTGCATCCGTAATGGTCCAGCTTCCGTCATCATACCGTGTAAGAACCGCATGGTTTCTGGATATGGTGGGAAGATCGATCACAATATCGCTTCTTTTACTCCTACCGATAACGTTCTCCCAGTGGGTCACCGGAAGGGAATTTCCGTCCGCCAGTCGAAGCCATGCCCATATTTCCGGTTCTCGGCGGAACGACAGCAGCGGTTTTGCGCACCGCCAGAGCAGGATGCCGATCAAAATCGGTGCTGCATACCGCAGGATCGCGATATATACATTTGCCAAATCAACCGGCAGTCCGGTCAGCATCATCATTTGCACACCTCCTGAAAAGTATCATCTTTATCGTATTGTCTGATCTGTCACGGCCGCTCCATACCCCTGAGCATGGCGATCTCTGCTGCATAGCCGGGCAGTTCATTGGGTGTCTCCAAAATCATCGGCTTGCCCTTCAGCAGCGGATGGTTGACCACCGCTGCAAAAGTCTCCGCTCCCAGATACCCCTGACCGATGCATTCGTGGCGGTCCTTATGGGCGCACATGGGATTTTTAGAATCATTCAAATGCATAGCCTTCAGCCGATCCAGTCCAACGACCCGATCAAACTCCGCCAGAACCCCATCCAGATCGTGAACGATATCGTATCCGCCGTCCCAGATGTGACAGGTATCCAAGCATACCCCCACCTGATCCGACCCAACCGCATCAATGATCTGCTTCAGCTCCTCAAATCGTCCGCCGACCTCACTGCCCTTGCCTGCCATAGCCTCCAGAAGGACCGTGACAGGGTATCCCGGCTCCAGTGCAGCTCTTAACGCCGATGCGATCTGATCGATGCCTGCTTCCACGCCCTGACCCACATGGGAGCCGGGATGAAAGTTATAGTACTGCCCGGGCAGGGCTGCCATGCGCTCCAGATCCTCTTTCAGGACATCTGCAGCAAACCGACGCGCCTCGGGGTCTGCCGTGCAGAGGTTCATGGTATAGCTGCCATGGGCCACCAGTGTGCCGAACTGCAGATCCTTCAGCATCTGCATCGCCGTTTCACAGTCACGCTCGTCCATGGGCTTTGCCTTGGAGCCTCTGGGATTTCTTGTAAAAAACGCAAATGTATTGGCACCGATTTTCTGTGCCGTTTTCACCATCTCCACATTTCCTTTGCTGGAAGACAGATGACATCCTATGTATAACATATGTAATATACCTCCATTTTGCATATCATAGCATTTTTAATCAAAAAAATCAAACAATAGTATGATTCTTCTTTTGGATATGATATAATCACACCAAACATAGAAGGGGTGTGACACTATGCCGAAATCAGATCATCAGAAACTGTCCTTACTGTACATCAAGGATCATCTTGAACAAAACTCAAACGAGGACCACCCGGTCAATGCTCAGGACCTGATCGATATGCTGAAACGCCATGGCATTTCCTGCGAACGGAAAACCATTTACTCCGATATCGCCGCATTGCAGGATTTTGGCATAGATATTGTCAATCGCCGGGGCAAAAACGGCGGATATTATATCGCCTCCCGCAACTTCGAGCTGCCTGAGCTGAAGCTGCTGATCGACGCCGTTCAGTCCAGTCGATTTTTAACTCAGAAAAAATCAAGAGAATTGATCGAAAAGCTGTGTCAGCAATGCAATCGGTTTGACGCAGGCCTGATGCACCGGGATATTGTAATCGATCGCCGTGTCAAAAGTATGAACGAAACCATTTACTATAATGTGGACAGCGTTCAGGACGCAATTGCACGAAACTCCCAGATCCGTTTCCGATACTTTGACTGGGGGATCGACGGCAAGCGGCATTACAGGGACAAGGAATATGTTGCCAGCCCATACAGCCTGTGTCAGGATCACGAGAACTACTATCTGCTGGCTCACTCCCCCAGACACGGCGTGACCCATTACCGTCTGGATCGCATGACGCAAATAGAGCTGACGGGCGAGGCAAGAGTCCCCTGCCCGGAATTGACCGGGTCTGCACTCATCCGCCACGCCAATCAGCTCTTTCAAATGTACGCAGGAGAAGCATCCACCGTGAAGCTGCGCTTTCACAGATCCCTTGCCAACGTTGTCATTGACCGCTTTGGCCCCAACACCATGATGATCCCGGATGGCCCCTCCCATTTTACCTTTACCATCGAGGCTGCTGTCTCTACTCAGTTTTTAAGCTGGGTCATCGGCTTCGACGGCAATGCCGAGATCCTTTATCCCCCGCACGTGGTCGATGCATGCACACAGCTGTGCAGAAAAATCATTTCCCAACACTCGCCGGAATGACCTGAAAGCTGTTTACCATCTTGGCATAAAGCTCCTGCGCATTGACATTCTCGGGATTTGTCAGGCTGACGCAGTAATGATAATTCCCATCGTCTGCCACCATAGCCCTGCCGCAGGTGATGCCTTCATCCCCCACCGCGCTCCATACCGTCTGATAAAAGGTCATCTCATCCTTGTCCTGCTTCATAATCGTCAGTGCATCGGCCTGCATCCCGGTCAGCTCCTGCATCGTCGATACGATATCACCGGAGGGCCTCGTCTGCGTGCGAAGCTCGTAATTGTCCCACCGATATACCTGAGCGCCATTTTCTTCCGACATCGCCTGTGCAGCCGCCTCATCCGGTAGATCCAAGCTGATCACGCTTGCTGCCGGACGCTCGGGATTCTCACAGTTGATGTTCCCCACGGTCTCAAATACCTGCTGATCCTGTTTTCCGCATCCCGACAGCGCAAAAAGCAAAGCCACGACCCATAACATTTTTTTCATTACAGTTCCCTCCCGAAAGGATTTATGATGCGATACATCTTTCTCTATCTTCTTCTAATCAATGCAGCATCCTTCGTACTTATGCTTGTGGACAAGTACAAGGCCAGACGAAATTTATGGCGGATTTCCGAATCCTGCCTTTTTACCTTTGCCTTTCTGGGCGGTACTCTGGGCAGCTTAGCCGGAATGTATCTGGTTCGTCACAAAACCAGATACAGGAAATTCACCGTCGGGATGCCGATCATTTTAATTTTGCAGATTATAATAATAATAATAATAATTGGAATCTATATTTATTTTTCCTATTGACAAACACTGCATGTCATGTTAGAATGTAGCAGTACGATTCAACTCGACCTTGAATCTGGAGTGATACCCAAGAGGCCGAAGGGGCTCCCCTGCTAAGGGAGTAGGCGGTCAAAAGCCGCGCGAGGGTTCAAATCCCTCTCACTCCGCCAAAAAGAGACAATCTTCGGATTGTCTCTTTTTTCTTTGTTTCAGATGGCCTTCACTCCACTATATCACCCCCGAAAGTTTATCAAAACTTTCGGGGGTTTCTGATACCTTTACAGTCTGCCGGACTGCATGGGGCGGCTGAAACTGAATGCTAAAAAGAGCAGCGGCACCGCAGTGCCGCTGCTCTTCTGCGTGACAAATGATATACGCCCATCCAATCCGCAAGGAACGATCTCTTAACCCCGTTCCAGTTTATTGGATCATCGCCAGAAAATCATCTTCCGACAAAATCGGGATACCGAGCTCCCGTGCTTTCCGCTCCTTCGAGCCCGCATTTTCCCCTACCACCACGTAAGTGGTCTTTTTGGAGACCGATCCGGAGGCTTTTCCGCCAAAAAGCTCAATGGTCTCACTGGCCTCTTCCCGAGTGAATTTCGTCAAGGCGCCCGTCAGAACAAAGGTCATCCCGGCAAAACGGCTGTCCGTAATTTGACGCTGACTTTCCATGTTCACTCCGGCCCGCTTGAGTCTGTCGATCATGTCCTGAGCCTGAGGCTGTGCAAACCAATCCAGAATATTCTGTGCAGTCACCTGCCCCACATCATCCACATTGGTCAGCTCCTCGATGGTTGCATGCATCAGTGCATCCATACTTCCAAAGGCCGACGCAAGGGTCTTGCCCGCCTTGCTGCCCACCTGCCGGATCCCCAGAGCAAAAATCAGCCTGCTCAAATCCCTTGTTTTGCTGTCCTCGATTGCCGTTAACAGCTTTTTGGCCGCAGTCTCTCCATTCTTCCATAGTGCTTTTACATCATCGAGCTTCAGTTCATACAGATCCGCCGGCGTGTGGACGGACCCCTGCTCGATCAGCGCCTCCACAATTGCGCTTCCCAGTCCGTCAATATCCATGGCATCACGGCTGACAAAATGCGCAATGTTGCGACTCAGCTGCGCAGGGCATGCAGGACCCGTACAGCGAAGGAAAGCGCCGTCTGCATCCCGCTCCACGTGGGCACCGCAAACCGGACATTCTGTCGGCAGATAATATGGTTCGGTCCCCTGTGGACGCTTTGACAGATCCACCTCCAGAATTTCAGGAATGATCTCTCCGGCCTTGCGAATGGAGACCGTATCACCGATCCGAACATCCAGCTTGGAGATGAAATCCTGATTATGAAGGGTTGCATTTGTGACGGTGGTTCCGGCCAGACGAACAGGCCGCACCACAGCTTTGGGTGTCAGAACTCCGGTTCGTCCCACCTGAACCATGATATTTTCCACCACGGTCTGTTTGATCTCAGGGGGATACTTGTACGCAACGGCCCATTTGGGGAATTTTGCTGTGAGTCCCAGAGACTCCCGCTGTGAAAGACGATCCACCTTAATGACGGCACCATCAATATCGCAGGACAGTCCCTCTCTCGTTTCGTTGATTTGAAAGACCCGCTGCACCACCGCAGACGGCTCAGACAATATCTGATTGTCGATCACCTTAAACTTACGCTGACGCAGATAGTCCAGAGACTCCTGATGGGTTTTAAACTCCACACCGTCTGCAAGCTGCACGTTAAAAATCAAAATGTCCAGTTTCCTTTGAGCCGCAAGCTTCGGATCAAGCTGACGCAAGGAGCCTGCCGCGGCATTTCTGGGATTGGCAAATAGCTGCTGACCGTTGATTTCCCGTTCCTCATTCAGAGCGTAAAACACGCGCTTTGGCATAAAGACCTCACCCCGAACGATCAGTCTGGAGGGCGCATCCGCAATGACCATAGGGATCGCTCGGATGGTTTTCAAATTTTCGGTAACATCCTCACCTACCACCCCATCCCCTCTTGTCGCACCTCGGATGAAAACGCCGTTTTCATATTCCAGCGCAACAGAAAGGCCGTCGATCTTCGGCTCCACCGAAAATGCAGCATCCGGATAGCTTTGCTTCACCCGATTCAGAAATTCCTCCAGTTCCTCCTGAGAAAAGACATCCTGCAGACTCATCAGCGGGACCTGATGCGTCACCTTTTCAAACTGACTCAACGCCTGACCGCCCACACGCTTGGTGGGAGAATCCGGCAGGACCAGTTCCGGGTGCGCCTGCTCCAGTTCCTCCAGTTCTCTTAATAAACGATCGTATTCAAAATCCGGCATTTTCGGATCATCCAATACGTAATACTGATAGTTGGCAGCATTAAGCTGCTCCGTCAGGGACCTTATTTGTTCTTTCGGTTCCATAATTTCCTCCGCCTTGTAAAAAAGTTCCCGGGACATCCCCTACAATGATTGTTTCCGCAACGACCACCTGACTGGATACCGTGAACGAATCCGTTTTCCCCAAAACGAGGATCGTCACATCCACCATAACGTCCATGGTCAGCTGCTGCAGGGTCTGATTGATCCCGGCCTGTGAAAAATAGCTGTGGAAAGCTGCATCTGAATTTCGAATGGACAGAATCTTAACCGGGATCTCAGGCCCGTGACCTGAGAGGAATTCCGGAAAAATCAAGCTTCCAAGGGGTACGCCCAGATGGTCCATATCCTGCGCCATAATCTGATCGTTGATGAGATTCAGGATATCTGTTTTCAGCCGGTTCACCTCTGCCATATTGGTTTTCAGTGCGGTGATTTTTCCGTTCAGATCCTTCTCAAAATATACGATTCGATCGTACTGAATATTGCCCTCGACGATCTGCTCCAAAATCGCATCATTGATCAGATCCGAGGTGATATTGCGCACCTGCGTCTGAGCTAAGCTCTGTACAACAGGCCACAGTCTGCTCCGCAAAAAGCCGAAAGACAGGGCGAATATCAACAAAAGCAGGAAAAAGAGCCACTTTCCACGCTTGATACCACGTCTCATAGCATCCCCTCCGACATATGCTATGAGACGTTTTCGGGTATCATTACAGCTTTTTCATATGTGCCGAAGCTGTTTTCGACATAAGTTTCTTTGTTCCGATCTGATCAAAAGCGATTTCAAGCAACGCATCTCCGCCCATCTTCATAACAGACAGAACCATGCCCTTGCCAAATGCAGCATGCTGCACCATGTCACCCTTGTTCAGATCCAGCATAGCGGACTTGGACGCAGATGCAGTAAACACACTCTTTTCGCTCCGCTTGATCTTTTCCTGAACGGCAGCCTGCGTGCTTGAGGTCCGTGTTCCGGTTCCGTATGCACCCCATTGTCCCGCTGCAGCGGTACGCTCCTGAGACTGGTAAAGGCGCTGTCCGCCCTTCTTCTCCAAGCATTCTTCGGGGATCTCCTTCAGGAATCTGGATACCAGAGCAGAATTGGTGCGTCCATAGAGCATTCTCTGTCGTGCGTGAGTAATGTCCAATGTTTTCTTCGCCCGAGTGATGGCTACGTAGCAAAGCCTGCGCTCCTCTTCCATCTCATCCGGATCTCCGATGGAACGCATCCCGGGAAAAAGGCCGTCCTCAAAGCCGACCAGAAATACATGGTCAAACTCCAGACCCTTTGCTGAATGTATGGTCATCATGACGGCGGCATCAGCACTGGCATCGTACTGCTCAATATCGGTATACAGGGCAATTTCTTCCAAAAAGCCGGACAAAGAGGGACTTTCTGCGTTTTCCGCATAATTATTGATACTGGATTTCAATTCACGGATATTTTCAAGCCGGGTCTTGTTTTCTTCCGTCGGCTTCAGCTGGAGCATCTCGGCATACCCTGTGCGGATCATGACCTCTTCGTAAAAATCGGTCAGCGCGATACCGCTGTTTACCAATTCGGCAAGGGATTCAATGATATCGGAGAAATGCTTCAGCTTCGCCTCAGACTTTTCCAGAGCCGCATAGTCGCTGGGGTGACTGACCACATGGTAAAGATCGGTACCCTCGGCAGTGGCCAGTCTCTGTGCCGTTTCAATGGTCTTTGCACCCAAGCCTCTGGGGGGATTATTGATGATCCTGCTCAGACGCAGATCATCCGCGCGGTTATTGATCACGCACAGATAGGCCAGCATATCCTTGACCTCCGCTCGGTCAAAGAACCGCGTGCCGCCAATGATTCGGTACGGGATACCGTTGCGCTTGAAGGAATATTCGATGGCGTTGGACTGGGCATTGGTGCGATAAAGCACCGCATAATTTTTAAAGTTGGAGCCACGGGACATGGCAATGATCCGGCCTGCCACATAGTTTGCCTCTTCCGACTCGTTGTATGCTTCATACGAGATCACTGGGTCACCGGTACCGTTGGAGGTCCAAAGCTTCTTTCCCTTTCTGCCGTGGTTATTGGAAATAACTGCATTCGCTGCATTCAGGATCGACTGCGTGGAACGATAGTTCTGCTCCAGACGAATGGTTCGTGCATTCCGATACTGCTTCTCAAAATTCAGGATATTTTCAATGGTCGCTCCCCGGAATCGGTAAATCGACTGGTCATCGTCGCCAACCACGCAGATATTTTCATGTCCGCCGGCAAGGAGACTGGTCAGCAGATACTGCATGTTGTTGGTGTCCTGATACTCGTCCACCAGAACATAACGGAATTTGCGCTGATAATACGAGCGCAGCTCCTCATTTTCCTGAAGCAGACGCACAGTCAGATAGATGATATCATCAAAATCCACTGCATTGTTTTCCTTCAGCCGGCTCTGATAGCGCTGATACGCCTTGGCAACATGGATCATTTTGGCGTCGTTATTCTGCTTTGCACGGGCCGCACAATCCTCCGGAGTGAACATCTGATCTTTTTCCCGTCCAATGAGGCTCAGGACCATCCTTGCAGGGAAGGTCTTGTCATCGAGTCCCATCTCCTTGATAATCTCCTTCATGATCCGTTCGGAATCAGAGGTATCATAAATGGTAAAGCTGCGGGAATAGCCGAGATACTCGATATTGCGGCGGAGGATGCGGCAGCATGCACTGTGAAACGTCATGGCCCAGACATCCATCGCTTCCTCACCCAGTACATTGCACAGACGCTCCTTCAGCTCGTTTGCGGCCTTATTGGTGAAGGTAATGGCAATGATGCTCCACGGTGCAGCGGGGTTCTCCCGGCACAGTTCATCTGCCCGCTCCATCTGTGCCTCATCCGGCTGCTGCGGCAGTGACTCCAGAAATTCAACATCGGATTCCGTGATCCATTCCGGCACATAGGCGCTGTCACTGCCGCTGCCAAAACGAATCAGGTTTGCAATTCGATTGATCAGCACGGTGGTCTTACCGCTGCCTGCACCTGCAAGCAGCAGCAGCGGCCCCTCTGTTGTCATGACTGCCTGCTGCTGCATGGGATTCAGCCCTGCAAAGCATGCGGCAATATATTTTTTTCTGGCGGATAAAAAGCGTTGTTCAAGCTGTTGATTCATGGTTTCACCTGTCTATATCTTTCGAAATGTTATGATATAGTTATTTTACAGCAAATGAACAAAAAGGTAAAGCCTTTTATTCGATCCGTTCCCGGAGATGGGCGATTGCCTTCTTTTCGATCCTTGAAACCTGAACCTGACTGACCTTCAATACCTTAGCGATCCTTTCCTGAGTCAAACCGTGGAAATAGCGCATTCCGATGACCATCTTTTCCCGTTCCGGCAGTTCCTCGATGGCCTGACGCAGGGCTATTTTCTCTACCATGCGCTCCTCTGTCTCGGTGTCTGACAATACGTTTTCCAGAGTAAATCCATCTTCCCCCGCTTCCTTTTGGATCGACTCCACCTCTTTGGTCGCCGTCTCCGCCACTGCGATCTCCTCAGGGGTCAGTCCGGTGTGCGCCGCAATCTCACCAATGGTCGGCTCTCTGCCGAATACGTTTGACAGCTTGCTTCTGGTGGCCTTGATGGCTGATGAATGCTCCTTGATGGTGCGTGAAACCTTGATCGCTCCGTCATCCCGTAAAAACCGCCGGATCTCCCCTGCGATCTTCGGCACGGCATAAGTCGAAAACTGGGTCCCGTAGTCTAAATCAAAGCCTTCCACCGCCTTCAAAAACCCCAAACAGCCAAGCTGATACAGATCCTCTGTCTCGGTTCCCCTTCCGATAAATCGCTTGGCTACAGACCATATCAATCCGCTGTTTTCCTCTACCAGAGTCTCCCCCGCCCCTTTGTCACCGGATTGAGACAGCCGGATCAGCTCCTCTGTGCGGATCATGTGCGCCGCATGATCCGACGGCGCATATGTACCGTGGTTCCCTTCTCCGGACTTGAGGAGATCTCCAGTGTTGTCATGAAGCTTTCCATGATTGTAAAGCCCATCCCGCTGCGCTCAGCGCCGCCTGTTGTGAACATGGGGCGTCTGGCCTGATCGATATCGGGGATACCCACGCCCTTGTCCTTCACCACAATGTCCAGCACATTGTCCTTTAAGATTCGGCATCGCAGGGTGATCATGCCGTAAGAATCCGGGTATGCATGCACAATGCAGTTCGTGACCGCCTCGGATACCGCTGTGCGGATATCTCCCAGCTCCTCCAGAGTCGGATCAAGCTGAGCCGCAAAACAGGCCACCGCACTGCGGGCAAAGGCTTCGTTGGCTGATTTACTGGGAAACTCCAGAATCATAAAGTTTTCAAATTTCATTTACACAGCCTCCTTGATGTGAACCAGCTTATCAATGCCGGACGTACGAAATACACGCATGGGCTGTTCTCCGATCCCGGTCATAGACAGCGTCCCCTCGATCTGTGCCATTCTGCGCATGCTGTTTATGACCACCGCAATGCCGGACGAGTCCACAAATGTGACATCTGAAAAATCCAAAATGCATTCCTCCGGGGTGTAGGCCTCTATTTTTGCGGCAATTTTGTCGATATAGTCACGGGCACGGTGATGGTCTATCTCACCGGACAGAGCGATCGTCAGTTTTCCATCTTGCAGAAAACTTGTGAAATTCATGGATTTGACCTCCTTTGGTAATTTGATGATTTAAGTATATTCCGGGAAGCGTGCAGATTTCGTCGGAAGCTGGAAAGCAAAAAAATAAGCGTGTGCTGCAACCTTTCGGTGTACAGCACACGCTTGACGATAATTCAATTACAGTTTTTTCAGCGCAGCTTCACTCTGCTCCAGCTGCTCGATCAGAGCAGCCGCCTTCGCAGCCTTTTCCTTTTCACCGGCGACAACCGCCTCAGGTGCCCGAGAAACGAAATTTTCGTTGTTCAGCTTGCCCTCGATCTGAGCCAGATTCTTACGCGCCTTTTCCAGTTCCTTGGCAATACGCTCCAGTTCCTTGCTCACATCAACCAGCTGCCCCATGGGAATGTACAGCTTGGCATCGGCAGTGGTGCAGGTAACCATGCCATCGAGATTTTCAGGCTCTGCATCCAGAATGGTGACCTGATCGGCATATGCCAGTCTCTCCAGATAGCCCTCACCCTCAGCAAATACCTGAGGCTTGGAGGTCAGCACAAACAGAGCCGCCTTCTTGCTGGGGGGGACATTCATTTCTGCCCGGCGGTTCCGAATGGAGCGAATGGCCTCCATAACAGATTCCATCAGATTCTGCTCGGTCTTGAAGTTCAGCTCCTCACGGTACTCAGGCCACTTTGCAACGATCAGTGCCTCTCCTTCATGGGGCAGGCTCTGCCAGATTTCTTCGGTAATGAAGGGCATAAACGGGTGCAGCAGACGCAGCGTCTGATCCAGAACATAGACCAAAACCTGAATGGCTGTCTGCTTGCGGTCTGCATCCTCAGAGTACAGTCTGGCCTTGGTCAGCTCAATATACCAGTCACAGTAGGTATCCCAGATAAAGTCATAGACCTTCTGTACCGCAACACCCAGCTCGTACTTCTCCAGATTGTCCGTGACCTCTGCGATCAGAGTGTTCAGCTTGGACAGGACCCACTTATCAGCAGTTTCCAGCATGGAATGCTCAGGCAGCTTGTTCACCGCATCCTCACTCAGGTTCATCAGTACATAACGGCTGGCGTTCCAGAGCTTATTGGCAAAATTACGCATAGCCTCGCAGCGCTCCACATAGAAACGCATGTCGTTTCCGGGGGAATTGCCGGTGACCATGTTCATTCTCAGGGCATCACAGCCGTATTTGTCGATCATTTCAAGGGGATCGATGCCGTTGCCCAGAGACTTGGACATCTTTCTGCCCTTGTCGTCACGCACCAGACCATGGATCAGGACGGTATGGAACGGCGGCTTGCCCGTATGCTCACAGCCGGAGAAAATCATTCTGGCAACCCAGAAGAAAATGATATCATAGCCGGTGACCAGAACATCGGTGGGATAGAAGTAATCCAAATCCGGGTTGTTCTCAGGCCAGCCCAGAGTCTCAAAAGGCCACAGGGCCGAGCTGAACCAAGTGTCCAGCACGTCAGGATCACGCTCGATATTTGCAGAGCCGCACTTTTCACACTTGCAGGCATCCTCACGGGAGACGGTGATGTGTCCGCAGTCTGCACAGGTCCACGCAGGGATCTGGTGGCCCCACCACAGCTGACGGGAAATACACCAGTCACGGACGTTTTCCATCCAGTTCAAATAGGTCTTGCTGAAGCGCTCAGGAACGAACTTTGTCTCATTTTCCTTAACGACGCGGATCGCCTCCTCAGCCAGAGGCTGCATCTTGACAAACCACTGGGCCGAAATGATGGGCTCTACATCGTTATGGCAGCGGTAGCAGGTGCCGACATTATGGGAATGGTCATCGATCTTGACCAGATAACCCTGAGCATCCAGATCCGCAATGATCGCCTTACGGGCCTCATAACGGTCCATCCCCTCATATTTGCCGCCCAGCTCATTAACCTTGCCGTTGTCATCCAGAACACGGATGATCTCCAGATTGTGGCGCAGTCCAACCTCAAAATCGTTGGGGTCATGGGCAGGCGTCATCTTGACGCAGCCTGTGCCGAATTCCATCTCGGCATAATCATCGGCAACAACAGGAATTTCCTTGTTCACCAGAGGCAGGATCACGGTCTTGCCGATAATATCCTGATAGCGCTCGTCATTGGGGTTGACGCAGACGCCGGTATCACCCAGCATCGTCTCAGGCCGGGTCGTGGCAACAACCACCTCGCCGGAGCCGTCAGCCAAGGGATAGCGGATGTGCCACAGATGACCGGGCTTGTCCACGTACTCGACCTCGGCATCGGACAGCGCCGTGACACAGTTGGGACACCAGTTGATGATTCGGCTGCCCTTGTAGATCAATCCCTTTTCATACAGAGAGACAAAAACCTCACGGACAGCCTTGGAGCAGCCCTCATCCATGGTGAAGCGGGCACGATCCCAGTCACAGCTGGCACCGAGCTTCTTCTGCTGCTCTACAATGCGGTTGCCGTAGCGATGCTTCCAGTCCCATACGCGCTCCAAAAACTTCTCCCGTCCCAGATCATAGCGGGTCAGCCCCTCTTTGCGCAGCTCCTCTTCCACCTTGATCTGAGTTGCGATACCTGCATGGTCAACGCCCGGAATCCACAGGGCATTATACCCCTGCATACGCTTAAAGCGGATCAGGGTATCCTGAAGGGTTGCGTCCATTGCATGGCCCATGTGCAGCTGACCTGTGACATTGGGGGGCGGCATGACGATGGTGAAGGGCTTTTTGCTCTCATCCTTCTCTGCGTGGAAGTATTTGTTGTCCTCCCACATTTTGTAGATAGAGGACTCTACCTCTCGGGGTTCGTAAACCTTTGGCAGTTCTCTAGCCATATAAATATCTCTCCTTACTGGGTTATTTTGAAAAATAAAAAACGCCCCGAGCATTTCTGCTCAGGGCGAAAATCACATTTCCGCGGTACCACCTGAATTTCCGAAATCATCCGGACACTTTGGGCAGCTGTAACGGGCATACCCGATCTCCCCTACTGACCGGTTCAGGGAAACTGCTCTGAGGCGACCATCCGCACGCAATCTTTACGTATTCTCACCAACCATACGCTCTCTGGAAAGATTTTCGGGAGCGGAAACTCCTCTTCACTGCATTTTTATATAGAAAAGATACCATATTTCCTGTTTTTTGTCAAGCTGTCCCAGCTCGTTGACATTGGATTCTTTTTCCGATAAAATGGAGGGACATTCATCACAAAGGAGATCACAGATGACACTGACTGCATGTGTAGACAATAAACTTGGCCTGCAGTTCAACGGCAGGCGGCAAAGTCAGGACCGTACGCTCCGAGAACGGCTCCTGTCCATGGTCGATACCCGGCTGCTGATGGGACCGTATTCCGGAAAAATGTTTGCGTTCAACGAAAAGATCGTCGTATCTGCGGACTATCTGGCCGCTGCCGGAGCTGACGACTGGGTGTTTGCAGAGGATACAGCGTACCTGTCTTATGCCCGGAAGATCGATCGGATCATCTTATTTCGCTGGAATCGGGACTACCCCGGAGACGTCTGCTTTGCATTTCCCGGGCAATGGCAACTGACCTGCCGGGAGGAATTCCCCGGCAGCAGTCACGAAAAAATCACAATGGAGATCTATCAAAAATGACAAAGAGAAAACACAAAAACATCAAATTAAAAGGCTGGCAGAAGCTTCTGGCTGTCATTGTTCTGGTGGCTGTTGCCATCGCTGAGGGCTTGCTCAATCAACAGCAGATCCCCCATGCGCCATCCATATCGCTCAATGACATTCCTCCATTTTCCGGACAGCCCTATGCCGTGATCGCAGACAATGTTCCGGATTTCACAGATGAAGAAAAAATGCAGTCTGGATTTGAGCTATATTCTCCACTGGACTCCCTCGGACGCTGCGGCACAGCCTTCGCCTCCATCGATCGATCAACCATGCCGGAAGATGAACGCGGCAGCATCAGCAGCGTCACTCCCGCCGGATGGCACAGCGTAAAATACGAAGGGATCTCCGGCGGGAGCCTGTACAACCGCTGTCACCTGATTGGATGGCAGCTGGCCGGAGAGAACGCCAATCAGCTGAATCTGATTACAGGCACTCGTTACCTCAATGTAGAGGGCATGCTTCCTTTTGAAAATATGGTTGCCGACTATGTAAAAGAAACCGGAAATCATGTGCTTTACCGGGTTACCCCCATCTATAACGGGGACAATCTGGTTGCCAGCGGAGTTCAGATGGAGGCCTATTCCGTCGAGGATGAGGGCGAAGGGATCATGTTCCATGTGTACTGCTATAATGTACAGCCGGGCATCGAAATCGACTATGCCACCGGCGAGAGCCGAAAAACCGATACATAACAAGAATCCCCACCCGATTGGATGGGGATTCTTGTGCTTTCTTACGCTTCTGAATAAACGACCTTTCCATCGACGATGGTGATATACGCATGTCCGCCGATGGTCGTCAGAGGATCTGCCGTCCAGATCACAATATCTGCGTCCTTTCCCGGCTCCAGAGAGCCGACACGGTCCCCGACGCCTACCGCCTTGGCAGGATTGATGGTAATAGCCTTCCATGCCTCCTCCGGCTCCAGTCCTGCCGAAGCCGCAAGTCCGGCGCAAAGGGGCAGATATTGCAGCGGAATAACAGGGGCATCCGTAATGATGCTGACATTTACGCCGGCCTTATGCAGGTCACCGGGCGTTGCAAAGCTCTTGTTTGCAAGTTCGATTTTCGTCTTGGACCCGAAGGACGGCCCAACAAATGCAGGATAGCTCTCTTTTCCCAGTTCCTCTGCAATCACCGACCCGTCGGTGCAGTGATCCAGTGTAAGCTTCAGATCAAATTCCTTTGCAATGCGGATGATCGTCAGGATATCGTCTGCCCGGTGGGCGTGGGCTTTTAGCGGCAGTTCCCCCTTTAAAACCGGGATCATAGCCTCGAGCTTCATATCAAAGGCAGGGTTTTTTCCCGCCTCCTGATCCTGCATATAGCGCTTGGTCTTTAGCAGCACTTCACGCAGCAGCGCCGCCACACCCATACGAGTCATGGGTGCCTTCTTGCCGCTCTGACCGTAGCAGCGCTTTGGGTTTTCACCCATAGCGCACTTCATTGCGATCGGGTGCTTCAGGATCATATCATCCACACGGTTTCCCGCCAGCTTGATCGCGGCAAAGGTGCCGCCGATGACATTTGCACTGCCGGGACCTGTGCAGGCCGTGGTAACGCCCCCTTGCAAAGCCAGAGCAAACGCTTCATCCTGAGGGTTGATCGAATCGATTGCCCGCATCTGCGGCGTGACAGGGTCAACGGTTTCGTTGAAATCGTTCCCCTCCCAGCCCATTGCTTCATTGTCAAGACCAATATGGCAGTGGGCATCCACGCAGCCCGGTGTCACAAGCCGTCCCTGTGCATCCAGCACCCGGCAGCCTTCCGGAATTTCCAAGTTTTCCCCCAATGCAGCAATCTTTCCTGCATCGTCAATCAGGATGCTGCCGCTGTTCCATTCGCACCCTGCCATGGTTTTAATATGACCGTTTTTAATAAAAAGCATGTTGATCCCCTCCTAAATACGGACATTCTACCATGCGGATGCGGAAATAGCAATACTGGCAAAAAATCCCGCCCCCTGCCCTGCGGCACAATTCCTGCTTGTGGGTCTTTTGTAGATGCGCTACAATATACACGAAAATTTTCTTCGGCAGTCTGTAAGGTTTCCCTGCGGTTTCCGTGTATATAAGTGAAAGGAGGCATATTCATGGACGACATGAAGATCGTTGATCTATATTGGGAAAGAAACACCGCCGCAATCCGGGAGAGCTTCTCCAAATACGGCGGATACTGCAAATCCATAGCATGGAATATACTGTCCTGTAACGAGGATGCAGAGGAGTGTGTCAACGATACATTCCTAAAAGCATGGAACTCCATACCACCGAATCGCCCCAATGTGCTTTCTACTTACTTGGGGAAGATCACAAGAAATCTGGCACTTGATCGATACCGAAAAAGATGCGCCGATAAGCGTGGCGGCGGGGAAATCGAGCTGATCCTCGATGAATTGAGCGACTGTTCCGCCGGCGGCGATCATATCGAGCAGGAAATCGAACAAAAAGAACTGGTTCAGGCTATCAATGATTTTCTCGGCACACTTTCACAGAAGAAGTGCAATCTTTTCCTCTGCCGTTATTGGTACGCAATGCCCGTGTCAGCCATCGCATCAAGCTTTGGGATGACCGAGGGAAATGTATCGGTCACGCTCTGCCGAATTCGGAACAAATTAAGAAAATATCTCGCAGAAAGGGGCTATCATCTATGAAAACAGAAGAATTCTTTCAAATCATCGGAGAATTGGACGAACGCAGGGTAGCCGCCGCCGGAGAGGCCATGACCGAAAGAAAGCATAATATCGCCCCCTGGCTCAAGCGGAGTGCCATTGCCGCCTGTCTTTGCCTTGCGGCTGTCGGCATTTCTGTGCCTTTTCTGTCTCACCACAGCGATATCCGCCCCCAAAAACAACCGGACGATCTTTCATCAGAAGTCTCAGCACACACAAATCATGACCCGGAACGCCCCACATCCACGCAAAATAGTGATATGATTTTGGTGAATCAGGCCGAGCAGGTATCAGGTGCAGATATGGATATTCAGATATCCCACTATGATCAGCTCTCTAAGACGGAAAAAGCTGATTTCTTGCAGGACTTTGAAGCTGCCGCCGGCATGAGCTTTGCCGCTTTCTCCCAAAAGCTTCCAGATACCTATGTACAGAAGGCGTTCTATTCCGTCAATGTCCCTGCCGACACGGATCGCACCGCATACATCCCCCACGATTACGTGCTGGAGTATCAAAATCCGCATGGTGGCAGAGCAATCATTGCAATATGCCCCGCTGAAAAGCCGCTGAGAGATCACTATATCATGTACGACGACCCCAAGCCATCTGAGATCAACGGTATCTCCACGGTCATTTACGGCTATCAGGATACTTTTATCGCAGAATTTACTCATATGGGTATTTATTACGATATCGAGACATCCGGTGTCACACTGGAGGAATTGACAGACCTGCTGCACAGGATTCTGGAATAGTCCGAATTTGATAAACGGAGGCATGCACTGTCTGTGCATGCCTCCTAATATATGTTCTGTTCACAGTCAAGATTTCCCTCGGGCAGGAAATCCTCGTCTCAATCGATTGCGAAAAAACTGGATCGCAGTGCCGTTGAGCATTGCGTTGCATATGGTCCCGATACCGATAACACTCCAAATCGGATATCCGCCGGCAACGCAGAACACTGCACCTGCCGCCACCGCTGCCGTATCAGAGATCATTCGGGCGATATGAAACGGGATACGGTGGTCAGAGCTTTGTTCCATGACGATCGCAACGCTGTCATAAGGAGCGATCCCAAGATCCCCCTCCATATAAAGTGCCGCGCCAAAGGACATGAAGAGCAGTCCTGCCGCCAAAAATAGAATTCTCAAAACAATCGGCAAAGAAATCGGGAGCGTCTGCGAAAGCAGCCAGCAGATCAGGTCAGCGGTATAGCCTACCCCAACCATATTGACGATAGTTCCCGGCCCGATGCACTCAGGTGCCTTGAAGAACACAATTGCGAGAATCAAGCCATTGGCAATCAGCTGCCAATTTCCAAAGGACCAATTTAGGAACATACTGATCCCCAGATTCATTCCCGTAAACGGATCTGCGCCAAATCCCGCCAATCGAAACAAGGCAACCCCCACCCCAATCAGCAAAATCCCACTCAGCATCAGGCATCCACGTCGTCTCAAGCTGATATCACCTCTCCCATTTGCATAATTTCTCCACATATCCCATAGGTTTTAGCATTATTCTACCGTTTCCCTGTAAAACCGTTGAATATAATCCAATACATCCTCCCCGGTCCCCAGATAAGGCCCAGGTCTTTCCATTTTCAGGGAAACAAGTGCTGTGGCATAGAGCAGAGACTGAGCGATATCTGCATTTTTCCGTTCCGCAAGATAACCTGCAAAGGCCGTATCCCCCCGTCCGGTGCGCCCAACCAAGCTTCGGGCCTTGATCGGGCAGGTGTGGATATTCTCTCCATCATAGACAAGGACCTCGGTGTTATGGGTAATGAAAACTTCCTTTGCTCCCCAGCTGTGCAGCATTTTTGCGGCTTTTTCACGGTCAGGCTGTCCTCTGTATTTAATACAGACAGCGCCAGCGGCACTGTGTAATTGGCGGGGCTACGGGTAAAGATGACCGTGTAGGTGTACTCATTCCACGCATACATGAACGAGAGCATCGCGACAGCGGCAATCCCCGGCGCAACCAAGGGAAGCACGATCCGAACAAAAAGCTGCCATTCGCTGGCACCATCCACCTTTGCACTCTCCTCAATCTCCTCCGGCAAATCTCGAAAGAAGCTGATGAGGAACCAAATGATCAAGGGGACATTGATCAGGACACAGGCCAGAACAACCGGGAGCTTTCCGTTAAGAAGCCCCGCCTTGCTGAACATGGTGTAAAGAGGGATGGTAAATGCCACCGGAGGAAGGACACGAACCAGAAGCACCCAGTATGTCAGCGGTCGTTTCAGCCCGAAATTGAAGCGCCGGCGGGCAATGATATAGGCCGCACAAATGCCGATCATCAAAGATGCAATCAAGGAAAAGCCTGTGGTCTGCATACTGTTCATGATCGCTTGACCAAACCCCTTTTCCGCAAACAGGCGGGTGAAATGCTCCATTGTCACAGATCCGGGAATCAGCGAAATATGTCCGCTCATCTCATCTGTCGGACGAACCGCCATGGATATCAGCCAATAAATCGGAAATAATGTAATGAACAATAGTACCGCACAGCAAATCCCCTTCAGCAATGCGGTGCTTTTTCTTTTAGACTGCATAACGATAAGTCCTCCTCAGAACTGTACTGCCGGATTTCCACAGCACGTGTATTATACTGCGCGCGTTTAAAACTGTATTCAAAATCAGGTAAAATTCACGTAAAGGCAAGAAATATGTCTTTTTTACACGGTTCATGCAGATTCCTTCTTATGAAAATTATGCAAAATACACTGAATAAAAATAATATTGCCGATATTGGTTGAAGCATAATTCCGAAATACAGCCCCCTTCTGACAGGTTGCAAAAAGGACGCAGTTCATACGAACTGCGCCCTTTTCTTCATATTCATTACATATCCATGGTTCCATCAAGCCGAAGGATGGACGATTTATACATCCGATTTCATCGCCCGGAAGGAATTCAAGATACACAAAATCGCAACACCCACATCCGCAAAAACCGCCATCCACATATTGGCAATTCCCGGGATGCTCAGGAGCATGACAGCAAATTTGATACCCAAAGCAAATGCAATGTTCTGCTTGGCAATTGCCATCGTTCTTCTTGCGATCATGACCGCCTTAGGCAGACATTCCAAGTTGTCCTTCAACAGTACAAGATCGGAAGCTTCCACCGCCGCATCCGAGCCGACACCGCCCATAGCCACGCCTACCGTTGCCAAAGTCAGCACCGGTGCGTCGTTCACGCCGTCACCTACAAACGCAATGCGGTCCTGAGTCTGCATCATTTCCTTTACAACCGACAGCTTATCCTGCGGCAGAAGGCTGTGGCGGTAATCCTCCAGCTGAAGCTCCCTTGCCACGACTTTGGCCGCAGCCTCCCGATCTCCTGTGAGCATGCACATTTTTTTGATCCCAAGCTCCTTGAGCCGCTGAATCGAGGATGCAGCACCGTCTTTGATGGTATCTGCCAACAGGATCGCTCCGGCATAGGAACCATCCACCACTGCATACACCAGTGTAGATCCGTCGATCTCCGGAACAGGCAGTCCCATGGACTCAAGCATCCGGCGATTGCCCGCCATGACCTGATGTCCCTCCACCAAAGCGCTGATCCCCTGCCCGGGTATTTCCTGAACATCAGACGCCTTCGGATGCTGGGGACAGGCCCGCGCGATTGCCTTTGCAATGGGATGGCGAGAAGCCTCCTCAGCTGCCGCGACAAGCTCCAACAGCCCCTCGTTCTCCGACACGACCTGCACAACACGGAAATCGCCGGTGGTCAGAGTGCCTGTTTTATCAAACACCACCGTATCGACCTTTGATAGGTTCTCCAAGGCAATACCGCCCTTTGCGATCATACCAGCCTTGCTGACACCGCCCATTCCGCCGAAAAATGCCAGCGGAACAGAAATCACCAATGCACAGGGACAGCTGACGACAAGGAAGTTCAGCGCGCGATGTATCCACGTGGCAAAATCAAATCCTGTGAAAAACGGCGGAACGATCGCAAGGATCAGCGCCGCAATTACGACACAGGGCGTATATACCTGAGAAAAACGTGTGATCAGGGTTTCGGTTCTGCTCCGCCCCTCACTGGCAGAGTCCATCAGCTCCAGAATCCGTGCTACCGTTGAAGATGCAAACTCGCTTTCTGCCCGCAGGGTCAGAACACCCGACAGGTTGATGCATCCGGAAAGCACCTGATCTCCGACAGTCAAATCGGCAGGAACGGCCTCGCCTGTGATTTTAGAGGTATCCACAGAAGCAGAGCCTTCCACGATCACACCGTCTACCGGGATTCTCTCACCGGGATGGACCAGCAGAAGATCACCGACCTGAACATCTTCGGGATCTGCCTCCTCCGGCTCACCGTCTCGCAGGATATAGGCAACATCCGGCCGTAGATCCATCAGTTCTGCTACCGATCTTCTGGACCGCTCAACCGCAATACTCTGGAACAGCTCGCCCACCTGATAGAAAATCATGACGGCGGCAGCCTCTGAAAATTCTCCAAGCAGGATCGCACAGCCCGATGCAAGCGTCATCAGAAACTCCTCGTCAAAGGGTTTCTTTGCCTTGATTTTCCCAAAGGCATCGATGATAACCTTGTATCCGGCAGCAATCCACGCCGCCACCAAAAACAGATCACCCAAGAGGACCTGATACCGTTCTGATA
>DYCR01000006.1:38342-78763 GCA_019418025.1 Clostridiales bacterium | reverse complement strand
CCCCCGACGCTGCCGACTCTCTCGGTACCGTACTGATGATCCTGATGGCTGCCGTGGCAGTTGTGGGCGCAGCCGGAATCGTGACCCTGCTGATCAAGAGAAAATAATCAAAGCTCCTTGCAGGGCCTGCCGCCTTCGGCTCACTCAACCGGACAAGAAAGTCTCACAGAGTTTGCCGCTTTAGCTGCAAAAAAGATAAAATCATTTTCCCCGGGGACGCATACCTCGGGGAAAATACTGCTCAGACTGCAAAAAATGCCCGAAAGTCCTTTCATGGCTTTCGGGCATTCTCAAAAAGAGGTATAGCCCCCATAGGCTATACCTCTTTTTGATATATCGTCAGAACATTTGGGACCTCATCCCAGATGCCGTAGCCTGCCTCCTCCAGTGTCTGCCGGAGCTGATCGACCTTCTCCTCATTGTCCGCCAGTACCACATAGTCGCATTCCAGTAAATGCTCGGTGCTGCAATATTTTATATCGTACAGGATCTCCCGTTGAGAAAGCGCCGTGGTATAGTGGGTGCTGGCCGCCACCTCCGCCTCCTCCGGTATCCGGGCCAAGGTCCGGCGGATCGTCTCATAATGGTCAAAATGACTGACTGCCAGTTCAGGATACACCCTCGCCGTCGGAAGGATCTCCCCGACAAAGCAGCCGATGCTGATAGCTGTCGCCGCTATGAGGGCCCAAAAACGCAGCTTTTCCTTCCTGATATCCGCCAAATTCGCCACCGTCAGATACATCAGGCAGGCCAGTGAACCAAAGCCGTACTGAAAAAACACGTCATGCTGATAGACATAATCCGACATCAGGTTCACCAATATGTACGGGATCAGCAGGATATACCGCTCATACCGCCTTGTCAGCAGCGGCAGCCCCAACAGCGGCAGCATGGTCAGCAGGATGTAGCGAAGCTTCTCCGGCTCAACGCACTCATAAACCGCCTTCATGGGGTTCATCAGCACCGCCTTGATGACCGTGAACAAAGAACCCGATCCATCGTAAATGAAATTATCGTAGCGGTAGGTCATGACCCCATCCCCCACATTGGCAAGATAGGTCGTCACGGCAAAGAACCACACCAGTGCCGCAGCAAGCAGGATGCCCCCTGTGGCAAGGTTCCTGTGCTGCCCCTTTGGCTCCCGCAGCAGCGAGCGCACCATCAGCCACAGGGCGATCACGGCCACATACACCGCCGCATCCTCCTTCACCATCAGCGTCAGCACTCCGGCTGTCACGGTGATGGCTCTGCTCTCCCTGCCGATCCCGTAGAACAGCCAGAGGATCAGCGGGGTCAGGAAGCAATTCTCGTGGAGATCATAGCTGGTTCCCCCGGAAAATGCCGGAAATAACAGCAGCAGCACGCACAGGACCATCCGCTGCCAGTCCGGCAGACCATACTGCCTGCCGATTTTCCACAGAGGGATCACCGAGGAGGCGATCACCGCCGCCTGAAGGACCTGCAAGGTTTCCGGTCGGGGGATCAGCATGTAAAACGGCAGCATCAGATAATAGATCGGAGACACATGCACATGAAAATGGGACAGCAGCCCGTCCCGCTCAAGGGTCGTCATGGGCAGGCCGGACTCCTTCATGCTGTGAAACATCTGGGAAAAGATGCCGAAGTCGTAGCTGGGGGTGCTGAGGGTGCTGACCCTGCCCACTGTCCATAGGCTCACAAACAGGAAAAAAACCGCTGTCAGAATCCCCGTTGCCCACACAAATCCCTTCCGAGAGGGGGACGCTTCTGCCAAGGGCTCAGGGCTGTCATCCCACCCCTGAACCGCATAGACCATCACCCCTGCCAGCAGCGCCAGACATACCGCCCCATATCCCGGGAGAAAGGAGCGGAAAACGCTGACGGCAGAAAGTCCTGCTAAGACACCTGCCATGATGCACCGCTCTGCCGCCGCCAAAGGATCTCCGGCAGGCAGCAGCGTCAGCACCAGTGACAGTCCTGCCGTAACAGCCAACACCCGAACAAAGGACATCTGCCCCAGTCCGTCCAAACCGGAAAGCGCCTGAAGTCCACCGGGCAGCAGGAGGTATTCCACCGCCGCGGCAATCAGCCACGAAAGGAACATATGCCGAAATAGGTCCGATGCCTTCGGTCGCCTGTGTGTTGTCACCATCACGAATCCTCCGCTCCTGCTGCGTTTTCCATCGGCGACTCCCAGATGGGCAAAGCCGCCTGCTCATATGCAGAATTTTCTCCATTATAGCATATCCGCCTGCAAAAGCAAGGAATCATCTGTCCACGGGCATTCTTTTGCATCCCCCACTGGGGCTTACGGCATCCCCCCTTTTTCGATATGATCATACGGAATAAAAAAGGAGGATTTCAAATGAAAAACAATCAACGATCCGTCAAATCCATGTGCCTGTGCGCCATCTGCATTGCGCTGTGCGTGGTACTCCCCATGGCCTTCCACGGTCTGGGGCTTGGTCCGGTCTTTCTGCCCATGCACATTCCGGTGCTGCTGTGCGGTCTGATGTGCGGTTGGCTTTACGGCGCCATCTGCGGTATTCTGGGGCCGATCCTGTCTGCTGCACTGACCTCCATGCCCCCTGCGCCGGCCCTGATTTCCATGGTGCCGGAGCTTTGTGTCTATGGTCTGGTCAGCGGACTGCTGATGGGTCTGACCCGGCGCAGATCCGCCTATGCAAGGCTCTACATCTCCCTGATCGGTGCCATGCTCGCCGGTCGCATCGTGGGCGGCATAGCCAAGGCGCTGTTCCTGTTTTCCGGCGGAAAGCCCATCGTATTGGGGGCACTGGTATCCGGCTATTTTGTCACCGGCTGGCCCGGCATGCTCATTCAGCTGGCACTTATCCCCACAGTGGTCATGGTGCTGGCCAAGGCACGCCTGACCCCCGACACCTTACAAGGAGCAGCAGAATGAGTACACCGATCAAGCTTTCCTCCATTCAGGCGTTTTTCGACGGCTGCGCCCCCAGCTGGGACCAGACCACACAGCGCAGCACCGAGATCATCGACTGCATCCTCGATCACGCAGGGGTTGCCCCAGGGCAGGACATTCTGGATGTGGGCTGCGGAACAGGCGTCCTTTTCCCGGATTACAAGCGTCGCGGCATACGCTCCCTCACCGCCATAGACCTGTCCCCCGAGATGGTTCGGCGGGCCCGTCAGAAGTGGCCGGAGGCGGACGTGCTGTGCGGAGACGCGACCTGCATGGAGCTTGGAAAAGCCTTTGATTCTATCGTCATTTACAACGCTTTTCCCCATTTTTTGCAGCCGGAGCTGCTGCTTGAGAACCTGAAACGGCATTTAAAGTCCGGCGGCACCCTGACCGTCGCCCACGGGATGAGTCGGGAAGCCCTGCAGTCCTACCATGCCAGTCACGCTCAGGCCGTCAGTCTGGAGCTTCCGTCCATCGAAAGCCTGAGGAAAACCTTTGAAAAATATCTGACCGTGGTGTACACCGTTTCCAACGAGGAAATGTACCAGATCGTGGGCAGAAGGGACTGAGCCTTCGGCGCCGCCCCTGTTTTCAGATGATCTCAGCAAGGAATATAGAAAGTGCCTGTTGCAGAATCCGCATTCTGCAACAGGCACCTTTTTACGTCAAAATATCCACCGTCTTTTCCTGCTCCATCTGCTTGAAAACCGGCGCAAGGAGCAATCCATCCACATATGCAATGAATGCAAATCCAATCACCAGCCAGAACACCGTGGTGGCCAGAAAGGTCTGCATGGAGAAAAACGGTATCCAGAAAATCAGGGTATTCAGCACACCCATCAGCAGCGTCCGCGGCAGCTTCACCACCGCCAGAATCACACTGTTGTTCATCTGGCTGACCATGCCGTTGCGATATCGGGTGATCAGCGGGAACAGATAGGACATCAGGCAGATCACCACCGCCGTCAGGACATACACGAGGATCTTCAACAGCTGGGCGATCCACCCGTCAAGATAGGCAAGGATCAGCAGGAGGTTGCATCCCATTCCCGCCAGAAACAGGGCAAGCATCCCCCACGCGGCAGTTCCCTGCCCCAGATTTTCCCGAAAGGCCCGAAAAAAGCGGCGGACGACCGGCTGATCCTCGTCAAAGATCTGATCCTGAGCCACTTGGATCAGTCCGGTAAGGGCCGCGCCAAATGTGACCACCGGGAGACTGCAAACCAAAAACAGCACGTTGGCCAGCATCAGGTTAAACAGCTTTTCCAAAAACTGAAACACCGGATTTTCCGGTGGCAAAAGTCTGTGCATCTTTTCTTCACCTCAGCCTTCTGCTGCACCCGCCGGCGCAGCCGCCTGTTCTGTCAGCCACTGATCCACCTGCTGCTGCAAATTTTCCCGCAGCTGGTCGATACCGGCCTCCTTCATGTCCTCCAGTGCCATACTCCGATAGATCACCGGATCGACCGACCCGGTCAGCAGCGCATTGTCAAACCGTCGGTAGACCTTTGCCACTTGGGCGTTCTCCTTCTCCAGCTGATGCAGATCCGGCACAAATCCCAGCAGATTAGAGGCCTGCGCCTCGGCATTGTATCGGCGATAATGCTCCCACTTGTCCGGCGACTCCCCCTTCATGGTTTTCAGGATGAACCAGTTTCCTTGGGTATAGGGTACACCCCGATAGCCGTCGGAGATCGGCTCTACCTGCCCCTGCTCCGTCAGCTGGTAGTGGACACCCTCCACCCCGTAATTGAGCATATTCCGCACGTCCGGATCTAGATTGACCGCGCGCAGGAAGGTCAGCGCCTCCCTTGGATGAGGGGTATGGGCATTGATCGCCATGACCGCTCCCCGCGTGGAGCTGTTGGTGATCCATGGCTTGCTGGCAAACTTGGACACGATGGGGTAGCCGAAATCCACCGAGAAGCTCTCCGACACATCCGGCCCGCCGATGCCCACACGGCAAAAGACCTGCTCGGCCTGAAATCTGGAAATGGCGCTGCGCAGCGTTGCGTCGGCATTGATCAGCCCTTTTTCATAGAAGCTGCGCATGGTCTGCTGAAGCTGCTGCATTTCCGGCGTTTCATAGAGATTCACGATCCGGCAGGTCGGGTCGCCGAAGCGGACCACCAGAGGCAGATCTCCACCTGCCACATACTCATATCCTGTCAGCTCTGCCAGATTGACCCGCTCCGATGTGAACAGCAGGGGGACCACATCCGGCTCCTTCTGGGCAATCATCGTCAGCACCGGCTCCAAAGACTCCAGTGTGTCATAGTCCTCGATGGGAATGCGGTATTTATCCACAAGCTCCCGGGAAAACAGGAACTGCACCACCGGAGCCAGCTCCTTGTTGGTCGGGACCCCGTAGATCCCGCTCTTGATCCCCACTCCCTGCCACAGGCGTGGGTCGATGGCTTCATACAGCTCCCTGCCCTCTCCCATGAGAAAATCCCCCAGATCCATAAAGGCCCCGTTGGCTGCATTTCTCATGTAGTTAGAGTCCCACGTGAACACCACGTCAAAGTCCTGACTGGTGTTGATGATGCCGTTGACGGTATCCTGATACTCGTTCCAGTCGATCTTTCGGTAGTCCACTGCAAATCCGTAACGCTCCAGTAAAAGCTCATTGAGGGCATCGTTCACCGCCTGAAGGTCCGCATCCTCCCGTCCAATGGTGTAATAGCGCAGGACCACCGGCTCATCGGCTGCCCCTTGGTCATCCATCCGGGCATTTCCGCAGCCGGAAAGCAGGATCAGCACCAGCAGCAGGGCCGCCATCTGAATATGCTTCAATGCACTTCCTCCTCTAAAACCGCCTCATGGTCATCCACACTGCGCAGCGACCCGGGGGAAAACCCAAAGTAGTTCTTGAAATGGATGTAAAAATGATTCAGCTGCGCATATCCGACCATGCCGGCAATGACCGAGATCTTTTCCTGTGTATTGAGAATCTGCTGCCTTGCCTCCAGCATGCGGTAGGCCATGAGATAATCGCTGAATTTCATCCCCGTATCCTTCAGGAAGATCCTGCCGATGTATTTGCCGCTCATGTGGAAGCTGTCGGCAATGGCTGTCAGGTTCAGCGGGGTGCGGTAGTCGGTTTTCACCGCAAGGATGATCTTATTGGTGATTTTGGACAGGTCGGTATACGGCACCTTCAGCACCGGATCGACCTCCTGCTGCGGGGCTTGGGCGCATTTGAGCGTACCCTTCAGGTCATTGACCACCGTGCGCTCCAAAAAGCGGCGCAGCTCGGCGGTGTTGATGGGCTTGAGCAGATAATCCACACTGCCGGCCTGCATGGAGCGGCGAAGATACTGGGTATCCTCAAAGCCTGAGATCATGCAGAAAACCGTCTTTAATCCCAAGCTGCGCAGATGCTCCACCAGATCATAGCCCCAGTATTCCCCAAGCTTGATATCCACCAGTGCCACATGGGGCTTGAAATCCACCGCCAGATTTGCAGCATCAGGGTAGGATGCGGCTGTCATGATGGCGCTGAAGCCATAATCCGCCCAATTCAGCAGATATTTGACATTTTCACAGATATCCTTTTCATCATCCACGATCAGCAGCCGATACATCCGTCATCCCCTCCTTTCTGATAAACCACATGGATGCAGATCCCCTGCGGAGTATTGTATTCCATGGTCATGCGCACCCTGCCGGAATAAAACAGGCGCAGCCGATGCAGCACGTTATAAAGCCCGATGCCCTGCACTTGGGTATCCTCGCTGTCAAGGGCACGGTTGATCTGCTCCATGCGCTCCGGCTCGACCCATCCGATATTGTCAAAGAATCGGCCTTCCCACCCCTCCGGGGTGGTCTTTAGCTCCACCACGATGACCTTGATCTGGTCATCCTGCTGAAAATTGTGCTTAAAGAAATTTTCCACAATGGGCTGCATCCAGATCTTGGGGGTCATCATCTCCTCTGCGGCAGGGTCCACATCGAAGTAATACATGAACTGGTCACCGTAGAGAAACGCCATGAGATCCAGATACTGCCGGGTGATCTCCAGCTCCTGCTTCATGGGGATCACAGGCTCTGTTTTCACGATATTGCGATACAGCAGCCCCAGTCCTGCCGTTGCCTCTGCCACATCATAGGCCTGATCCATCAGGGCGCGCATGCGGATGCGCTCCAGGGTATTGTACAGGAAATGGGGACTGAGCTGCGCGCTGAGCATGTCCATCTGGGCCTTCTGCTGGCTGATGGTCAGCTTGTAGCCCTGCTGGATCAGGTTGTCAAGATTGGCATACAGCCGGTTTAAGCCCCGGGCGATGGCATCATATTCCGGACTGTGGACCGTGAGCGACACGGGGGTGAAGTTTTCCTTCTCCGCCTGCATCATGCTGCGCAGAATCGTGTCGATATATTCGGTATCCTGAGAGAATCTGCGGATCAGCACCACGCTGATGGCCCCATACGCCAGTAAAAAGCACACCACCAGCAGGATGAAGCTGCGCACCATGCGATACAGCAGCGCATGCGACTGCACCAGATACACCACGCTGAAGGGCAGATACTGGGAGACATAGGCAGTGCAGTAGTAGCTGCCGCCCATGCTGCCCACCCGCTTGACAAGGCCGCCCTGAGATATCATCGCCTCGGCCTGAGACTGGGTAAGCTCCAGCTGTCCTCGGGAGATCACCGAGTGGGGCTGCACCAGACAGATGCTGCGCCCCGGCTCATCGGTGAAAAACCGATCGACAAATCCGCTCAGATCCATCACGATGGTGATTTTTCCGTAATAGGCCGAGTTTCGGTGAATGTCCATCTGGTAAAAGCTGCCGGTCCTGCAGATTGCTTCTGCCTCCTCGGTGGTGATGATCCGGTGTCGGGCATCCCCCTGACTGTTGAACTCCAGATCCGCCACATGCTCCGGAGCATAGCAGATGATGTGGCGGATGCTGTTGTCACTGTTTAGCACCAGATTTGTAAACTGGGACAAAATGCTCACATCCGGCTCATTTGACTGAAGCAGCCGTCTGGAGGTGTATTCCTCCGCCGTTGCACCGAAATATCGGAAAAAGTCCTCAGAAATACCGGAAGAAGCGTAGATCTGCGTGTAAAACTGGTCAATGGAATCCACCAGACGCCCCACCCGCCGGTCGATATCTTCATAGGTTTTCGTTGATTCGATCACAAAATTTTCCTGAGCGGTGTTGTACATATCCCGCCAGATGAACCCGAGGATCGTCGCCGCCAGCAGCAGCGAGATCACCTGATACGTAATAAAGGTGCGCCTGTATGCCTCCGTGTGGAGGAAATTGCTATATTTACTCATTCATTTCCTCCCACGAAGGTATCTTTTCATCGGATGTCGTAGATCGATACCAGACTGATCTTCTCTGCAAGCTCTTGGGCGGTGCGGTCCGTCCGTGCAAGGACACGGTAGGGCTGCCCATCGGTCAGTGCAAAGAAATTGTCCGACAGCACACAGTCAAACCCGTCAAAATCGATGCACACGCCTGCCGCAAACACATCTGTGCAAACCTCGATCTGCACCCCATCAGCGGTATCCCGACACTGGATGCTGAACTGCGGCTTCTTCCATTCAAAATGCTTCGGGGCAGTCAAAAGCTCTGTCTGGCGCATGATGAAGGTGCCGTTTTCGTCAAACAGATCCACCGCCAAAAAGCTGTCATAGGCATCTGCTGCCTGCACATGATAGGTAAATACGTCCGAGGAGGTCAAAGCTCTGACGGAAACACGCTCCTCTGCCCCGTCCAGCAGCCGCAGATCCGACTTGCGCAGACTCAGGCGGATGGTTCCCTGAAAATCCTGCATGGTTTCGTTGGAAACATTCACCTTCAGCACGCCGTTTTCCAAAAACAGCCCCATTGCCACGGGGGCATAGAATTTCTTCGCCGCATAGTGCAGGGCCTTGTATCTGCCGTAGTAGTCCACGCTCGACCAGCTGGCCACGGGCCAGCAGTCGTTGAACTGCCAGTACAGCGACCCCATGCAGTAGCCCCGCTCCCGACGGAAATGCTCCACACCGTACTTGATGGCATCGGCCTGAAGCAGCTGAGATGCATACACAAGCTTCGGGAAGGAATGGGGGTACAGGTAGTTATCTGCCAGATACCGCAGGATCTTGCCGTTTCCGCCCTTGCACTTCTGGTGATCCTCCATGATTCTGGAGAAGCAGTTCTGCTCCTGCTCGGGGCAGAAGCTTTGGATGGTTTTCATGGACGGGAAGGACTCAAACCCGTACTCAGAGCAGAAACGGAAATGCTTCTGCCGATAGGTGGTAAAGGGCACCCCTCCGTGCCACACCTCCCAGTAGTGGGTGTCGCCCCGGGCAAAATTACCGGGGTCATCAAAGCCGCCGCCGGAGCAGGGACTGGAGGGCCAGTAGAATATATCCGGCGCAACCGCCTCCGCGATCCGTGGCAGGACCCGCTCGTAGAGCTGAATGTAGTCCTCCCGCACCAGCTGACTCTCACCGATGCCCCATGTCATGACCGCCAGCTCCATCTCGTTGTTGCCGCAGATCAGACCCAAACTGGCATGGTGGCGCAGCCGCTTGAGATTTTCCTCTGCCTCTGCCGCACATTCCTGCTCAAACTCCGGGGTCATCCACACATTGGCGCAGGCGATCATGAAATCAAGCCACACCAGAATGCCGTTTCGGTCGCACAGCTCGAAGAAATAGTCATCAGGATAGGTGCCACCGCCCCAGATCCGCAGAGAATTGAAGTTGGCATCCAGACACTGCTGCATCATTTCATCCATCTTCTCATGGGTCACACGGGTCAGCAGACTGTCCTGCGGGATGTAATTTGCACCCATGGCAAAGATCTTGACCCCGTTGATGACAAAGCAGAATTCGCTGCCCTTTTTGTCCGGGTCCGGCTGCGTGCTGACCGTCAAGGACCGCAGACCGATGACCTTGCGGCAGCGGTCGATCACCTGCTCATCCTGAACAAGCTCCACCTCAAGCTCATACAGCGGCTGCTCACCGTAGCCCCTGACCCACCAAAGCTTGGGGTCTGCGATGCGTATCTCCCCCCGACCGTTTTCCAGAGGGACTCGTCTGCCGTCAATGGATGCATACAGGCTGCATCCGCTGCCCTTTGCCGTATCTGCGGTGACGGTCAGATCCACCACACCGTCGTGGTGGTTCTGGCGCACTGCCACATCCGCGATGCGGTCGATACTGTATGCCCGCAGCTCCACGGGCCGGTAAATCCCCATATCCGGCAGAGCAGGGCCCCAGTCCCATCCGGACATATAGAGGGCCTTGCGCAGATGCGCCGCACCGGGGATGGTGTCGCCGTCGTTTGTATAAAGATAGTGCCTCTGGTGGCGCTGGGCAAAATAGCGGGTCGGAGAGCTAAAATCCAGACGCAGGAGGTTCTGCCCCGGGCGCAGCAGCTGCCTGACCTCATAGGTATAGCTTCGGTGCATGTTCTGCACCTGCCCCAGACGGGTGCCATTGAGGGTGACGGTGCAGATGGTGTCCAGTCCGTGGAAGGTCAGCTCCGCATAGTCCTGCTGCATCACCCACGGCTCCACGTCAAATTCCGCCGTAAATGCGCAGTCCCGATCGGCAAGCTCCGTCAGAAGCTGATCATTTCTGCCCTGAAAGGGATCAGGGATCTTGTTATGCTCCAGCAGGACACTGTACATGGTGCAGGGTGCCTGACAGGAAAGGGGCTCAAAGCCCTCGTAATGAAAGGTCCAGTTTTTGATTTGCATTGCTGTTTTCTCCTCTCCGCCTGCAAATCCTCACCCCTCGGGGTATGATCGAACGGCAGGCAAAAGCCTCTGAAATTTCACAAAAAGTCACCCAAGCCCTCATCCAATGGGTCAGCTCAGGCGGATCGACCAGCAGGTATCCCAGACACCGCCGGGAGCAAGACGGATCATGTCCCCCTTGCACGTCAGCTCCTCCACCACGTCCTGACGGGCAGGCAGGGACGTCCACGGCTCGATGCACACATAGGGGGCATCGGTGCAGGGTGCATGCCAAATGCCAAGGTAAGGAAAATCCGGATAGGACACCGTCACGCTCCGCTCAGAGCCTTCGCAGCACAGTGCGACCTCCCGATCCATATGACGCAGGACAATGGCATCCTCGTCGAACAATCCATGGTGCAGAGGAATCTTCACCCCGTCGGTCAGCGGATAGGGGCTGTCCGTTCCGCTGAGATAAAGCGCAGGGGTAAAGCCCACACGCTCCGGCTGACAGGGATGGGCAAAGCAGAGGCTGTAATCGCCGAATGACGTTCCGTCCTCCAGCGGCACCCGAAAGCCCGGGTGGCCTCCGATCCCGAAGGGCATCAGCCGGCTGTCCAGATTCTCCACATGATAAGAGATCTCCACCTGCTGACCCTTCAGGCGAAACCCGATTTGCAGACAAAAGGCAAAGGGATACTGCTGACGGGTGATTTCGCTGTCCCGCAGCTCCAAAACCAGATGATCCGGCTCCTGTACGATCGGCTCAAATTCTGACTGGGCCGCAAAGCCGTGTATCCCCATGTGATAGACCTGCCCCTGATATCGATAGGAGTCCTCGGTCAGCCGTGCAATGAAAGGAAACAGTGTGGGGGCTCGATCCGGCCAGTATTGTGCATCTCCCTGCCACAGGTATTCCGTTCCGTCTGATAACTGTAAATGGGTCATTTGCGCGCCTAAAGTCTCCACCGTCAGATGGAGACTTTGTGTATGAAGTGTGATTTCCATATTCTCATTCTCCCTTATATGCCCGGACTGCCGCGGCAGCTGTGTGCCGAGCGGGCAGCAGATCTATCTGCCTGATTTGATGATTTTGTTTCGGTCAGCCGAGGCGCAGGCCCCGGCTGACCCTGTTTCAGTATATCAGTTTTTCACAAAGGGTCAAGGTCTGTCTGCTTATTTTATAAGCAATGTCACAATTTCATAGGGCTTCATGACGAAACTCACCTTGCCATCGACCACGTCAAGCTCAGACTCCGCCTGCTCCAGCAAATTGGTGATGCAGGCCTTTGTCACCCCCTGCGGCAGGGTCACCGTGACCTTTGTGCGGGCATTTTCAGACTCATACAGGCGCAGAACGGTCCCCTCTGCGTTTTCAGACTGCTTGACCGTCTCAAGGATCACGTTCCTGCGATCCACGGATGCATAGCTGAAGCGATCCCCTGCCTGTCCGCCGGCATGGGCATAGGCCGGCTGATTCAGCTTGGAGGCCTCCTGCAAGGTGCCTGCATCCCGCCACGTACCCTGATGGGGGTAAAGGCTGTATGTAAAGTAGTGCATCTCGTTATCGGTGTTGGGGTTTGGCTCGATGCCGCACTTGATGAGGGTCAGACCGATGACACCGTCCCGAACGCTGTGACCGTACTTGCAGTCATTGAGCAGGCTGACGCCGTAGTGTCCCTCGGACAGATCCATCCACCGCTGACCGCAGCTTTCAAATCTTGCCTTTTCCCAAGAGGTGTTGGTGTGTACCTTGCGGGTCACATTGCCGAACTGGATCTCAAAGGTGGCCTCGTCTGAATGGATATCCACCGGGAATTCCGCCTTCAGCAGGTGCTGATGCTCCTTCCAGTCTGCCTGTGTCTCAAAATCGATCCGGCGCAGACTGCCGTAGAAATGCACCTTCTGCCAAATGGTGCTGTTGCAGCACCGGTACTCCAGAGCCAGTGTGGTGCGGACGGGACCGTCCTCGATCCACTGCATGCTGACAAGCTCGTCCACATCCCAGCTCTTTTCCGTGTAGTACATGTCGATATCCCAGTTATCATAGTAAACCGGCTTATCTTCGTACAGCCGCAGGCTGTTGAGTCCCCTGCCTGCCTTGCAAAGCTCACGCTCCTCTTCCTTGTCAAACAGGGATACAAGCCGCCCTGCCTCATCAAGCGTCACCCGATAGAAGGGCGTCTCCAGATGGTAGTCATCCCTTCGCACAAAGGGCGACTCGGCAGTCCCCTCTGTCAGGCTGAAGCAGGCCCAACCCTTGGAGGGCAGCCCCTCCAGATAGGCCACGGCGCCCTGCTCGGTCTGCTGCACCGGATAGACCTTCTTTCCGTCGGTCAGTCCGGCGGCCTTTACATCACCCAGAGCCACCACATCGTTTCTTTCAAAGCCCAGTGTGTTGAACACCGTCACGCCATCGCCCTGCGGTGCCAGAAGCTCCAACCGTTGGGCAAGCAGCCCCTGCACCTCCTGCTCCAGCTGCTCATATTCCCCCTTGGTGACCTCATAGACCTCTGCGATGGAGCTTCCGGGAAGGATATCGTGGAACTGATTCAGCAGGATGATGTCCCGCCACAGCCGGGTGTCTGCCTCTGCCGGATAATCTCCCGACAGGACCCCCAGCAGCTCCAGATCCATCATCATCAGCTCGCTCCTGCGGTTGCCCCGCTTGTTGCGCGCCATGGAGGTATAGGTACCACGATGGTACTCAAAGTAGAACTCGCCCTCCCATGTGTCCAGACGGGGGTTGTCCTTTACACGCTCACTTAGTTGGTCAAAATAGGTGCGGGCCGTCTCCTGCCGGACCTTGGGCAGACCCCTGATCCCCTGCTCCATGCGGATGGAGGTTTCCAGCATCTCACGGGTGGGGCCGCCGCCGCCGTCGCCGTAGCCATAGGAGATCAGGATATCGTTGTTGATCTGCTTGTTCTGGTATCGCTCCCAGCCGCCCATAATGGAGCCGGGATGCAGCATGCCGTTGTAGGTGGTGAAGAAGCTTTCCTTGGGGTCCTGATCGATGCCCAGAGTGGTGATCAGGTGGGTCAGCACCTCTGAGCCGTCGATCCCCCTCCAAATAAACGTATCGTTGGGGATCTGGTTGATCTGGTTCCATGCAAGCTTGGTGGTCATGAAGTAATCCACGCCGGATTTTTTCATGATCTGGGGCAGCGCGCCGGAGTAGCCAAACACGTCCGGCAGCCACAGGATCTTGCTGTCCTTGCCAAACTCCTCTTGGAAAAACCGCTTTCCGTAAAGGAACTGGCGGACAAGGGACTCGCCGGAGGTCAGATTGCAGTCAGCCTCCAGCCACATGCCGCCCTCCACCTCCCAGCGGCCCTCTGCCACCCGCTGCCTGATTTTCTCAAACAGCTCCGGATAGCGCTGCTTCAGGAACGCATACAGCACCGGCTGACTGGACATGAACTTGTAGTTGGGATACTCCTCCATCAGCTTCAACACCGTTGCAAAGGAGCGCACCACCTTTTCTCTGGTCTGCGCCACGGTCCACCACCATGCCACATCGATGTGGGTGTGACCGATGCAGGTGGCAATGATATCGTCGTAACCACCCATCTTCCGGTAGAGGTTCTCCGTGATATAGGCCTGAGCCGTGTCCACGGAGGCATAGAATCCCTCAGAGTACGGAATCCGCAGATCCAGCAGATTGATGGTGCTGTTTAATACGGTCTGCAGATCCAGACGCACCTTGCTGTCCCGATCCATCCGGTCAAATGCCTGCAAGGGGATCAGCAGGTCATAATACAGGTGGTTGATCTTCTCATCGAGTACATAGAAGCTGGTTTGGAAGGCAAACTCCATGTGCATGATGCCGGTGTAGACCTGAACATCGATGTCCATTTCTCTGCCCCCCTGCGCCTTGGGGCTGATGAGGATCTCCCGATGATTCATGTCAGCGCCCTGAACCACCTCTCCGTCGATAAACACCAGAAACTGGGGATTTTTGGCATCGTCCCACTCGTCGATCTGGGTGCTGATGCGCAGCCAGACGGATCTTCCGTCAAATTCCTGAGGGATGGTCACATGGGAGCGGAACCAGTAATGCTCCCCGGGGATGCCGTGGAAGTCGGTATTCTGGCCCTTGAATTTCCCGTTGGCCGAGCCGTCGGGGTAAGCGTAAAAGCGCATGCTCCTTGTGTCAAAGATCTCCCACGGGGTCTGGTCGGCGGCTGCCTCCTCGGGTCTGAAAAACTGTCCGTGCTTATATTCCCAGTCATTCAGCTCCACCGACTCCAAAAAGCGGAAGTTCTTCAGCTGGTCACAGATCCGTTTGATCCGGTCGTCAATAAAATACATCCGATATCTCTCCTATCATGTATCAATTGTGATTTGATTGGGGACGTCACCTGAAAACCCTTTGTTTTCAGAGCCGAGCTTCCAAAGGCTTCAGAAAATCGGCTCTAAAAACAAGGGGTGGGGCCATTGAAAAATCAACAGCCCCACCCGGCAGGTAAAGCCTACCTATGTTTGTCGAACATTACTTGCTTGCGATCCAAGCATCGATCTGAGACTGGACCTCTGCGATAACATCGTCCAGACCTGCTGCCTTCATGGCAGACAGCATGTTTTCACGGGCACTGGGGTCAGCACCGGTCATCAGAGTAGCACGCCACTCGGTGAATACGGCAACGATCGCATCCAGTTTGTCGCTGATTGGCTCTTTGTTCAGAGAGAAGCCCAGAATGGGAGACTCAACGGCATTTTCGTTCTGTGCCTTGACCTCGTCCCACTGGTTGGTGGTGTCGGTGTCCAGAGTGGTGACGTTGAAGAAGGTGCCCTGCGTGTAGCCGGCCATAGACCACTCGTTGTTCAGCTTGTGGACCTTACCCTCTGCGGTGTACTCAAAGTTGTCACCCTCCAGACCGTAAAACAGCATGTCACGGACCTTGCTGTCGGTGTTGACCAGCTCCAGCAGCTGCAGGGCCTTTTCAGGATGCGCACTGGACGCAGAGATGCAGTTCATAGAGCCCTGAACGGTGGCGTTGGACAGGACGGTATCGCCCCACTGGATGGCGGTGGCCTTCAGATCCTTGACTACCATGTTGGGCCCCCAGATGGTATCGGCAGCAGAGGGCCAGCCGATTGCAACGCCGAAGGGACGGTACTTAGGTGCCTCAGCCAAAATGTTTGCATCAGAGTTGATGTAGCCCTTTGCATACATGTCCTGCAAAATATTCAGGTCAGCGATAATATCCTCCTGCTCAAAGACGGAAACGACCTTGGGCTGACCGCCCTTGTAGGAAACACCGATTGCGGGGCAGCCTGCGGAGATATCGTCATACTTAGAGCCGTAGATCGCATCCAGACCACCCTGATGCAGGAAGAATACAGGGGTATTGGCAGCATGGTTTGCAGTCTCTACACCATACATAGCCTCGACGATCTTGGACGCATCGGCCAGATCATGTGCGTTCTTATAGTCCAGACCGGTGGCATCTGCTACTTCCTGATCGTAGATGAAGAAGAATGTGTTGGAAGAATCCTTGTAGGAAGGAACGCCGTAAATACCATCATTGACTCTGCAAGCCTCCCAGTGGTTTTCGGGGATAAAATCCTTCAGGGCAGGGGTCTTAGCCAGCATATCATCCAGCTTTACGAATGCACCCATATTGACATCCTTGTTATAGGTTGCGTTGTTGGTGAACATGATGTCATAAGGCTCGTTGGTGGAGACGATCATGTTCCGGCGCTGATCCCAGTCGCCCCAGCCGATGATCTCCATGTCAAGATGCACGCCGATCTTTTCGCCCAGATATTCGTCCATTGCAGCCTTCCATGCGTCATAGTTTTCCGGCATGCCGTTGCCCACGGTGACCCATTTCAGGTTCACGATGTCACCATTTTCCGAGGGAGCGTTGGCACTCTGGGTTTCGTTGGGGTTGGTTGTCTCGCCCTGTCCCTTGGCGCATCCGGCAAACATGCCCAGCACCATGACAGAGGCCAGCAGCGATGCGATGAGCTTTTTCATATTTGTTCCTCCTAATAAAAATGTTTGTTATATTGCTCTGCCGCGGCTGTGCGCCGGGCAGCTGCAACTTCTGAATAAGGATGCGCTCAGCCCTTGACCGCGCCTACCGTCAAGCCGGAAATAAAGTATTTCTGGAAGAACGGGTAAACACACGCAATGGGCACCGCCACCACAAAGGCGATGGCCATGCGCACGGATTCCTGAGGCATCATCCGGATCATATCCGAGGAGGTCAGCCCCGCCGTGGGGTTCTTGGTCAGGTATTCCAGATTCTTCTGCATGCTGTTGAGCATCGCCTGCAGGGACTGCAGGTCCTGATCCTTGATATAGAGCATGGACTGGTACCAGTCATTCCAGTAGCCAAACGCCAGAAACAGCGCAATGGTGGCAAGCACCGGCTTGGAGATCGGAAGCACGATCTTAAAGAAGATCGACCACTGGGACGCGCCGTCCAGTTTTGCCGACTCGATTACGGAATCGGGGATGGTGGACTGGAAAAACGTCCTTGCGATGATGACATTAAAGCTTGAGACCGCCAGTGGAAGGATCAGGATCGCCAGAGTGTTGCCCAGCTTCAGGATCTGGGTGTTGACCACATAGGACGCTGCAAGGCCGCCGCCGAAGATCATGGGGATGAACACCAGCATGGTGTAAAAGCCCCTGAGCCTGTATTCCTTCCGGGACAGCACATAACCCATCAGGGTCGTGAGCATGACGCCCAGAGCCGTGCCGATGGCCGTGACCTTCACCGAGACCCACATGGCGCTCAGGATGGTCTTGCGCTGGGTCCACAGGTATTCATATGCCTTTGTGGAGACTGTTTTCGCCGTGACGTAGAACTGGTAGCCTTGGGTGCGGATCACATTTTCATCGGTGATGGAGATGATGAAGATAAACACGATGGGAAGCAGGCAGGCCAGTGCCAGCAGTCCAAACAGGAGGTTGAAACAGAAGTTTGTGGCAGGCTTGATCCGGTTCAGGCCGGAGCCGTCGGATTTCGGTTTTCTTTGACGCTTGATTTCTTTTACCATGACCCCACCCCCATCAAATCATTGCACTGTCCGGATCGACCCTGCGGACGATCCAGTTTGCCCCCAGAATGGTCGCACAGCCCACAATGGACTGGAACAGGGATGCCGCCGCATTCTGACCCAGATTGGGGCTTGTGGTGACCATCTGGAAGATCTTTACGTCAAAGGTCGCCACAATGGGTGTCAGCGGCTGTCCGGCGCCTCGGGTCACCTGATAGAACAGACCGAAGTCCGAGGCAAAGATGCGGCCCACCGCCATGATGAACATCAGCACGATCATCGGATACAGCGACGGCAGAGTGATGTAGCGGGCCTGCTGGGCCTTGCTGGCCCCATCCAGTACCGCCGCCTCATAAAGGGAGGTATCGATGCCCGTGATGCTCGCCAGATACACCACCATGCTGTACCCAAGGACCTTCCACACGTGCATGATGGTCAGGATCACCGGCCAGTATTTCGGTGTGGAGTACCAGTTGATATTTTCACCGCCGAAGAATCGGATGATGCTGTTGAGCAGCCCCTTGTCCGTGACCAGAAACGCATAGACAAAATAGCTGATGACCACCCAGGACATAAAGTGGGGCATAAACATCAGGGTCTGATAGGTTTTCGAGCAGCGCTTGCTGTAAATGTTGCTGATCATGATAGCCAGACTCACCGGCAGCACGATATCCAGAACGATAAACACCGCGTTATAAAGCACCGTGTTTCGGAAGATCTGCGGAAAATCCCGCAGGCTCAAAAAATATCGGAAATTATCAAAGCCCGCCCAGTCACTCTGGAACAGGTTGTACACAAAGCTTTTGGTGGCATCCACGATCTTGTAGTTTTTAAATGCCAGAATCACGCCAAACATGGGCAGATAGCAAAAAACGATGAACCAAACGGTGGTTGGGATCGCCAAAATCGTCAGCTCCGTATCGTCTCTTGTCCATCGGACACGCCGCTTTCGGTTCAGCCTTGGCGATTTTTTGGTTGGCTCTTTGACCATTGTTGATTTCCCCTTTCTCCTTAGGTGCAAGCGGAACACCCGCTTATCACCGATATTATATACCGCATTTTATACAAAGGAATAGTCTTTAAAAGCGTTTTTATAGTACATAAAGGATACATTGTTGTTTGGTTTTTACAGTATTTTTTAATCAATAAACAACTTTTAATGCATATTGTACAAACATATGCATGTATTCATATGCAATATGCCGTTTTTTTAAAAATGGGACCTTTGGGCACCCGATGTATCCAATTTATACTTCCCTTTCGATTCAGGATTTGCTATATATATGGCAAGAACCCCCCCTTGCGTGCTGAGACGCAGGGGGGCATAAAGGAGATAATCAATCATGTATCACAAGATCAATCTTACCGGCACCCTGCCGGAGCATTGGCAGACCGCCCTGCACCACCTTCAGGAGGATCTTGGCATGGTCCAGTCCGGCGAAGGGATCTGCATCCAGTGCCGGCAGGGTCAGGAGCTGTCTGTTGAGTCTGACGGCACCGATGTCCGCCTGACATGGCAGACCCCCGTATCGTTTTTCCGGGCCCTGAGCCTGATCCCGCTGCCTTTAAAGCCCTGCTCGATCCACGAGCAGCCCCGTTTCCAATCCGTGGGACTGATGTTCGACTGCTCGCGCAACGCCGTGCTTTCCCCCGACGCTATGCAGATGATCCTGCGGAAAATGGCGCTGATGGGTCTGAATCTTGGCATGCTCTACACCGAGGACACCTACGAAGTCCCCGAGCAGCCCTTCTTCGGCTACAAGCGCGGCCGCTATACCCACGAGGAGCTGAAGGCACTGGATGACTATGCCGATCTTTTCGGCATTGAGCTTTGCCCCTGCATTCAGGCACTGGGACACCTGAAGCGCATCCTGCACTGGCCCGCCTTCTCCCATCTGCGGGACAATGACGAGGTGCTGCTGGCGGATCTGGACGAAACCTACGTTCTGCTCGACCAGATGATCTGGGCCGCTTCCGCCCCCTTCCGCTCCAAGCGCATCCATCTGGGCATGGACGAGGCATACGGTGTGGGCCTTGGCGCGCACCTGACCCGCTACGGCTGGGAGGACCCCCATGCCGTCATCGGACGGCACCTGAAGCGGGTCTTGGACATCACCGACCGCTATGGTCTGGAGCCCATGATCTGGAGCGATATGTATTTCCATCTGGACGGATGCGACTACCACAGCGGCGGCATGCCTTCTGATGCCGCCAAGGCCGCCGTAGATCCTCGGGTATCTCTGGTCTACTGGGACTATTATCACGCCAAGCAGGAGGAATATGCATCCGCACTGAACAAGCACGCCCAGTTCTGCGCCCCCACCATCTTTGCAGGCGGCATCTGGACTTGGATCGGCCCTGCCCCGTCCTATCCCACCACCATCCAGAACACCGTCCCTGCCCTAAAGGCCTGCATGGAGGCCGGAGTACAGACCGTCTTTGCCACCGCATGGGGCGACAACGGTGCCGAGACCAACCTGATCACCGCCCTTCTGGGTTTGCAGATTTACGGTGAGATGACCTATACCGGTGTCTATGACGAGGGGGCTGTCCGCGAGCGCTTCGCCCGGTGCTGCCATGCCGATGCTCAGGCATTTCTGGATCTCAGCCTTCTGAATGCCGCTCCCGGCATGAATTCCCGTCCTGCCGATCCCTGCAATGCCTGCAAATTCATGCTGTATCAGGACCCGCTCATTCAGCTGTTCGAGGCCGACACCCAAGGCTTTGAGCTGTCCCGTCACTTTGCCTCTCTGGAGCCGCTGTACGCAAAGTACGCAGAGGAGAATCCCGAGTACCGGATGCTGTTCCACTTCTATGCCGTCCTCGCCCACGCTCTGGCCCGCAAATCCCGCTGGCACGAGCTGGCGGCGGATGCCGTGCGCTCCGGAGATCGGGCTCTTGCAGCCCGTCTGGCCGAAGAGATCCCCGATACCATTCAGGCGGTGGATGACCTGCGCAGGCTCTGGCGGACCCTGTGGGAAAGCACCAACAAGCCCAACGGATTTGAAATTCTGGAGGTCCGTCTGGGCGGTGTCTGCGCCAGACTGGATACCGCCGGCGAAAAGATGCGCAGCTTTGCTCAGGGCAGGATAGATGATATCCCCGAGCTGTCCGATCCGTCCCTGATTATCAAGCGCCGTCCGGACGATTCCATCGGCTGCACCAACACCATGGATCAGATCGCCACCCCGGGCCGCATCGATTACTGACGCTCCCTGAATGCCTGCCAAGCCGTCGGAGGGGCAGCCCCGCAAGGCTGCCCCTCTGCTGATGCATCTGTCCGGAGAGCGCCCCTTACCCATAAAAAAATTCCCCAAAGGCGGAGGAAACTCCGCTTTTGGGGAATCGATTTTTAAGGGGATCAGCCGTTCTTGCTTGCGCGGCGCTCTGCAAGGATCGCCACATTCTGCTCAACGACCTTCTTGCTCAGGGGGTAAGCAAACACCAACAGCAGCAGCACCACCAGATAGCCCAGAGTGGGGGTCAGGGTGCAGATGTTGTAGATACCGTCCAGCGTAGACTCGCTCTGCTGCACGGTCTGTCCGGCAGTTGCGCTGACGTAGCCGATCATGCCCAGAGCAAAGCCCTGAATACCGCCTGCCAGAGCCTGACCCAGCTTACGGCTGAAGGAGTAGACAGCATAGATGGTGCCGTCGTCTCTGCTTCCGGTCATGACTTCCTGATAGTCGATGATATCGGTGATGAATGCCCAGATGACCATGTTGAAGAAGCCGACGCCCACAACGCCCAGCAGCATCATGGTAATGAACACCACGGGATTATGGGTATGGATCACAAACAGGGTGCCGTAGGAGGCGATCGCAATGATGCAGCCGACGATGCTGCACTCCTTCTTGCCGAAGCGGTCAGACAGCTTGCGGGCAATGGGAGCCATGACCAGCATGGGCAGTGCGGTGGCGATGCCTGCAAATACGGACAGGCTTGCATTGTGGAAGTAATCCTGGAACACGTAGATGACCATGGACTGGCCCAGCAGCTGGCACAGCAGCATTGCGATGGCAGAGCCGATGATCGCCAGCAGCGCACGGTTCTTGAACAGTGCCTTGACCAGTGTGAAGAAGCCTGCGCCCTGCTCAGCGGGCTTGTTGGGCAGCTGAACACGCTCCACGCACAGGCGGTAGCACAGGAAATAGCCCAGCAGGGACATGCCGCCGAAGATCAGAGCCAGCAGCGTGAAACGCTCGGGCATCAGGATGGACTGGCCGTTCTCCTGACGGAACAGCAGCAGCGGGGTGATGATGCCGATGGGCGCAGCAGCCAGCAGTGCGCCCAAGCTGCGGAAGGTAGAAAGGCTGGTACGCTCACTGGGGTTGTCACTGATGACAGATGCCATGGAGCCATAGGGGATGTTGATGGCGGTGTAGCAGACGCTGCCCCACAGGATGTAGGTCACAAACATGTACACCAGCTTCCAGCCCATGGGCAGCTGTGCCGCGGGGTGGAAGTACATCAGCGCATTGACAATGAAAATGGGGATCGCCATGCGGCGCAGCCAGGGGCGGAAGCGGCCGTCCTTGGCGGGGGTCATGGTGTCAACGATCCGGCCCATGCCCACATCCGTAAATGCATCTACACAACGAGCCACCAAGAACAGGATGCCCACCCAGTAGGGGGACACACCCAGAACGTCGGTGTAAAACTTGGTCAGGTAGGTGGATGCGAAGATAAAGGTAAAGTCGTTGGCCAGATCTCCGAAGAGATAGCCCACCTTATCCCGCATACCGAAGGGTCTTAGGGTCTGTGCTTGTTTCATGTGTTTCTCCTTTTGCTTTCTTATACTGAATCGGCATCCTGCGGGGATCAAACGCCATACCTCGCAGGAGCCTCATGCCAGCCGTATGTTACAGCAGCCGCAGGGCAAGAACACACCTTGACCCGTCAGACTGCGATCCCGGGCCGAGGCCGCAAAAGGCCGGTCATGCCGCTCGGGATGATTCCGTATATCGCCCAGACTGTCCTGTTCGCTGCGTCCTGAGAACGGGGGCACACCTTGATACGCCTGAAAAGCAGCATCAGGCTCCGGCAGCCGGGGCACGGTGCGGTCAAAACAAGCATGTGCAGCGCCGCTGACCGCCTGCATGACCGTAAAGATAAGTTTATATTGAAATGGATGAAAAGTCAATCATTTTATTGCAAAAATTCGTCAAAAAATGGGGATATTTCCCTAACGTCCCCCTGTTTTTTCACATTATTTGTCAAAAGCAAATGCAAGGGTTCCCAATTTCAGACCTGCATTTTCCCATGGATTCCTGTGATATTATTAAGAATTCTTAATTTATGATCGCCAGTTCCCTTCTCCTCCGAACGCAGCTGCGCCCTGCTGGAAAAAGATATCCCACAGAGCTGATTTTCTCCCGTCAAACCCGCTTCTCTGCCGATTTTTCCGAATCTTCCAAGAGCATGTTCAAAAAAACGGAGCCTCAAGAGGGGCGCATTGCTCCCTTGAGGCTCCTGAAACCGTATCCTGATCCTGCCCCGTCAGCCCATAGCTGCAAGGACCTGCGAAAGCTCAGGCACACTGGAGATGCCGCCGGAGCTTGTGGTGGAAAGCCCTGCACTGGCACAGGCAAAGCGCACCACCTCCGTCAGCTGCGCCTCGTTCCATTCTTCCGGCGCCCCCTCCAGCTGCAGCAGCTTCCACAGGGCGCTCCCCCCGAAGATATCTCCGGCACCGGTGGTGTCGATGACCTTGAGCCCCTTCAGACCGGGCACCCTGCCGGAGGCCGCGGCATTTTTGAAGCAGCAGCCCTCGGCACCGCAGGTGACAAACACAAGCTTCACACCGAAATTCTGCACGATGTACTCAGCGCCGACTTCTGCATCCAAACCGAAGAGGAACTCCACCTCCTCGTCGCTGATCTTCACCACATCTGCCATGGTCAGTCCCCAGATCAGCTGCTGCCTTGCCGTTTCCAGATCCTTCCACAGGGGCTTGCGCAGGTTGGGGTCATAGGTGATCAGCTTGCCCCTTGACTTTGCATACTCCACCGCCCGATAGGTGGCCGTTCGGGCAGGCTCGTCCGTCAGCGACAGCGTCCCGAAATGGAACACCCGTGCTTCATCGATCAGACCGAGATCCAGCTCCTCATAGGTGATGCGGGTATCGGCACCGGGCTTGCGGGAAAAGGAAAATTCCCGATTTCCCGTTTCATCCAGTGTGACAAAGGCAAGGGTCGTGAACACGTCGTCACCGACCACCAGTCCTTCTGTCCCGATCCCGGCCTTATCCAGTGTGGCCGTCAGCATTTTGCCGAAGGCATCGCTGCCCACCTTGCCCAGCAGCGCCGTCTTTGCCCCGAACTTGGTCAGTGCCGCTAAAAAGTTGGCAGGCGCTCCTCCGGGATGGGCCGCCATGGTGGGATAGCCGTCGGCATCCGTGCCGACGCAGGTAAAATCAATGAGCAGCTCGCCCAGTGCAACAACATCCATCATGCTTTCCCTCACTTTGCCTTGGGGTACTCGTTGCACAGCAGGCGGTAGGGCGGCTCGTCCTCCTCGATCTCCGGGAAGCGGCCCATCGGCGGATTGAAGCGGTTGTCGGTGTTGTCATCGTTGCACTGGCTGACCTCCGCCAGAAGCACGGCGCCGGTGCCCTCCTCTACGCTGAAATCGTGGTACAAAAACTGCTGAACGTGGATGCTCTCGCCGGGGGTCAGACGGACCACAGAGCCGGCAGGCACAGTGTAGGTCCGGCCGTCGGTATGGACCGTCACGTCGGATTCATAGTCGATCTGCTCATCGGGCAGGCTGTTGTAGACCTTGATCAGCACATTGCCGCCGCCGCAATTGATAATGTCCTCGGTCTTGTACCAGTGGAAGTGGTTGGGGGAATACTGCCCCTCCTTCAGGTACAGCAGCTTCTCTGCGTAGACCTTGGGGTAGCGGTCGGCCATGGCACGGTTGCCGTTGCGCAGGGTGATGAGGGAAAAGCCCATCTTGTCAAAATCCCCCATGCCGTAGTCTGTGATGTCCCAGCCCAGCATGCAGTCCCGGACCTCGTCATACTCATGTCCCACGTCCTGCCACTGCTCGGGGGTGAAGCTGCAGAAGGGGGGCAGCGCACGCTTATAGGTTTTGCACATTGCCTCCAGTTCCTTCAGCGCCTTGTTGATCTGGCTTCTTTTCATATCTTTGACCCTCCTAAAATGATCTGATTCATCTGTTGCATTTTCCACAAAATCATTGATTAATTTTAAAATCAATGCTATATTTTCACTATATCACCCTTTGTTCTGTATTGCATGCAAGAACGAATCTCATACAAAATCACAAGTACACGGAGGTGACCCCCATGCCACGGCTCCCCATCGAATGGTACGACCACGACCAGAACACGAAAGAACGCAAGATCCTCACAGCCACCCGCTACCATGTGCCCGGTCTGCGAATGATCGGACACCAGAACACCACCCGTGCCACTGCGCCGCTGCCCATCCACTACCACAAAAACTGCTTTGAATTCACCTATGTGGTACAGGGGAATCTGACCTTCTCCGTAAACGGAGAAAGTCACCCCCTGTCCGGCGGAGATCTGTTCATCACTCAGCCCAACGAGGTCCATGACACAGGCAACACCCCCATGTCCCTGCACCAGATGTACTGGTTTCAGCTGGATATCAGCCGCCCCGATCAGCTCCTGCACTTCACCCCTGCCTTCTGCCAGTGGCTGATCGATCAGCTTTTGGCCCTGCCCCCTCGAGTGGTAAAAATGGACGGCTCCACCGAAGCCATCCTGAAAGAGATCTTCTCCAATCTGGATGGCGGCTCACAGGTGCAGCAGGCTCAGGCCAGTGCCATGCTCGGGGTGCTGCTGTGTCAGATCGTCAAAAACTCCAAGCTGCCGGAGACTTCCGTCACGCCGGACATCTCCCGGGCCACCGAATACATCCACTGCCATATCCGCGACAAGATCGCCATGGAGGCTCTGGCAGAAGAGGCTATGCTCTCCGTCCCCCGATTCAAGCAGAAGTTCAAATCCCAAATCGGCACCAGTCCCAGAAATTATGTAAACTATCACAAGATCGAGCTGGCAAAAAAACTCTTGCAGGAGGGCAGGAACGTCACCGATGTGGCAATGGAGCTGGGTTTTTCCGGCAGCGACTATTTCTCCGTGGTGTTCAAGCGCTATACCTTCGTCTCCCCCACGGACTATATCCGGCAGGTTTCCGTCCCCCATCTGCCGGAATGAAGCCCTGCAAAGGCACTTTCCCCATTCCTGACTGCAAAAAAACTGCCCGCAAGCCACAAAAGAGGGCCTGCGGGCAGTCCGAAATGCCCCGAGGCCGCTCACGGCCTCGGGGTATTTTTTGATCTTCAGTTGCCCAGCAGATTCAGGATCGCCTGAACGTAGATATCCACCTGCATCTGGAAATCCCTGACGGGCAGGGACTCATTGGCATCGTGGATGTGGTTATCATCGCCGGGGAACTCACAGCCAAAGGCAATGATCCCGGGGACGCTCTTGGCATATGTGCCGCCGCCGATGACCTGAGGCTTGCTGTGCGTGTCCCCCGTGACCTCCTGATAGGCCCGCAGCAGCTTCTGCACCAGAGCCGAATCCTCCGGATAGAACAGGGGCTTTCCCACATGCTCGATGGTGATGCTGCCCTTTTCGTCCTCCAGATGGGGCTGCGCCATGTCCCTCAGCTGCTCCGGCGTCATGGTAACGGGATAACGGATGTCGATGGTGCAGGTGATCTGTCCGTCCTCGGTCTTGACGATGCCGTTGCTGAGGGTCAGCTCCCCGTAAGCATCCGCCGTCTTGCAGCCGATCCCGGCACCGTCGCAGTCCACACCGATATGCGACATATAAAAGTCCACAAAATCGTCCTGCATCCCTGCTTTTTGCAGGGCCTGCATGGTAAAGCCTGCTGCGTTGACACCCAGCAGCGGCGTGCTGGCATGGGCAGAGACACCCTTGGCCTCCACCGAGATCACCCCGTCATTTTCCTGCACATCCCAAGCGGCAAGGGGCGTTTGCGCCAGAGCCTCACGGAGCTTCCCGATCTCCACGCAGCCGGAAGGCACCTCCGTCCGGCACTGGCTGCACACGGCATTGCTGACGAAGCCGCCGTTCATAGACAGGATGCCGGTCTTTTTGCTCCGGACAAGCATATGACAGCCGCCCTTTTCCCCGTGTATCCCGGGGAAATTCCCGTCCGGAGTGAAGCCTGCCGTAATGGGCTCGCCGTGCTTGGCATAGTATTCCATGCAGCGGGAGCCGGTCTCCTCGTTGCAGCCCATCAGCAGTCTGACCCGCTTATTGAGCGCCACGCCGGATTCCTTCACAAGCTTCATGGCATAAAGAGAGGCGATCACCGCCCCCTTGTCGTCGCTTACACCGCGGCCGTACAACCGGTCTGCCTTTCTGGTCAGGGTAAACGGGTCGGTATCCCATCCCTGTCCCGCCGGCACGATATCCAGATGGGCGCACAGGCCGATAAGCTCCTCGCCTTCTCCCATCTCGGCATATCCGCAGTAGTTGTCCATGTTTGTGGTAGAAAACCCCATTTCCTCCGCAATCTGCAAGGCCTCTGCCAGACACTCTGCCGGTGCCTGTCCGAAGGGCATCCCCTCCTGAGCCTCTCCCTCTACGGAGTTGTACCGAACCAATCTTGCCAGTGCCGCGATCATCTCATCGGTCAGCGGCTCAATTTGCTGCATGCGCTTCATACGCTTCATCCTTTCCTTGCCCATACGGTCATATTAACCTACATTATATTTTCTTTCCCCCCGTCCGTCAAGAGACGGCGCAAACATATCCCCACACGCAGCAAACGTGTGGGGATATCATCGTGTCAAATAGTCTGCCAGAGTTTACAGCTTTAGCGGCAAATAAAGTAAAAGTCATTTTCCACGGGGGCGTGTACCTCGGGGAAAATACTGCTCAGCCTGAGAGTGTGGAATCCGTCCGTCTCTGACGGACGGATTATGCGCGGGTCAGGCTGCAAAAATGCCCGAAAGCCCTGAAAGGGGTTTTGGGCAAGCTCATATCCCCACACGCCGAAAAAACGTGTGGGGATATGGCATAATATACCCTTTACAGCTGGCAGAGCTTCTGCAGCTCCTCCCAGTTGCGGTCAACTTCCTTCTGGACCTGCTCGATCATCCACTCGTTGCCGGGCTTGAACATGTGGGCAAAGCGCCCCTGCACCTTCAGATACTCCTCAACGGGCAGCTTTTTCTTGGGGATGTAGTTCAGGTGATATTTTCCCTCGATCACCTCGTAAAGAGGCCATACGCAGGTATCCACTGCCAATTTCGTAATTTCCATCAGCTTCTCAGTGGGATAGCGCCAGCCTCGGGGGCAGGGTGCCATCACGTTCAGGAAAGCGGCTCCCTGTGTATAGATCGCCTTGTGCGCCTTCTCGCTCAGATCCTTGAAATCCCGTGTGAAGGTGGTCTGGGCAACATAGGGCACATTGTGCGCCACCATGATCTTCGTCAGGTTCTTCTTTTGCTGCAGCTTGCCCGGAACCACACTGCCAAAGGGCGTGGTGGTGGTATCGGCAAAATGCGGCGTGGAGGAGGAGCGCTGGATTCCGGTGTTCATGTAGGCCTCGTTGTCATAGCAGACATAGACCATATCATGCCCGCGCTCCATGGCGCCGGACAGGGACTGAAAGCCGATATCGTAGGTTCCGCCGTCACCGCCGAAGGCGATGAATTTGTAGGTATCGTCGATCTTGCCGGCCTTTTTCATGGCGCGGTATGCACCCTCCACGCCGGACATGGTGGCAGCTGCGTTTTCAAAGGCATTGTGGATAAAGCTGCCCTTCCATGAGGTATAGGGGTACATAAAGGTGGAGACCTCCAGACAGGAGGTTGCCGAGCAGATCACCGCCTTGTCCTCAGGCTCCAGCGCACGCAGCACCGTGCGCACCGCAACCGGGGAACCGCAGCCTGCGCACATTCTGTGACCGCCGGACAGGCGCTCTTCCTTCATCAGGTTCTCTTTCAGATTATAAGCCATACTGCTCCCCTCCTTATTCCCGGACTTCCAGATAGCGATAAGTCTCGCCAACCTCGCCGGTGTCTGCAATCTTCTTCAGCTCCGCAAAGACATGCTTGATGCTCTCGATGCGGACATCTCTGCCGCCCAGACCGTAGATGTAGTTGATGCCCTTGGGCTCGGTCACGCCGTTGCTCAGCAGTCCCAGCGCCACCTCTGCGCCGATGGGGCCGCAGTGACCGCTGAAGCAGTCGGATTTGTCCATGGAGGCAAAGGCCTTCACATGCTTCAGCGCCTGAGCGATCTCGTCTGCCGGGAAGGGGCGGAAGGAGCGGATCTTGATCAGACCGACCTTTCTTCCCTCGGCACGCAGCTCGTTGATGGCCGCCTTTGCCGTGCCCGCCGAGGAGCCGATGAGGATGATGGCCTCCTCGGCATCGTCCATCATGTATTTCTCGATTAGATCGTAGCTTCTGCCGGTCATTTCTGCAAACTCGGCCCCCACCTTGCGGATGACATCCTTTGCATCCATCATGGCCTGTGCCTGCTGACGCTTGGCTTCCATGTAGTAGGCCGCCGTTGCATAGGCACCGACCGCCATAGGCTCGTCCTTTTTCAGCAGGTAATGCTCCGGCTTGTATTCTCCTACAAATGCCTTAACCTTCTCTGTTTCCACAAGCTCGATGTTCTCGATGGCATGGGAGGTGATAAAGCCGTCCTGACAGATCATGATGGGCAGGCCAACAGCCTCGCCGATCCGCATGGCCTGTAAGTAGTTGTCATAGGCCTCCTGATTGGTCTCGGCAAACAGCATCAGCCAGCCGGAGTCACGGACGCTCATGGCATCGGAGTGGTCATTGTTGATGTTGATGGGGCCGGACAGCGCACGGCAGGAAACTGCCAGCGTGATGGGCAGACGGTCAGATGCCGCCACATACAGCATTTCTGCCATGTAGATCAAACCGCAGGAGGATGTTGCGCTGATGGCTCGGGCGCCTGCCGCCTGAGCGCCGATGCAGGTGGACATTGCAGAATGCTCGGATTCCACGGGGACAAATACGGTGTCCACCTCGCCGTTATCCACGTATGCGGAAAAATACTGGGGGATCTCCGTGGAGGGTGTGATGGGATAGGCTCCCATAAAATCCGGATTGATCTGCTTCATTGCATAGGCAACCGCTTCGTTGCCGGACAGTCTTTCTCTGATTCCCATAATCGATCCCCTCCTTACTTCTCGTCCTTGACCATGGTGATGGCGTGGAACGGACATACATTGGCACAGACTCCGCAGCCCTTGCAGAAGAAATAATCAAATTCTCCCCGTTTGCCCTCGTCGGTCATGGGGATGGACATATCGGGACATACCGGCACACACAGCAGGCACTGCTTGCACTTGTCCCATTCGATGACAGGCTTGATGGTGCGCCAGTCGCCGGTGCAGACTGTCGCAGAGGTGGCACCCTCATAAATGTTGCAGCCGGGGGTGATGTCTTTCCACGTGACATCAGGGGTCATATCCTTTGCAAAATGGCTCATCCTACCAGTACCTCCTCCATAGAACGCTTCAGCGCCCGCATATTGCCGTCGATGACCTGAGGCTTGGATGCAAACTTATGCCGGAAGGAAGCCTCCATGTCCTTGACAAATGCCTCCGGCTCTACCACGCCGGAGACCTTGACGATCGCCGCCAGCATAGGGGTGTTGGGGAAATTCCGGCCCAGCTCCTCTTCGCTGATGCGGCCGGCATCGATGGTGCAGACCGTTCCCTCGTAGCCCTTGAGCAGATGCCGGATCTGGCTCGGGGTCTTGCCGGAGTTGATGACGATGGCCCCGTCAGGCTTCAGTCCTGCGGTCACGTCCACGGCACTCAGCAAAGACTCGTCAACCACAACCACATAGTCAGGGAAATAGATGTTGGAGTGAACGGTGCAGCGCTGGGTACTGATCCGATTGTAGGCGGTGATGGGGGCGCCCATACGCTCAGGGCCGTATTCCGGAAACCCCTGAACATACTTTCCGGTGTTGAATGCCGCATCCGCCAGCAGCAGCGATGCCGTCTTGGCACCCTGTCCGCCGCGGCCGTGCCACCGGATTTCTACGATGTCTTTCATATCGATCCTCCTGAATTTGATTCATGATACATGAATATATATCGCAAAGACTGCCCCTGACAGGCAGTCATTGGGATTTCCGCAAGAACACATTCTGCCCATGCCGCCCCGGCACAAGGCATGTTGTTTGTAATCATATCACCCCTTTTGACTTTAGGCAACCATCTTATTTCAATTTTATAAATTTCTTTTTTGAGGGACATACAGAGAGCGCATTTGGTCTTTTTGCCCAATCTGAGAAAAAAAGATATTTACGAATTTGGCAAAACAGGATATAATATCACCGATCTTCAGCGGACAAAAACTTTTGCCATCAGGGAGGATACTTTATGATCACCTTTTTGCAGGAAACCCGTACATTTTATCTGGAAACACACCGCACCAGCTATGTGATCCGGATCTTACAGGACGGCACCGTTGCCCACAGCTACTACGGCGCAAGGACCCCTCAAGAGGATCTGTCCTATTACAATCTGTTCCGCCCCATCAATTTCAGCGCACACATGGGTCAGGGTCCCGACGGGATCTCCCCGGAGAGCCTGCTGATGGAATACCCCACCTTCGGGCAGGGCGACTACCGCCTGCCTGCCGTGGTGGTGCAGGGAGCCGACGGCACGGACGTCAATCAGCTGTGCTATGTCTCCCACCGTATCCACTCCGGCAAGCCCTCCATGGACGGCATGCCTCAGCTGGACGTAAACACCGATCAGGTCCAGACACTGGAGCTATTGCTGCGTGACCCTGTGGCCGGATACGAGGTGAGCCTTTACTACACCCCCTTTGACACCTGCGACGTGATCGCCCGTCGGGCCGTCATCCGCAGCATTGCCGAGGCCCCCATCCGCATCCGCTCCGCATGCAGTGCATCCTTTGACATAGAAACCTCTGACTTTGACATGATCACCCTGCAAGGCTCGTGGGCAAGGGAACGCCACGTGGAGCGCACCCCCCTCCGCCACGGCATCAGCGCCGTCGGCAGCCGTCGTGGGGCATCCAGTCATCAGCTCAATCCCTTTGCCGCCCTTGCGGAAAAAAATGCCGCCGAGGACTCCGGCCGTGTCTTTGGCATCAGCCTGATTTACAGCGGAGATTTCAAGCTCTCCGTGGAGGTCGATCACTTTGACATGACACGGGTGCAGATCGGACTGAATCCCGAGACCTTCTGCTGGCAGCTTGCCCCCGGCGAGGCATTCCAGACACCGGAAGCGCTGCTGACATTCAGCGGCGAAGGCCTCAACGGCATGTCCCGGAATTTCCATAGGGTCTGTCGGGAGCATCTGGGCCGATGCGCCGACCCGAGCCTGCGCCACCCCATCGTGATCAACAGCTGGGAGGCCATGTACTTCGATTTTGACGAGGACAAGATGATCCGATTCATCAAAGACTGCGCAGGACTGGGCATTGATACTGTGGTCATGGATGACGGATGGTTCGGCCATCGGGATGACGACCGCAGCTCTCTGGGTGACTGGTTCATCCACGAAAAGAAGCTGCCCAATGGCCTGCAGGGCATCATCGATGCCTGTCACAGCAGCGGCATGCAGTTCGGCATCTGGTTCGAGCCGGAGATGATCTCCCGGGACAGCCGGCTGTTTGAGCAGCACCCGGACTGGTGCATCCATGTCCCCGGCCGGGAGCCTGTGGAGTCCCGCAGTCAGCTGATTCTGGATATGAGCCGCCCCGAGGTGGTGGACTGCATCTTCCGGCAGATGTCCGAGATTCTGGATCGATATGACATTTCCTACATCAAGTGGGACATGAACCGCCACATGACCGACAACGGCTCCGGTGCCCTCTGTCCGGAGCGGCAGGGCGAAACGGCCCACCGCTACATTCTGGGCCTGTATGACCTAATCTCCCGACTGGAGGCCAAGTACCCCAAGGTATTTTTCGAGGGCTGCTCCGGCGGCGGCGGTCGGTTCGACTTCGGCATGCTCTACTACATGCCCCAGATCTGGACCAGTGACGACACCGATGCCGTGGAGCGAATGAAGATCCAGTACGGCACAAGCTATGTCTATCCCCCCTCAGCCATGGTGGCCCACGTTTCCGCCTGTCCCAACCATCAGACCGGAAGAACGACCCCCTTCCAAACCCGCGGCGACGTAGCCCAGTGCTGCAGCTTCGGCTATGAATTTGACGTGGGGAAGCTTTCCGATGAGGAGAAGGCTGCCATCCGTCAGCAGATCCAGACCCACCGCCGTCTGGAGGAGCTGATTGACCGAGGGACCTTCTACCGGCTGCGCAGCCCCTTCCAAACAGACTGCTGCGCATGGCAGCTGGTCTCCCCCGAGCAGGATCGCTCCCACGTGATGCTTGCGTGGAAAACCGGAGCCCCCCATCCCAAGCCCCAGTATCTCCGGCTTCAGGGTCTTGATCCCGAAGCCCGCTACCGCATCCCTCAGCTGAACCTTTGCAGAAGCGGCGAAACCCTGATGCAGGTGGGTCTGGCAGTCACCATGCCCGAAAACGTGGATCACGCGAGCCTCACCTTTGACCTTATGAAGGAAGCCTCCCAAACGCCGTGACCCCCTTAGGAAAAATTTCCATCCATACACGCAACACGATGAAAGAGGACCGCCCTATCGGCGGTCCTCTTTTTATGCCGGAGCTTCTCTTCCTTCTTTGGCGATCCCCCTCGATTTTTGTACATTACATACAAAGTTTTCTCGGTTTTTCAGATTTATTGTCAATTTACAAAACAACGTAAAGTCTGTATAATTCCATACACAAAATTTGAGAAAACATTTGCGTAAAATTTTTCGTAAAACATTTAACCTATGTTTTGCACTGCGCAGAGGTTCAAATGAGGTGTAACAAATGGCAGCAAAAGTCACCCTGAAGCAAATCGCCGAACAGGCCGGTGTATCCCTCACGACGGTACACCGCGTACTCAACAACAAAGAAGGCTGCAGCGAGGCATTGAAGGAAAAGATCCTTGCCATCGCCAAGGAGCAGGGCTACACGGTCAATCTGGCCGCGGCCTCCCTGCGCAAGCAGACCACCAACATTGCCCTGCTGTTCCCCCTGCGGGTCAAAGAGGCCCAGTATTTCCGTGATCGGATCTTGGACGGGTATTTTCAGTTCCGGAATGAAGTTTCCCAGTTCAACGTGATGTTTCACGAATACTACGTTCCCGGCACAGACATGGAATCCTTCAATGACAACACCCTCAGCACCCTGAAAAATATATACCGGGATCGTCCGGTGCATTTTGACGGCGTTGTCGTTTATGGTCTTGTTCTGGACGAAGCCTCCGAAACCATCGTCAACCGGATCGTCGGCAGCGGCACCCGGGTCATTGTTGTGGAGAGCTGTCCGAAGAGTCTTGCTGACATCTGCAATGTGACAGAGAACGAAGCCCTTGCCGGTGAAATGGCCGGTGAGATGCTGTCGAAGTTCCTGCACCGTCCCGGCAAGGTGGTCATCCTCAGTCAGGACACCCCCGGCGGAGAGACCAACACCGCCGCGTGCATGCAGGCCCTTGCCCGAATGGCTCCCCAGCATCAGGTTATCAACCGACTGCTGGCATGGGACATCAAGCAAAACAGCAGCATCTTTGCCGAGATCCTCGCCATGCCGGATCTGGTGGGGATATACAGCACCTGCGCCCGCCACACCCAATCCATGCTGCGGGCATTGGAGCGCACCGGCATCCGCCCGGACGTGGTCATCGGCAGCGAGCTGTTTGAGCAGAGCTACCGTGCATTGCACAGCGGCACCATGGATATGGTCATCGACAAGTGTCCAAAGCTCATCGGATACAAGGCCGCACAAATGATGTTCAACGATCTGATCAAGGGAGAAAAGCTGCCAAAGGATCACAAGGTCACCCCCCGCATCATCCTGCGGGCAAACAGTGACCTGTACTACGAGAGTCAAGAAGAGTAAAAAGGAGAGTAGCGATCATGGCAAATACTGTCAAACTCAACGAACAGTACGCCCACAACATCAAAAACGCCCCTGCCTTCGGCATGAAGGACAAAATCGGATACATGCTGGGTGACTGGGGCTTCAACAGCCTTCAGGTCATCGTCAACAGCTACCTGATGCTGTTCTGCGTCAACATCATGGGCATCAAAGCCACCCACTTCGCAACCATCGTATTCCTATGTAAGGCTCTGGACGCCTTGAACGACACCTTCATCGGCCGCACCGTCGATAACCGCCCCGCCACCAGATACGGCAAAATGAAGCCCTATTTGAAATGGTTTGCACTGCCGTACATGGTGTTCACCATGATTTTGTTCATCAACGTCACCGCAATGCCCTACGCTGTGCGCATCGCATGGGTCTTGGTGATGTACTTCATCTGGGGCATCGTCGGCACCTTTATCAACGTCCCCTACGGTGCAATGTCCAACATCATCACAACAGACCAGATGCAGCGCACCGAGCTTTCCAACTTCCGGTCCATCGGCAGCTTCCTCGGCATGATCATCCCCACCACCATCGCCCCCATGCTGCTGTTTGATCAGAACGAGGACCCCATCGCCAGCCGCTTCATCCTGCTCAGCCTCATCATGGGCACCTTCTGCGTGGTGTGCCTGCTTCTGTCCCACAAGCTCATCAGCGAGCGCGTTCTGGTGACTCCCGACAGCAACATCTCCGCAGGCGGCGAGCGCATCAACTACCTTCAGGTTGCCAAGGGCTTCCTGAAAAACCGCATTATGATCGCCGTTGTTCTGGCATATGTTTTCTCCAAGCTGTTCATTCAGCCCGTTTCCATGATCAACCAGTATGTGTTCATGGTCTATTTTCAGGACACCTCCATGCTGTCCTGGGCATCCCTCAGCACCATGATCCCCCTGATTCTCGGCATGCTGCTGGTCAAGCCCATGGTCAAGCGCTTCGGCAAGAAGAATCTGGTCACATGGCCCACTCTGATCGCCGCAGCATGCTACGCCCTGACCGCCTTCGCCCCCATGACCCCCACCACATGGATCGTGGCTCAGCTTGGTGCATCCTGCTTCACCTCTGCCACCACCCTGCTGCTGTGGTCCCTGATCGCCGACGCAGTTGACTATCAGGCCTACATCACCGGTCAGCGCAACGACGGCACCGTCTACGCCACCATCACCTTCCTGGTGTTCTTCGCCGCATCTGCATCCACCTCCATCATCGCTCTGGTTCTGGAGGCTCTGGGCTATGATGCCGCCCTCGGCTCCATGGGCCAGCTGCCCGGTGTCGCCGAGAGACTGAAGCTGTTCGGCGGCCTGTGGCCCACTGTCGGCTGCATTCTGGTGTTCATCTGCTACAAGATCATCTATAACCTTTCCGATGACGAAATGAGCAAGATCAGCCAGAAGGTCATGCAGATGGGCAAAGAGAAGGAAGCCGCTGCACTGAAGGATCTGGAGCAGTGAGCCCCGATTTTCCACCAATCCCATAAGGAGTAACATTTCACCATGTTAAAACACGAAGTAACCCAAATCGCGCCCCACATCTGGTGCATCAGTGAATTTCATCTGGTCAACGCCTTTCTGGTGGAGGGCGAAGAAAAAGCCGCACTGATCGATACCGGCTGCGGCATTGGAGATCTGCGGCAAATCGTCCGGCAGCTGACCGACAAGCCCCTTATCATCCTGATCACCCACGGGCATTTTGATCACAACGGCGGTGTATTCCAGTTTTCCGACTGCCCCGTATATCAGCACCCTGCGGATGCAGGCATGCAGGAGCAGACCATGAAAACCGTCGAAAAGCTCACCGGCACACGGGACGAAAACAAGCTGCGGGCCTATTTCATCACCAGCCGCGCCCCCATTCGTTGCCCGGAGCTGGATGTGAAGGAGCTGCTGGAGCTGGTCCCCACGGAGATGACACCCGAAACCTATCCATGGCAGCCCATGACAGACGGCACTGTCTTTGATCTGGGCGGACGGGTGCTTCAGGTGATCCACACCCCCGGCCATTCCGACGGCGAGGTCTGCATTCTGGACAAGACAAGCCGCACCCTGTTCACCGGCGACACCGCCAACGTGGGGATCATCCTCACACGTCAGCCCAACAATGACACCGCCCTGATCCGGATCTGCAACCACACCATGGCAAAGCTGTGGGCACTGGAGGCAGACTACGACCGACTGGGCGTGGGGCATGACGCGGTGACCCTCGACAAGCAGATCATCAAGGACTATCTGGATCTGACCACCGGCCTGCTGGACGGCACCATCGTCGGCCGGTATGAGGAGGTCGGCTTCCGCAAGGGCGATGTGGCCCGACTGGGCATGGCAGAGCTGTGGTACCAGTGCGACGCCTGAGTCCCGGCATAATCATCCATTGAGCCATATTCCCTTTCAAGGCCCCCTGCCGCCGGAATTTCCGGTCCGCAGGGGGCAGCTTTATGGACGCTTTCCTCTCCCCCTCGGGGACAAGACCGTGCAGGGAGCTGCCCCCCTTGGTCCAAAGGAACTTTCAGGCAGACAAAACAGGCGTGACTTTCCAGTAAGTCACGCCTGTTTTTTGTCAGGTCAGCCGATCTGCGGAATTTCCGCCCTGATGCTGTCCCATATTTTCCCGGAAAGGTCCTTTGCGATCATGCACAGGGAAATATCCCCCCGAAGGTCTTGCAGCGGCAGCGCATGCTCCGACTCCAGAACCAGATACTCCTCGGTCTGATCCTCCTTCTGCTTTCGGATGCCCACCTGCTGATCCTCGATCCTGATGCATGCTCCGTCCCCTCCGTGCAGGATGTAATCCACCCTTGCAATGCGGTTGAGGATGCGGTATTCACAACCCTGTATCTGCTCCACCGCCGACGGGATGGGCTTGAATGCTGCCCTGACCCGCAGCATGCCGTTTTCACGCTGCATGCCGGTGAAAAACGCATACCGCCCCGGGGGCATGAGCGCCAGCTGCTCTCCGGCTGTGCGCTCCAAGGCGGCCTTCCCCGCCGGATAGTAGTAAAACCTCAGCCGATCCGGCTGATTGACGCAGTCGGCAGACTGCCGCAGCATATTCGCGATCTCGATGCGGTAGGAAACGCAGGCCTCGGAAATGTTGTGCTGAAAGCAATGCACCACTCCGGACTCATATTCCTGAGCATCCCCCCAGTGCCACCGTTCCGGAATCTCGATATAGGCATCGGAATGCCACGGACAGGAAAAATATTGAGGGTCCCATATTCCTGCATAGGGGTCTGTAAACGGCTCAAAGCCCTGCTCCTGAACAAAACGCTCCACGATTTCCACATGCTCCTTTGGGGAAAAACGGGACAGGACGATCTCCTTCTGTCCCGTTGCCAAGCGAATCGTTTTCGAAGATACATACTGCTCTCCGGCGTTCTCCAAGGTCACGCGCACCTCATAGAAGCCCTCTGCAAGAGGCTTGAGCGGATTGCCGAATTGGTCGTTCTGGCAGATCCGGTCACGGCCGAAGCTTCCGCCGTAGATCAGCGCAGAAAAGCCGGTATCGCAGTAATAAGCCTTGTTCCATGTATAGCCGATGGACGCTGCATCCTCCGGGTCATAAGCAAGATCCGGCATGCCGCTGCTGCCGATGGCCTCTGCCGTTTCCTCAGAAACGATGCCCGAATAAGAGGCCAGAAGGGGCCCGTTTTTTCGGTTGGTTCTGACAGTCCTGACCACGTTGCCGCTTTCCCGCTCCACCAGCTCCACCGTCAGCACTGCCGCTTCATCGATCGTGCAATCGACAAAATTGCCGATCACATAAAAATCATGGGCCGCCGTGATCATTCCATGCTCGTCTGCCGGATATGCGATTTTAAGGTGCGGGTCCTGCCTCAGCTGCTCACAGCGGTATCTGCTGCGATAGCGATAATACTGTATAAACATCCGCTCGTCCACCCTTATTCTGCCAGAGACAGCAGGTATCTGCCGATCTGATGGCTGAATTTCAGCCCCGTCTCCACCAGCTCGTCCGGCATCTTTTTCAGGAAGTTGTGGGCCTCAAAGGAGAATGCCCCCGCATATCCGATCCGGCCCAGAGCCTGCATGATGGGCTTCCAGTCCAGCAGCCCGGTGAAGGGCATGACATGCATGTAAGGCTCAAAGGTCTTGCTGACGGTGTCGGAAACGTGGGTCGCCGTCAGACGGTGTCCCAGTGTATCCACCACCTGAGGCTGATCCAGCTCCATAATGGCACCATGCTCAAAATCCCAGCACACACCCAGTCTGGGGTCACCGAAGCTGTCCACAAATTCCGCAATATCCTGTGCAAAAGCAAAGAACATCTGCTCCGGCGCCGTGTCGCAGTAAAACTGGTTCTCGATGGCCACCTTCATCCCACGGCTGTCGGCATAGTCGATCAGCTGACGGAGGTATCGGCGGTTGTACTGCCGCAGCTGCTCGGGGCTGCAATCAAGCTTCCTGCCGGGACTCACATGGGTCACCAGTACCTTTGCCCCAAGCATGGCGCAGCAGTCGATGGAGCGGCGCACCAGTGTCTCCTGCCAGCGGCGCTGCTCCTGCGTAAGCTCCGGATCAAGGAAATCATATGTATATCCGTGGCTCTGATAAAATCGCAGTCCCAGTCTCTCCGCCGTCTCCAAGATCGTCTCCGCCCAAGCCCTCCAGTCCTCTGTCAGGAATTGGGAGCCAGGATAGCTGTACTCATAAAAGCTCATATCGAAGGTGTCGAATCCTGCCTGAGCCGCCGCCTCCAGAGTCTGCTGGATGGGCAGGACCGTCCCGTCCGGTCTTTCGCAATAGATGTTTGTTGAGGTGGATAAAATCATTTCATCATCTCCTTCATCATCGACAGATAGGTGTCATAGGCAAATGCACCCGCCGCAAGGACGTTCCCATCGTCGCAGGGGTGAAACTCCATCAAGCCTGCATCCTTTCGATCCGGATGGATCTGCACCCTGCCGCGGACATAGGAGGCCGTCTCCGGCTCCATCACCGCCGCCACTGCCATGCCGTCCACCAGAATGCTGTACACAGACAGCCCCACCCGCCGATCGTAGTCGGTGCAGGCCTTCACAAAATCGTGGACCCTGCCGTCCGTCTCATGCAGCAGCTGCTCGACGAAGGTATCCTCCAGACAATTGGTCACATCCAAACCCACGCAGCGCATGGGGATGCCCGAGGCAAACACCACCTGTGCCGCCTCCGGGTCCACCAGAACATTCCACTCCGCCCGATCCGGCTTGGGATTCAGCCGGAAATAGCCTCCGGCAAAAACGATCTCACGGATATGCTCCGCCGCCTTCGGGGTGCGGAGCAGGACCTGCGCCAGATTGGTCAGTCCTGCTGTTGCCACCACCGTCACAGGCCCGCTGAGTCCTGCAAAAAAATCCGCCGCGCCGGTCTGGGAAATCAGCTCGTTATGCTCGCGCAGACCCGATTCGCAGAGTCCGTCCTCTCCGCAGTACAATGTGGTGAACTTCAGCCGGCGCTCCATGGGCTGCTCCGACCCGATATACACAGGGATGTCAAGCCGTCCGGCCATGGCGCAGACCTTGGCAGCGTTTTTCGCCATCTGCTCTGCCGGACCGTTGCCGCAGAGGGTGGTGATGCCCACCACGTCAAGCTTCGGGCTGCTCAGTGCCAAAAGGATGGCCAATGCGTCATCTGCGCCGGGATCGCAGTCGATCACGACTGGTATCTTCTTATCATTCATATAAAATTCGGGCCCTGAGATCAGGGCCCTTCTCCTTTATTCAGTCAATGGGGTTTGCGCGGAAGTAATTTTCAAATGCGGCAGCCGTCCCGTCCATAATGGCGGTAAAGGTCTCGTCCTTGGT
>DYCR01000006.1:0-38332 GCA_019418025.1 Clostridiales bacterium | reverse complement strand
TGGTCAGGTTCCCGTTGCCGAACTCGATCATCTTGTCCTTGATGATCCCGCCGATCTCACTGGAGTTGGGGCAGAAGGAGGCCACAACAGAGGCCGGAACCTTGGCAAGGATCTCACTGGGAACCGCAAGGCGGGGATTTGCTTCCACTGCGGTCTTGAAGGCTTCTGTCTCAGATGCATGGACGTTCACGGGGACATAGCAGTAGCCGTCCAGCCACATGGACTGTGCCTCGGCAGAGATCATGTACTGCACGAACTCCCACGCAGCTGCACGCTTAGCCTCGTCATCACGGTCGATCATGAACAGCGCACTGCCGGAGGGGAAGCCGCCGCCCACGTCGTCAGCGCTGACGGTGGGGATCTCGGCTACGCCCCACTCAAAGCTGTCGCCGACCAGCTCGGTGACGGTGGGGATCTGAGAGGTGGACATAAGCACCATGGCGTTGAGGCCCTGCGCAAACTCCTCGTTCATGCTGTCCTTGGTGGGCTTCAGCGCGCCCGTTGCAACGACCTTTTCCCACTCGGTCAGGAATGCGCTGATTTCTTTTTCAGAAGCAAGGTCGGTCATTTTACCGCTGCGGCCGCTTTCGTTGTTGCCGAAGTAGGTGCCCTCTGCTCCCTGAGTGGCGATGAAGCTTTCAAACTCAAACTGTGTGATGCGTGCATTCAGGCCGTATGCGGCATCTGTCTTTTCCTTGATCGCCGTCATCATCTCCGCCATTTGGGCAATGGTCTCAGGAGGTGCGTCATAGCCGGCCTGTGCCAGCAGATCCTTGTTGTAGTACAGTGCCAGAGTGGAGATGGCGTAGGGTGCGCCCAGCATGCGTCCGTTGAGGGTGTAGGCAGAAACTGCATTGGGCAGCAGATCCTCCTTAGCCACACTGGAGCCTTCCTTGCCGATGTAGTCCTCTACCCACACGGCACGCTCCCAGTCGGTCACCAGATCCACGTTCTCGCTGTAGAGCTGAATCACGTCGGGCATGTTGTCCACATCGTCGGTGGACATGGCAGCCGTCAGTGCATCCGTGCCGGGCCAGTCCTGAAACACGCCGGTCACGTGGATGTTCTTCTCTGCGCCGATGCCTGCGTTGAATGCATCGATCTGCTTCTGGACCAGGCCACCGGGAACACCGTCCATAGAGTGCCAGTATTGCAGCTCCGTCACCCCATCGGTCTGGGTGTCGCCCTTGCTTCCGCAGGCCGCCAGAGAAACCGTCATCGTCAGAGCCATTGCCAGAGCAGTCAGCTTCCGTTTCATCATAATTTCCTCCTAAGAATTATTCTTTCACTGCGCCGGTCATCATGCCAGACACAATTTTCTTCAAAAATACCACAAAGATGATCACCGTGGGGATCAGCGCCAGAACCGTTCCGGCCATCACCGGGCCGAAGGCAGAGGATTCCCGATCCTTCAGCATGGTAATGCCCACCTGAATGGTCCGCATCTCTGTTTTGCTGGCCACCAGCATGGGCCAGACGTACTGATTCCACACGTTCACGAAGGACGAAATGAAGATCGTGAACAGGATCGGCGTGCTTGTGGGCAGCAGGACCCGTACAAAGAACATCAGATCCGAGGTCCCGTCCAGCTTGGCAGCCTCGTAAAGGGACCGGGAAAAGGTCAGGAAATGCTGCCGCATCATAAAGATATTGTTGGCAGAGACCAGAAAGATGGAGCAGACACCCAGATAGGTGTTGAGCAGATGCATCTTGGAAATGGTCACATAGTTCTGCACCACCAGAACATCCGGCGGGATCATGATCGTGGTCAGCGTCAGCAGGAACAGGAATTTCTTTCCCTTAAAGTCGTAAAACGAAAATGCAAACGCCGCACATGCACCGATGATCACACGGGAAACACTGCACACCAGAGCGATCCAGAAGGAATTGAACATGTATCGCATGATGGGAGTCGCCGTGACGGCCCGCACGTAGTTCTCAAGACTGGGCTCCGGCGGAAGGATGTTGTAAGAGGTGGTCAGGATATCCTCCGGCCGCATAAAGGAAACGCTGACGGCATAGAAGATGGGGATCAGGATCATGAAGGCGCACAGCAGGCAGAAGATCTGCATGCTGATATCCGTGAGCTTATCTTTTTTCATTGATAATGCACTCCTTTCTTCTCCCATACAAAGGTCAGAATGGTGCAAACCAGTGTCATCAGGAAGGCGATGACTGCCGCGGGGTTGGCATTGGTGTAGTTACCCGCACCGGCAAACTGCTGATAGATATACTGCATAATGGTAAGGGTCGAATTGTTGGGACCGCCGCCGGTCAGCACGTTGACCAGACCCATCACCATCATGCTGTATGCCAGATCCGTGACGATCAGGTAAAACATCGTGGGGGTCGTCAGCGGCAGGTAAATGGAGATCATCTTTCTCCATGAACCGGCGCCGTCAAGCTCCGCACTCTCCAGAATATCCTTGGAAACCGCCCGGACCGCCGACAGCATGAATACAAAGGCATATCCCGTGGACAGCCATATCTGGACAGCCGCCACCGCCAGCAGGGCATATCTGGAATCTGTGAGCCAGCCGATCTTCAGCCCCGTCAGACCGTTGATCATGCCCAGAGGCGACACATACAGCAGCTGAAAGATCATGGCAATGACCGACGTTGCCATGGCCATCGGCAGGGCAAAGCTCGTTTCATAGATCGCCGACAGCTTGCGCCTTTTGTTGGCAAGCAGCGCCAGCAGGAAGCCGAGGACCTTGGAGATCGGCACCGTCAGCAGCATGAACAGCAGGGTGTTTTTAATAGCGATCAGGAATTTTTCATCCTTCAGGATGTATAAATAATTCTCAAAACCGACAAATTTCTTAACAACACCCGTGGAATTGACAATAAACAGGCTCTTATAGATCGTCTGGATAAACGGGTAAAACGTGAACACGGTAAAGACGATCATACTGGGGAGCAGCCAGAGATATGGCTGAATCTGGAAACGACGCTTTAAGCGGCTTTGTTTGGGTTTCATGTTCATTTACTCCTTTGCACGCCCCATCAGACACAGAAACGGCGAACCGCCTCGATCACACCGTCGGTGTTGCAGCCGCTGCATACATAATCGGCCGCAGCCTTCAGCTCGGGATTGGCATTTCCCACGGCAACGCCGATGCCTGCGGCCTTGACGATCTCCATATCGTTCAGTCCGTCGCCGATAAACATAACATCCTCCAAGGTGATGCCCATGGTCTGCACCAGTCTGTCCAGTGCCGCCCCCTTGGACACGCCCTTTTTCATCACGTCAATGTGACGGTCATCATAGCGGATGATCCGCAGATGCTCTGCATACGGGGTCAGATATTCCATCAGCTGATCCACTCTGCCGGGCTTGCAGGGGTCAGTCAGCATGACCCGCTCCAGCTGCATCGTCTCCCACTCAGAATCCAGAGGGATGTGGAAGCGGTTGTACCGCCCAAACACATCGATCTCTCTTTGGATGTAGGCATTGTGCCTGTATGCCAGCTCATAATCTCCGTGGCACATAAAAACTGCCATGTCCAGACGATCCGCCTCATGGACGGCCTCCTTGACGTATCTGGCATCAAACAGCTCATCCCACAGGACCTGTCCGTTCTGCCGAGCGCCGGCTCCGTTGTTGATCAGGATCGGGTCCTGAATCCCCAGCTTTTGAACATACATCTCTACAAGCTCTGCGCATCGTCCCGATGCGATGGAAAAATGCAGATGATGGGTCCGGATCAGCTCCTCCAGAACATCGAACGCAGGCGTGATCTTTTCACTCCTGTCGATCAGGGTCCCATCCACATCACAGAGAATCAATTTGGGAATCCGTTTCATGCTCCTGTTATCCTCCTCGCGTATGCTGCTTCATATATAAAAAATTCTTATTATTTTTTGTTTGATTTAACTAAAGTATATCAAACTGTTCACCTTCCATCTCTTCTTTTTGGATTCAAAAGTATCACAAATCCGATATCTTATTTGATACATTTAAAAAACAGTGCCACTTTCGACATATTTTGTCAAAAGTGGCACAATTCCTGTTTTTCACTATCAATTTTCAGTTTTCTGTTTTTGCAGCTGCTTGGGCGTCACGTGGAAATAGCTGCGGAAGGTCCGGATAAAATAGGACAGATTGCTGTACCCCACCTCCAGAGCGATCTCGCTGACCGTGGCATTCTGGGACAGCAGCAGCTTCTTCGCCCGCTCCATCCGCTCCTGAATCAGGTACTCCTTGATGGTCCTTCCCGTCTCCCGTTTAAAGATCTTGGTGGCGTAGTCCGGGCTCAGATGCACCGCCTCCGCAATTTCCGGCAGGGAGATCTCCTCCCCCATGTTTTCGTGTACGAATTTCTTGATACTGGTGATGACCCTCTGGTTCTCCGTGGCATACTCCTGACACATGCCCTTGGTAATGTACTCCACGCACCTTTGCACCCACAGGCACATCCCGTCGATGGACAGGATCGCGACCTTATAGAGCTTGTAGATCTCATTATTGTCATAAAGCTCATGGGCCCGAAGGGCCTTTCGCTCCATGTACGAGAAAAACAGCTGAAGCATATCCTGCTGAAAAATGCGGAAATTCTGCTCGGTGAGCTGTCCGCTCTTGGCAAGGGGCGTCAGATAGCTGCGCACCGCCTCCACAAGGGACAGGGGCTGATTGGAATAGAGAAGATCCCCCCAGCAGACGGGGATGGCGATTTTGTTCTCCTCCCGCTTCCGGCTGCCCACATATACCACGTCGTTCTGCTTGAGCACATCATCCTTGCTGTAAGACAGCAGCTGGGCATAGGACTCATGGATGCCCTCACAAAACACGCTTTTGCCGATATAGCAGATCAGCTCTGCACCGATCTCCTGCCGGCACCGATGGATCAGCTGACGGCACTTCCCCTCTACCTCTTCAAATTCCTGCTGCTGCAAAATGACCACGATGCGGCTGTAAATAACGATCACTCGACAAAAGGCCCCATCCCCCACCAAAGTGGTGCGGGTCAGCTCCTGAAGGGCCGCCTGACAGGCTCCCTCCCCCATGGAATTCCACATTTCGTCCTGATTTTTCATGGTGATGAGCATGATCTTGTAGTAAGAGTCCTTATCCATGGCAATGTCCACCCGAAAGGCTGCCTCCTCGATCTCATCGGGATTGCCGGAGATACGGTTGAGGCAGAGCCTTTTCCAGAACAGCTCCTGAACGTAGATCTGATTCTGCCGCCAGTATTTTTCGTTTTGCAGGGATTTGTACATGCTCTGGCGCATGGTCCGGTCCTCCTCCACCCGCTCAAGCATCGTGACCACGTCGTCATGCTGATACGGCTTCGGCAAAAAATCCGTTGCCCCCGTTTTCAGGATGTTCCGGATGTCGCTTTCGGTCAGATGGGCGCCGGAAACCACAAGCTGCACCAGAGGATTTTTCCCGCGGAGCTGCTGCATCCACTGCGCATCGTGAACGCTGCGCAGAAAAGAAATGTCGCAGATCACAAGGTCGATCTCGTCGTCAACAGAAGCCACCTTGCCGGCAGAATAAGCCGTGATGATCCGGCTTGGCTCAATGCTCACCGCAGGGATCATCCGGCGCAGATGGCGGCTGTTTTCTTTTTCGGTATCGAGTATCAATATTACCATCATTTTTCTCCCAGAGGTTGTGAATTGATTCTATATTCATTATAAGAGCCGAAAAGAATAATGTCAAATTGTGATTTTTTACTGTTTTGTAAACATTATGTCAGGTACGTCATACCGTGCAAAGCCCCCTCTTCCGTACAGCCGATTCCATGCACGGGAAGGGGCGTGACTGTATGGCCTCCGCTTCTGCGGGCAAGCTTCCGGAAAAGATCCCGGAGCATCCCACCCCCCTGAGGAAAATGCGGCTGTGCATATATTGCACTTGCAATTTTCGGGATTCCTGACGTATAATGTCAGTAAATGGCACACAGATGGATCGCAGTATCCCCTTCAGTCCCGCAAGAGCAGCCGCCGTACATGGCAGGTCCTGCCGGCATGCCGCTGTATCGGGGATACATCACCGATGATCCTCCCCCTGCCGCTATGGCGGTCAGAGATCACTGCGCCATAAACTTCTGAACGAGGAGATCACTTATGAATCGGAACACCACCAAAAAGCTTATTTCTGTTATCCTGGCCGTGATGCTGGCAGCAGCCCTGTCCATCTTTGCAGCAGGCTGCGGCAGCACCCCCTCCACCACCACCGAGCCCACCGTTGCCACCATTACCGACGGTCAGAGTCTCGGCATCGGCAGCACACAGTTCACCCTTGCAGTTGTCGATACCGACGGCAAGGAGATCACCGTCCAGATCAATACCGACAAGACCACCGTCGGCGAGGCTCTTGTCGAGCTGGGACTGGTTGCCGGTGAGCCCAGCGACTTCGGTCTGATGATCACCACCGTAAACGGCACCACACTGGACTTCAACAAGGACGGCAAATATTGGGCCTTCTATATCGATGGTGAGTACGCCACCACCGGAATCGACCAGACCGATATCACCGCCGGAGCAACCTACATGCTCAAGGCCGAGTGATTTCACCCCATTTTTTCGGCATGCCAACCAAGCGCGGCACCTCACGGTGCCGCGCTTGGTTTTCTTTTCCCCTTCTGCATCCCCACAAGATCAAAGCCGTCATCAGCGGCAGTAGATGATACCTCCTCCGAAACCGCCGAACGCCACGTCACTCAGATTCCTCTTTTTGATACGGAAGATTGACCGCAATGCAGGTCCCCTCAGGCGACGACGCTTCAACCTCTATTCCGTAATTTTCACCGTAATACAGGCGGATGCGCTGATGTACATTGATAATGCCGATTCCCGCGCCCCGCTGTTGATTGTGAAATGCCTGCTGCTCATCATAATCCACCCGGGTATCACTGAGCCGTGTCCGCAGCAGCCCGAGCTGCTCTTCCGGGATACCGCAGCCATTGTCCTCCACAAAAATAGTCACCAGACTTCCGTCACACTGTACATGGATATGCACTCTGCAATCGTCAGACCGATTCTTAAACCCATGCAGGATACTGTTTTCCACAATCGGCTGCAAAATGAGCTTTGTAACTTCATAATCAAGAAGCTCCTCATCCTCCACCGATACCTCCAATCGGAACTTGTTCTTATAACGAAGGTTTTGCAGTTGGAGGTACAGCTCCACATGCTCTAGTTCTCTGCTCAAAGTACACATTCGCTTTCCCTTGTTGACAGACAGATTAAACATCTTCCCCAGACAGTACAACATATCCCCCACCTCAGGGATTCCCGCATTACGAGCCTTCCAGCTGATGGACTCCAGCGTGTTGTACAAAAAATGCGGATTGATCTGCATGACAAGTGCATCCAGTTCTGCCTGCTGCTGTTTTCGGGTAGTCTCATATTTGTGATAAATCAGATCGTTGGTTTCCTGCAAAAGATAGTTGTAATTTTCGATCAGCTGAACCATATCCTTTGTGCCACGCTTTCGGACCTTATGAGAAAAATCATGTTTTGCCGCTGCATACATACTTTCCCTAAGGTCGTCAAAGGGCGAAACAACCAGTCGCGCCAACAGAAGCACCGCAACAATGGCGATCATGGTCACGATCCCGGCAATCAGCAAATACCGGATGATCCCTTGTGCGATTTCCCGACTGATTGCCCCCAAATGAGCCTCGGTGATGCACAGCCACTGCCCGTGATTGGCCGTTTTCGACGATACATACACCTTTGCCTCTTCATCGATGAAGCCCCCTGTTGGGGCGGAAAGGCATCGCTGCACCAAACCCTTTTGAGAAAAATCCTCTTCTAAAGCATTGGTATCCGAATGGGAGATCAGATTCCCCTCCCTGTCAACAATATATACACAGCCGTTTTCCAGTAAGGAGCTGTTTTTATAACAGTCAAATATGGTATCCTCATACAGAGCCATGATCAATTTCCCATAATATTGACGATTGCGGTAGGATATCAGATTCCGTACCACAGGCACTACGTACCGATACCGAGGGGACGGATAGGATGCATCAAACAGATTGTCCTGCATTGGAAACCATTCAAGATTGGTATAGTTCGTACTGACAGCAGAGCAGAGACTTTCCACAGACCGCTGCATCCGCTCATCATACATCGCCGGAAATCTGACATTGTAAATGCGCCCGTTCTCATCCAACAGGATCGATAAATTTTTGTTGATATCCCCATAGGGATCTACCCGGGAGATATGCTGATTGAGCAGATAAATCTGAACAAGCTTATCTCTTCCTTGGCATTCCTCCTGAGCTGCCTCATGGAGCATCTCGTGAAGATCGTGGTCAAACAGCAGCGTCTCTGATGTGGTTTCTACCTCCTGCATCAACATGGTATCCACACTGGCTGCGATCACAGCCAGATTATCGTTGACTGTATTGATTGAATTGTGTACCAAGGTGTCATACTGATTGGACACGAGCAAGGTTGTGATCACCGCGGATGGAACCAGGATACAGATCAGGCAGATAATAGCCAGCGCCGATTTGACAGAAAGCTTCTTTAGGGTCTTGACAAGCATCCAACTTTCCTCCCCGAATTTATTTCCCCAATATTTTATTCTTCATTTTCACTGTCTTTTCCTGTTCTTTCGGTACTCACTTGGCCCAATCCCAGTATTTTTTCGGAATACTCTCGTAAAATACGAACAATCCTGGTACCCCACCTGTGCTGCGATCACATAGATTTTCAGATTGGTTTCCTCCAGATATTCCTTTGCTTTTTCCATTCGCCGCAGTGTGATCTCATCGATGATGTTCTTTCCGGTTTCCTGCTTGTAGACAGCTGAAATATACGCACTGCTGCGACCGATCCGTTCGCTGATTTTCAGCAGCGACATCTCTGGATCTGCATATTCCTCCTCCAGCATTTTATCGATCTCTGATACCACGTTTTTCTGACCGGACTGACACACCTGCTTCGTCATGAGATAGATCCCCTCAATGGCGTCTCTGGTGTAGGATTCCTTTTCTCTTAACGAATGCATCTTGGATAGATAGGCATAAAAGTTTTCCGTCTCAGGAAAATACAACCCCAGCTGCTCTGCATGCTGCAAGGCCGTGTAGTAAAGATTGTTGCAGATGCTGTCGAGATAATCGTAATTCAGCCTTAGTTTTCCATAGAATTTGGAAAACAGTTCTGCGATCTCCCGTTCAAAGCTTTCTTTGTCATCCTTAAACAGACGCTCTATGCAGTGGGTATAGTCGAGGCCGTACCGGGAGGTCAGATTTTTAGTTGCCGCTACCACATCCCGATAAAATACGATATCCTCTTTCTCAAAGAAAACGCTCTGGCGCATGGCAAGCTGAGCCTGACTAAAATAACAGCTCAAAAGCAGCTCATCACAGCAGCATTCACTTACACCGCCGAACAGGAGCATACCATACTTCTGTCTGATCCGTCTGATGGTATCGCTCAGTCCCTCGGCAAGCTTTGTCACATCGGAGCATTCGGTAATACATACCACATTTTTTTCAAAAGGAAATAATTCTGAATTTACAAATTGTCCCTTCCCTTGCAGCTCACTTGAGAGACAGCGAAGCATCTTCTGAGATGCCGCCGCATCCACCGACTGATTCTTTTCTCCCCCCGTCAGGGTTGTAAAAATGATAACTGCTAAATTCTCCTCGGGGAATTTGACCCGATAGTAATCCCTGCCGCGCTTGATTTCCTCATCACTGGGGATCAACCCCTGCATCCAGCTACAAAGAAATGAAATATGTTCCTTGCTGAATGACCGTTCAAAATGCTCCGTCAGATTTTCCATTTTCCGATGTTGGAACCTGATACCATCCAGTTCCTTTTTCAGCTTGCCAAACACGCTTTCAAAATCCTTGGGACAGCTGGGTTTCAGAATGTAGTCAAACACCTTCATCCGCAGCGCCGTCTGATAATACTCAAGATCACTGAATCCGCTTAGCAGAACCACCTTGATATCCGGATGCTTCTCCGCCAAATAACCAATCAGCTCCATGCCGTCCATCCCATCCATTCGGATATCTGTCAGAACTACATCCGGCTTGTGTTTTTCCACTTCTGACATTGCTTCCAGACCGTTTCCGGCCTGGGCAACTGCCTGAAATCCGAACCGCTCCCAGTCGATTCCACAGAACATGCCCTGACGCACTTCCTCCTCATCGTCCACGATCAGAAGCTTGTAGTATTCACTCATATCCTCTCACCCATCCATGTAAACAGCCCTTGTTTCCTATGGGGATATCATAGCATATACTCCCGGTTTTTGCAAAAAAACCGGGAGTACGTGTCATTTATTTGCAGAAACCTGAAACCACTGCCGGGCCCATTGATAAAATCCGGGGTTCTCCGTTTTTAGGTGGCGCATCAGCTTCTCATGCAGATGCACAGCTGCCGTATGATCAATCCGCTTCCCCATCTCAACGGGAGCGGCCTGATCCGGATCATTCTCTCTATCATAAAGAAGCGCGCATGGCCGATCCTCCGGCATATACCCACGGAACAGAACATAGGTATATCTGCGATCCCGAATTCCGCGCCAGCCTACATCCACCGGTTTGATCCCCAACATCTGAAACGCCTCTATAAATATATCGCGGCTGACATAGGCCGATAAAAATGCACAGTCCTCATCGGGTCGGCTCTGCTGCACCAAATATCGGGATACATCCGGTCCCGCTACTTCTGAACGATCCAGATCCATCAGAGACAGCATGGTAGAGGGCAGATTCACCGTAGAAATACACAGCTCCTCTCTGCGTGGACAAAGCTTATCGGGATAGCGCATCATAAGAGGCACACACACACTCTGTTCATACCATGTGTGCTTTCCAACCAGCCCATGGGTACCCAGATGCTCCCCATGATCTGCCGTCAAAACGATCAGCGTATTGTCGTACAGATCATTGTCCTTCAAAAATGTCATCAATCGACCAAACTGCTCATCCAGTCCCGAAATTGCACCATAGTATCGCCGCATAGCCAGCTTCAGCTGCTCTGTCCCCACGATTCCGGGCTCCCCGGTCTGGTTGTCATATCTGTCAGCCTCCGGGACATTGTGAGGAAGCTCATCCAGATCATCATACATCCGCACATATTGCTCCGGTACACGATCAAACGGCGGGTGGGGCGGGTTCCAAGATACAAACAGCGCAAAGGGCTGCTCAGAGCTTTGCGCCAGAAACTCCAGTGCCTTGTCCGTTTCGTGGATCGGGGACCACTGGGCGATGTCGATCCGTTCCGGCGAATCCTCCCAGTAATGAGGGCTCAGATGGTCGTTGTCAGCATTGTAGGCATGCCAATATGAAAAATGGTGGCGGCGAGGCCCTTGGGGCGTATATGCATCCCAGTTTGCTGCGCCGGATCGCGGATGATCACTATGATTCAGCTCTGGCTCATCCAGATGCCATTTTCCGATGTAGCCTGTCCGATAGCCCTGATCGTATAAAACATCACTCAGGGCTATGTCATCCTCCCGCAGTGCGATATCATACCCGGTCATGCAATTGCCATATATACCATTTTGGACCGGATACTTGCCGGTGAACAGACACCCTCGATAAGGCGAACACAGGGGGCAATTGCTTACTGCATTTTGAAAATAGACACTGTCTTTTGCAAACGCATCAAAGTTTGGCGTGATTATTTTGGGATCTTCTATCCCCAATGACTGTTTGCGCCACTGGTCTGCAAATACAAACAGCAGATTAGGATGATTTTTGCTCGTTTTTTTCATTCCGGATCACACTTTCTCGTCATTTGATGATGTAATACTGCAAGCTCAGTGCCGGAAGCAGCAGTCCATCCAGCAATACAGGCACACCGTCTTTGTCAAGCGCAATACCTTCCACATTGACCGAAACTCTTTCCTCATCCAATCCCGTATTCAACAGCGCCAGCATCTGCTCCCCCGTCTGCCGATCCTTATAATAGAACGGTGCAACATTCACGCCCTCGGACAACTGGGTTGGAATCCGCCCCTGTGACAGCCAGTTTACGATCCGGCGCAGCAAATATGCTCTGGACCGATAGGCCCACGTCCACACCGAGACATTGGTCGGGATCACACATACACGTCCGCCCAGACGATTTTCAAACAGCGTTACCCCATTGGCGATCCAATGATAGTCCTGATCAACGATAGCAGTCAATACGTGTGCGCTCTTTGCCGGCACGAGCATAGGCATATCCTCCCCTTTAAGGTGAAGCCGCAGCAGATTGGTCGGGAGCATATTTCCTTTGAACCTTCCGCAAAAGTCGCCATCCTCCAAGATCTCCGCCGATACCTCCTGCACCTTTCCATCCACACGGCAGCCTATCAGGTCTGAAAACCCTCTCCGATCCAACACATCTGCGGCACCGGCATCCAGAATCAACCCTCGCTTCAGCAGTCGGCGCAAATCATCGTCACTGAGACATGCCGCTACATCCTGAGTCAGATAATTCACCTCAGACTCATGGAAGCAGACCGGTATACCCAGCAGTGGCAGCAGCGTATCAGCGGTCCGGTCCGGCACGATTTCCTCCGGCGTGTTACCATAATTCCATTTATGTAAGGCTGCCTCCGGATGCCACAGCACCCCAACACCCTCAGGCCGCTTCGCCCTGCGGAGTCTTGCAATCTCATCCAATTCTCGACGAGCCTCCCGGATCATCTGCATCATCTCCGGTTCTTGCTCGTAAGGGGTTCCCATAAAATCAAATATGTTCATCGAGATCGCATCTGCCCCTGCCATAGCATGAAGCTGCATCTGCAATCGGGTTTGGCGAATGCTTTTTGTATAGCGTGTATGGGGCCAATTTTCCACCTCGCTGACTATTTCCACATTGGAAAGCTGCTCCATGCTCAACGCCATCCCCTGAACTGCTCCGATCAGCTCCTCATGCAGCGCATCGCTGTACGCTCCACCCAAAGGCCTGGACAGCCCCTTCTTGTCCCCTGCAAAGGCCGCGATCAGCTGTTCAATCTTTCGTCCCTGAACCGAATGGTTCTGCTCACCGGAGTTCATCAGCCCAACAATCGTGTCGGGACTGACACGGTGGACTGCATCCCGGATTTTCTCTGCAGCCTGGAGCTGCGCATCAAAATTCACCTGCATCCAGACTTTTCTGATCTGCTGATCCTCCTCAGAATTTCCCGTCACATGCCTCAGAATGGATTCAGCCGTCAATTGTCTGCCCGTTTGTTTGGAAACCGCCTGCACATGCAAAGGGCAAAAACAACCTAAATAACCGGAATGATTCAGACTTCTGAAATCATCATCGATCATCAGTCGTGCCGGCTTGCTGGCAGCATAGAGCGAGACCATTTCCTGAGCATATTGCTGCCATTCTGGGTCCATAATACAGAAATTCGACTGACGCTCCTTGAGGTCTGCACCTACAAAATGGGAAAACGGCAGCTGCTGCTCCGGGGCCAGCTCCGCATCGCAGTGTCCCACGATCGTTGCAATATTGATACTGAAAATGATCCCTTTTTCCCGCAATCCCTTGGCAAACTGCTTGTAGATCCGACTCATGCGTCGGTGCTTTTCCATAGGAACCGGGGACATCAGGATTTGGTGACACTGCTCCTTTACAAACACTTCTTCGATATGGGCATAATGGCAGAATCTGATAACATCCTGCATTTGACGTTCCCACTGATTCTCATGCACAACCACACGCAAAATATACCGCATTACGATCCCTCGATTCCTTAATTTTTCATACCACTGGTAGCGATACCCTGAACAAAATACTTCTGCGCGAAAATAAAAACGATCAGGATAGGCGCCAAAACCAGCGTTGCAGCTGCCATGACAAGTCCATAGTCAACCGAATTATTGATCTGGAACATTTTCATTCCAACAGAAAGCAGCTGTTTTTTGGGGTCTGTGATGAAAATGTAGGGACTCATGTAGTCATTCCATGCCCAGATAAAGGTGAACATTACCATGGTAGTGACCGCCGGCTTTGCCAGTGGCATGATGATCCGGGAATAGATCTGGAAATGATTACATCCATCAATAATCGCAGCCTCTGACAGTTCATTTGGTATCCCCATAAAGAACTGCCTCAGCAAAAACACGAAAAACACATCGAAAACCGCCGGACAGATGATCGCCCACGGGGAATCGGTTAAATGTAGCCACCGAAAAATAATATATTTCGGGACAAGCACCACATCAGGCGGGATCATCATAGAGGAAAGCAGCACCACAAACAGGGTATCCCTCCCCTTAAAATGCAGCTTCGAAAACGCATAAGCCGTCAGACTGACGATCATGGCCTTGAGCAGAATAATGGTCACCACTACAAAAATCGTGTTTCCATACCAGCGGATAAAATCATACTGGGGTGAAAACAGATTTTCATAGTTACTTGTAATGAACGTCTCCGGAATCAGTTTGATGGGGTATGTAAAAATCTGGTTTAGAGGCTTAAAGGAGGACGACAGCATGAAAATAAACGGGAAAATATTGGCAATGCCCAATGCCACCAGCAGGATCGTCAGGATGACCTTCAACACCTGCTCTTTCTGATTTCTTTTTGACTTCAATTTCACAGCGATTCACCTCAATCCTGATATTTTTTCTGCATATTCCACTGGAACACCGTAATTGCCATGATCAGGATCAGCATCATAATAGACTGCGCACAGGCATAACCCATCCGCATGGAAGAGAATGCAGTCTGAACGATATTCAGCGGCAATACCACGGTAGATGAGCCTGGTCCGCCCTCCGTCAGGACCTGAATAATGGTAAAGTTTTTCAGCGAAGTGGTTATAGATGTTATGGTCATCAGGAAAATGGTCGGCATAATGCTGGGAATCGTCACATGCAGAAAAATTTTCCAAGGGCTGGCACCATCGATAGCCGCTGCTTCCTTCAGCTCCATCGGGACCCCTTGCAGCGCCGCAAGGAAGGTTATAAACTGGAAACCAACATCATGCCATATAGCAATCAGTACCACCGTGATCAGTGCGCTGTCAGAGCTCATCATCCACATGGGCAGGGTCTTTAAGCCGATACTCTTGAGAAATGCATTCACGGGGCCGCTGATTGGGTCCAGAATCAGGGACCATACCACGGCAATTGCCACCATGTTAGAGACATATGGCATAAAGATCATGCTTCGGATCAGATTGCGCTGATAGATATTCTGGTTGATCAGCACTGCCAGAAGCAGACCGATCAGCATAACCAGAGGAACATATATGAGCGTAAAGGCAAAGCTGTTGCCTACAGCCCCCAAAAAGTCCGGGTCCCCGAACATCTCAACGTAGTTTGATAATCCGATGAATTTAAGTGCATCGAGCTTACTGATGTAGCGGATATTGGTAAAGCTTAGAACCAATGATATGAGTACCGGCGTAAAATGGAAAATCAGATATCCGATCAAATACGGCGTAATAAAAATCCATGCCGTTCTGGCCTCTTTTATTCTTTGTTTTGATTTCATGACATGAGCTCCTATTCTTAAGCAATGTCCCTTAAACACGGCAAATAATTTGCCCGCTCCGATGCTGCCGCATTTAGGGAAAGGCCCATCTCAAAAGCCATGGAAACATACTTTTAAGATGGGCCGACATTTACGGAACCTTCTGAAAGAAGATTTTATTTCGCTGCATCTGCAATTGCCTTATCACAGCGTTCTTTGATATTTTTCATGGTCGTTTCCAGATCCTGCTCACCAATGCCGTACAGTCCACCTTCTTCCGTGAAGATGCTATTGATGTCAGCAGAAGCATCACCTACGACCTTTTCATTGAACGGGAGCACATCAGGATTAAACCATGCTGCGCGGATATCCTCCACCGTAATACCGTCATCTGCCAGACCGCCAATCAGCTGATCTTCGATATAAGCATTGATCTCCTCTTCCGTCAGATTAACGCGGGCAGGCACATGGGCAGCCCCCATCAGATACATATTCTCTGCAAACAGGGCTGCGCACTCAAATGCAAGCTCCTTCTGAGAAGATGTCGCAGGAACGAAAAAGTCCGCCACAACAACACTGGTGCTTTGCTTGCTTCCCTCAGGATAGGGCATCGGCAGGATGCCTGCCTTCCAATCACGGGGATACTTAGCCTGATCGGTCAGCCAGCCGACGGTCCAGCCACCGGCCACGCTCATGCCAACCTTTCCGGTGGTGAAGTAGTCAATGGGCATCTGGCGGCTCTTCTGGGTCAGGAACTCAGGATTCACATGCTCCTTATTGCCCAAGCCGTAGTAGAACTCAATTGCCTCGGCAAACAAGGGATCATCATAGTTGCAGGTACCGTCCTCTTTATAATGCTCGGCACCTTTTTGGATTGCGTACATGTAGTTATAATGCGCCCACAGGGGATTGAACGCGCCGTAAATACCTTCGCTTTCATTGGTCAGCTGCTTGCCGACTTCGATAAACTTCTCCCATGTCCAATCCTTGGCAGAAGGATAGGGAATACCGGCATCATCAAAGATTTTCTTGTTATAAATGGTGATCGCCGTATCTACATAAGCAGGCAGGCCGTAGATCTCCCCATTGAAAACTGCGGGATAGTCACCGAAGATCCCGTCAACATCGTAGTCGGATGCCTTGATATAAGAATCCAGAGGCTCTAATACACCAGCGTTCACATAGGGGATCATGTTGGGATATGCATTCATAACCAGATCAAACTCTTCTCCACCCATCAGTGAGATCAGCAGCTTATCTGCCTCGCCTGCAACAGGGTCAGGAACCGGGACCATCTCTACCTCGATCCCATGCTCTGCAGCCAGATCCACGAGATTTTGCATTTCCTCCCGGCCCGCCTCAGAAGCTTTCACTGCCCAGCGCAGCGGCTTTGTCTGCTTGCTGTTCTGGGTCGTCTCGCCGTTCTCGGAGGTCGGTGTGCTGCCGCTTTCATCCGTAGAAGGACTCTTACCACAGCCGACAAACAGGGTCGCCGTCAAGGACAGTGCCATGAACAAACATACGACTTTCTTCAACATATTTTTCTCCTCCTGCATTATTATTTATCCGCATATATGCCCTATGCGGTAGATCACGCTGTATTCCCCTCTTGTGTTTACATTATATAAACACATGGTACAACATTCCATAATAACTTTTTAAGGTTCTGGTACTTTCTTTAGGTTTTGTGCAGACGTGGAAATATGCTCGCATTTTGCAGAGTAAAATCGTCAGTCAGCACCCACTGACTGCTCTTGCCCACTATTTACCCTACACGCCGAAAAACCCGCTGACTTTTCAGTCAGCGGGTTTGGGGCTGCCCGAAAACCCTTTCGTGGTTTTCGGGCAATTTTTTTACAGCCTGACCCGCGCATAATTTGTCCGTCAATAACGGACAAATTCCACACTCTCAGGCTGAGCAGTATTTTCCCCGAGGTACACGCCCCCGTGGAAAATGATTTGATCTTTTTTGCCGTTAAAGCGGCAAACTCGAGCAGACTGTTTGTCTATAAAGCTGCTTTTATTTTTTCAGGATTGCATTTGCTTGGTCAACCGCCTCATCCATCACAGACTGCGGATTGACCGAGGGATCAATGATGCATTTTGTAAGCGTATCCAACAGCAGATCATTCACCTTCGGGAAATCGGGTGCCATCGGTCTCGGGATTGCAGTATCCAATTGATCCACTGCTACACGGAACAGCGGATTTTCCTGATAAAACGCCTGCATCTGTTCGGATTCCTTTGCGCTGATCCTGACAGGGAGGTACCCGGTGGCAATGCTTGATTTCACTGTCTGCTCCTGCGAGGTCATGAATTTCATAAACTCCCATGCCGCAGCTGCCTGTTCATCTGATATCCCGTTGACCATAACAAGGTTGGCTCCGCCGGTAGGCACTGCACCCTCTCCGCCATTGGGAATAAATCCTGCCCCCAGTTCAAATCCGTTTTCCTGCGCGATCTGCGTGTAGTATGCCAAATCAGCCGTTGAGCCCAAGATCATCGCGCTTCTCTGATTTTGAAATTCCAGTTTAGACTGGCTTGTGGCATCACCGCCGGTGGTAATCTTAAATACATTTTCCTGCATTCCCTGTCTGTAAAACTCGATGGCCTTCATCGCCTCCGGTGTGTTGAATGAGGCCTGTGTCTCATCCTCGTTCAGCAGGCGTCCGCCGTAGGAATCCACCAATGCCTCATATGTCCAAGTTGTGACAGGAGTAGAAAGTCCCACCACGTTTTCGCTTGTAAGCTTGCGAGCATATTCCAGCATATCCTCCATCGTCTTGGGCGCTTCCTTCCCCAAGCCTGCTTTTTCAAACAAGGTGGCATTATAGTACACAAGCGGCGTACTCCTCAGGTATGGCAAGCCGTAGGTTTTCCCGTCGGACTGGGTATTCGACAGCAGACCGGGAATAAAATCCTCCATGTCAAAACCATCCTGCTGAATATAAGGGTCCAGAGGCTGTATCATTCCGTTCCGGGCAAAATTCTGAATGACAGTGATCTCATTCAGCGTGACCGCAGGAGGCTCCTTTGCAGCAAATGCCGACTGCACCTTTGTATGCAGGTCATTGTAGCTGCCGCCCTGATATTCTGCCTTTACAACAACTTTATCCTGAGAGGCATTGAATTCCTCTACCAGACGCTTTGTGTTCTCCTCCACCGGACCGCCAAAGGCATACCAGAATTCGATCGTAACAGGCTCTTCGCTTCCGACCGCCGCTGTTTCATCTGCCGGAGCTGCACAGGCTGCCATAGAAAGCACCATTGCCAATGATAAAATCATCGTTAACATTCGTTTTAACATAATTCAATATCCTTTCATCATTCATTTGCTTGAATATACAAACGCTTTTATAATTTGACGCTGCGCTACGAAAAACAGGATCAGGATCGGGATCACCATGATCACATTGCCTGCCATCAGGATATTCCACGCAACTCCGCCCTCTACCTCGCGCAGCTTTGCAATGCCGATGGGCAGCGTCCTGACCGTGTCATTCGTTGTCATGATCAGCGGCCAAAAATAATCATTCCAGTGTGTGATAAAGCTGAACAGCCCTGCTGTCACCATAGCAGGCTTGGCCAGAGGAATGACGATTTTAAAAATGATCTGAAATTCACCTGCGCCGTCGATCCGGGCCGCATCGATGACCTCCTGCGGGATCTGCATAAACGATTGTCTCAGAAGAAAAATGGTAAAGGCACTACCCACAAACGGAAGGACCAGTGCGGCATAGGTATTCAGCAGCCCCCATCGGCTCATCAGCAGATAGATCGGGAGAAAAACCAATTGAGACGGAATCATCATTGTAACCATCGTGATCCCAAAGCAGAGATTCTTCCCGGGGAAATTACACTTTGCATAGGCATATGCCGCAGGAATACCAACCAAAAACTGCAAAATCAGGATACATCCCGTTGTTATAATGCTGTTGCATATATACTGGGGAAAGGGCCCTGAATTCCACGCAGCCGTAAAATTCTCCCAGTGCAGCTCGTCCAGTATCCACTTCGGCGGCATTAAGATCGTGTCTCCCAGTGACTTGAATGCCGTCAGCACCATCCAAATAAACGGCAGGCAGAAAACGATGCCAACCACGATCATCGCCGCACCGTTCAGCCCCTTTTTCAGGATATCGATGCATCTGTTTTTGTTATACATACAAACGCTCCAATCTCTTTACTCACTGGTATAGTTGACTTTTTTGCTGAGTGCCTGGAAGTAGAAGAATGTGATCACCGCCAGTATCACAAACAAAACCACACCTCCGGCAGAGGCCGCCCCAATATCAAAATAATCAAAGGCTTCCTTATATATGTAGTACACCAGTGTGTTGGTCGAATTCAGCGGGCCGCCTTTTGTCATGATCGAAACGGTTTCAAAGACCTTAGCAGAGGTGATCAGATTCACGATCACCAGAAAAAAGAGCGTTGGCGAAAGCATCGGCACCGTGATCCGTGTAAAGGTTCGCAGATTTGGCTTCGTATCCAGAGAAACCGCTTCATATATACTCTTCGGGATACTCTGGAGTCCCCCGATGATCACCAGTGTATCATATCCAACCATTTTCCACACGCCGACCAATATGACAGAAAACAATGCCGTATCCGGATGGCTGGTCCACTGGCACTTTTCAAATCCAAACCGCTCCAGCAGATAATTCAGCAGACCGTAATCCACATCCATCAGCCACATCCATACAAAAGACACCGAAACAAACGAGATGATATAGGGACTAAATACCAATCCCTGTATCAGGGTGTGCAGTGCGCTGTTTTTATTCAGCCATATGGCCAGAAGCAGTGCGATCGCAACCGTAAAAAACACGGTCGCCCCCATATAGATCAGTGAATTGGAAATGACCTCCAGAAACTCCCTGTCAGAAAACAGCGCCTTGAAATTATCGATCCCCACAAAGTCCATGGTCGGACTGACCAGATTCCAGTCGAAGAAACTCAGGTATGTGTTGTAAAGTATCGGATAGATGTAAAACACCAGAAGGAATACCATCGACGGGATTATAAGACAGTATGGTAAAATGCTTTTTTTCTTGATTCCCTTCAAGGCTCCATCCTCCTGCCCTTGCCAATACAGCATGTGTATTGCAGATCCTCTTTTGTGCGCGATAAGTCCCTGCACCGTGTATAATGCGCCATACCCTGTGTCAGCCTGTGGGCCAAGACCTCCTGATCATTGCATGCTTTTGTCGTTACCGTCACGCGCTCGCCGTCGAACTGAAGCACTCTGTAATCAAGATCGCTCAAAAAATCTGCCGTCTGTACAAACAGCCAGCCTCTTTGCTCCATGATCGAATGTACATGTGCATGACCGTTGAGATAAACACCGCCGGCCCTTTGCCCCAGGATCTCCCACATATTTTCGTGGACATACAGCTTGCGTTCATCGGAACGCCTTGTGGTATTCCATACCGGATGATGTCCGACCACAAAAACCGGCTTGTCAGACTCTGCCACGCCCTTTTTCAGCCACGTATACTGTGTCTGATCCATAATGCCGATCCAGTCGTCCACTCTTGTCTCCATTGTGGTGTCGATAAAGAACAGATTGGCCTGCTCCATTTCCACACCAAAGTACCGTTCCTGCTTGGCTACCCGCAGGAATTCTGCCTTGGTGCATCCATGGGTATCATGATTGCCCAAAACAAAATAAAAGGGAGCATTTAACTCCTGCGACAATTGTAAAAAATCATTCAGATCCTCCGCTGATCCGGAGTTCGTCAGATCCCCCACAGCAATATACGCATCCGCATCTTCCTGCGCCATGCGGCTGAATAAAGTGCGATACAGTTCCCGCCTGATCTGGCAGCCTTGAACATCCCCCGTATCCACAGCCGGATAGTGGGGATCGCCTAATAACACCAATTTCATGCAGCGCCTTCTTTCGTTCCGTCTTTCAAAATTCATTGCATTTTGCATCGTATCACACTTTTTATGCATTATCAACATTATTTTGCCATTATTTTAATTATTTTTACGAACATTTTGTTCATATTTTACAAAGCACTGTACTGCTTTACAAAATCATCACATGACCTGAGCATGCTCAGAATCATTCCGACAGAATGCGCAGAGCCTCCTTGTCCAAGACCTGCACAGCCTTCACATGTTGACACTTTTCACCAATGTAGTTATAATAAAAGAATAAATATGTGCAGATTGCCATATTCCTTTTCCCCGTTCCATTTGAATCCTGAGTCAGCATACAATGCTGGCTTTTATATGACAGAGCAGGTGAGATTCATGCGTAATATTCTTAGCAATGATTCCAAAATTGTGGATCTGATGTACAAACTCGGTGATTTGGTTTTGCTCAATATCTGTTATTTGCTTTGCTGCATCCCGATCATCACCGTCGGTGCTGCCAGTGCCGCACGGTACGCCGTCTGCTTCCGACTGGGCTCCAAGCGAGAACAGCATAATATAAAAGACTTTTTTCAGGCATTTCGGGATAACCTCCGCCAAGGCATATTGCTTTGGCTGATCGTGCTTGCAGCCAACGGTCTGGGCATTTTCGCCTTCCTGCTCGTTTTTCAGTTATCCGGCGGACTCCGCTACGCCTACATCCCCTTTCTGATTCTGTTGGTCATCCTTGCCGTGGTCAGCAGCTACATCTTCCCTCTGCAAAGCCAGTTCGACAACCGGATCTTCACCACCATCAAAAATGCGGCGATCCTCAGCATTGGATATCTGCCCAGATCCCTCTGCATCGCGACCCTGAATCTGCTTCCCCTGTTGGTGTTTCTGCTGCGTCCTGATCTGTTCCTATGGGCAATCTGGCTTTGGGCCGGACTTTACTTTTCCGCCTCTGCTTATCTCAATTCACTCCTCATGCGAAAGGTATTCTCCCCTTATCTGCCCGTCAGCGAAGCTTCCCAAGATTAACGGCCGCTTTTTCCCAAGGCACACTGCGTAACGCCTCGCTGCCACCGGTGCTGGGCACCTGAAATCGGCAGATATCCGAAATTGTGAAGGGGGGTGGCCTTTCGATCCCGACTGTCGGAACCGAAAGGCCGAAAGACTATGAAAAAGAATGTAATGATACGCATATGGTTTGAAAAGCTCAGCCAATACCTGCTCATCCCCATTGCACTGTGCATCATATTGTTTCCGCTGTATGGCATTTTGCGGCAGCAAACCATAAAAGCCCAGACTGCCGATGCCGCAGAACATCTTTCCACCACGATCAACACCTTTGAAAACGATCTTTATGACATCCGTTTCGTAACCAACAAACTGTTTAACGATCCTTCCTTCAGCAGTTTGTCCGCAGTCGGCGATACAGAAGCAAAAAGCAGCCCCGTGACCTTGAACCAGGCCTCCCATCTGCTGGAGGATCTGATGTACAGCATGTCCACCATCTCCTACTGCTATGTCACCTTTGCCGAAAACCAACTGGTAATCGACGACTGCCGTATCTTTCATTCCTATGACAATTTCTATCACAGCGCATTGGAATATCAGGATATCTCTCAGGCAGATTGGGCCGCAACACTCTCACCGCAGGATATGACCGTTTATCCGGTCCATCAGGTATGCCTGAACCAAACCGCCTATCCCGGCAATTTCCTCACCATCTCACAGCCGTATCTGGACATCCACGGTCGTTTTCGCGGCTGCTGCACAATGCTGCTGAGTGAAAAGCACTTGATCAACCTCTTCCTGCCGATGGAGGATTGGCGCAGTCAGGCATTATTCTACATTGTGCAGAACGATGGCACCATTTTGGAGCAATACGGCTGCCATGGGCCGCTGCCGGAGCATCCGGAACAGTACAACGGCATTCAGCATTATGACGGGGAGGAGTATCTTTTTGTCAGTGCCCCGATGGAGCAGATCGATGCAACTGCCGTTCTCGGGCTGCCATACGACGTTTACGGCAGCGGCCTAAAAACCGTGACCCGCACCATATGGTTTTATATTGCGATCGGCCTGACCGGCTGCTTTATTTTAAGTGCGGCCATGACCTTATTGGATTTTCGGCATTTGCGTCCGCTGTTGGATACGATTGGAAACATCGACGATCCCGATCGGCATCTGGTCCAAAATCTGATGCTTCAGGCAGTCAAATCCCACGATCAGCTTTCAACGGAACTGCGCACCACAAGGAACCAGCTGGAGCACAGCCGAATGGAAACACTGATTCGGACCGGAACCGCCGGCTCCCCCTCTGAGTCACAGCAATTGCTGAAAAAACTGAATTTGACAGCCTATAACTATCTCCTGCTGATCCCCGCACCTCAGGAGCAGCAGGCTGTGACCGAGGAGCTGTGGCTTGTACTGGTCGCAGAGCAGCTATACAAAAATTACCTTCAGCACCCCTATATCCATCTCACTTCAGATGGCAGCGTACTGGCGATCCTCACATTACAGGAGGATTCGGAAGCCGCGCTGATCCGGCTCTGCCGTCAAACCGAAAATCTGCACCACTGCCTGAATATGCATCAGCCTTTGATTCTCAGCGCACGTTTTACGGATCTGGAGCAGCTGTCCTCCGTGTATTGGCAGGCACGCAATGCCCGCACCTATGGGGACTCCTCCGAAAAAGTATGCTACCTCAGCAATTTGGAATGGGCCCATACAGATGTACCGCAAATCACGGAGCTTGAGTGCCTGAGCGAATACCTGCTCGCAGGACAAACCGAGCTTTCTCAGAATCTGACCCAGCAGTTTTTCGGATGCGATGAGTTGTCCTTGGAAACCTTTCAGCAGATATTTTACAGCGTTCGCGGTGTCCTGCTCACAGCCGCGAAAAAGGTCAATTGCGAGGACATTTCGCATCTTTGCAAATATGACCGCCGTATCCCAATGGCAAAGCTGATCCAAAACCTGTGCGAAGGGTGTTTTGTCATCGGCTGCCATGTCGATTCCCTGAAACAGAGCCATAACACCCAGCTTCATCAGCGTATTATGAATTGGTTGGGCGAAAATTATAAAAACCCGGATCTGAATGCCGCCATGGTGGCAGACCAATTCCATATTTCCAAAAAGTACGTCTCTCAGTTTATCAAGGATCAAACAGGAAAAACCTATAACGAATACGTTGAAGAGCTGCGCTTGTCCAACGCAAGAGCATTGCTTCTGAACTCTGATATGAGCATCACGGAGATCGCAGCCGAGTGCGGCTTCTGCTCCCAGAACACCTTTTATAAAGCGTTCCGCAGGAGATACGATCTGTCCCCCTCTGCACTGCGGCACGACAGTAAAATCCAGTAACAAGGCGGCTGATATGGACTTGTCCATATCAGCCGCCTTGCTGTTGGTGATATCCTGCTATTTCGGATTGATTCGCAGCGTAATGCACTGCTTGACATGCCCATGAAACAAAATCTCCCATTGCCCATCATAGCGTGAGAAAATGCGGGCATCCGGTACGGATACCGAAACGTCCACGTCAGGCGACCCCGTCACCGCCAAAACCGCCGTCAGACCTTCATGCATGCAATGCAGTGTCGCATCCAAGGATGTGAAATTTTGATCCCACACCGCCTTTCGGATAAAGGTATCAAAGCCAACCGTCAGTGTCCCGGGTCGGTAATAGCTGGCATAAAGCTGCACGATCGGTGCCGAGAGCCCTCCAAACTGGTGCCACCCTGCCCCTGTCCCGGAGGCGATCACGAAATGTTCAAAGCAATGATAGGAATTGCTGCACTCATCCTGCCACAGCAAAAGCAAGCGTTCCGCCAGCGCAAACGCAAAATCCGTGCGTCCATCGTCCAGTGCCGCCTTAAAGAACATCCACTGATAAGGCATCCATACTGCACCATTCCAGTATCCGTCCGAACGGTAATAGGACGCGCTTTGATCCACGGTTGACAGTCCGCAGCTGCTCCCGAGATGCCCCGGGTCCTCCAGATGCCGCCACAGGAGTGTGGCTTGCTCCCTATTGCAGGCCCCTGCAAACAGTGGGGAAGCCCCGCCCAGACCCATGTTGTAGTTTTCTCCCTTGTCGTCACGCATGATCCCTTTGGCTGTCCCATCCGGTCCATGCAGCACGTAGCCAAAGTAACCGCTTTCCGGGTCCCATGCATATTGCTGAAGGGCCGCTGTCAGCCTCTCGGCATCGGCCTGAAGTGCTGCTTCATCCTCGGCATATCCCAGCAGACTCGCCGTATCCGCCAAAATCTTAGCACAGCGAATGGCATGGGCAGTGGTGACCACCGGCGTGCATACCGCCTCCAGATGCGCTTCATGCAGTGCCTGCTGGGGCGGATAATCATCCCATCCTCCGGAGTTATAAAAATAGTCCCACGGTCTTAAAAGCCCGCTTCGCAGATTCGCCGTCGTGGATGTGGATGCACGTCCGATCAAAAAACGATAATATTGCATCAATCGGGGATAACAATATTCTGCAAACTCCCTGCTGCATGTCCCGTTCATCAGCTCGGCGTACAGATAAAACTGCGTCGGCACCAGAGATCCATGATGGATAAAAGCCGCCTCATCATCTCCGGGGTATGTAAGGTATGCGTTCAGGCAGTCAAACCCTCTTCGTGTCGAATACTGTGCCAGCCCCATCCCGATGAAGCCGGAATCCCATGTATACAGGCAGTCCCACCACCGTCCCGGGGTATTATGGCGAATATACTGCCCTCGGGTGTAAACAGGGTAGACCACATTGGTACACAGCACCGCCTGCATCAATCTCTGACCGAGTGCATATTTTTCCCCGGAAGGAAGCACCGGAACGTGTTTCATGGCCCCTGACCGCTGCGACCAGATCGTATCAAAGGTATCATGCTTTCTTTGGAGGCTTCGGCACCGCCGGCAAACCGCCTCCTCACTTTCGCCGCTGCATACGATCCCGTAAAGGACGGTTTCTTCTCCCGGCTGCAGCAGGATCGGCTCTATAACCACGTTGGTAAAATGCCCCTTTCCATTCCCACGAAGGACATCCCTGACATGATCGTGGGTCGTCTCACGAAGGAATAGATCCAGTTCGTCATTTTCGATCTGCCTGATCCTTTCAGGACCGTTTATCCACGCAATTGCGTACCATTCGGCAATATGGGGATAGTGGAGCGTAAGAAACCGCTCATGTTCATATTTTCGCAGAGTGGGCTTGAATCCCTCGCCGCGGCATTCTACGGAAACATTGTTTTCTTCCCCCTGCCGGCATAAAACAAAACAATCCAGCTTGGCAGCTCCGCAGCCCTGTGCCGTCAGCGTGAGCGCATATGTCCCCTTGGGGATCGGCCCACGCAGGGCCACCTTTGCCATTGCAGGCTTCTGCGTGTGGGGCAGCTCCAGTATCTCTCCGCTGTTGAGCGTGTACACGGAAGCAGATTGACTCGGATTGAGGTAGCGCACACACAGGCAGGGCTTTTGCAGATCTGACGGCACACGAAAATGATACGTTACCCAGTCATGCTCCTCAGTCATCACTCCTCCTTCTGATGCCCCGTCTCCCGCACAGCCAAAGCCACGTCCCACGCCATAGCCAAACGCAAAGCCCGCAACCGGCTCCTCCGCCCGCCGCATTCCGTCCCACACCAGTCCATCTGCGGGTCCCGGCGCCGCAAAGTGAAGCTCTTCATAGTCCTTTGCCGCAACGATCGACGCATTTTCCGGAATCCGAACATCTGCCCCCGGAATTGAAAAATCGCAGTAAGAAGGGGTGGGGTCCCACGCACTGGCCATATAGTGCAGAACCAGATTCTGGACCATATCTGTATGGTTGCAGCATTCTGTACGGATCAGCCGTGCGTCCTCCGCCAGAGACAAAAATGAGATATCTGCATAGACCCTGTCCTTCCACTCTATCTCATGGCGTACTGTATAGCAGGATAGATCCGGTGCAGCGTCCCAAACATGCCAGCTGCCCTCAAACCGGACATTGGGCACATCGACCCGACGGCGGTATCGCCCCGGAAAGACGGACAAATCGAACCGACCCCCGTTATTGGCTCGGGGAATATGTGAGATTCCGCTGTATTTTTTGGTATACGGCCCCCAGGTCGGCAATTGTAAATCATGTGATTGATAGGCTGTTTTCATGATCCTCCCCCAAACCGGCTCCGGCGCCACATACTCCGTATAAGACGGATGTGGCGCCGGCATATTGGCTGATTACCCCTTTACGGCGCCGATCATGACGCCCTTGACAAAATACTTTTGCAGGAACGGATACAGGCACATGATCGGCAGCGTTGCCACGACCATTGTTGCGTATTTCAGCCCGTCTCCGATAATTTCAATATCTCCGGTAGAGCCGGCCATATTACTGATATCGCTTTCAATCAGGATCTCCCGAAGGATCATCTGAAGCGGGTAAAGCGACCGATCACTGATATACAGCAATGCGGGGAACCAAGAATTCCACTGGGCAACACCGTAAAACAGGACCATAACTGCAAAGATCGGAGCCGCCAGAGGAATTACGATCCGGAAAAAGATGCCAAGATCATTGCAGCCATCCAATGATGCAGACTCCACAAGCTCACCGGGGATCGTCTGCTGGAAAAAGGTACGCATGATAATCAGGTTATACGTGCTGACGGCGCTCGGCAGGACCAGAGCCCACATGGTATCCAGCATATGAAGATCCTTCACAAGCAGATAAGTCGGGATCATGCCGCCGGTAAAAAACATTGTGAACAGGAACATCCCCATAAAAATATTACGTCCGTAAAAATCCTTGCGAGAAAGCGGATATGCAGCAAATGCCGTCAGAACAACGCTGATAAATGTGCCGACCACCGTGTAAATGATGGTATTCAGATATCCCTGCCAAACGCTGCTGTCTTTAAATACCTTTTCGTACATGGCAAGGGTAAACCCCTTGGGGAAGAGTCTGACCTCACCGCGCAGCAGGCTCATCGGATCGCTGAAGGAACCGGAAATGATGTGCAGCAGCGGGATCACGATCATTGCACAGAAGATGATCAGCAGGGCATATACGATTCCGGTGTACAGCCGTTCTCCTGCCGATTCCCGAATTTTTCCATTCTTTTTCTTAGCCATCACCACAAGCTCACCTCGCTGACTTTTGCGCTGATTTTATTAAAGATCATGATGATCGTGAAATTGATCACCGAATTGAACAGACCGATGGCGGTAGAGAAGCTGTAATCTCCGCTCTTAAATGCCCGGCGGTACAGATATGTGGAAATCACATCGGCAGACTCCAGAGTCGCGTCGTTATACATCAGCATGATCTTTTCGTAGCCGACACTGAATACCGACCCCATCCGCAGGATCAGCATAATCATGATCGTCGGCAGAATGCAGGGCAGTGTGATATTGATCAGCTTTCTCCATTTACTTGCACCGTCTACCGTAGCCGCCTCATACAGTGACGGGTCAATGCTGGTAAGCGCCGCAAGATAAACAATGGAATTATAACCGGCAGACTGCCAAATGTCGGATAAGACATAAGTCGTCTTAAAATACTTGGGTTCTGCCATAAAGTGGATCGGATCTCCGCCAAAAAATTCGATAATCTGATTCAGCAGGCCACTCGACGGAGACAGAATTGCATTGATGATGCTGACGACCACCACAACGGAAATGAAGTGCGGCAGATACACCACGGTCTGCACGCCTTTTTTGAATCGCTCGTTCCGTATTTCATTCATCAGCAAAGCCAGCAGGATCGGCACCGGGAACCCAACCAAAATGGAATACAGACTGATCTGCAATGTATTTTTGATCACCCTCCAAAAGTATTCCGATTGGAAAAAGGAGATAAAATGCTTAAATCCGACCCATTTACTCCCGGTAATTCCTTGGAACGGCAGAAAATCCTTAAAGGCGATCTGCAATCCGTAAAGCGGAGCATACATAAACACCAGATACCAGACCAATGTCGGAATGATCAAAAGGTACAGATACCGGCTGCGCCACATCTGCTTTCTTGCGTGGGCCAGTCTGCCATATGATTTGGCCTGAACCTTCGGATGCTTTGAAGCTGCGGGGGCATTTTTCATCAAGATCCCTCCTTGGGATGTTTTTTATGTGATCGCATAACCCAGATATCCGGCAAAAAAACTGTGCCGTTTGCCCGTGACCGGAACACGCGGCACAGTTTTCATATCCATTAGGAGTTCCAGGTATCCAGTGCCTTCTGGTAGATATCCAAAACCTTATCGATCCCCATCTGCTCCACCTTGGCCACATACGTGTCCCAGTTATCCAGAGATTCACGGCCTGTGATAAATTTCATGACCATCTCATCCACATAGGTCTCGATGTCCGTCATTGCCTCCCGGCGCACGGCATCATCCTCTGCTGAGAAGGAAAGCGAGCCGTTGATGACATATTTTTGAGAATTCTCCAGGAACGGAATAATGCACTCATTCTTCGCAGTCACAACTGCTTCGTCATCGATCTGGCCCTTCATGTCATCACTGAGGATAAACGGTCCGGTGCTTTGTGCAAAGGTATAGGTTCCGACTGCATCCTTTGGGGACAGCCCATCTTTATTGTTCAAGACATAATCGGAGAAAACAGGCTTTCCGTCAACCATATTGTAGTGGACCCCTTCCACACCCATGTTCACCAGCAGGCCGCCCTCTTCGCTGTACATGTAGTCCAGCCACTCAATGACACGGTCCACGTTTTTGCAGGAGGCCGTGATGGTTGCCGCAACGACTGCCCGCGGGCTCTGGTCGATACTGGAATGGATCTGCGTTTTCCCCATGGGCGGAACCGTTGCTGCTGCCCGGAAGCCTTCCACGGAAGCAGGCATCGTTGCATTCTGGGCCGCCAGCATACCACCAAGAGGTCCATAGAACGAGCCCACCAGATTCTGCGCCAGCTTTCCGCTGAAGGTCGCCCAGTCCATGGTGATGACCTCCTGATCGATGTAGCCCTTGTTCCACATCTTGTTCAGCCAAGTCAGCGCTTCTTTATATTTGTCCTCGATGGGGCCGTAGTGGACCTTGCCGTTGTCATCCGGATCGGTATAAAAATCATCCAGAACGCCAAATGCTGTGCAGAAATTCCGCACACCGACCATATCATACGAGCCGAAGGGGATCTCGTCGTTTTGACCGTTTCCATTCAGGTCCGTTGTCTTGACAGCCTCCCAATAGGCCTCCCAGTCCTCCAGAGTGACCGGACTTTCCATGTTCAGCTTCTCCAGCCAGTCCTCGCGGACGATATAGGGCATATTGCCGGAAACAGTCTGGTCAAGCATCGGCAGATAGTAGATGTTCCCATCTGCATAGGTGATTGCCTTTTCAACTCCGTCCCGTTCATCAATCGCCGCTTTCAGATTCGGCATTTTTTCATTGATGTAGGAATTGAGCGGGATAACGATGCCGGCTTCACCGTACTTCAGCACATCTGTCATCGGCATATCCATAATCACATCAGGAAGGTTATCATCCATCATAACCAAATTCAAACGCTCAGGATAGTTATCTAGAGGCGGGTTATCAAATTCAAAATCAATATTGAATTTTTCTCCCATGACCTTGAAAATCTCCATCTGATCCAGAGAGACCTCGTTGGTCGCCTTTGGTTTCAGGATTCGGACCGTGATCCGCTCCTGATCGTTGCTCCCTCCGGCAGACACCGTTTGGTCCGTGCTTCCATCCTTGCCCGTGCCGCCGCAGCCTGCCATCAGGCCCACCGTCATAACACCACACAGCAGCATGCTGATGATCCGCTTTGCGTTTTTCATTTTCTTTCCTCCCAATTGATTCAGATTTTGTAGCACTCCTGCCTGTAACCGACACATTTACATTAACACCTGCTGTATTGGTCGTCAAGCGCAATTTTGTTTAAATCATCTAATTTCAGACACAAATTACAACCGTGATTCATGTATATTGTATACAAATCATTCTATTTTCCTCCTTTTGTCATGGTCTTTTTCAGAATGTCATGTTTTTTCCTCTTGACTGGCTCATGGCAAAAACGTATCCTGTATAGAGAAGAATGCCGTCTGCCGCAAACCGACTCACACGTTTTATCCACAGGAAGAAAGGATATGAAACCGATATGTCAAAACAGATTACCGCGATCATTGTAGGTGCCGGTCATCGTGCCCTCCTATACAGCTTGTACGCTTTACAGCATCCGGAAGAACTGAAAATCATAGGTGTTGCAGATCCGGACCCCATTCGCCGGAAAAAAACCGCACAGATGCATCACTTCGGCGAGGATATGTGTTTCGAAAGTGCCGAGGCCCTTGCCGCCCTCCCCAAGCTGGCAGATGCCGTGATCAACGGCACCATGGACCGTCAGCATATCCCCACGTCTATCCCGCTGCTCAGGCGTGGATACGACATGCTTCTGGAGAAGCCCTTCGCAGTCAACGAGGAGGAGATGTGGCAGCTGCAGAAGGTCGCTCAGGAAACCGGACGAAAGGTCATGATATGCCACGTGCTGCGATACGCCCCCTTCTACACGGCCATCAAACAGCGGCTGCTTTCCGGCCAGATCGGAGATATCATCAATATTCAGGCAACCGAACACGTCAGCTATCATCATCTTGCAGTCTCCTTTGTCCGCGGCAAGTGGAATAATGAAGAAAAATGCGGCGCACCTATGCTCCTTGCAAAATGCTGCCACGATATGGATCTGATCATCTGGCTGAAAAGCGGGATCGCCCCCAAGCAGGTTTCCAGCTTCGGAAGTGATTTTCAGTTTGATCCTGCGAAAAAACCTGCCGGAGCCGGAAAGCGCTGCATGGTGGATTGCCAAGTCGCAGATCAATGTCTCTACTCTGCAAAAAAGCATTACATTGACCACCCCGACCGTTGGGCCTTCTATGTTTGGGACTGCCTGGAACATCTGGAGCATCCCACTATTGAAGATAAAATCGCATCTTTGAAAACGGATAATATCCACGGCAGATGTGTGTGGGATTGCGATCACACCGTTGTCGATCACCAGTCTGTCCTGCTCAACTTTGCCGACGGTGCGACTGCCACCCTGAATATGATCGGCGGTACTGCAAGGCCCGAGCGTAATATTCATATCATCGGCACAAAAGGTGAAATCAAGGGTGTGTTCGACGACTCGGTATTCACTGTCCGCACCATAGATACCGCCAGTGAATCCGGCTGGAAGGAAGAAGTTGTTGATTTGAAAATCGACGGTGACAAAAGCGGCATGACCGGCTCTCACGGCGGCGGCGATCTTCGTTTGGTCGAAGATTTTGTCCATGTCCTGCAAGGAATGGAGCCGTCTGTCTCCTGTACCAGTATCAACGATTCCATCAATGGTCATCTTGCCGTATTCCGTGCAGAAAAGGCCCGCAAGACCCATTCCGTTGTGGAGATTCCATCTATGGACTGAGTTGCCCTGTTTTCCAGATTTACCGAAAACCGCTTTCACACGGATATTAAAAAAGAGGGAGAGTCCTTGTGGGTACGCCCTATAAGGAAGTTTTTTGAGAGATACGGTACAGTCTCGTTTTGGGGCTATACCGTATCTTCTTTTTATGCGATGAATTGGCAATCCTGGGGATGTTCCTGAATTTCCTTCATCATCGACTGGATTTCCTTTTCGGTTGGAATATCAATCATTCCCACTGCTGTAAAATAAATATCCACCTTCACATAGCAGTGACCACTGGATTTGTCGTTGTTATGGACTTCAATGCGTTGGATCAGAGAATTCACAAGCGTTGGTGTCAGCTCTTTCACATCCGTAAGTTCCCGCAGCGTGCGGAGCATTAGCCTCAAATCAACGGTCTGCTGTTCGGATTCTGCCAAAGTTTTTTGGCTCTGTCCCACTTCTTCTATCAGCGTTTTCTGTTCCTTTTCGTAGCTTGTCATCATTCGGGCATATCGTTCATCTGACAGCCGTCCAAGGGCATTATCCTCATAAATTTTCTCAATCAGCCGGTCCAGGTCTACAACGCGTTGCTGGCCTTTCTCCACAGTATGTTTCAGCTTTCGTAGTTCTGCTTTTTTCAGCGCATTGTTTTTCTTTGCCAGCATATAGAGGAAAACAGGTTCATAGCAGCGGACAAAGTCTGCAAGGTCGCTGATTGCCTCCAAAACAAGTTTTTCAAGGACCACATTACGAATATAATGGACGGTACAGTTTCCTCTGCCACTTTTATAATTGGAACAACAATAGAATTCCTGATTAGGTTTCAGACTCTTTGCCGCACAGAAGTAAAGTTTTGCTCCGCAGTCCGGGCAATACACAAGTCCGGAAAACAAGCTTTGCCTGCCGGTAGCTGTTGGCCTGCGGCGCTGTTCCCTCAGTTCCTGTACACGCAGCCATTCTTCCTCAGAAATAATAGGCTCCTGCTTATTGGGAACGATCTGGTATTCCCCCTTAGGATGCTCCACTCTCTTATGCACCTTGTAGCTCACTGTTGTGCTTTTGAAATTCACCGCACAGCCGGTGTACTGACGATTTTCCAGTATTCCAACAATGGTTTTCTGATCCCAATGGCAAGAGGCTGTGCCTACCTTCTGGGAATGACTTCTGCCAATAGATTGATAATAAGCAGAAGGAATCAGGATACCTTCATTTTCCAGCTGCCGTGCAATCTGGGATGGGCCTCTGCCTGCAAGGCAAAGGGCATAGATTTTTCTCACCACCTGTGCAGCGGGTTCGTCGATGTGCCATACCTCTTTATCCTCAGCATCCTTCACATATCCAAAAGGAACAGCAGGAGATACACGCTTGCCGTGCTCAGCTTTGGATTTCCACACGGCACGGATTTTCTCTGAGGTTTGCTTGGCGTACCACTCGTTGAAAATATTGTAGAATGGCAGCATTTCCATTCCTTCCCCTGTGGTGCTGTTGACATTCTCCTGAATGGAAATAAAGGTCACACCCAGAGACGGATAGACGATTTGTGTCAACCTGCCGGCCTCCACCTGTTCTCTGCCGAAGCGGCTCAGGTCTTTGACAATAATGGTGCTGATCTGTCCGGCTTCTACCATCTGCTGCATCCTCTGAAAGTCACTTCTTGCAAAGCTGGTTCCGGAGATGCCGTCATCCACAAAGAACATGGTATTCCGGTAGCCGTTCCGTTTGGCATAGTCACTTAAAATCTGTTTTTGATTGGTTATTGAATAAGACTCATCACTCTTGTCATCGTCCACCGACAGGCGGCAGTACAGGGCCGTGATGGGTTCTTCTTTTTGTCCTCGGTTTTTTGCAGTTGTCATAAATATGCTCCTTTCTGACAACCGGACATTGCAAGGCAGTTTCAGTCTACAATGCCCGGTTGTCTTTGTCCAATGTGCTAAATCAAATGCTCCGACAGAATCAGCTCCCGGAACTGTTCCAATACGCTTTGTCTGCCTTCGCTGTTAAAGTGAGTTGTGACCTCGTAGGTTGTCCCACCCATTCTCGTCTGGAAGGTGGATTCTCCCAGCACCAGATTGTCAGGCACCGAAGTTTTCTGTAAAAAATGGTCTGCAATGCAGATAAATTCTTTTTCCATTACCGTTCACCTCTCTGTCTTTCTCGTTTCTTCTGCCGCATTTCCAACAGTTTCAGAATGTCCTCTCGAATATCCTGCTCCGTAAAGCTTTTGGGGAAATATTTCCGTAAATCTTCCGAGCGAAAACGGATCTGTTCTTTCTGGTTTGGTTTCTGCTCACTCATTACGGCATAGATTACATCCGCATTCAGCCGTCCCTCTTGGCTGAACCGATGCAGGCGGATGGCTTGGGATAATGAGGGCGTGCAGTCTGCATACTCCATTTCAGAGAGCAGTGTCTGTTGTTCCTGTTCAGTTAGGTAAGAAAGTTCCACTGCCGGAGTGAAGGCAATCTGTCCTTTGTCCACCTTTTGCAGTAATTCTGGAATCAGGAAGGTCAGACGGATATATCGCTGGATCTGCCTGCCGCTTTCGGTTTCAGAAAGCATATCCCGTGACTTGTGGCCAACTTGTCCACAAGTTAAATCTGTCCTTTTGCCCTGTGCCGAAAGTGCATCCATTTTCAGCTTGTAGGCAAAGGCCTTTTCACTTGGCAGCAGATGTTCTCTCTGCAGATTGCTGTCCACCAGAGCAATTACCGCCTCATTCCGGTCAAACTCCCGAACAATGGCAGGAACTGTTTCAAGTCCCATATATTCGCAGGCAAATTTTCTGCGGTGTCCGCTTATAATTTCATATTTTTCGTTCTCAGTATTTCTTGCGATGATCGGGGTGATAACCCCGTTTTCCGCAATGCTTTCTACGAGTTGTTCCATCTCTGCATCCATCTGCACCTTGAAGGGGTTATCCGGAGCAGCGGTCAGATCTTTAATTGCGATATGTTTGATTTCATTCATTTCTGCTCACCTCAATTCCACTTCAGATCGTTTCGATCCGGACGCAGGAAATGGCTTTCGATATCTGCCTGAAACCTGTGCCAGCGAATCGCTTCTTCCCTCAGCATTGGGACATCCACAAAGCTCAGGGCATTGGCCTTTGCTGCTAGCTGATTGATGTTATTGCAGATAGCGGACAGCTCCCGCATTACTTCATAAAATTTGGCATCCGGCTGTTCTCTGGGAATAAACCCACGGATTAAAATTCGAATGGCTGCTGTTTCCGTCAGGCCACAAACCTGTGCTTTTCGTTTCAGTTCTGCCGCATCCTCTGGTGACAGCCAGAATTGCTTCTTGATTCGTTTCTTCATTTGTTTCCTTCCTTTCTTGAGATAGGTATAGATAAGAGAGATCGTTATTTATTTCGGGAGATAGATTTACTCTATTCCGTCTTACTTGCTTCTGTTTTTCGGACTTCAAGACTTCTGGTTTTCGGAAGTCAGAGAAATTTCTTCACATAGATGATGCTGGCCTTGCCCTGTCCCTGCCGTTTCCGCTCAATGAGATCGGCAGCGGACAGCTCTGCAAAAAGCCGGCATATTTTTTCGTGTCCGAAGCTTAACAGCTCTTGTGCCTGCTGAACGGTGAAAAACTGATAGACTCGGCCCTGTGGATCAACCCAGCCGTTCTTGAGGGACAGGCTCATCCGATCCAATAAAAGGCCATACAGCATTTTGGAATCGGTGGAGAGTGCCTTGTATTTTTCCTCTGTAAACAGTGCCTTTGGCACACGGTAAAAGGCAATCTGTTTGGCGTCATTTTGATTAAAATAGTTGTTCAGCTTGAACCCTCCTCTTTTGGTAGTGATTGGGTGCGTATTTCGGCGTTTTCTTTCGCTGTAAGCGCCGTAAAAATCTGATAGGTAAAACTACCCTCGGAACACGCACCGCTTGTTTTGGAATGGAAAAGGTGCGTTATTTGCCCCTTTTTCTGTTACTGTTCTTTGCGTAGTAGGCGGAGCGTTTGGATAAGTACTTTGGACACTCCAGCACCTCAGCCCGAAAGCTCTGCTTGCAGTTGTTCACACAGCTGCGGCAGAGGAGATTGTAGGTGCGGCGGCCTGTTTTCTGGTGCAGGAAGAACGCCCATTCTTCCCGCAGGCGTTTTGATAATCTGGGCATTGTGAAAACCTCCTTCTAAAAATTCATATCCACAGCAGATAGATAAGCCGTTCTATCCGTAATCGTTCCTGCCCCCACTCAAGCGGCGTTGCTTTGCTCCGACTGATCACATAGCCATCGTGGCAAAGTCATATCCCTCACGGACGGTCATTCAGTTTTCAAAGTACAGGTTTGAGGGGAATATTTTGTCCCTCAATGGGTAGCCAACAAGAAGATCCATTTCTACGAGTTTTTTGAAACCTTTTTATTTTTGCGTAAAATGCCCTTCACTAATTACTTCAAAAAACAGGTTTTGCCCCCCGTCTTGAAAAGGCTCTTCTTGAATACCCCTTCACTTGTTTTAACGGGGATACGGCATATGAACACCCTGTTTCCTACATAAATAGCAGATAGAACAGAAAAAAACGCCGTAAAATCCCTGAAATACAAGGGTTTTACGGCATAGAAATTTTTTGTAAATATTTTATTGGAATTGAAAAATCGGCTGAAAACAGCTATAATCAGGGAAAAGATCAACTTACAATATGATAAGGCGGTGATAAAATGAATGTTCCGATTCAAGATCTTGAAAACAGACTGCACTACACAGACGAACAAGTGTATTTTCTCAGTGGGATTCCCGGTGTGGGCAAGACCAGGACGGCGCTGGAGCATTGTAATAGGCACCCGGAGAGTTTGTATTTTTCCTTTCAGCATTTGGATGCCGCTTTTGCTCCGGTGATTTTCGCAAACCGCTATCCTGAAATTTTTGGCAGCTGTAATGACTGGCAAAGCTTTTTCGCTGCCCTTAAAACCCACACAAAAGAAAAATGCCCCACGATCTTTTTTGACCGTGTGGGCAACCTAAAGGAGAAGGATTTATTTTATTTGGAGCTAGGGCAGTTTCTGGATGCAAATAATGCTGCACGTGTGATTCTGATTGGCAGACCTTGGGACAAAATTCCTCTTTCCTATGCCGACATTGAAATAGAAACAATGACAATGCCGAAGCTGGCTGATCTGTATTCTCTCAAGGACGAAACAGCAGCGGAAATCATCTTGCTGACAGCCGGACTACCCGAACTTCTTTCTGCTTATGATTTAGAAAAATCCTTTGAGGAAAATGTTCGGGCGATGCTGCATAAGGATTCTGTGTTCTATCGTCTTGCTGCTGACTGGATGGCAGAGTGTTTTCGCACACCGGAAAGCTACAACACACTGCTTTATGGAATGGCACAGGGGAAGAAGCGAATCAATGAGCTGTCTGCGTTCAGTGGCTACCCCAAAAATAAATGTGACAAGTACATTAAGGCGCTGATGGAACACGGACTTGTCCGTCGGGAGGACGGCAAAACCGGACACAGCAAATATTATCCTGCGAACAGTTATCTTTGCCTTTGGTACGGTGTGCTGTTCACAGCCGTTCCAAATGCCGATGGCAGCTTCGGAGAAGAAACCGTATGTACCTTTTTGGACTACTTCTGCCGAACTGTGCTGAAAGAATTTTACCGGCAGCTCTGCGTCCACTGGTTGTAAATGTCAATGAATTTCTTTACCACTGACACTGAATTTGTTTACCAGCGTTG
>DYCR01000058.1 GCA_019418025.1 Clostridiales bacterium | reverse complement strand
TGAACTGCATGAAGAACATGTTCGCCGATATCCTTGAACAAACATTACAAGCTGAAATGGATCAGCATCTCGGTTATGAACATGCGGAAAGAAGAAATGATGATGCTAAAAAGAATTATCGCAACGGTTCCGTTAAAAGGACGATGAAAACACAGCTGGGTGAAGTTGAAATCAATGTCCCCAGAGACCGCAACGGAGAATTCGAACCAAAGATCATCTCAAAGTATCAGCGCAATGCAGATGGTATCGAGGAACGTATCCTCTCCCTTTATGCTGCCGGCATGTCTACCCGTGATATCAAGGAGCAGATCAAAGGTCTATATGACGTGGAGATATCGGAAGGACTTGTAAGCAAGATCAGTGAGCGTATCCTGCCTGAGGTGAAACAATGGCAGGACCGCCCTTTAGAAGCCTGCTATCCCTTCGTATTCATGGATGCCATCCATTACAAGATCCGTGAAGATCATCAAGTGGTGACAAAGGCTGCCTATGTGATCCTGGGGATCAATGAGGACGGGATCAAAGAGGTCCTTGGCTTATGGGTAGGTGCCAGCGAATCGGCCAAATACTGGATGGGCGTATTGAACGAGCTGAAAAGCAGAGGTGTACAGAACGTTTCTTTGTTCTGCGTAGACGACCTTACCGGCTTCAAAGAAGCAATCACGGCTGTTTATCCCAAGGCGAGGATACAGAGATGCATCATCCACCAGATCCGCAGCAGCACACGTTTTGTGAGCTATAAACACATCAAGGAATTCATGAAAGACCTCAAGCAGGTATATCAGGCAAATACAGAAGAACAGGCCATGAGTCAGCTGGCGGCATTCAGTGAAAAATGGGAGAAACAATATCCGACGGCGGTGCATAGCTGGGAAGAGAATTGGGACATACTAAGCACGTATTTCGATTATCCGGTAGAGATCCGAAAGATCATCTATACGACAAATGCGATCGAAGGACTAAACCGACAATTCAGAAAAGTGACAAAGACAAAGAATGTATTCCCTAATGATGACAGCTTGAGGAAGATGCTGTATCTGGCTATTCAGAATCTGAGCAGCAGATGGACACAGAGGTGCAGGAACTGGGACCTGATCATCAATCAGCTCAGAATCATGGACAGCAGCGAAGGATGATATGTAATAAAAAACGAAAAAAAGACGGCATGAAATCAACTCAATGATCATACCGGCTTAAGGGACGAGGACAAAGGTCAGGTGACACCATTCGACTTTCACGAGTCTAAACCTGTCGAATATTACTTACACATGATTGGTCACATTCCCTAAGTACATGTCAATATAAGAGTAGCTTTATATTACTTAAAATTTATTTCAAATGTGAAAGTATCACTGTCCAATTCATAATTTTCTGATTGACCTTCACAAATAAATTTAAAATTACTGTTTTCAATTGCTTTAAAGCAAATTATCCCATCTTCTTTTACTCCAGAAGAAATGTCGCTTTCTATTTCATCATAGTCAGCTTCAAAATTTGATTCTTCTTTAAACTGCCTTTTGTTTTGAATTATTGTACTGTCAAAAGAATAGAAAGAATATGCAAATCCAGACTGATTATCAATAGATAAATAAACTCTTGTTTCAGTATCAGCTAATTCAACTTTAGAAAGTGTCACTTTAACACCATTTTTTTCAATAGTCTTATTAACGTCAATAGTTTTGTTTGTAGGAGAAACAACATCTTTATATGATGATTTTTCTATTTTTTCTGCCACGATTTGTGGAGCAGTTATTTCTCCTCCCATCATATTTTCTCCTTTAAATTCATCTTCAATATATCC
>DYCR01000057.1 GCA_019418025.1 Clostridiales bacterium | reverse complement strand
TTGTGAGACTTTTGAGACTTCTGAGATTTTTGCGACTTCTTAGACTTTTGAGACCTCTTTTCTCATTTGTCCCATTTCCTCCTATTGTCCCACATTCTTCCACCCTTCGGTAGCCGGGGGATTGGAGCGGTTACGTTTTCTCCACCCAAGGCTAAAAATTGGCATAAAAAATACCCCGTCAGATTTCTCTGACGAGGTAAGATAGGTTCAGACTATTGAATCATGCCCAGCAAGGACTTTGTGCTCTCCATGATGTCCTCGTAGCTGATTGTGGCAGCGTATGGATATTTATTCTGGTAGGACTTCCACAACGCATGCAGTTGCTCATCGTTCTCAACGGCTGCAATAATCTGCGGTGCGTCCGTTCTCAAATTTTCTGTACTCCGCTTTTTGCAAGTGGCATCAAACGCTCTTCCTAAAACTTCTGCATTGATTTCCTGTTCATAGATAGCAAGCAGCGTTCTGATATCGTAGAAATCCCTCATGCGTGTGTTCAGGAGACCTCTTGCAAGAACCGTCTGAAGCTTTTCCGCAAGGATGGTTTCGAGGTTGTATGACCATAGACTGATTGACCGGTCATCCAGCAGCAACTTATATTGATACTCAACTGCCCTAGGCGTAATCACGTCGCCAGTCGAAATATCGATTTTCATTGGAGTAATGAGCTTCCCCATTACGGCGTTCATAGTGAACCGAATACCCGGATACTCCATTTCGTCCATAATGTTGGAAACTTCTTTGATCTCGAATGTCACACCGTCTCCGAGGTCAATATTCTTGATTTCATTTACAATTCGAAGTGCATCCTCCGCAGAAAGATTTTGATTCTTGAGACTGGTATCAATGTCCATCGTAGATCGGAGTGCTACGCCGACCATCGCAGTCACAAGCATTCCACCCTTGATGATGAAATTGTCCTTGTACTGCGAAACCGCAACTCGTTCCAAGAATCGTTCCATCATGTAGATTCGCATCAGTGTTCTTGCATCGGCTTTGTTCTTTTGGGCGACACTTTTAATTCGCCCCTTTACCTGATCTGGTGTAAGCTGCATTTTACAATAGTACTCCCATATATCTTCGGATCACATTATCAACACGAAACAACTTCGCATATTTCATCAATCGGTTCAGATCTTTATCTTTTCTCGACACATACGCTTTAAGAACCGAATTGAACTCCTGTGCCTCAATGGAATTACGGCTTCGCATCAAATCGCAGATTGTTCTTTCCAAATCGTACATCGGGATTTCATTACCACAATTGTCTTTGACCATGATTTTTCCGACATCCAAAAGTTCCTTCTTCACCGTGTAAGCTTTACAACTTCCATCGGCTGTCAATCTGTGCGAATTGTAGCCACTATAAATGGTAAACGTATGCACAAGTGGCTCTCTGTCCGTCAGATCATAATAGTAAAATGCTTCGTCATGCGAAAAAACAGCATTGGGGCATCTCTGATGCAGCACATACAATTCGTCCGGCCAGTTTTCACTCGCGGAATAGATTCCACGGCCGACCTGCTCTAATCCATTTTCACGAACATATTTATAGAATTTGAATTTTGATACTCCAGATTTTCCTGCAATGCGCGGCGTCAAGTAGTCATGGCTTTGAATCAGTCTTGTCATCTCATTCATAGAACCACCAACCTTTCGTGCTTATATTGTAAGTGAAATAAGCACGAAAGTCAAGTAAAATTCAACGACCGTGCTTATTTCGTTTTTAATATATGCACGGTCGTTGAGTGCGATGCTGTTAAAATTTGTCAAAGTCAGCCTGCGAAGCCAGTTCTCGATAGGGATACTCGTCGTTCTGCCGCTCTGTGAACATGTCGTTGACCAACCCGATGGTCAGCAAGTCGAGGTCGGCGATGCTGATACCGAGCTGCACACAGCGCAGCATGAAGAGCGGGGTGGTCATTACCCGCTCACTTTTGCGAGGTTTTTTCTTGCCTCTACCTCCGTCTGCACGTTCAGGCCCCACAGTTCGATCAACTGGGGCAAAATCTGGTAGATGGAGAAGGTTGCGGATCGAACGGTACTTTGTGCCGGAGGAAGCCCTGCGGGAAGCCTTGCTGAACGCACTGTGCCACAAGCAGTATCAATACGGCGTCCCCATTCAGATCAGCGTATATGAAGATAAGCTGTATATCGCCAACTGCGGATGTCTGCCGGAAAACTGGACGCTGGAAAACCTGATGAGCAAGCACGCTTCCAGCCCCTACAATCCCAACATTGCTCATGTGTTTTATCTGGCGGGTTTTATTGAAAGCTGGGGACGTGGCATTGAGAAAATCTGCTCTGCCTGTGAAAAGGACGGTGTGC
>DYCR01000056.1 GCA_019418025.1 Clostridiales bacterium | reverse complement strand
GATCACTGCACTGTATCACTACAATGTGTACTTGCGCTTATGCATCTGTCACAGCAGGCTCGGGGGCTGCCGTGAAGAAGGCCCTCGTTGTGCCTCCTATTGTATGCACGGTGATACATGGTGTCAATCTTTTGACGGTGCTTTGGCATTTTGTTTCTTCCTTTGGACAAATGTCCATGGGTTTTGATGGATACGTGAAATATTTTTAGTTTTACTAATTTGGTTTGTGGATAATGCCGAAATGTGAGGGCGGGGTGATCCAGACGGAGCGGCTTTGGAGAGGGGGAAAGCGGCAGGGGCACCCTTGACTTTCAAAATGTGACGTACTATTATAATTATATTAAGATAATGTAAAGATTTGAGTAAAAGACAGAGAAAGGATGGGAAAATTGAATCGGATCAAGAGACTCGGACGGATCGCTCTGGCGGCGCTGTGTGTGTTTGGCTCCCTGACGGGGGTGGTGTCTGCCAGCGGCGGATTTGTGGATGTGCAGGAGAGGGATTACTTTTACAGGCCCGTTTCGTGGGCGGTGGAAAACGGCATCACCTCAGGCATCGGAGACGATCGGTTCGGTCCATGGCAAGCCTGCACCCGTGGTCAGGTGGTCACCTTCCTGTGGCGCGCGGCAGGAAGCCCTGAGCCGGAGCAGACGGAAAACCTCTTTTCCGATGTGCAGTCGGGTGATTATTTCTACACACCTGTGCAATGGGCGGCAGCCGAGGGGATCACGGCGGGTGTCTCGGAGGATAGCTTCGGCCCCTATGACACCTGTACCCGTGGTCAGATCGTGACATTTTTGTGGAAATTCCGAAATGCGCCGGAGCCGGAGAGTCTCAACACGCAGTTTACCGACGTAGACCTGTCGGCATACTACGCAAAGCCTGTGGCATGGGCCGTGGAGAACGGCATCACGGCAGGCGTGGAGGAAAACGCCTTCGCCCCCGGTGACACCTGCACCCGTGGTCAGATCGTGACGTTCCTGTACAAGACGGAGCATCCGGGCTCGGACATCACCGTGCCTCCGTCGGGGGTGCCTGACGTCTCCACCATTGTCTACGGCACCAGCGGCGCAGGTCGCAATCTGGTGGCCTATCGATACGGCAACGGGAAAAACGTCATGATCGTCACCTTCGCCATCCACGGATGGGAGGACGCCTTCAGTCGGGACGGACAGCTGCTTGTGAACGCGGCGGATAAGCTGCGGGATACCTTGCAGGAGCAGGTGGACACCCTGATCCGTCAGGGGCAGTGGAGTGTGTATGTGATTCCCTGCCTGAACCCCGACGGTCTGGCCGACGGATGGACCAACAACGGCCCGGGACGATGCACCACCACCCCCGGGAAGGGCATCGACATGAATCGGTGCTTCCCCTATAACTTTGTACCCAGCTACAACAGCCGCACCTATACAGGGGCCAGCCCCCTGCAATCGGTGGAGGCAAAGGCACTGTATGATTTTGTGAAAAAATGCCGTGGACGGGACCACAACATCCTCATCGATGTGCATGGATGGTATGAACAGATCCTTTGCTCCACCAACCAGAACGGTCAGGTGTATCGGGCATTGAGGGAGGCCTTCCCCTCTTGCAGCTATACCAGTCTGCGGGGCGGCAGGGGCTACTTTTCGGCATGGGCGGGATATTTGCAGGGGTTTGAGGCCTGCCTGTTTGAGTATCCGTACATCCGAAATGGGGATGATTTTTACCGCTGGAAATACGATCAGCGTCTGACCAACGCCATCTGCCAGATCCTGAGGACCTATCATTAAAACCCCAAAAACGGGAGCCGCTGAATGCAGCGGCTCCCGTTTGATCTATATTGCGGGGGTGGAGGCTCAGGCGGTCAGTTGACACTGGAGGCCCACAGGGAAAATTCTCTTGCGTAGCGGACCTGATCGTTGACAAGGCAGGTCATCTGGACCACCCAGAAATCCTCATCGGATTCCTTGACGAAAATGGTGTTGTAGTATTCAAGTCCTGTTTCGTCACTGGAGAAGAAGGAGGTGGACAGGTTTCCGTACACGTCCTTCTGGAAGGGCTGAAGCTGATTGGATCGGGCCACCAGATCGGCGTAATCCTCCAGTGTCATCTGGGTCAGATTGTTTGCCGCCTTGTCATCGGCCATGGTGAGGATGAGGACGTTGCGGTTGGCAAGGGCATCGGTGAAGCCCGGTGCCTCGTGGGACTGAAGTCCCTCCTCGGCAGAGATGTGCAGGCCGGAGTGCATGGTGTACTGGGTCAGGTGGCTGTAATCCAGAGCAAGACCCTCGGTGTCGAGAATCAGGTCGATGGTCTCGGCGGACTTTTTAAACTGCTCAAGCCAGTCGTTTTTGTCGGTGCTGTCGCAGAAGGAGAAGGCGTAGTTTGCATTGGAGGTGACCACCTCGTAGCGGTAGATGTGGGTGGTGTATTTCTCCTGAGATTCCACGTAGTCCACAAAGACCCCGTCGAAGCCGTCGATCTTCGTCTGCTCCAGCTCCTTGACCAGAGGCTCGGGGAGCTTCTTGCCGTCAGCGGGGGCAGTGGTCTCGGTGGGAACGGTGGTTTCGGAAGGGTCGGAGGCCGTGGGCTGCGTCTCTGCCACGGCGGAGCTGATGATATGCTCCATCATTTGCTTGGCATCCAGCTTGAGGACGGACTCATCCCGGGGGAGGACCTCCACGGTGACCTTGGAGGGGTCCTTGGGGGACTTGGGACTGGAAAAAACGTGCAGATCGTCCTGAAAGACGGTCTGGTCAAAGCCTGTGGGCAGCTCCACCTTGAAGTCGATGACGGAGGGCTCAGGGGGCAGGGT
>DYCR01000055.1 GCA_019418025.1 Clostridiales bacterium | reverse complement strand
TCAATCTGGTTTCCGGCGCAATTTACACAAAGGGGTTCCCCGCAAAGGCGAAGGTGCAGCTTTACGGCATGGCAGTGATCTTTCTGGTACTGCTGTACGATTCCCCCTCGGGACTGGTGTTTTACTGGACGCTGAATAACCTGTTCTCGTTGGGAAAGAACATCTTCTACAAGCTGAAAAACCCCAAGCTTGTGATGAGCATTCTGTCCGCAGTGAGCGGCATTTGCTTGGGGGTCTACGTTCTGCTGAACCCCATGGGCAGCCTGCGCAGGCAGGTGTTCGTGCTGGCACTGGCGGGGATGCTGATCCTGCCCGTGGTGGTGCAATTCGTGGGGAAAAAGGGCGGCGTGAAGCCTCCCGTGGAGGTCACGAAGCAGGATCGGTTCTTGTTCCACGCAGGCTGCGTGCTGATTGCCGTTTTGACGGGACTTCTGATCCCCTCGGCGGTCATCAAGGCCTCGCCGGAGGAATTTATCAACGCGGCGACCCTGAACAATCCGCTGATGTATGTGCTGAACGCGGCATCCATGGCGGCGGGGCTGTTCCTCGTGTGGTTCGGGATTTTCTACATGCTGGCAAGCCCCTCAGGGAAAAAGTGGATGGGTCTTGGCATGTGGGCCCTGTCCGGCATCGCCGTGGTGAACTACATGTTCTTCGGCACGGATTACGGCACCCTGTCACCGACCCTGCAATTTAACACGGCCCCCCTCTTTTCTTCCAAGGTGCAGCTGATCAATTTACTGGTTCTGGCGGCTGTGACGGGAGCGCTGTATCTGATTTGGAGAAAAAAGGCGGAAATTGCAAAGGTCACATATCTGGCGGCCATCATTGCCGGAGTGGGGATGTCCGCCTTTAACATCCACGGAATTCAGGCGGTGGTGCCGGATGCCATTGCGTCGCTGAAGGCCCAGCAGCAGGAGCTGGCCACGATCCCACTGGATCAGCAGGGGAAGAACGTGGTGGTCATTATGATGGATCGGGCCATCAGCGGCTATATCCCCTATATTTTCAACGAAAAGCCGGAGGTTGCCCAGCAGTTTGCCGGATTTACCTATTATCCCAACACCACATCCTTCGGCGGCTTTACCAATGTGGGCAGTCCTGTGCTTTACGGCGGCTATGAGTACACCCCGGTGGAGATGAACAGGCGGGACACCGAGCCTCTGGAGCAGAAGCACAACGAGGCACTGAAGGTGATGCCGGTGCTGTTCAGCGGCGAGGGCTATGAGACTACGGTCTGCGACCCCACCTATGCAGGATATCGCTGGATACCCGATCTGTCGATCTATGACAAATATCCGGATATCCATGCCTACAACACCATGGGGAAATTTCAGGTGAAATCTCCGGAGCTTGCAGAGGCGGAGGAGAAGATCCTGAGCCGGAATTTCTTCAGTTACAGCCTGTTCCGCATTGCCCCTGTGGCGGCCCATGGGGTGCTGTATGCCGAGGGCTCCTACCTCAATCCCAATGTGGGACTGGGGCAGACGGTGGACGGTCTGTCCAAAGCGGTGGGGACAAAGGAGAGCTTCCTGAGATCCTACGGGGTGCTGAAGAGCCTGCCGGAGATCACAAACGTGACACAGCAGGGGCAGAACACCTTCGTCATGCTGTCCAATGACACCACCCACGAGCCGATGCTGCTTCAGACCCCCCAGTATGAGCCGGCAGAGGCTGTGGACAATCGGGAATATGATGCCCTGCATCGGGACGGCTATACCATCGGCGGCAGACAAATGCGCATGGAAAATGCCGATCAGGTGACCCACTACCATGCCAACATGGCGGCCATGCTCCGGCTGGGCAGCTGGTTTGACCATCTGCGGGAAAACGGCGTGTATGACAACACGAGGATCATCATCGTGTCCGACCACGGAAAGCCTCTGGGACAGTTCGACGACATGAAATTCGGCGAAAAATCTCAGGAGGATGCCATGTTCTATAACGCACTGCTGATGGTGAAGGATTTCGGCAGTGACGGCTTTGTCACGGATGAGCGCTTCATGACCATCGGCGATGTGCCGTCTCTGGCGATGGAGGGACTGATCGGTGATCCGGTGAACCCCTTTACCGGCAAGCCCATCAACACGGATGCAAAGATGCAGGAGCAGCGTGTGCTGTACTCTTGGCACTGGGACGTGAACGAGAACAACGGCAACACCTTTATGCCCGGGGAATGGTTCTCGGTGAAGGACGATATTTTCGACATGAACAACTGGAAAAGCCTCGGCGAGGAGCAGCCCGAGGATTAACGGAAAACCGCCGCATTCGGGGAGATCGCCCTGAATGCGGCGGTTTTTGCCATAGATGGAAAAAACGGGGAACTTCGTTGCAAAATATGGGGAATTGTGATACAGTAATTGAGCTTATGCATGAAATAAGGAAAATGGACCGTGGGAGGTTTTTCTTCCCGATGGCACCGGAAAGCGGTTTGCATGCAGAAAAATTTATGGAAAAGCTGGGTCGAGCTTCTGGCCCCTGCGGTGGTGCTTCTGCTGATGCAGGGGGCGCTGACGGGACTGGGGGTCCCTAAGGGAGCCGAGGCGTGGCTGATTTTACCGGGGCTGCTGCTGTGGTACAGGGCCCGGGTGCATCAAAAGAAAAAATTCTATCCCCCATGCACATGGCGGTATGGCCTCGGGTTGATTTCCGGCGGAGTGTGCATTGCCCTTGCATCAGGGTGGATATCCGGACCGCCGGAGCAGGTGCAGCTGTCCGTCTGGCAGGTGACGGGGTACGTCCTTGCCGGTCCGGTGTGCGAGGAGATTGTCTATCGGGGAGCGGTTTTGCAGCGGAGCCAAGGGCTGATGGGCAGGCTCTCCGGGCTGCTGCTCAGCAGTGCGCTGTTTGCGGCCGGACATTCAGGGCCGGTGCAGATGGCTGCCGCCGGAGTGGCGGGGCTGCTGCTGGGGGTGATCTGTCTGGGTCCCGGCGGTATTCTGGGCGCGGTCTTTGTCCATGGGCTTGCGAATCTGCTGTCTTTTTGGGGCGGGCTTTACCACCTGCCTGAGGCGGTGTACGGTCTGAGCGTGGCGGGAATGGTGCTGCTGGCATGGTACTGGTGCCGTCTGTTACAAAAAAGAGCGTCTTAAAGGAGAATGGTATGTCTATCTTAACTGCGTTATATCATCTGTTGATCGGGCCGCTGGAGCTGCTGTTTGAGGTGATTTTTGCCTTGGCCAACCGTGTGGTCCGCAACCCGGGGCTCGCAATCATCTTTTTGAGCTTGGCGGTGAATTTTCTGGTGCTGCCTCTTTACAAGCAGGCTGATGCCATGCAGGAGGAGTCACGAGACACGGAACAGCGGCTGAGCCACTGGGTCAAGCACATCAAAAAGACCTTCTCGG
>DYCR01000054.1 GCA_019418025.1 Clostridiales bacterium | reverse complement strand
ATATGATATAATGATACCAATAAAAGCGGACGTCCTGTCTGCTAAATAAGAAAGGATTGATTCCAATGGCTCTTGTAACTACTAAGGAAATGTTCCAGAAAGCTTACGACGGCGGCTACGCTATCGGTGCTTTCAACGTAAACAACATGGAAATTGTTCAGGCAATTACTGAGGCTTGCCGCGAGGAGAAGGCTCCTGTTATCCTGCAGGTTTCCAAGGGTGCACGTGCTTACGCAAACCATACTTATCTGGTTAAGCTGGTTGAGGCTGCTGTAATTGAGTGTCCCGAAATTCCAATCGCACTCCATCTGGACCATGGTGACAGCTTCGAGACTTGTAAGTCCTGCATCGACGGCGGCTTTACTTCTGTTATGATCGACGCTTCCTCCAAGCCTTTCGCTGAGAATATCGAGATCACCCGCAAGGTCGTTGAGTACGCTCATGACCACGGCGTTGTGGTCGAGGCTGAGCTGGGCGCTCTGGCCGGCGTTGAGGATGAAGTCAACGTCTCCGCTGAGGATTCTCACTACACCCGTCCCGAGGAAGTCGAGGAGTTCGTCGCTAAGACCGGCTGTGACTCTCTGGCTATCGCAATCGGCACTTCCCACGGCGCTTACAAGTTCAAGCCCGGCACCAACCCCCAGCTGCGCTTTGACATTCTGGAGGAAGTTATCCAGAAGCTGCCCGGTTTCCCCATCGTCCTGCACGGTTCTTCTTCCGTTCCTCAGGAGTATGTTGAGATGGTCAACACCTTCGGCGGCGCAATGCCCGGTGCAATCGGTGTCCCCGAGGAGCAGCTGCGTCATGCTGCTGAGCTGGCTGTCTGCAAGATCAACATCGACTCTGACCTGCGTCTGGCAATGACCGGCACCATCCGTAAGTTCTTTGCCGAGCATCCCGACAAGTTCGATCCTCGTGAGTACCTGAAGCCCGCACGTGCAAACATCAAGGAACTGGTTCGCCACAAGCTGGTGAACGTTCTGGGCTGCGCAGGCAAGGCTTAATTCGTTTACATCATTTCAGAAAACTGCTGCATCGTTTCGGTGCAGCAGTTTTTTATATGCAGTTTTTTATATCAGGAAAAAGGAACAGGCCTCGGCAAGGGATCATCTTGCCGAGGCCTGAATCAATTACTTGGAGGAGGAAGTGGAACGCAGGGTGACATCGTGGTAGCCGCCCTCCACAATGGAGGTAGAGGAAACCAGAGTCAGCTTTGCATCCTTCTGCAGATCGGGGATATTGATCACGCCGCAGTTGCACATGGTGCTCTTGACCTTGTACAGAGAAGCCTCTACATTATCATGCAGGGGGCCTGCGTAGGTGACATAGGAGTCAACACCCTCTTCAAAGGTCAGCTTGGTGCTGCCGCCCAGATCATAACGCTGCCAGTTACGGGCACGGTTGGAGCCTTCGCCCCAGTATTCCTTCATATATGCGCCGTTGACCATGACCTTGGGGGTGGGAGACTCGTCGAAACGGGCAAAGTAGCGGCCCAGCATCATGAAGTCGGCACCCATAGCAAGAGCCAGAGTCATGTGGTAATCGTGGACGATACCGCCGTCGGAGCAGATGGGCACATAAATGCCGGTTTCACGGAAATACTCATCACGGGCCTGTGCGACCTCGATCAGTGCAGTTGCCTGACCGCGTCCGATGCCCTTGGTCTCACGGGTGATGCAGATGGAGCCGCCGCCGATACCGACCTTGATGAAGTCTGCACCTGCGCGTGCAAGGAACAGGAAGCCGTCACGGTCAACGACGTTGCCGGCACCGACCTTCACGCTGTCGCCGTAGGTTTCACGGATCCATGCGATGGTCTTTGCCTGCCAGCAGGTGTAACCTTCAGAGGAGTCGATACACAGCACGTCAGCACCGGCCTCCAGCAGGGCAGGGACACGCTCTGCGTAGTCGCGGGTGTTGATACCGGCGCCCACCAGATAGCGCTTCTCGCTGTCGAGCAGCTCCAGGGGATTCTTCTTATGGGAGGCGTAGTCCTTGCGGAAAACGAAATACAGCAGTTTGCCCTCTGCGTCGATGATGGGCAGGCTGTTGAGCTTATGCTCCCAGATGATATCGTTAGCTTCCTTCAGAGAGGTCTCTGCCGGAGCGGTGATGAGCTTTTCCAGAGGGGTCATGAAATTCTTGACCTGCTCATTTGCATCCATACGGGACACGCGGTAGTCACGGCTAGTGACGATGCCCAGCAGCTTGCCGGTGGCGGTGCCGTCGGCAGTGATCGCAACGGTGGAGAAACCGTTCTCTTCTTTCAGAGCGAGAACATCAGAAAGGGTGTTTTCGGGGGTCAGGTTCGAGGCGGAGACCACGAAACCGGCCTTGTGATTTTTGACCTTTGCAACCATAGCTGCCTCGGACTCGATGGACTGGGAGCCGAAGATAAAGCTCAGACCGCCCTCTTTTGCAAGCGCGATTGCCAGAGAATCGTTGGAAACAGACTGCATGATCGCAGAAACCATAGGGATGTTCAGAGAAATCGCCGGCTCTTCGATACCTTTACGATACTTGGTCAGGGGGGTGCGCAGGGAAACATTACTGGGGACGCATTCCTCAGAAGTGTAACCGGGGATCAAAAGGTATTCGCTGAAAGTGTGGCTGGGCTCGTTGTAGAAGTGTGCCATGGGATGATGTTCCTCCTTTGTCTTGTCTCATATAAATGCTAGGTTTATATTTTTTCGATTATACCCCAGAACCATCACCGCTGTCAAGGAAAATATTACTTTCGGTGCCGTTTGTGGTCATATGCTTGAAATTACCCATGACCTCTGTAACGGAGCTCATAACGGCAAAGGTGTTGGGGTAAGCCCGGATGATGCTGCCCAAAACGGGGATCTGAGTTTTGTTGATGATGCACACGAGGATGTTTGTCTCATGGCCGGAATACATTCCCTTACCGGGGACGAGGGTTGCACTGTGGTTGAGCCTGGTGATGATTTCCTGGGAAATCTGCTCGGCGTGGTCGGTGATGATCTCAAAGCGAATGGCGCTCCTGCCGCTTTTCAGGACCTTGTCAGAGACGGAACTGGACATGAAGCTATACAGGATGCACAGCAGGACAGGCTCGATTTTGTAATCATACACAAAGAAGCTCATGAATGCGACCAAGGTATTCAGGCTGAATACGATCCACATGAAGTTCATCTCGGCATGACGCTTGCGTACCAGTGTGGCAACAAAGTCTGTGCCGCCGGTGGAGGAACATGCCTTGATCAGCATGGAGTAGCATGCACCGTTGATGATACCCGCCACAAGGGGGCCGAGGATGGTGCTGGTGCCGTTGTCTGTGGCATAGGCAAATTCCCCGATGTCGATCTTGTCGAGGACGATCAATGCCAGAGAGAAGGATATGACATAGACCATAGAGCGCAGGGAGATCACCTTGCTGACATACTTGTACACAATGATCGCCAAGGGGATGTTGATGATCAGATTCATATATCCGACATTGATCCCCAAGACGTACTG
>DYCR01000053.1 GCA_019418025.1 Clostridiales bacterium | reverse complement strand
GTGTTTCGTTATCTAAAAAGCTTCAGCAGCAGGGAAGGCGCAGCAGACGCCTTCCGGCTCAGACCTCGGCGATGACACCGCCGCCCACAACGATATCCCCATCGTACAATACCACGGCCTGACCGATCGTCAGAGCGCGCTGAGGCTGATCGAAGCGAAGCTCAACCCTGCCGTCGGAGAGAACCGTTGCCGTTGCATCGGCCTCCTTGGCTTGATAGCGAACCTTGGCGGTGGTTTTCAGGGGCTGAGCGGGAGCCTCAATGGCACTCCACACAAAGTTGTCAGCGATCAGCCGATCGGAGTACAGCTCCGCATTGGTGGACAGGACCACCTGATTCCGGTCGGTGTCCTTGTTTTTTACATACATGCTTTCCGGCAATGACAGTCCCAGTCCTCGGCGCTGTCCGATGGTGTAGCGGATCATTCCCTTGTGCTTGCCCAGTACATTGCCGTCGGTATCGACAAACTGACCCTCCGGGTAGTCTTTGCCGGTATATTCAGTGAGAAATTCTGCATATTTTCCGTCAGGAACGAAACAAATATCCTGACTGTCATGCTTGCGGGCATTGATGAAGTCAAACTGATCGGCAAATTGGCGAACCTGTTCCTTGGACTCAAACTCGCCCAAGGGGAATTTGGTGTGCGCCAGCTGCTCCTGACTTAGAAAATAAAGAACATAGCTCTGATCCTTGGCAAGATTCTTTGCCTTTTTCAGCAGCCAACGCTCCCTCTGGGGGTCATAGACGATGCGGGCATAGTGGCCGGTGACAATGGTGTCACAGCCCAAAACCTTCGCCCGATCATAAAGCTTGGAAAACTTCATGTATTTGTTGCAGTCGATGCACGGATTCGGGGTTGCACCGCACTCGTAAGCGCAGACGAAACGGTCGATGACCTCTTTGGAGAAATCCTCTGTAAAGTTAAATACGTAGAATTTCATCCCCAGATTGTGGCAGACGCTGCGGGCGTCCTCGGCATCCTCGAGGGAGCAGCAGGTCTTGCTGCCTGCATGATCTTCGGAGGCACCTGCATGGAGCTTCATATTCACACCGATACATTCATACCCCTGCTGCATCATCAGTGCGGCGGAAACACTGGAATCCACGCCGCCGCTCATTGCAATCAAGGCACGGTTGTTGTTCATATCATCACTTCCTGAAAAAAGTATTTGAAACGGAATCTGCTGTCCGATAAAGCGATTGACATAGATTCCTCTATATTTATAGCCACATTATAATGGTACAAAGGGAAAAATGCAAGAATAACAAAAAAGTCCTCCGAAAAAATCGGAGGACTTTTTGATCAGTAAAACAGCAGATCCGAATAGGTGGGATAGGGCCAGTAGGCTTTATCTGTGAGGGCTTCGAGGGTATCTGCCTCGTGACGGGCCTGCTCCATATCCGGAATGATGACATTGTGATAGTATCGGGCGGCCTCGGTGCTGACGGTGGGGATGGCGCTCAGGTCGGCATCCAATTTTTCGCAAAGGTCATAAAGCGCATCCGAAGCGGCAGAAAGCTTCTGCACCAGCTGACGCTCTGCACGGCATGTGACACCGATCTTCTCCTTTGTCAGGATGCTGTCTGCCAGATGCTCGGTGTATTTGAAGGCTGCCGGCAGGATCTGGTGGCGTATCATATCGATGGCGGTGAGGGCCTCGATATTGAGTATCTTGTTGTATGCCTCGATATGGATCTCATACCGGGCACGGAACTCATTTTCGGTGAAGATATGGTGCTTGGTGACCAGATCGATATTTTTCTGGCTGACGTACTGGGGCATACAGTCGGCGGTACTGGGCAGATTGCTCAACCCCCGGCGCTGTGCCTCTTCTTTCCATTCATCGGAATAGCCGTTGCCGTCAAAGATGATCCGCCGATGCTGCGTCAGGGTGCGGCACACCAGATTTTGCAGGGCGGAATCAAAGTCATCTGCCTGCTCCAGTTCGTCGGCAAACTGCGCCAGCTCCTCTGCCATAATGGTATTGAGTGCAATATTCGGGCCGGACACGGATTGAGACGACCCGAGCATGCGGAACTCAAACTTGTTTCCGGTGAAGGCGAGAGGCGAGGTGCGGTTTCGGTCGGTGGTGTCCTTGGGGATCGCGGGCAGTACATCCACGCCGATCCGCATGACACCCTTTTCCGGGTCTTGGTAATTGGTTCCGCTGATGATGGACTCAACAACGGCATTCAGCTCATCACCCAGAAAAATGGAGATGATGGCAGGAGGTGCCTCAGCGGCCCCCAGACGGTGGTCGTTTCCGGCTGATGCCGTGGTACAGCGCAGCCACTCCTGATATTCGTCAACACCCTTGATAAAGGCGGAGAGAAAGACAAGGAACTGGGCGTTCTGCCGAGGAGTTTGACCGGGACTGAAGAGGTTCCTGCCCGTGTCAGTGGATAGAGAGTAGTTGTTATGCTTGCCGGAGCCGTTGACACCTTGGAAGGGCTTTTCGTGGAGCAGACAAACCAGATTGTGTTTGGCGGCACATTTTTTCATGATTTCCATGACCAACTGATTGGAATCGCAGGCAGAGTTTGCGTCGGTATAGATCGGCGCAAGCTCATGCTGGGCAGGAGCGGCTTCGTTGTGCTTGGTTTTGGACAGGACGCCCAAACGCCACAGCTGCTCATCCAGATCCTTCATGTATGCCGACACCCGTGTGCGGATGGTACCGAAATAGTGGTCGTCCAGCTCCTGACCCTTGGGAGACGGGGCACCGAAGAGAGTCCTGCCGGTCAGACGCAGATCCTCACGCTGGGCGTAGAGGTCCTTCGGGATCAAAAAGTATTCCTGCTCGGGACCGACGGAGGTGATCACGCGATTGGTGGTCTGGTCACCAAAGAGCCGCAGGATGCGGATGGCCTCTCTGGAGACTTCGTCGATGGAGCGGAGCAGGGGGGTTTTCTTGTCCAAGGCTTCCCCCGTGTAGGAGAAAAAGCAGGTAGGGATGTAAAGACTGTCATCCTTGACAAAGGCAAAGGAGGTGGGGTCCCATGCGGTGTAGCCGCGAGCCTCAAAGGTGGCTCGCAGACCGCCGGAGGGGAAGGAGCTTGCATCGGGCTCGCCCCGGACCAGCTCCTTGCCGGAAAATTCCATGATGATTTTTCCTTCGCCAACGGGGGTCAGGAAGGAGTCATGCTTTTCCGCAGTGATACCGGTCATTGGCTGGAACCAGTGTGTGTAGTGGGTCGCGCCTTTTTCGGTTGCCCAGATTTTCATTGCTTCGGCGATGCTGTTGGCGACAGATAATTCCAGTGGGGTGCCGGTCTGAATACAGTGCTTCCACGCGTTATATACGGTGGAGGACAGCCGTTCCTTCATCGTGGTTTCGTTGAATACGTCGCTGCCGAATATGGCAGGCAGATTTGTGATCTGGCTCATTGGACACATCCTTTCAAGCATTGAAACATAATGTGGAAAATATGGAATTTTGTGATCGGAATGAGTTTACTTTTTAGAAAAAATCGGGTATTCCAATTATATTTACGATAAAATTCTATGCGTAATGCGTGGAAAAAGCAAGGTGTGATGTTGCATAAATTTGCCAAGCCCCCTGCATTTGAATTGTGCAATGGAGACAAACATAAAATGGTATGAATTGCTGAGTGCATCTATCTTGCATTTTGGGAGAAGTTATCATATAATAATCAAGATATTATGG
>DYCR01000052.1 GCA_019418025.1 Clostridiales bacterium | reverse complement strand
CTACCACTATATTCCCAAAATGTCAACGATTTATTTGTATAGTATTTATATTTTGGCAAAAAAGAGGCTGCGAAAGTTCGCAGCCTCCGGAAATCGGGGGATCAGGATTCGGAACGGACCGCCCAGCGCATTTTTGTGGATCTTGCCCGGCTGTTGCGGAAGCATTCTTCCGAGCTGGGGCGGATCACATCCCGGGCGATGTCGCTGTAAAGGCCCTCCCGATAAAAGCGCTTGAAGGCCTGCTTGACCAGACGGTCCTCACCGGAATGGAAGGTCAGGATGGCGACCCTGCCGTTGGGGGCAAGGACCTGCGGCAGCTTATCAAGAAAAGCGTACAGAACTTCAAATTCGCAGTTGATATCGATGCGCAGTGCCTGAAAGGTGCGCTGACAGGATTTTTTTACAGCCTCCTTCTGCTCTTTTTTGGGCAGGAAGGACAGGGCCTGCTCGATGACCTGACGCAGCTGCGTGGTGGTGCGGATCTCTTTTCCGGCCTTGCGCCAGTCCATGACGGCTTCGGTGATCTCAGCGGCGTAGGGCTCGTCGGAATTTTCGATCAGCATGCCCTCCAGCTCATCCGGGGAGATATCCCGCAGCCGCTCGGCGGCGCTGATCCCCTTTTCGGGATTCAGCCTTAGATCCAGAGGACCCTCCACCTTGTAGGTGAAGCCGCGGTCGGGGTTGTCGATCTGCATGGAAGAGACCCCCAGATCCGCCAGAATAAAGTCGAATTTCTTCCCAATTTCTTGGGAAACCACGTCGATATCTGCAAAATTTTGCAGACGGACCGTGAGGATGTCGGGGCCGAAGCCCTGACCCTCCAGACGGGCTCTGGTTTTGGCGGATTCGATGGGGTCCACGTCAAGGGCATAAAGATGCCCCTGCCCCTGCAGGGCGCGGAGCATATGACCGGAGTGGCCGCCATAGCCCAGTGTTGCGTCCAGACCAACCTGTCCCGGCTGGATCTGCAAAAAATCAAGGATCTCCTGAACCATGATGGAAATATGCATGCCGGCAGGGGTGGCACCGCGCTGGATCACATGCTCGATGGTGTCGGCATACTTTTCCGGGTCATGCTCTTTGTACTTTTCTTCAAAACGCTTGGGGTGTGTGCCGGAGTAGCGTACCCGGCGCTTGTGGGGCTTTTGCTCTTCCATGGGTGCCTCCTTTTGGATGGGTATCCTGTTATTTCAGAACATCAACTGTTTCGATTCCGTAATGGGCAAAAAGTGCCAGAGCAGCCTGACCGATCTCTTCGCCGGAGACGGCAACGGGGATCGCCGGCGGACAAGCCACCGTGGGCGCGCCGCAAATCCGCCCCAGAGAAGCCTTGACGGGGACAGTCTCGTGGGGGGCAAAGAGTGCCTGACGGATGGATGCCCTCTGGACTCCGTCTGCGATGGGCAGGCAGGGGGGCAGGGGCTGACCGTCGGAGTTTTTCTCAAGGATCGCCACCAGCCTGTGCAAATCCTCCTGAGTATTTTCGGGCGTGAGCATCAGCACCAGAAAATCCGGATCGGCATATTCACATTCCATGGTATTTTTGCGCAGGAAATGAGCAAGCTCCGTACCGCTGCGGCCCTTTGGTGCGCAAATGGTAATGCGAAGCGGGTCAGAATCAAGTGTTTTCCACCCGTTTTCGGAAAGGAGCCGGCGGATCTTGCGGATTTGTGCAACGGTTTTGCCAAGCAGCTGTGGATAATCCTCGGCAAGATATCGGTTGCATCGATCCAGAGAGGCCATCGTTAGATAGGAGGGACTGGTGGAACCGAACAGGGCCATGGCGGCCTTGACCGATTCCTGCATGGCTGCCGGAGTGCGGCGGCTCAGGTGCAGGTAAGCACCTCCTGTCAGGACGGGCAGGGTCTTGTGGGCAGAATCGCAGCACATGTCGGCACCCAGATCCAGAGGGTGCTGAGAGGGCGCAAGAAACCGCAGATATGCGCCGTGGGCGTTGTCCACAGCCAGAATGGTCCTGTGCCGATGGCAGACCTCAGCCAATGCGGCTATGTCAGCAACGGCACCCAGATAGTCCGGACTGGTCAGATATACCGCCGCCGGAGGGGCGGGTAGGGCCGACAGGGTGCGCTCCAGAGTCTCGGGGGACACGGGGCAGCCGCACAGGGAGTGGCTGCCGCCCTCCGGCCAGAGCCACTGCACCTGAAAATCCAGAAGGGCGGCTGCGTAGACAAAGGCCTTGTGTACGTTGCGGGCGGCAACGATCAGGGGGGCGGCCCCCTCTGCACGATGGTTCAGTGCCAGATACAGCATGGCACGGATGCACTGACTGGAGCCTTCTGTTGAGTAGACCGTCCGGGCAGAGCCGAACAGCCGGGTGGCGTTCTGCTCGCTCCGGGCGATGATCCCCTCTGCCTCGTAGAGGGAATCGGCACCGGAAACCTCTGTGATGTCCATAGGCTCACAGCCTAACAGCGGGACGCCCTTATGCCCGGGCATATGAAAGCGGGTGATGCCGCTTGATTGATAGTGTTCCAGAAAATCACAGATCGGTGTTTCCATCAGCACCCCTCTTTTTCTGCCTCCTCAGCAACCTTCATCATAATGGCGCATTCGATACGCTTGCGGAACAGCTCACAGCCCGGCTCGTAGACACCACGGATGGTGCCGGTGGCGTGCATGGCATTGGCAGCACAGCCGCCGGAGCAGTAAAACTTTGCCCAGCAGTCGGCACACTCACTGCGTGCATAGGCATTGCAGGTGCGGAACTCGTCACGCAGAGCGGTGTTGGTGACACCGTTCCAAACGTCACCCATTTTGTATTTCTCCTCGCCGACGAACTGGTGGCAGGGATACAGGTCGCCCCAAGGGGTGACGGCCATATATTCGGTTCCTGAGCCGCAGCCGGAGATGCGCTTGTACACGCAGGGGCCGCCGGTCAGGTCGATCATATAATGGTAGAAGGTGATGGGCTTGCCTTCCTTTTTGCGGCGCAGCAGGTCCTTTGCCAAGATCTCGTACTGCTCCTTTACGATCTCCATGTCCTCGGCAGTCAGTTCTGCCGGATCACCGGGGGCGCAGACCACAGGCTCCATGCTCAGCTCGGTAAAGCCGAGATCTGCCATGTGGAACACGTCGTTGGTGAAGTCAGGGTTTGCGTGGGTAAAGGTGCCGCGCATGTAGTATTCCTTGTCGCCTCGGGCGGCCACCAGCTTCTGGAAGTTGGGGACGATGCGGTCATAGCTGCCCTTGCCGGCGTAGTCCACACGGGTGCGGTCGTTGATCTCCTTGCGTCCGTCCAGAGAAAGGACCACGTTGCTCATTTCGCGGTTTGCAAACTCGATGACCTCGTCATTGATGTTCACGCCGTTGGTGGTCAGGGTGAAGCGGAAATTCTTGCCGCGGGCCTTTTCCACGCTGCGGGCATATGCCACCAGCTGCTTGACGACCTCCCAGTTCATCAGGGGCTCGCCGCCGAAGAAATCGACCTCAAGGTTTCTGCGGTGGCCGGAATGATCCATCAGGAAGTCCAGAGCCTGCTTGCCGACCTCGAAGCTCATCAGTGCCCGGTCGCCGTGGTACTTGCCCTGACTTGCGAAGCAGTATGAGCAGTTGAGGTTGCAGGTGTGGGCAACGTGCAGACATAGGGCCTTGACCACGTCGCCGGAGCGCTGCTTGAAGGTGCCTGCGATCTCGGCAAAGGTGTCCGGGCTGAAGAGCTTGCCCTGATCCTTGAGAGCCTGTACGTCGTCGATGTACTCTAAGATCTCGCTCTCGCTCACGTCGTCACGGTGACCGTATTTTTCCATGATGGCGGAAACGATCTGGTCGGGGGTGTGGCTTTCGAACAGGGCGATGATATCATATCCCACTTCATCGACCACATGGATGGAGCCGGAACAGGTATCCAGCACGATGTTGTAGCCGTTTAGCTTGTACTGATGTATCATAAAATATCCTCCGTTTGGGTATTCAGAATGGTATATAAAAAGGTGCCACCTGAAACGGTGGCACCTTTCGTGGTTTTGAATGCTTACTTTTCAGTGTTTTCGCACTTCTGGTTAGCAACACCGCAGCTGGTCTTGCATGCAGACTGGCAGGAAGTCTGGCACTCACCGCAGCCGCCGTTGTTTACGCTCTGGCACAGGTCACGAGTCTCAAGAGTCTTGATCTTTTCCATGATAAAATCTCCAATCTATACAATATTGTGTTTTTCATTAATGCGGGCGTAACAAAACCCTATTTAACGGGAAAATTTTAACATACATACGGGGAAATGTCAACAGAACAATCGTGTCTCTGCCGGCAGAGCTTAGACGGCGGCTTTGTCGGCGGATTTCAGCCGTCGGCGCTTTTTGATGAGGACAAAGCCGGTC
>DYCR01000051.1 GCA_019418025.1 Clostridiales bacterium | reverse complement strand
GCTCTGGGCAGGCTGGTGTTACCCCCACTTATGAGCCCGGTGTGCATTGGTGTGATCTGCATGATGTTTTGCCGAAGGAAATCACGGAGGCCATGGAGCAGGGTATCAAAAATCTGGACGGCAGACTCAAGGGCTTTGCCAGTGCCGAGGCAGTGCTGACCGGGCCGGAGACAAGAAGCTCCTCACCTGTGCGTATTCTGCGGGGAAAGGACGGAATGTCTGAAATTGCCGGTTTTTATCCGGCGGGAGAGGGTGCCGGATATGCCGGAGGCATCATGTCGGCAGCACTGGATGGAATGTCCACAGCCGAAGCGGTCATTTCTCGGATGATGAATCTATAACAAGATCACTGAGGGTGGGTCAATGAAAACGAGAGACAGAATATTGATCGGATTATGCTGCATATTGGTTGGCGCATCTGCTTTGCAGGTGCGTGCTGATGGGGAATGTCAGCATGAATTTACCACCAATGTCGTACCGGCTACCTGTACTACACCGGGGCTTTATGAGGTGGTGTGTGATCACTGCGGTATGTATGATCAGGTGGAGAATACCCCGCCCTTGGGGCACGATTGGGTGAATTGGCATCTTGCAGATCCACCCGGCTGTACCAAGCCGGGACAGAAGAAAAGGAGATGCCGCAGGTGCGAGGTGACAGAAACACATCAGATCCCACCTATCCATCATGACTACCTGTCGGAAGTGGTTGCTCCTACCTGTACGAAAAACGGCTATGTCCAATATGAGTGCAGAAATTGCGGAGATCGCTACCGCGGAGAGGAAACGGAGGCGATCGGTCATGACTATGACAGCGGTGTGCTGACAAAGGAGCCGACGATCACGGCTATGGGGAGAATCACCTATACCTGTCAAAATTGCGGGGATACCTACCAAGAGACAGTGCCGAAGCTGACCAATCCCTTTGATGATGTGAAACCGAAGAACTATTTCTACAACAGCGTGCTGTGGGCATATAACATGGGGATCACATCGGGGACAGATATGACACATTTCTCGCCCAATCAGGGCTGTACCCGGGGTCAGGTCATGGTCTTTTTATGGAGATACTCCGGAAGTCCGGAGCCTGCATCCGGTGAAAATCCGTTTGCAGACATCAGCGGCGGCGAATACTATGCCAAGGCTGTTTTGTGGGCTTACCATCAGGGGATCACCGCAGGAGTTGACCCATCCCATTTCGGGCCGGAGCAGCCTTGCACCAGAGGTCAGGTCGTCACGTTCCTGTACAGTCTGAAGGGCAGGCCGGAGTATTCAGATACATATGGATTTGCGGATGTCTGGAGTTCGGACTATTACTATGACGCGGTACAGTGGGCGGCAGAGAACCATGTCACATCCGGCATTGGTGATGGGTATTTTGGTCCTGAAGAAAAATGCAGCAGGGGGCAGATCGTTACATTCCTGTATCAGGCCAGAAAATTATAACAGCAGAAACAATGAAATCCCGACAATGGCATCTGAGCATAGCCATTGTCGGGATTTTGCCATATCAGTCAGAACATGGTGCGGGCATCAGGTGGACAGCGTTTGAAGTGCGGCCCTCACAGAAAGGCGGCACCTATGGGTCAGACTGCACTGTTTGGAGAGTGGGTCATTTGCCCGTAGAGCCGAAGCCGCCTGTGCCGCGTGCAGTATCGGAAAGCTCTTCAACAAGCTGGAACTCCGGTGTGAAAACAGGGGTGATCACCAATTGAGCCACCCGATCCCCGGAGTTGATGGTTTGCGGATACTCACCGTGATTGTGGAGCATGATCAGCACCTCGCCCCGATAGTCGCTGTCAATCACCCCGACCTTGTTGGCGGGGGCAAGTCCTCTTTTGCATGCCATGCCGCTTCGTGCATAGACAAGACCGGCGTATCCCACAGGGACCTCGATGGCAATGCCGGTAGGGATGGATATCGTCTGGCCGGGTTCGATGGTGACAGGGGCATCAATACAGGCGTACAGGTCTGCACCGGCAGAGAATGCAGTTCCGTAGGTAGGCATCATAGCGCCTTTGCGCAAAAACTTAATATTCATAAGATTATCCTTTCAGTCCTTTTTCTTCACCCTGCCAGTCTGTCCATAAGGTTGTTTCACCGCTGGCCAGGGTCTTTTTCACGTCGATGATTCTTTGGTTTTCACTGCCCCGAAAACGGAGGCTGAGATTTTTCTTTTCTTCCACGAACGGGCCGTCTACTAAAACATCCAGATGTTGCAGATAGGCCTGAGTGACCGACGGATCACCCAGATTTCCTGACAAGATATCCCGTTCCAGAATGTATCCGGTAAAAGCCCAGATGCTTTTATCAGGCAGCTGCTGCCGGACCTGGCGGAGAAGCTCCAGTACGGCACTCTGATTTCTGGGATCGAAGGGCTCTCCGCCCAGTAAGGTGAGTCCCTTGACAAAGCTCGGGCGCATAAGCTCTATGATGTGGTCAATGGTTTCTTGGGAAAAGGGTTGACCGTATTGGAAATCCCATGCTTCCTCGTTAAAGCAGTTTTTGCAGCGGTGGGTACACCCTGAGACAAACAGGCTGACCCGAACACCCGGGCCGTTTGCAATGTCTCTTGGCTTGATAGCAGCGTAATACATGATTCCTCCTGTATGATGTTGTATCAGTTTGCAGGGCGTCGTTATCGGAACCTTGCAAACCAAGAAAAGGTCAGGGGCCAAACTGCCCCAGCTGTGATCACGACCAGCGAATATCGGATCGATCTGCTGATCATATGACCGTGGAACAGGGCGTCAAGCGGGGCTTTTAAGCCTTCTTTTACCAGAAGGACCAGAATGATGCCGAAAAGGACCTTTGCGATCTGGGCATACCAAACGGCATGGGTGGGGAACTTCAGGAGCTTTTGATCCAGATAATATACGGCGATCATCCCGAATAACGCTCCGGTCAGGGTGTATGCATTTTTGACGGCAGAGGCTAGGTTTTCTGCATCGATATCACTGGGAAAGGGGAAGAGTTCCACGTAGGCAATAAAGGAAAGACCCAACAAGGCCATTACGGCGAACAGTGCGGGGATATATTTGCCATCATGCTTGAAGCACACGGGCTTGAGCAGGAACAGCAGGGCAAGGGCCATGCCGGAGCCGACCAGAACATCGGCAGGAGTATGCACACCCAGATACATACGGGACAGGGGAACCAAAACCGCAATGATGATGCAGCAGATGCGGAGCCATCGCTCTTTACTGCACATTGCAATGGCACCAAAGGTCCCGACTGCATTTTGGCTGTGTCCGCTGGGGAAGGAGTAACCGGAGGCACCGGCACGGGCGGATTCAACAATGGTAAAATTCGGATCACGGACCCAAGGTCTGGGGATCTGACAGGCTATTTTCAAGAATTGGTTGGCGATGGTGCCTACAAAGCCAACAGCCATCATGTAATATCCCGTTCGCTTATCTATGCACCAAAACAGGATCAACGCAGCGATGAGAAAGATCAGTTCTCCGCCGAACTCCGTGACCAGCTGCATGAGGGTGTCCAGAGCCGGGAAACGAATCTTTTCGAGCATGTACAAAAAATCCATATATTCCCTCCGTTCAATGTGACTGAATATAAAATAGTCGGAAATATTATTATAATCAGAAACGGCATGATTGTAAAGATGATAAGTTTGTAAACAAATGAGTGATCGTATTGCCTTTTGGTTCTGCTGAGGATATAATAAAAAAGAAATCTCCCCCCGAAGGTCGGGAGGGATATACAATGAGGAGGAGTTCTGGTGTTTTGGGACTGGACTTATGTGACGATTTTACTGCCCTGTGTGATTCTGTCGCTGTGGGCAAGCGGTAATGTGAATTCGACCTTTCGGAAGTATTCTCAGCAATACTCCAGCCGCAGGCTCACAGGAGCGGAGGCAGCACAGAGGGTGCTGTCGGCGAACGGAGTCACCGGCGTGCGGATCGAGCGTGTGGCAGGAAAACTGACGGATCACTATGATCCGCGGACGAATGTGATCCGACTGTCAGAGGATGTGTATGACAACGTTTCTACTGCGGCGATCGGTGTCGCCTGTCACGAGGCGGGACACGCGGTGCAGTATGCTGTGGGCTATGCGCCGATCAAGCTTCGTTCGGCAGTCATTCCTGCAACCAATCTGGGATCTAAGCTTGCGATGCCGCTGATCCTGCTGGGATTGCTGATGTCCGGTCTGGGGCGCTTTTCTCAGGATATCGTTTATATAGGCATTGCGTGCTTCGGCTTGTCAGTGCTGTTCCAGTTTGTGACGCTGCCGGTAGAATTTGATGCCAGCAGACGGGCGCTGAAGGCGATTCAGGATGGGCAGCTGCTGACTCAGGATGAATATACAGGTGCAAGAAAGACCCTGACGGCTGCTGCGCTGACGTATGTTGCGGCAACGGCAGTATCCCTTGCTCAGCTGCTCCGGCTGCTGATCCTCTTTGGCGGCAGACGAGACGACGATTGATCGGGGCGCACTGCATCAAGGCGTAATTTCAGGATAATATCAACACCGCTGAAATCGGATCATGTCCGGTTTCAGCGGTGTTTCGTTATCTAA
>DYCR01000050.1 GCA_019418025.1 Clostridiales bacterium | reverse complement strand
CCACCATACAATCCGTAATGAAAAACGCAGGTGGTTTTGTCTTAAATGAACCCGAAAATCCTTCTATAATAAGGCCCCCCGATGAGCGGAGGGACAAGCCCTTCACGACCATAAGTCTCCCCTTCGAACTTGCCGAAAAAATTTGTACGCAGCCATATGCAAAAAAACTGGAAAGAATCCGAAAAAGGGGTTTCATAAGAACCAAACAGCACAAATTCTTATGCCCTCAGGAGGATTCGGCATATGAGCCATTCCAAAAACGACTTTCCGATCATGGGCGGAACCGGCCGCCAAGTCACCAAACCATATAGAGGAAGCTACGACGCTTTCTATAAGTTGATCAACCCCAACACCAAAAAGCCATATACCAATGCCGAGCTGGCTGCGGAACTGGAACATCGCCAGCAGGAATATTCTGTCCTTGCCCAGCTGATTAGCCCGGATTTGGAGGAAATTCAAAAAAAGGCACGTTCCCATCCCAATGCCGAATTCAAACTCGCACGCCGCGGAAAAAGCCGTAAAAAGGCAGAAGAACTCCTTCACCAGGAAGCCTACCCGATACTGGAACGCATCGCCAAATTGCTTTTTCGCCCCCTCTGAAAAAGTAATTTGAAATGTGGAAACGTGACCGTGCGCGATTACGTCCATTTTGTGGGCGACACCCTTTACGCAGACAAATCTCTCAAAGAAGCTGCATCACTGCGGTCTTGTATCAACAGAATTATATTGCCGATGATCGGCGACATCCAGCTTCATCAGCTGTCGCCCGATCGGCAGAAGGCAATCGTTCAGAGACTCAATAGTCGGCTTAAAAACGATGAGACCATCTCGCTAACTGCAAAAACCCATACACAGGCGGCATACAGACTGTTGTTCCAGTCGCTTGTGCAAAACGGATATCCTGCTGCACGCGAAGGAGTGCGACTCTCTGATGAAATCACCCGCATAAAGCGCCAGAACCGTGGGATCATCAACAGCTGCCGTGAAAATCATCTGGACGATACATTCCGCGCCGCTCTCTTTTCCGTTCTTGCCCCCGCCGATCGTCTTTATGATCTCTGGCTGGTTGCACTGATCTACACCGGTCTGGCTCCCAACGAAATTCCCGCTCTGTGTTTTGGCGACATCGATCAGCTGGAACTGCGTGATGAAAACTGCTACACCATCACGGTGACCAAACAGATCCGGGACACAAACACTGTTTGCCGTGCAATCAGTGCCGATAATGACGATTTCCCGATTCATCGTTTGCGGCGTGTCGTTCTTGCTCCATGGGTGGCAAACGTTATGCTGAAGTATATTGAGTATCTGCACAGCTCCGGGTATTCCGATGCTCAAATTGCTGACATGCGTCTTTCTGGCACGATTTCGGGCAAAATCGTTGGAGCAAAAGATATCCGTGATCGCATCAACTCGATCATGCAGCAGGCCGGCATCCCTAAAGCGAACATTCCACGCACGAAGAAGAGCGGCAAATCCAGGTTTCAGACCGAAAAGCGGGACATTGAGCTGTTACAGCGGGATGCCAAATACATCGCCAAATGTTGCGGGGCCGATGATGCCATGGTCCACGCTATGTTCGGCCTGCCCGCTACGACAATGGATGAGCAACATTACCTGGACACCCTGTGCGACGATTATGCCGTTACCCGCTATCTCAGACTGCGCCGGTACACACCGTTTTCAGACCAGTCTGTTCCGCAGCGTCGCATCTTTCGTATAGAAAACAACACCGATACAGCGCAAACCATCCGCATCAACAGCAACTATGCCATTCTGGCATCATGGAGGTCCAATAATTAATGGAAGATTTTGAACACAACGGCGTATATTTTAAAACAAACCTGTCGTATCCCTCCTCATACAAAGCAAGTGACACACCCTGCCGTATTCGCATTACACCCCGTGATCCGAAAACCGGAAAGGCGATCACAAAACGGCAGCTCCGCGGCAGCGACAGCGACAAACCCGCCGAAACAGCAATTTTCGGCAGGGACATTGAGGATATCCGAAAGAACCTCTTCCCGCCCGTTGCTGACGGTATCATTGCACAGATGCATCTGGCTGGATTTTTTGATTCCGGGCAGGCTTCCACCGCTCCCGCGGTCGATCTGGGAGAATTGGCCCGCACCTACCGGGATGCATTTTTTGCCTTTTCACAGCGCGAAAGAAACTGGGCTCCGCTCACGGTCAAGGATTATGGTTATCAATTCGATAAACTGATTCCTCATCTGGATGGTATCAACGCGCTTACAATCAACGATGAGATTTATACCGCTGTTTTCGAGTCCATCTGCGATGCTGCACGCAAAGCGACAAAAGTCAAACAGGATGATCCGTATCAGGAGGTGCCATCTGCGGCACAGAAGCGTTACGGTTTGCTGAAACAGCTGATCAGTTACCTGATTGAAGAGGATGACATACAGATTGACTGTCTTCCCCCGGACCTCGACGGCAAAACATCCCACCTGTCATCGATTATGTCTCAGGTGGATGGGGTTCGCAGCTTGCCGCCTGACGAGCTGCTCGCATTGTGCAAAAACTCCCCGCTTGCCGATGTGATCAGCATTCTCACCGATACCGGACTTCGAATCGGCGAGTTTACCGGTCTGCTGTTTTGCTCGCTGGGCTATCTGGATGGATCGCAGGGACGGATGTATTATCTGCGTGTTTCCGGCCAGCTGCTGCCAGACGGCAAGCGCACCGAAATGCCCAAAACTCTGCCGTCCTATCGCATCATCCCATTATGCCCAGATGTAGGCGAAGCCATGTATCAACGGGTGATGACTTTGAGTGCAATCCATGGAGACCTCTCCCTGCAGCTGCTTTGCGGTCAATCGGAAGGTGACGCCTTCCTCACCGATCCCGCAACGATGCGCATTTATCGGGATCATCTGTCGAACGCTATTACTGATTTGCTGCGCAATGAGGGTATGCTCCAGTCCTTGTACGCTGCCAGACAGTTTGTATTCAATATCAAACAGCAAAACGATCACGTATACCGTCGACTGACCGGTCACTCGGAACGACGCAACTTCTGCACCTTCCTTTATTGTCACAGCGGTTTCGATGCTCCGGAAATCCCCAAACTGATGGGACATGCAGACAAAACCCGCAAACAACCGTCCACTTCATACGGGGCGACTCCCAGCGAGATATACCGCATGTGCCTGAGACGATATGTCTCTCAATCCTTGCTGCATTCTGCACAGCCTTTGCGCTACCAGGCGGATAACTTCAAACGCAGCGAAGTGCCTTCCTGCGCCCTGGAATTGACCCTGCCTCCTCACAGCAGTTATGACCTGATTGTTGATGATATGGATCCGGAAAACGAGCTGCATTTCTCCGGCACCCTTACCGCACAGAAGGTGCGTCAGGATGATTTCACGCCCGGTCCCTATCCCTATGCCCTTTTGGCGGATCCCGACATGTACATGGTGCGCAAAAAGAGCAAGCTCTTTTCTTGATGGCTGGTTTTTGATTCAGCATTAAAGAGCTGCTGATTCCGGAAGCTTCTTATGTCCTTTTTCAGATTCACTGCGGGATGGTCCGACCAACCGATCAGGGCCGCCCTGCTTTTTTATGTTCCAGAAATTGTTCGGGACAGAATACGCATTCTTTGGGAGGATACGCCCGGACCATTCTACGACTTTATATCCGGGCGTAGCGCAGTTGGTAGCGCGCCTGCTTTGGGAGCAAGATGGTGCCAGTTCTGTCGCTCGGACCTCCTTTCTTAGGAAAACCACCTTTTTAGGTGTTTTTCTGCGTTTTTAGTCTAATTGTTGCATCTATCCAGGCTGCAAATCAAAATTTCAAATGGAAAGGCTGGTCAAAAATAAGGCAGCATATTATCCCCGTCTCAAAGGGTGGCCGCACTGAAGAAACGAATCTACAGACCCTATGCTGAAAGTGCAACCGTACAAAGAGCAAGAAGATTCTTACGTAAATGAGAAAAGGGGCTGTTGCAAAACGAAAGTTGCGCAACAGCCCCTTTTGTTTTGACATCACAGCCACACTCTTACGGCAAACCCGCCTTTGAAAAAACAGGTGTTCGTGTAATGTCCGTCTGGTGGACAAAGGTGGCGCAGAACTCCTTTGTCCACACAAGCTCTCATCAATCCCACCAGAAATACCAGACAGTTGACTGCCGCAGCACATCGGCCAGAGTGCCCACGGTGGCGTCCTGCGGGCCTTGGTCAATCACATCTGGGCAGAAGCCGTACAGCTCCACCGCCACATCTATGGCCTCTTTCTCGGAAACAGGAGCCGGGAGCAGAAACTCCAACTCGTCATGGCTCATGGCAGCGGGCACCGCCCCATGCTGTTCAAACCAACATTTCGCAACTGCCATTAATTCCGGCGTGTTAGGACATTCATTCCAGCCACCAAAGGGCAGATAGGCAAAAATCTCCCAAGGGTTCTTCACAGGGATTTTAGCCAGAATGAGAGGATATGTCATCTTATTATCGGAGTTCCAGTAGCTTGAAAAACGACGGTTCTCATATCCGCCTTCCATCTCGCCCAGGATCTCCTCAACCCAATCCATATCGTCATCCTCGGCTTCTTCTTTGCGCTGCCCAATCATTTCCTCCAGAA
>DYCR01000005.1:88727-100917 GCA_019418025.1 Clostridiales bacterium | reverse complement strand
TAATTGGCCCTTCTAGGGCCTGTGCAAACCACCACTTCAGTGGTGGTTATGATTGCGAAAACCTCCCATTCCCGTGTTGTACGCATCGGGGGTGGGAGGTTTGTGTTATCTTAAAATGCCGTTTCTGACGGTGACATCCAGCATGATGCGCTTGATTTCCTGACTTTCTTCAAATCGGATCTCGGCAACGCCCTGTACGATACCCAGTACGATCCCGGAACCGAAGGACTTGTGGGTGACCCGTGAGCCGATTTGGATGCTTGCACAGGCGGCCTCCGCCTCGGTGACAGTGCTTCTTTGGGGAGCAGCGGGGGCATATGCGGCAGTCAGCTCCCGATTTTCAAGCATCTGCCCGAGGGTCAGCAGCTGCGTGGGGCTTTCCCGGTATTCTACAAGAACATGATCCTGACAATGGGCGAGGATCGTTCCTTTTCCAAATTCCCTGTGGAGGTAGGTTTTGCCGCACAGGTTCTGGCGGAGACTGCTGAAAATATCGTTGGGGTCGATGATCTCCTGCGGGAAGGTGCTGAGGATCTCGGCGGTAAACTGTGAGTCCCGTCCCGGACAGGTGAACAGACACAGCTGATGCTTGGCCCGGGTCATGGCCACATAATAGATCCGGCGGTCCTCCTCGTAATTCTGGATATCCTCGGCGGTTTTCAGCTCCTGCTGGCGTTTGGCGGGGAGAATGCCCTCCAGTACATCCAGTAAAAACACCCGATCATATTCAAGCCCCTTGCTGGAGTGGACGGTGGAAAGGGTGAGCTTGGTCTGGCTTTGGTTGACGTGTTCCTTGATTAGACATCTCAGCTCCTGAAGCCGCCGCAGCAGGTCCATGGGGGAACGCTCCTGTTTTGCCAGCAGACACAGGATATCATATTTTCCGGTGTCCAGTTTTTGACGGTTGACATAACTACTGTAATTCAGGATGTTCCATATTTGCGCCAGAGCGGCTTCGGCCGGCTGTTCAGGCAGAGCCGAGAGGATGGCTTGCAGGTCCATGGCAGCTTCTGTTCCGCTCCTGCTGAGATGGGGACAGCGGACCAATTCCTCTAAAATAGATTTTCCGGTGCGCAGACTTTCTTCGCAGGCGGAAACCGCCGCAATTTTGCTGATGGGGCTGCCGAATTTGTAGTAGATGTCCATGAACAGCTCCGGATCATGCATGTTGTAGGAAAAACGGATGATTTTTGCAAGATCTGTCACGATGCGGTGGGTGAAAAAGGCATCCTCGAATTCCTTGCAGTTATATGGGACATGGTTTCGCTCAAATAGATCGATCAGGGGCAGGGCGCTGTCGTTGTTCCGATACAAGATGGCAGTTTCTTCGGAGCAGTCTGCCCCGATGTGGAACAGAAACTTGTGCTGCGCCATGCGGTTGGTGACATGGATCTTCTGCACCATGCCGCCGCTGCCCCGGTGGGGGATCATTTGCTTTGGGCGGCGGAATCGGTTTTTTGCGACAAAGCTGTTGGCTGCGGAAACGATCTGCTGAGTGGAGCGGTAGTTATGCTCCATGTACAGGATCTTGGCATCCGGATAGGTGGTTTCAAAGCTCAGCAAGGCCTGAGGGTAAGCGGCACGGAAGCCGTAAATACTCTGATCCTCGTCACCGACCATGAAGAGATTCTGGTATTTCTGCGCAAGCATCTGGATGATCTCGTGCTGAATTTTGGAGGTATCCTGAGATTCGTCCACACAGATATAGGGGTAGCGATCCTGAAAATAGTTCAGGATAGCCGGGTATTTCTGAAGCACCGTCAGAGCGTAGACCATCTGGTCGTCATAATCCATCTGCTTTTGCTGAACAAGGCTGCTGCAATAGAGTCGGTAGAGCTGATCCATGTGGGAGATTTCGGAATTGAACTTGCTGATATCATCTCCCGTAAGGCGCATGTTTTTGATGTAGGTGATGGTGGTCCGAATATCCTTGACCGTGCTTTCCGTGGGATATTCTCCGTTTAGCTGCTGATACAGCTGTCCCACCAGTTGGGCAGACTCCTCCGGCTGGATCAGATCAAAGGGCTTTTCCTTGCCGAGCTTCTCAGAATAAAATCCAACGATTTCCCGGGAAAGGCTGTTGATGGTGCAGATCCGCATGGAATCCGCCAAATGGCTGCCAAACAGGCCTGCAAAGCGGCTTTTCATCTCCAGTGCAGCGGCACGGGTGTAGGTCATGGTCAGGATCTGACTGGGGGCGATGTCCTTGCAGTGTACCATATACCCCAGACGCGTCACGAGGACCGTGGTTTTTCCGCTTCCGGGGACCGCCAGCAGAAGAACGGCACCGTCAGTGGTGCATACGGCCTCCTTCTGCTGTGGGTTCAGCTGCTGCATAAATTGCTGTTGGAACTGGGTGTGTGTCATTGGGTGATCCTCTTGGCTGTAAAATATCACAGTATACTATATAAATCAATCGACATCACGTCAAGGGTTGGTTTTGACTTGCCCTTGGATATTCTGAAAAATATCTTCATGTAACTCCTTACCGTGCAAATAACACGCCCTTATACTATATAAATCAATCGACATCACGTCAAGGGTTGGTTTTGACTTGCCCTTGGATATTCTGAAAAATATCTTCATGTAACTCCTTACCGTGCAAATAACACGCCCTTGGTCAGAATCAAGGGCGTGTTTGCAATGCTCAGGTGATACTTATTTCAGAGTAAAATCCAAAGAGACAGGATTGTGGTCGCTCCATCGATAGCCGGTTTCCACGACCTGACTTTGGGTCACCTCAATATTTTGAGAGACGAGGAAGCCGTCCACCGTGACCCGGAAGGAATCCGGCCCATAGGGGCGGTCTGCGTTGCGGCAGGATGCAGCAGGAGAAGCGGCATCAAAGGGTGCAATCAACCGAAGCTCCTGGGGGATCATGTCCTGAGGGAAGGGCTGCGCCCATGTGGCACCCTCCGGTGCAACACCGAATACGGAGCTGGAGTCACCCAGCAGGTCCTTGTTGAAATCTCCGCCTGCGATCACATAGTTTCCGGCGGCGTACTCTGACAGCATGTCATCGAACAGCATCACAAGCTGTTCATTTGCGATCAGGCCGTCGGAGGTGTAGGCAGAAAGGTGGACATTGTAAAGCACCAGCTTGTGCCCGTTGGAAACGGGGATGCGGGAAACGGAGTAGCAGCGGTCCAGATCCACCATTTTCATAAAGCCGTCCTCAATGGGCAGGCTCCTGCGGGTGGCAGAGGATATCGGATAACGGGAGAAGGCCAGGATGCCGGATTTGTTTGCACCATGGGGCGAAAGCAGAGGCCAGAATAAATAAGGGCTGTCATAGTTTTGGGCAAAGCTGTGGGAATATTCCGGCAGGGCATCCTGAAGCAGCTGACGCTGATCGACATGCAGACTGCGGGTGCTGTCAAAGTCCACCTCCTGCACGAGGATCAGATCGGGGGCCTGCTCCCGGATCACCGCGGCAGCTCCGCCGATATTTTCGTAAACGGCCTCTTGGGAGCGGGCTCGGCTTTCCTTGCCGCCGTCCATGAAAAAGCTGTAATCGTCACTGTAAGCGCCGAAGCCTACGTTGTAAGAAAGCAGACGCAGGGATGTGCCGGGACTTAGGGGCTGCGCCTGTCCGGCAGAGGGAGATACCTCCAGTGTCATGTGGTCCGGCAGGCGTTCATAGGCGATGAAAGCGTAGGCAACATAGCCGGATACGACAAGGACCAAGGCCAGAAGGATGGAGAGTAGGATCTTGATTCCTGTTTTCATAGAAAAGCCTCCTTGTTTTGGAATCGTGTCTGCCGGATGGGCGGGCATCGGGGATGGGCAGATACATACCCGTATAGCTGCATCATATCAGCAAATGGGGAGAGAGTCAAATCCTTTTCGGGAAATGTCAGCCGGAAACGTCGGTGCCGCTCATATCATGCTGTCATCATTCTGCAATTCCCGCAGCAGTTCGATTTTCTTTCTGCTCACCGGGATCTTGCTGCCGTTGATCAGCATGGCGTTTCCCTGCTCGATGACCTTGATCGCCCGATTGCGCACGATGTAGCAGCGATGACAGCGGCAGAATTTCTTTCCGGGCAGACGGGATTGGATGCTCGAGATCATTTCGTTTACCTCAAAAGTCTCAGCCTCGGTCACGATCCGGCTTTTCTTGCCAAAGCTTTCAATGTAGAGGATCTCGGAAAAGGCCAGATTGTAGGTTCGGGAATTGATCTTGAAGGAGAGGGTCTCGGTGGTATTTGTGATATCCTTTCGGGTGTAGAGGATCACCTGTCCCTTGCGGTCTAAATATTGGAAGGTATGGCACTTGACTGAGGGAGAGCCGTCGGGATATCGGCGGTAGCCGTTGAAGGAATAAACCGGATTGAAAGAAAGCTGGGTTTTCAGATTTTTCAGGCTGAAGCAGAACTGAAGATACTGGACATCCTCCGGCAGGCTGTACTGGCTGATCTCCTGACGCATGGTCGTCTCATATCCGTTCAGCACGGAGTTAGGGATGACATTGCTGTTCTCGATATCCATGATCATCATATAGCTGTTTGACTTGGCAAATACCAGACAAATAAAATCAAAGCTTTCAGAGAAAAGCAGCTGATCGATCTTCTCTCGCAGCTTGATGTCGTTGATGTCGTTCCATTTGACCAGAGCCATGATATCGCCGGTTTTCGGATTTTTGATCAGGGACATGATCAGCCGGAACCAGCGATGCTCGCCGCGGCTGTTCACCTCCAGATCATAGGTGAAGCGTGTTTTTTTCTCGTGAAAGGCGGCAGTCAGCTTCTTCGCCGTCATCAGCTCCTTCAGCCGTTTTCGATCGACCTTGTTCAGAAGATAGGGCAGTATGGTGTCCCAGTATTCGTCAACGGACAAAGACAGCAGTTCATCCGTCACGATAAAGCTGCTGTAACCGCCGACTACGAGCTGGTCTGAGATGTTCATGGTGAAGGCGGCCTCGCAGTTGTCGCTTTTGGTGTGCCACAGAGACAGGGCCTTGTCATAGTAGGCCTTTGCGGCGCGCTGCTCGGTGATGTCCTCGGCACTGCCCACGATGGAGACGTTTCTGTTGCCGGCATCCCGTATGAACTCAAAGGTGACACTGAGCCAGTAATATCGGTCATCCTTGTCGATGGCCTTGATTACGTATTCCTGCCGGCGGCCCCGCTTGGCATCGCTGATGATGCGCTTGATCTGCCGCAGATCCAGAAAGGGCGGCTCGTCATCTGTCAGGAAGTCGTTCAATGTATATGTATGGCTGTCCATGCCGGTGAGCCGCTTGAACAGCTCGCCGGTAAAGGTGATGGTATCGTACTGAAATTCATATTTGAACACGATGTTGTGGATGTAATTTTCCAGTGCGCTGACCGTCTGCTTCTCCTGATTCAGCTTTTCGATGATTTGCAGGCTGTGAGAAACGTCGGTTATCAGGGCAAAGATCATTTTCTTCCCGTCCGGGGCCAGAACGACCCGAGCAAGGAAATTCACCCACACCAGAGATCCGTCCCGGCGCACAAGCCGTCCGGTCAGACATAGTTCGTTTTGATCGGGGGACAGAGAATGGTATTTACCCAGTCCGATCTGCCGATCGTCCTTGTAGACAAGCTGGATCAGATCCTGAGAAAAGAAGGCATCCCGATGCTCCTGACCGTAGCCCAGCAGATTCAGCAGACCGTTGTTTGCATATTTTGCCAAGAATCGGTCGTTGGCGGTATCGATCATGACAAGACCGATGGAGGGGATGCTGGCCAGAGCATAAAAGTGCATGGGCAGCGGGATATTATTATATTGTATGTTCAGGTAGACCAAAATCTCCTGGGAGCCCTCCTCTATGTGCTGACAAAAGACGGTTGCCGGAGCAACGCCGAAGGAATAGGGGATGGGCTGCTGAAAGGACATGGACAGCAGTCCGTCAATACGTCGGCAGATCTGATCGATCAGCTCTTGCAGCTCAGGCTTTGGGACAGTGGAAAACAGCTCCTGAAAGCTTTGGTTGGAATCGGTGATGGTGTGACGCTCGGCGTCTATCAAAAATGCGGGAAACGGGTGGCTTTCATCGATATGCAGCACGGAAGGAACCTCCTTTGAAAGATCTTGCCTGTTCAGGCTTTTGGTGTGCGAAAATAATTTCTTAACAATTATATCAACAAATTTTAAAATAATCAAATGTAACCTTGGTCAGTATAGAAAAAATGGAATGAACTGCATGATATAGAGAATGAAATGCAAATATTATAAAATTTTGGTTAAAACTAAACTGACCTAGTATTGGTTTGGTTCGAGAGAGGGGACATAAAACACTACCTAAAAGGGGGACAGGGGGCGGATATGGAAATAATTGTGCAGAAAAACAGAAAATATGGAAAAATTTTCCTTCATAAAAGAATGTCGTGGACAATATCCTGCAATTCGTTCCTTAGATATTGTGTTTGAGTCATTGGTGAAATATAATCTGGACAAAGTTAGATAACGTAAATTCCCGGTTCCTCAGGAAGAGAAAAAACCGGCATATCGGTAGAAGCTTTCGGGTATTTACAAAGAAAATGTTCAAAAGATATTAAGAGATTTGAACAGGAATGGGGAATTATGCATTTATTAGAAGAAATTGTGGAAACAGCGGTCAAGGCAAAGGCTTCTGATATCCACCTGACGGCGAATATACCGCCGGTGGTTCGTGTCAACGGCAGGCTGCTGCATATGGGAAAGCAGGAGCTGACGGCTGAAAGCACGGAGGCGTTCGCCCGACAGATCCTCGGGGAGCGTCAATACCGGATTTTTGAAGAAAGCGGCGAATACGATGCCGCCTTCACCCATAAGGAAAAATTTCACTTCCGTGTGAACGTGTTCCGTCAAAGGAACTGCTGCGGTATCGTGATGCGTCTGATCCCATCGGAGATCCCGACCTTGGAGTCTCTGAATCTGCCGGAGGTCATCCGCAACCTGTGCATGAAGCGCCGGGGCTTGATTTTGGTCACCGGCCCCACGGGAAGCGGCAAGACCACCACCTTGGCGGCCATGATCGACTACATGTCCCGGGTCCGCAATGAGCATATCATTACCGTTGAGGACCCCATCGAGTATATCTTCCCCCACGGGGTGGGCATCGTCAATCAGCGTCAGCTGGGTGTGGACACCAAGAGCTTTGCAAATGCCATTCACGGCGCGCTGCGTGAGGACCCGGATATCATTATGATTGGCGAGATGCGCGACCTTGAGACCATCTCCGCAGCGATCACTGCGGCGGAGACCGGACATCTGGTCCTGTCCACTCTGCACACCATAGGCGCGGCAAAGACCGTTGACCGTATCATCGATGTGTTTCCGGCAGATCAGCAGAAGCAGATCCGCACGCAGCTGGCGGCGGTTTTGCAGGGGGTCGTATCTCAGCAGCTGGTGCCGAACCGAACCAACACCGGACGGTATCTGGCTATGGAGATCATGCTTGCAAACCATGCCATTTTGAATCTGGTGCAGGAAAACAAGACCAGTCAGATCCAGAGCCTGATGCAGATCAGCAGCCGGGACGGCATGATCACCATGGACCAATCCCTGCTGGAGCTGTATAAAAAAGGCCAGATCGATGAGAAGGCCGTGCTGAAATTCTGCGTCGATCAGGCGGAGGTCCGCCGACGGATCGGCATGTAAAGAGGTGAAACAATGGCAAATTTTCACTGCCGTGTCATGACCGATGACGGCAAGATCATAGAAGAAAACTTCACCGCCGAATCCAAGGAGGATCTGCTGCTGTCGTTTCAAAGCCGGAACTATCGGCCCATACAGGTCAGCCAGATCAAGGAAACCATCGCCAACAAGCAGCTGGGCGTGAAAAAACTGAAGCCCAAGTCCCTGATCCTGTTTTGCAGACAGATGGCGACACTGCTGCGCTCAGGTGTTCCGCTGATCCAGTGCTTTGAGATCATAGCCTCCCAGACCGAGGACAAGCTGCTGAAAAAGACGCTTTCGGTGATCTCTGCCGAGGTTCAGGCGGGCAATGCCTTCTCCACGGTTCTGGAGCGTCAGGGAGATTTGTTCCCGCCCATGCTCAGCCGGATGGTGAAGGTGGGCGAGATCACCGGCGATCTGACCGGGATCATGGAGCGCATGGCATCCCAATATGAAAGCGACAGCCGGATCAAGAAAAAGGTCAAGGGCGCCATGGTCTATCCCATCGCCATGCTGACGATTGCGATTGCCGCATGTATTTTCATGATTGTGGGTGTTGTGCCGCGATTTGTGGAGATTTTTGAATCGGTGGACTCGGAGCTGCCGCTGCCCACCCAGATCCTGCTGTTTGTCAGTGATTTTCTGGTCACGAAGTGGTACATCGTCCTGCTTCTTGCTCCGGCGGCGGTTTACGGACTTATCCTGATTTTCCGTCGGGAGCAGGTGGTTCGGTGGATGGATCACACAAAGCTGACCTTCAAGCCCATTCGGGTGCCGATGCAGAAGCTGATGTGTGTCCAGTTTACCAGAACCCTGCACACCCTGATCTCCAGTGGCATTCCCATCGTTCAGGCCATTACCTATGCCAACCAGAACATCAAGAATACACTGGCCAATGAATATATCAATCAGGTGGCGGTGGGGGTCCAGAAGGGCAGCTCCATCTCCTCACAGCTGAGCGAATATGACATTTTCCCGAAGCTGCTTGTTTCCATGATCTCCATCGGAGAGGCATCGGGCAATCTGGAGGAAATGCTGTCGAAAACGGCAGATTACTACGACGAAGAATTGGATGCGGCGATTTCTCAGCTGATGACCATTATCGAGCCGATTATGATTTTGATCGTGGGCATCCTGATCGGCGGCATCGTCATGTCGCTGTATGCGCCCATGTTTGGCATTATCTCTGCCATGTCTGCCGGAGTGTAACTCCGACAAGGGGGATATCCCCCACAATTCATTTGGTTATGAGAAGAGCAGCGGAGTCTTCTTATAATATAGATCAAACAATACTTAACTTAAAAAATAGGAAGGTAAATTAATCATGATGAAGTATTTGATGAAAGCAAAGAAGCGTAAGGGCTTCACCCTGATCGAGCTGGTTATCGTTGTTGCCATTATCGGCATCCTGGCCCTGATGATCGTTCCCCAGTTCAACAACGTCACCAAGGACGCAAAGATCAAGACCTTTGAGGCAAATTTCCAGACTCTGATTTCTGCCTACGGCATGTATCAGGCTGGCAATGCCGGTGAAGCTCCCACTCAGACTACTGATCTGGATAAGTACCTGGGTGTTGAAGGCGGTTTTGCAGGTCTGGAAAATAAGCCTAAGGGTGCGACATACGAACTGAATGGTGGTAAGCTGATTGCTAAATACACACCAGAGGGCGAGCAAGAGATTGTAAAGCAATATCCTATTGAGTCTCAGCCCTAACCGATTGCCCTGAAACGTGGCGATATGTTTTTCAGAAAGCGCTGACTTTTGAAAATCTCCGCTTGCATATCAGCACATATTTTTAAAAGAGCGGAAGCGCTTTTCGCTTCCGCTCTTTTTTCAGAATTATTGATTCATGGGAAGGAATTCAATCTATGATGCGAGTTAGAAAAAATAAGGGCTCGGCTTACCTGTATGTAATCGTTGTTTTTGTGGTGATATCGACCTTCACGGCCTTCATGCTCTCGGGATTGAATCATACCATTTTTCAGATGCACACATACAGCATCCATATGAAGGCCCACTATTTGAATCTGGAGGCAGAGGAAACACTGGTTGCGGCCCTGCTTCAGGATAACCGGCAGCTGCTTGGCGGACTGTCCTATCCGGCATCGGAGCGGATGGATCACCTTGACAACGGTACCAGAATCGGCGAATCTGCATTTCATATTACGAAGGAACGCCATAACTACTATGGACAGCCGAAAGAATGGGTGGTTGCCCGTGTGACGACCACCGTGTACGATGAGCGGCCCGGAAGGGTCGGGGACCCCTTCACCTACGAGGGAACCGTGATGATTTTATTGGAAAATCCGATTGTACAGCTGTACAATCTTCAACCGGAATAGATCGCAACAAATCGAAAGGAGTTGGTGTTATATGAAAAAATTATTTCGTTCACGCCGAAAGGGCTTCACAGTGCTGGAGCTTTGCCTTGCACTGGTCCTGCTGACCCCCGTCCTGTTTTTAGCCACCAATCTGATCCATCTGTCATCAAATGCCGTGGTTGGCACAGAGCAGAAAACCGTGGTGGCACGGCAGGATGCAGAGGTGGTGGCGCAGCTAAACGAAACCGTGCGCGAGACGGCGGTTGCATTTACCATTCCCAAGCTTTCCTTTGTGCAGCAGAACTTCACAACGGGCTGGGATTATTTTGGGTTAATGGAGGATGTGCATATCCCTGCCGCTGCAAGCCGGAACGGCAGGGAGCTGAACAACGTCCGCGCGGTGGTTTATATTGAATATGCCGGTTCATCGGCACCCAGTTATGTGCCGGAGACCGCCAACCTGCTCCACACGCCGGACGGATACTTCGTTCAGCATGTGCTGAGCCATGACTTTAAGGATGTCAACGGCATCGAGCACAGCTACTCTCTGGAGTTCCTTCCCACAGACCCCACCCAGAAGGCCGCCCAGAGCATCACCTATGATTTTCACGTTGATGTGACAAATTCCGAGGGCGATGCCGTGGGCGACGGCAAGGACATGGACATCAAGACCATGCTCACCTCGCTGAATGCCCTTCAGGTGGTCTATCAGGGCAGCCGCACCAACCCCGCGGTAGCCATTGCATTCCGCTCGGACTTCCTGCCCACCCACTCCACATCACAGCTGGTGGGGGCAAAGCCCACTGCAACGGTCACCATGGTTCTGGATCTGTCCGGCAGTATGACATATGCTTTTGGCTCCGGCACCAGAGTCAGCGCCCTGAAGGAGACCGCCATCAGATTTGTGGAAAAGCTTTCAGCCAATGATCAGGTCAATGTGGTGCTGATTCCCTTTGCTACCCTCAGTCCGGACAGCACAAACTATGAGAAACGGACACTGCCCACAAGATATCATTTCAATGCAGCCCGTGACAAAAATGAATTGATCCGGCAGATCAATTCCCTGTATGCCAACGGCAGCACCAACGTGGGTGACGGCCTGCGCCATGCCCACTATCAGCTGAACAAAATGCAGCAGGATGGCGTGAATATGGGCAAGCAGTTTTTGATCCTGATGACCGACGGCGAAATGATCGACTACTGTGTTGCCGGAAATTCCGAAGAGGATTACAAGAATTTCAACCATCCCCTGAGACGTCATGCCGCATACTACGTGCGCAGATACGGGTTTGATTTAGGCCCCGGCACGCTTGAATTCAATCCGATCACGAATAATGGCACAGTTAATTACAGTGGCGGTGTTACCTTTTACAGGAGCCGGTATGGAGCCTATTCAGAAGGCCCCAGAGACTATATGAAGGCTATGGCCAGAAAAATCACCGAGCAATTTAGTGGTATCGAAACCTTTTTGATCAGTTTGGCCGACGGCATGCCTGAGGCGGACAGAAAAGCACTGCAAGAGGCCTTCGATACCGACAAGATCTTTGACGTAGACAGCCTGACCAAGTTTGAAACGACCTTTGAGCAGATCAATCAGAATATCAATCAGGTCATGTGGGCCTTTGAAGGTCCCCGGATCTGAGACAAGGAAGGGGATCACAGGTGAAAATGATGAAACCCAAAAAGCGGGCAGGCTTCACCCTTATTGAGGTGGTCATGTCCTTTGTGCTGATCTCGATCCTTGTGCTGATCGTCGGCGGAGTGCTGACCTCGTCATATCTGCTTTCGTCAAAGCTTCAGCAGCTGCCCAATACCTATTACGGCGCACAGGACAAGGTGGAGGTCCAGCTGGATTCCTTAAAAAGTCTGGTGCAGGAGAAATACCGGATTCAGAATGACCTGACCAACACACCGCCGCCCCATGTGGCTGCGCAGCTGCGTGCCAGACTGGCGGAGGTGGAGCGGGAGCTTTCCGGCAAGAGAACGCGGAATGTGACCCTGTTCGGAAAAACCGTGGAGCTTTATGAATTTTCAGAGAACCATACCACCGACGAGGGCACAAGAGTGAAGATCCTTGCGGGGACCCCCAACACAGAGAATCTGGAACGCCCGGTTCCAATTGTGGATAAGGTGGTCATCAATCCCTCCGGTCAGCAAGTCTCCAATGAGATCTACAATGGCGTTGGGACGCAGCTTCACTCCCGTGTTACATACTTCGATAAAAATTCCACCTATCTCAATC
>DYCR01000005.1:81725-88717 GCA_019418025.1 Clostridiales bacterium | reverse complement strand
ATCGCAGCATGTATCAGTGGTTTGTCTCCACGGGCAGCTTCCATACGGCGGCATTTCCCGAGGGACAGGACCCTGACGATCGCTACAACGGCAGAGTTCAGCCCAACTATCCGGCCAACTTTACCCTGATCCCCGGTGCAACGGAAGCATCGATCACGGTGGATGAGTCTCATGTAGGCAGATTCCTTGCCTGCGTGGTAACGCCCCTGAGCGTGGGCGGCAAAATGGGCAAGAGCGTCATCAGCAATCTGATTTACGTCAGCTCGCTGCCCCAGCTGTCTCAGGGCCAGTACCAAATGGTCATTGAGCCGTCGATCACCACGGTGGACTATAATCAGACGGGAAGGACCATGATCGATACCATCGCAAGCCGATATCCCAACAGCGGCGCCAAGCTGAATACCGTCAGCACAGGCAATCGCCCGTGGGTGGATCTTTTGGGCATCCTCACCGGCAGCAAACCCGCAACGGGACTGGAGCGCGACGGCGGATTTTCCCGATTTATCTCCTTTGTATCCGGCGCAAGCCTGAAAGCGACGGGAGTGTCTGCATCGGGAGCCGGAACGGCGGTGCTGGTGGCAAGGAGCCGTGACGGCACGGAGTTTGACTTTATGTACTCAGGGGGACAGACGACCGGGTTTGTGAACAAAAACAGTGTGATCGTTGCAGACCCCACACGCAGAACCTCGTGGAAAATCGTGGTAACGAATATCAGCTCCCTCAGTGATTTTGAGATCGGAAAGAACAATCTGGATGTTGCGGAGCTGATCCTGTTGTCAAACCCCTCGAATGGGGATATAACCACAGTCCAGAATTATCTGAAAGCGAAATATAACTTTTCATAAATCAGGGTTCATGATGTGTGAATCCATATAAACGGAGAACGAGTGATGAAAAATTACCTAGAACAGGCAGCTGCCCGCAAAAAAGTAAAGAAAACCTTTCTCGCTGAGTGCAAGGGCAAGCTTTGCTTTGCGTTTGATTTCGGTGAGTACGCCACCAAAATCGCAGTTGCCAAGGTTACAAAAGATAAGGTTGAGATCAAGAATCTGATCGTTGTGGAAAATGATGAGAACCACACCAGAATCGATGATTCCAACATCAAAGAATGGCGGGCCAAGCTCAGCCGTGTGCTGGCGCAGCACAGCCTGAACACCTATGGGCAGATCGGCCTGTGCAGCATCGGCAGCCGCGGCTATATCAGCCGTCAGCTGGAGATCCCTTATGTCAAGGACGAGGACCGTGAGGGACTGGTGGCCCATGAGATGAGCCAGATCCTGTCTCTTGATGTGGATTCGTACCTGTTTCAGCACAAGGTAAAGGACATTTACGAAAGCAACGGCGTGCAGATGTGTACGGTTTGGGCTGCGGCGGTATCCAAAAAGACCTGCGATAATTATTATGAGCTTCTGGAGTCACTGAAGCTGAATCCTCTGGTGATGGATATCAACATCAACGGACTGGAGCGGCTGTTTGCCGCAGATCGGGGACTGGAGGCTCAGGTTCAGGATAAGACAGTGGCCGTGGTGGACTACGGCATCCGCAGCACAGAGGTCAGCATGTTTGAAGGCGGGATCTACCGTCAGGGCTCCAATATCAATCTGGGTGAGGGACGTCTGGTCACGGCGGCGAAGAACGTGCTGGGTGTACAGATCTCCAATATCCACAACGGCAACAAGCTGGTGGTTTCCCCTCAGGTCATCTATGATATCCTGAAGCAGGCCCAGACCTCTGACCCGGCCAGAATGTTCATGACAGTGGTTGAGGACTGGATCTCGGAAATCAACTCTGCCATCAAGCGCTACAACATCAACCACCCCGGAAAAGAGGTAGAGGCCCTGCTGCTGTATGGCGGCAGCCTGCAATTCCCGTGGCTGAAGGCGTATCTGGAGCGGTATCTGGACGTGCCGACCACGGTGGTTACCGCTTTGGACTGCGCAGCCATAAGCGGGAAAACGGAGCTGACATCCAATACGATCCCGCAGTTTTTGAACGCCATCGGTCTGTTCTATATCCAGTAAGCGAGGTGCGGTTGTGAATCATTTCAATTATTTTTCAAGTTACAGTGAGTCCCGGCGGGCCAAGCAGTTTTATAACACCAAGACTCTGGTAATCGGAGCGGTCACCTTCACGGTACTGTGCGCGGTGGTTTATGGGATCTTTTCCTTCCGGGTCATCAATCGTCAGCGTCAGCTGGATTTTCTCAATGAGATCAAGCAGAACGAGGGCTTTAATCAGCAGTTTTCGGATGCGAACAAGATCAGCGAGTATATTCGCTCCGTGGATCAGGAGCTACTCTTTTTGGAAAAACTGGAGGAGTATGCCGACCGGGCCAATACTGCCAACGATGCGCTGCTTGACCTGATCCAGAATTCCCTGAATGGAGCAATTCCTGCACGGATCGCAGTGTCCGGCAACGCCATTACCATCGACGGCTATGTCGACAGCGTGGAACAGCTGATTACCATGGAAAAGAGCTTCCGCCAGACCCAGATGTTCCAAAATGTTCTGGTGGATACAGTTTCAGCCAAGGATGGCGAGACGGATCTGCTGAAGTTTACCTGTCAGCTGACACTGAATGGAGGAGCAGTCCAAAATGAAGAAAAAGAATAACGAAATTGCGGCCCTCTGCATTTTGGTGGCAGTGTTCATCTGCTATGGGTTTTATACCTTTATGTTGAGCCCTAAGCTGCAGGAGGCAAAGGAGCTGGAGACTCAGATCCAGTCCAATGACATGATCGTCAGAGAAATGTACAATACCATCCTGAGCAGCGGCAATAAGCTGGAGGAGCTGAAGGAGAAGAGCCGGCAGGTCAAGGAACTGACCGAACGGTTTTATGTTAACAACGAGCAGGAAGAGTATTTTGAAATGCTCGATGCCCACATTAAAAAAGAGGGCATGATCTTCGCCGGTATCCGCGCCGGGGAGAATGCAGACTTTGAGGCAAAAGAGCAGTACGCCGACAGCGACCCTTATGGGATCTACAATGCAGAGGCTGCTGAGGGGGCGCAGGGGCAGGAGCAAACCAAGAAGGACAAGCAGGTGAAGCCTGTTGTTCAGCAGATGAATATTGATCTGGAGACAACAGGGGCCTATGCCAAGGCGCAGTCACTGATCGAGCAGCTCAATGCCAACAGCAAAAAGATTTACAGCGGCGACCTGATCATCGAGATGGCCCCTGAAAGTCTGGAGGCAAAGGAGAAAAATCCGGATGTGCGGGTGTCTCAGACCCTCTCTTTTGTGCGGATCGTCAATCTGACCGGTCTGGATGTGGACTTTTCCGAACTGGAAGGCAGTGACTATGCACCGCCGGAGGAGTTTGTGAACGGTTCATACCGGGATCTTTTCTCCACGCAAAACTGGTGGTCTGCGATTCGGAATGCTTTTAACCTGTGATGTGGCAACACAATGAAAGGAAGCAATCATGAACGATTACATACATTTTGCAGCGTTGGTGCTGGTCTATTTCCTGATCGTGTATCTGACCGCCATACGTCGTAAAGGGCAAAAGGCGCTGCCGTGGTGTTTGGTCATTGCGGCACAGGCGGCATCTGCATTGTATTTTCAGCAGCTGCGTGCCTTTATGGCGGAGAGCTTTCCGTGGATGGCGCAGCTTTCGGATGCCGTGATGACGGCGGTCACTGTTGGGGTACTTGCCGCTGCAAACACGGTCCTGATCCTTGGGGTCAATCTCTTGTTCCTGACAGAAGCTGCTGCACCGGCTTCCGGCCGTGCCGGAGCAGCGGGTAAGACAAGGTCCGCAGAAAAAAAGATCATGCAGAAGCGGGAGAAGGTCTCCCGAAAACCAGAAAAAGCTTCTGCTCCGGCAGTGAATATTACCGAGCCGATTAGTCCTGCTGCGGCGGTGAACCTCGGACAAAGGTTGGAGCCTGTGATGCAGACGGATGCACGGGCAGAGGAGCAGACTGTGACGGAGGAAACAACAGCCCCTGTTTTGCAGGAGGAAAGGGAAACGGAAGCCGTTCAGGCAGGGCTTCAGCGGGATACTGTGGAGCCGCTTGAAGCCAATATGCCCCTGCAGCTGGATCTGGATGCATTGGCAGATATCGAGGTCGAGACGGAACAGGCAGCTCCTGCTGCTGTGGAGCTGCAGCAGTCCAAGATGACCGAGCCTGCGCAGGCGCCGCAGCAGCCTGTGCAGGAGGTGCAGAAGGCGCCGGAGAAGTCCGCAGAGAGACAACAGAAGCCGGAGATAAAGCCGAACCTCTCGGCAGCTCCTGTGCAAAGCAGGATGGAGGAGATCCAGATCGATTTTGCAGATGCGCCGCTGTCTTTTGAACGGATTCAGATGACCTCTGCCGATACACAGGTACGTGATGAGGTGGTGCAGCCTATGGTCATGGAGGAAGTGCGTGTGGACGAGCCTGCACAGGAGACGTCACCTGAGAATGAAGGGGCGGCACAGCAGGAAACCGTTACCATTTCCCTGACCCAGACGGAGGGAGCATCCCACGCAGAACAAAACGAGGAGCATATCTTCTCCTCGATCCAGTCCCTGATCGATGCCGGACAGAATGACGAAGCCATCAAATATCTGCGTATGGTGGCGTTTTTCGGCAAAAATACCGACACGATCCATAAAGCGAAGGCTGCACTGGCTCAGCTTCAATCGTAAGAGAAAAGGGGAAACACATGAAAACGATTATTTTAAACGAAAAAACCCTTTCCCTGCCGGTGGTCAACAACGCAACAGGCGATCTTGTGGGCAGCTCCTTTATCCCCGTTTTTCACAGAGACAGCCTGAAGCTTTCTTATCTTGCAGTGTACGCAGACAGCGAGGGCGTGCTGTCCGGAGAAAAACAGAAGCGTCTGATCCGATTTGAACATGTCTGCTATATCAACAATGCACATGCCGTGGCAGTTCAGCTGTCAAATCGGATGGACAGCCCCGACATGCTTTCGCCGGAACGCTACACCGAGCTGATCGGCAAGGATGCCTATTCGGAAAACGGCAGATTCCTCGGGGTCATGGGGGCGGTGGAGCTGGATCTGGAGACAGGCAATCTGCTCCACTTCATCACCAATCTGGATCGGACAGAGCGGATGTTCACAAAATATGATTTCTGCCACAGCTCGGACAAGATCGTCCTGCGTGACATCAGCGAGTACACCAATGTGGACAAGGACCCGAACGTGGACAGCTACGGCCTGATGTCATCTTCCAACTTCGGTGACCGTCAGTGGACCTCGCTGCCCATGGAATCCCGTCAGCTGATCAAGGATTACTCTTCTCTGGAGTGGGTCAGCAAGATCAACCGCATTGAACAGCTGCTGCTGGAGCTGCTGCAAATGTCACCGGAGGAATTTGAGGAGCAGTCCAAGATCCTCTATAATACCAGTGCCTTTCAGCAGCCGGATCAGCAGCATCCCCGGACCGATGATTCGTCAGAATCTCCTGAGGGGGCAGATCATGCCGAGACGGAGGAGCCGGAAATCGACATTTTCATCGATCCGCAGGAGGCAGCTCAGGTAAGGGACGATGGAAGAGTTGATCTGTACGATTACGAGGTGCTGTACTTCCGTCAATTCGATGAAGAGGTGACAGAACGTGATTTTGCTGAATTCCAGCCTGATGACATTTCCCTCAGCATCGAAAAGCCCGAACCGAAAAGAACCTCGGGTACGGTGCATCAGACGGCATTCGTTACCGATGAGGTGGCGGCGGAGGAGCCTTGTGAAAAGCCTGTCCAGACCCAGCCGGCTGTCAAGCGGGAGAAAAAGAAAACAAAGTATAAGTACGCGCGAACGACAAAGGAGGCAGCTGCGGTCAAGTCTGGCAGCCCCCGAAATCCGGCAGCAAGGAGCTTCTGGAATACTGCGCTGACGCAGGCGGCGGCCATGGGGCTGTTCCTCGGAGCATATGCCGTGCTGTCTTATTTCCATATTCTTTAATTACACGAAAAGATGTAAGAACCCATTGCTCATGCGCCGTTTTTATGTTTTTCGGATAGAAGGAGTGTTTCAAGTTGGAAACGATCATTATGATATGCATGGGGCTCTGGTTCTTTTTCCTTGGGTGCGCATTGGGAAGCTTCTACAACGTAGTCGTAGATCGGCTTCCCAATGACCGGGGGATCGTGTTCGGGCGAAGTGAATGTGAGTCCTGTCACCACAAGCTGAGTCTGCTTGACCTGATCCCCATTTTCAGCTTTCTTTTTTTGAAGGCCAGATGCAGATACTGCGGTAAGAAATTGTCCCCGCAGTATCTGCTCAGTGAAATCGCCGTGGGCGGTTTGTTCCTTGTGGCTTTTTTGCTGCATAAGGACGATTTTCAAATTTCGAAGATCATCACCGTGCTGTCACTCTGGTCGATGCTTTTTGTGGTGGCGATGATGGATCAGAAGCACGGCATCATCATCGATCAGGTGCTGCTTGTGTTTACCGCAATTGGGGTCGCAGCAGAGCTTTATACCGGCGTGTCCCTGAAATTCATGGGTCTTGGCTTTTTGAGCGGGATCGTTTTCTACGCACTGATCTATTTGGTGGCATTTATTGTCACGGGAAAAGAGTGCTTCGGACTGGGAGACGTGATGCTTATGGGGGCAATCGGGGCGTTCTTGGGCCCCCATCAGACGATCATTACAGGCTTTTTGTCATTTTATTGCAGCCTGATTTTTATTATCTTCAACATTGTAAAGAATAAGGGAATCTCTAACATGCAGGCGATGCCCTTTGGGCCGTCGATGTGCATGGCGGCATTTATCATGTCCCTGTGGGGTGAGCCGATCACCGTTTATATCGGAACGCTTCTTGGCTTCTGAACCAAATTTTCTGAAAGGAGAACGCTATGGAACTGGAACTTCCGGCACTCTTTCGATCCGGAAACGACGCATTTACCGAGAAGGATTTTTTGAAATCCCTTGCTGAAAAAATAAATATTCCCTTTGTGGATCTGGAGGTCATCGAGATCGATCCTCAGGCAGTGAAATTTGTCAGTGAAAAAATTGCCCGTCAGCACGGGGTTATGGCG
>DYCR01000005.1:70960-81715 GCA_019418025.1 Clostridiales bacterium | reverse complement strand
TTCCGTTCTGGGCGACGAGCTGACGGTTGCCATGAGCGATGCCACAGATTTCCAAGCCATTGACGATATCAAGATCACCTCCGGCAAGCAGGTTCGGCCTGTGCTTGCATCCCCCAAGGCTATGGCGATCATGCTGGATCGTTTCTACACAAACTCCGAGCAGGCCGAGCAGGCGCTCCAGGATCTGGAGCAGCCGGAAGAGGAGGTCGAGCCTGCGTTTGCCGTCTCCTCTGCGGATATCGACAATGCGCCCATTGTCCGTATTGTCAAGTCCATTTTGCTGGATGCGGTGAACATGAAGGCCAGTGATATCCACATCGAGCCATTTGAACACGAGATACGGGTCCGGGTGCGTGTGGACGGAGATCTGAAAACCCTTCTGACCCTGCCGAAAAATGTCCATGGAGGGATTGTGACCCGAATCAAGATCATGGCAGATCTGAACATTGCCGAGACAAAGCGCCCTCAGGACGGACGTGTGCGCATTAATCTGGACGGGATTCAGATCAACATGCGTATATCCTTTATTCCGGCGGTTTACGGGGAAAAGACGGTCATCCGTCTGCTCAATAAGGATGCCGGTGTCATGGATAAATCTGAGATCGGTCTGTCTGAATTCAATATGAAGCAGGTGGAGAAGATGCTGAAGATCTCCGAGGGCATCATCCTGCTGACAGGCCCCACCGGAAGCGGTAAGACCACCACGCTGTATGCCCTGCTGAAGGATTTCAACACCATCAACCGAAATATTATCACACTGGAGGACCCGGTGGAGTTTTCCATGGCGGGCATCAATCAGGTGCAGGTCAATTCCCAGATCGGCATGACCTTCGCCAGCGGCCTGCGCTCCATCCTGCGTCAGGACCCGGACGTGATCATGCTGGGTGAAATCCGTGATGAAGAGACGGCCCAAATCGCCATCCGTGCGGCGGTCACAGGACATATCGTGCTGTCTACCCTCCACACCAACGACACGGCAAGCTCTATCACCCGTCTTACAGACATGGGGGTACCGAAGTACATGGTCACCAGTGCGGTTGCGGGGATCGTTGCACAGCGCCTGCTGAAAAAAATATGCACCAAATGCATGGAGGAATATCCGGCCACCGAGCCTGAGAAGGAGCTGCTTGGGGTAGAGGGGGACGTGATGCTGCGCCGTGGGCGGGGATGTACCTACTGCAACAACTCAGGCTACAAGGGGCGGACCTCCATCCACGAGGTATTTGTTTTGGATAAGGAGATCCGCGATATGGTCAATGATAATTACACCATCGACCAAATCAAGAACAAAGCCTGTGAAAAGGGAATGAAAACCTTGGCGCAGTCTGCGCGGGATCTGGTTTTGCAGGGCGTGACTACCGTGGAGCAGGCGGTAAAGGCCACCTTTAATCTGGACTGATGTCCACATACAAAAGCGTAAAAAACAGCGCATTGGAGCTGCATGGCAGCCAATGCGCTGTTTTTGGGTTCAAAGGAAGGCAGGAACGGGGTCAGCTGCCGCGGGTAAAGGACACAACAGACTCCACATGGGCGCATCTGGGGAACAGGTCGAAGGCTTCGGCCGTGTCCAGCGTGAAGCCATGCTGCTTGAGCAGGGCGGTGTCTCTTGCCAAGGTGGCAGGATCGCAGGAAACGTAGACCAGACGGCGAGGGGCAAAACGGGCGATGACCTCGATGGCATCGGCGTTCAGACCCTTTCTGGGGGGATCGACCACAACAACGTCCACATGGATGCCCTGCTGCTCCAGCTCCAGAGCGGCCTGACCTGCATCGGCACAGAAGAACGAAGCGTTGTCAATGCCGTTGCGAATGGCATTCTGCTTTGCGTCCTCGATGGCCTGAGGGATGACCTCGATGCCGATGACCCTTCCGGCAGCCTTGCTCATGGCCAGTGTGATCGTTCCTACGCCGCAATAAAGATCCAATACGGTATCTTCCTTGGTGATGCCGGCGGCCTGAATGGCGGCTTTGTAAAGCTCCTGAGCCTGATGGTGGTTGATCTGGTAGAAGGAACGGGGGGACAGGCGGAAATTCAATCCGCACAGGGTGTCCTCGATGCAGCCCGGTCCCCACAGGGTGATAAATTCCTCGCCGAGAACTGCATTTCCGGGCTTTGTATGAACACTGAGAACCAGTGTCGTGAAGCCGGGGATCTTCTCCAGACGCTGGAGCAGTGCCTCCACTCTGGGAAGCTTGCGGGCATTGGCGACGATGCAGACCAGCAGCTGACCGGACACGGCACCCTGACGGACGTAAATATGCCGGACGATGCCCTTCCCGGTGGATTCGTCATATGCATTCACACGGTACTGATTCATGTAGTCGATGACTGCATCCTTCACAAGATCTGCCTCCGGCGGCAGGATCAGACAGCGATCATTTTCCACCACTTGGTGGGTCCCGGCCCGGTAGAAGCCGGAAAAGGCCCGATTCTTTTTGGAGGAAACGGGATACTGTGCCTTGTTTCGGTAGCATGTGGTGGCAGGTGCCGGATGGATGGGGACGGTTTCGAGATTCTCGCCACCCAGACGATTCAGACAGCTGCGGACACGTTCAGCCTTGAGCCGGGATTCCTCTTCATAGTCCATGTGGTGGAAATCACAGCCGCCGCAGAGCTTGGCCACGGGACAGACGCGGTTGATGCGATGGGGCGACCGGTCAAGGAGCCGGACGATTTTTCCGGCAGCCCATGTTTTGCCGACTTTTTCTATGCGGATCTCGCATAGCTCCCCTGCGATCGCGTTGGGGACAAAAACTGCACAGCCTTCGATTCTTGCAACGCCCTGACCCTCTGCGGTGTAATCCACGATCTGGGCGGTATAGATTTGATTTTTATCTAACATATTGATCCTCATCTCTTACGGTGTGGTATTCATCATATCACACTATGTGAAAAGAATAAAGCAATACTTGAGCAATGAAGGAAAAGATGATAAAATATTCTGCAAAGGATGTGAAAAAATGTTGACATATGAAGCTTGCTCCCTTTGTCCGAGATGCTGCGGCGTGGACCGGAACAGGGGGCAAAAGGGATATTGCCGCGGACCTGAGCATGCAGTTGTATCCAAGACCATGATCCACCGCTGGGAGGAGCCTGCGCTGGCCGGAGCCGGCGGCAGCGGAGCGATTTTCTTCGGCGGCTGCACCCTTGGGTGCGTGTTCTGCCAAAACAACGCGATCAGCAACGCACCCATGGGGACAGAAATGGATTCTGCGGCCCTCAGGCGTGCCATGGAGGGACTGATCCGGCAGGGGGCGGAGAATATCGATCTTGTGACACCGACCCAGTATCTGCCTACCATCATCCCTGCGCTGACGCCGAAGCTTCCGGTTCCGGTGGTGTATAACTGCGGCGGGTATGAGCGTGTGGAAACCCTGAGGGAGCTGGATGGCTTGGTGGATATTTATCTGCCGGATCTGAAATATGCAGATGCTGATTTGGCAAAGAAGCTGTCCGGGGCAGGGGATTACCCTGCGGTGGCGGCCGAGGCCATACAGGAGATGGTCCGTCAGACCGGCGGGCCCCGGTGGCGTGGGGAGAGACTGGTGAGCGGAACGGTGATCCGCCATCTGATCCTGCCCGGTCAGGTGGAAAATTCCCTGCGGGTTCTGGACTGGATCGGGGATCATTTTGCTCCCGGAGAGGTTCTGGTCAGTCTGATGCGCCAGTACACGCCCATGGCAGCCACGGCGGATATGCCGCCTCTGGATCGGCGGATCACCGAGGAGGAGTACGATGCGGTCCTGAGTTGGATGTATCTGAACGATCTTGAGGGCTTTGTTCAGGAGCCGGAGGCTGCGGACGCTGCATTCATACCGGATTTTTAAAAAGGTGTGCTGCATTTGGTCGGATCGTGTAATTCGCACGCAAAACCGATGTGCGGAGCATATTCAAGGAGGATATTTGTTTTCTCTGGGATGATTTCGATATTATCGGGCAGTTATATTGCGAAAAAATGGAGTGTATCAGGTTTTGATACACTCCATTTTCTGTATTTCTGAATATCTTTGCCGGATGCGCCGGTTTACAGCACACCCCTTTGCTTGAGCTTACAGTTCGCAGTTATTGACGGTTCTGGGGAAGGGAAGCACATCGCGGATGTTGGCCATTCCGGTCAGATACATCACGCAGCGCTCAAAGCCCAGACCAAAACCGGCATGACGGGCAGAGCCGTATTTACGCAGATCCATGTAGAAGCCGTAATCCTCGGGGTCCATGCCCAGCTCCTCGATTCGGGACTTCAGCAGCTCGTAGTCGTCCTCACGCTGGCTGCCGCCGATGATCTCGCCAATGCCGGGGACCAGACAGTCCATAGCGGCGACGGTCTTTCCGTCGGGATTCAGCTTCATGTAGAAGGCCTTGATCTCCTTGGGATAATCGGTGACGAATACAGGCTTCTTAAAGACCACCTCGGTCAGATAACGCTCATGCTCGGTCTGGAGATCGCTGCCCCAGTGGACGGGGAACTCAAACTCAGCATTGTGCTCTTCCAGAATCTTGATGGCATCGGTGTAGGTCACGTGACCGAAGTCGGAATTCATGACGTGGTTCAGGCGTTCCAGCAGACCCTTGTCCACAAAGGAGTTAAAGAAGTTCATTTCCTCGGGGGCATGCTCCAAAACGTAGGAAATGACGTATTTGATCATGTCCTCAGCCAGACGCATATCGTCAGCCAGATCGGCAAAGGCGATCTCCGGCTCGATCATCCAGAACTCGGCAGCGTGCCGGGTGGTGTTGGAGTTCTCGGCACGGAAGGTGGGGCCGAAGGTATAGATGTTGCGGAAGGCCATGGCAAAGGCCTCGCCGTTGAGCTGACCGGAAACGGTCAGGTTGGTGGGCTTGTTGAAGAAATCCTGAGAGAAATCGATCTTTCCGTCCTCGGTCATGGGGAGGTTGTTCAGGTCCAGTGTGGTGACCTGAAACATCTCGCCGGCACCTTCACAGTCAGAGCCGGTGATCAGGGGCGTGTGGACATAGACAAAGTCCCGCTCCTGAAAGAACTTGTGAATGGCGTACGCAACCAGACTGCGGACACGGAACACTGCCTGAAAGGTGTTGGTTCTGGGGCGCAGATGGGTCATGGTCCGCAAAAATTCCAGTGTGTGGCGCTTCTTTTGCAGGGGATAGTCAGCAGTGGATGCCCCCTCTACCACGACCTCTGCGGCTTGGATCTCGAAGGGCTGCTTTGCATCGGGGGTCAGAACAACTTCACCGGTGACGATCAGTGCAGCGCCGACATTGGTCTTGGAGATCGTCTGGAAATTTTCCATATTATCATGATATACGGCCTGAACGGGATTGAAATAAGTACCGTCATTCAGGACAATAAAACCAAACTGCTTGCTGGCGCGGATGGAGCGGACCCAGCCGCCCACGGATACGGTCTTTCCGGCATAAGCAGAGGTGTTTTTAAACAATTCACGAACGCTTACCAGTTCCATTGTGGAATACCTCACTTCTGTGCAAATTATGTAACAAATTATACGCTAAATTGTGGCAGTTTACAAGGGGTTATCGTAGAAAAATTAAAATTTTGAAAACAGGGTTGACATATCTGTATATACTGTATATAATCAACATATACAGATAAGGAGGAGGTGAATCGGTGGATATTCTCATCGACAACAAAAGCGGCACGCCGATCTATGATCAGATCTACACCCAGATCAAGGATCAGATCATCAGCGGCAGGCTGCAGGAGAATCAGCTCCTGCCGTCGATCCGGGGGCTTGCAAAGGATCTGAGGATCAGCTTTATTACAACAAAGCGGGCATATGACGAACTGGAAAAAGAGGGATTTATCTACACCGTACAGGGTAAGGGATGCTATGTAGCCCCCAAGAATGTGGAGCTGCTTCGGGAAGAAAACCTGAAAAAAATAGAAGAACACCTAGAGCAGATCATCCGCATTGCGGCAAGCTGCAATCTAAGCAGGGAAGAGCTGCTGGCAATGGTTCATTTTAGTTTGGAGGAACAGCCATGAATGCACTGGAAATCAAGAATCTTTCAAAATCCTATCCCGGGTTTCAGCTGGACAACGTAAACCTGACCCTGCCATGCGGGTGTATCATGGGGCTGATTGGGGAGAACGGAGCGGGAAAAAGCACGACGATCAAATTGATCCTGGATATGCTCCATAAGGACAGCGGCAGCATCTGCATTCTGGGGAAGGACAATCAACGGGAGCTGAATCTGACCAAAGAGGACATCGGCGTGGTGATGGATGAGGTCGGTATCCCGGAATTTCTGACCGCCAAGCAGGTGGGGAAGGTGATGAAGCATACCTTCCGCAACTGGGAGCAGCATACATATGAAAAATACCTGTCAGATTTTGCGGTTCCTATGGATAAGCAGTTCAAGGATTTTTCACGGGGAATGAAAATGAAGCTGGGGATCGCCGTGGCACTGTCCCATAGGGCGAAGCTCCTGATTTTGGACGAGGCCACCAGCGGACTTGATCCGGTGGTCCGTGACGAGGTGGTGGATCTGCTCAGTGACTTCACCAGAGACGAGTCCCATTCGATCCTCATCTCCTCGCACATCGTCAGCGATTTGGAGAAGCTTTGTGACTATGTGGCGTTCCTGCATAAGGGGAAGCTGCTGCTGTGTGAAGAAAAGGATCTGCTTCTGAGTGAATACGGCATACTGCACTGCACGGCGCAGCAGCTGGATCGGCTGGACCCTGACGTGATCCGGTATAAAAAAGAAACCCCATATGGGGTGGAGGCAATGGTCCTGCGCAGCGGTGTCGCGCCGGACATGGCGGTCAGCCCCATCAGCATCGAGGAGCTGTTCATTTTTATGGTCAAGGAGGCAAAGAAGAAATGAAGGGATTGTTACTAAAGGATTACTACCTTTTCATGAAAACCTGTAAATCGTTTCTGATCATCGCAGTTGTATTTCTCGGCATATCTCTCTTTGCTGACGGAAATCTTTTTATGATCTATTACCCCTGCCTATATGTGACCATGATGCCGATGACGCTTTTCAGCTATGACGAACGCAGCAAATGGGAAAGCTACTGCGCAACGATGCCCTATACCCGTGGGCAGTTGGTTTCTGCAAAATATCTGGTAGGATTGATCGGAACCGGGGTGATACTGCTGCTCACCGCGGGGGTGCAGGCCCTGCGGATGTATATGAACGGTGGCTTTGATCTGAATGCGTATCTGGCGCTGATGGGCACTCTGGTGTCTATGTGCTTGGTTGCTCCGGCGATCAGTATGCCTGTCCTGTTTCGTTACGGCGTGGAGAAGGGGCGGATGTTTTACCTGCTGATGATGGGTTTCATCTGTGGAGTAAGCGTATTAGTAGCAATGATTTATGATGATCTTCATGGCTCAATCATGCATTTCAATGTCGGAATGATGGGTGTAATCCTGATTTGCGCAGGGATTTATGTGTTTTCTTGGTTTCTCTCCATCCGGATCTATCAGAAGAGGGAACTGAAATGATGCCGCCTGACCATGGGGGAGGAAAGCACAGCTGCAAGCAACAATAAGACACAGAAAATCCGTGGATGGTTCTGATGAACCCTCCACGGATTTTGTTTGGTGTGTTAGAATTTGGTGCCGGAGGCAACGCTTTTACGAACCAATGCACGCTTCAGCCGGGCCTCAGCCATACGCAGGTCGGTATCGGAAGCAGATTTGTTCTGCAATACTTTCTGTGCGCGCTGATAGGAAGCCTCTGCTCGATCGGTATCGATCTTATCGGCCCACTCAAATGTGGTGGGGACAAGTGTGACTTCTCCGTTGACAACGCTCACCATGCCGCCGATGCAGGCAGCTTCACGACGCTGTCCTTCGGCTTCCATGATCGCCTTGCCCATACCCAGAGGGCAGACGCAGTTCATGTGATGCGCCATGATCCCCAAATCACCAGTGGTTGTGCGGACGACCAGTTTTTCAGCCTGACCGTCAAAAATCAGACCGTCAGGGCTGACGATTTTCAGGGAGAAGCTTGTAGCCATGCTTACTTCACCTGATCCTTTTCATAGCTCTCGACCACATCATCAATGCTGCCCTTGAACAGGAAGTAAGACTCAGGAATGTGGTCATGCTTGCCGTCGATGATCTCTTGGAAGCTGCGGATGGTCTCCTTCAGGGGGACATACTTGCCCTGATAGCCGGTGAACTGCTCAGCAACTGCAAAGGGCTGAGACAGGAAACGCTGGATCTTACGGGCACGGTTAACGGTGATCTTATCCTCCTCGGACAGCTCATCCATACCCATGATGGCGATGATGTCCTGCAGCTCCTTATAACGCTGCAGAATGTTCTGGACAGCGCGGGAGGTGTCATAGTGGGCCTGACCCACGATCTCCGGGGACAGGATACGGGAAGAAGAATCCAGAGGATCAACAGCGGGGTAGATACCCAGAGAAGCGATGCCGCGGTCCAGAACGGTCTTTGCATCCAAGTGGGCAAAGGTGGTGGCGGGAGCCGGGTCGGTCAGGTCATCGGCAGGGACGTAAACAGCCTGAACGGAGGTGATAGAACCGTTCTTGGTGGAGGTGATACGCTCCTGCAGGGCGCCCATTTCGGTCGCCAGAGTGGGCTGGTAGCCAACAGCGGAGGGCATACGGCCCAGCAGAGCGGAAACCTCAGAACCTGCCTGAGTGAAACGGAAAATGTTGTCGATGAACAGCAGAACGTCCTGATGCTTTACATCACGGAAATATTCTGCCATTGTCAGGCCGGACAGCGCAACACGCATACGGGCTCCGGGGGGCTCGTTCATCTGGCCGTAGACCATGGCGGTCTTTTTGATAACGCCGGACTCGGTCATTTCCCGGTACAGGTCGTTACCCTCACGGGTACGCTCGCCGACACCGGTAAAGACAGAGTAGCCGTTGTGCTGAGTGGCGATGTTGTAGATCAGCTCCTGGATCAGAACGGTCTTGCCGACACCTGCACCGCCGAACAGACCGATCTTGCCGCCCTTTGCGTAGGGGCAGATCAGATCGATGACCTTGATGCCTGTCTCCAGGATCTCGGTAGCGGGCTCCTGCTCTTCATAGCTGGGAGCGGGACGGTGGATGGGCCACTGCTCCTGAGTCTGGGGCTCTGCGCCGTCATCGATGGGCTGGCCCAGCAGATTGAAAACTCTGCCGAGGCACTCCTCGCCCACGGGAACCTTAATGGGGGCGCCGGTGTCAATGGCTTCAGCGCCACGCTGCAAGCCGTCGGTAGAGCCCATTGCGATGCACCGGACGATGTTATCGCCGATATGCTGTGCAACCTCAGCCACGACGGTAGAGCCGTTGTGGGGGACTTCGATGGCGTTGAGCAGGGCGGGAAGCTGATTATCCGCAAAACGGATATCCAAAACGGGACCAATGATCTGGGTCACGGTGCCGATATTTTTGGCCATTGGGGTCAACTCCTTTGAATAGAATTGCAAACTTGCTGTCAGAGGTTATGCGCCTGCAACGATCTCGGTGATTTCCTGAGTGATTGCAGCCTGACGGGCGCGGTTGAACTTCAGGTTCAGGTCCGCGATCATGTCCTCGGCATTCTGTGTGGCAGAGTCCATGGCGGTCCGTCTGGCAGCCTGCTCGGCACACCGGGATTCACACAGCGCGCCATACAGGATACCGCCCAGATACTCAGGGACGATGGTGGCAAACACGGTTTCTGCATCCGGTTCGTACAGCATGTCCGACTGGGAGGGCTTCTTGGATGTCTCCTGACGAAGCAGGGGCAGCATCTGCAAGGAAGCGGGGGTCTGGGAAAGAACAGAGACAAAATTGGTGTAGACCACATGGATCTGGTCGAATTCCCCTGCCAGATAGGCATTTGACAACAGTTTTGCGATGGAGAAGCAGTCGCCGATGGAAACCTCAGCAGCTTCTGCGTACATATCTGTGAAAATTTCTACACCGTGGGAACGGAAATAGTCCACGCTCTTCTTGCCGATGGGGAGGACGGTGGCGTCCTTACCCTCGATCTCCTGCATGCAAAGCTTCAGCACGTTGCTGTTGTAGCCGCCTGCAAGACCGCGGTCTCCGGCAACGACAACATACAGCGATCTGCCGCCCTCGCGCGCAGCAAGAAAGGGGGAGGAAAAATCCCGGTTGCAGTCCACGATGTCATTGATGGTTTCGTATAGGATCTCGAAGTAGGGGCGTGAGGACAGGACCTTTGCCTGAGCCTGACGCAGCTTGGAAGCAGCAACCATTTCCATGGCCTTGGTGATCTGCTTTGTGCTTTCCATGCTTCGGATTCTGGTTTTGATTTCCTTACTGGAAACGCCAGCCATGGCTCACACTCCTTCCGTGTTAGTTTGCCGGCTTGAACTGAGCAATCAGCTCATTCAGTGCATCCTGGATGGCCTTTACGGTGCTGTCAGCCAGATTGCCGGTGGTACGGATGTCGGTGAGAGCCTCGCCGTAGCGGGTATCCATCAGATCGAACAGCTGATGCTCAAACTCGGGAACATCCTCAACTGCGATCTGGTTCAGATAGCCGTTGGTGACGGCATAGATGATGCACACCTGATGGGCAACATCCACAGGGGCGTTGTTGCTCTGCTTCAGAACAGCAACGATGCGCTCACCCAAAGCCAGACGGGCCTTGGTATCAGCATCCAGATCAGAGCCGAACTGTGCAAAGCTCTGAAGCTCACGGTACTGAGAGTACAGCAGCTTCAGGGAGCCGGAGACCTTTTTCATAGCCTTGATCTGCGCATTGCCGCCAACACGGGAAACGGAGATGCCGGGGTTAACGGCGGGCATGATGCCGGCGTTGAAC
>DYCR01000005.1:44314-70950 GCA_019418025.1 Clostridiales bacterium | reverse complement strand
GCGTTGAACAGCTCGGATTCCAGGAAGATCTGACCATCGGTGATGGAGATGACGTTGGTGGGAATGTATGCAGAGACGTCACCGGCCTGAGTCTCGATGATGGGCAGTGCGGTCAGAGATCCGCCGCCCTTTTCGGCGCTCATGTGAGCAGCGCGCTCTAGCAGACGGGAGTGCAGATAGAAAACGTCGCCGGGATAAGCCTCACGTCCGGGGGGACGGCGGATCAGCAGGGAGATTGCACGGTATGCAACCGCATGCTTTGACAGGTCGTCATAGATTACAAGAACGTCCTTGCCCTGTTCCATGAAGTATTCACCCATGGTGCAGCCGGAGTAGGGCGCAATGTACTGCATGGGAGCAAGCTCGGATGCAGTTGCGCTGACGACGATGGTGTAGTCCATCGCGCCGGCCATGGTCAGATTATTTACGATCTGAGCAACGGTGGAGCGCTTCTGGCCGATGGCAACGTAGATACAGATCACATCCTTGCCCTTCTGGTTCAGGATGGTGTCGGTAGCGATGGTGGTTTTACCGGTCTGACGGTCACCGATGATCAGCTCACGCTGACCCCGTCCGATGGGGATCATGGAGTCGATGGCCTTGATGCCGGTCTGAAGGGGCACGTTAACAGGCTCACGGTCGATGATGCCGGGGGCAGGGGATTCGATGGGACGGAAGCCGTCGTTTTCGATGGTGCCCTTGCCGTCGATGGGCTCACCCAGAGCGTTGACAACACGTCCGATCAGGGCGTTGCCCACGGGGACGGACACAACGCGGCCGGTACGCTTGACGGTGTCGCCTTCTTTGATGCCGCTGTCATCACCCAGGATAACAACGGAGATGGTATCTTCGTTCAGATTCTGTGCCATGCCGAATTCGCCGTTGGGAAATTCAATCAGCTCGCCGGCCATACACTTATCCAGACCGGAAACGGTGGCGATACCGTCGCCGACAACAATGACGGTACCGGTCTCGCTGGTCTCCAGCTTGGCTTCGTAGTTCTTGATTTGACTACGGATGATTTTCGTTATTTCTTCGGGTCTTAATTCCATTTGAGTCCCTGCTTTCTGATCAGAGTACGGTATTTTTCAGCACGCCGCGGATATCTTCCAATCTGTGGCGAACGGTACCGTCTACCTGCTTGCCGTCCCAATCAAGCCGAACGCCGCCCAGACAGGATTCATCGACCTTGCATTGTAGATCAATGGTCTTGCCTGTAACGCCGGAGAGCTTGGCTGTGAGCTTTTCGCGCAGTGCATCAGACAGGGGCAGGGCGGTGACAGCAGTCACGACCATGATGCCGTTGTCCGTGTTGTAGCAGCGTCGGAAAACCTGACAGCAGCCGGTAAAATGCCGCATATAGCCGCGTTCTGTTAGAATTTTCAAGAAATTCAGAACATAGGGGTGAACCTGTCCCCGAAAGCTGTCGTCCAAGATCTGGCAGCGCTCGGGCTTGGGGATCGACGGGGTGCTCAGCAGGGTGATAAATTCCGGAGCGGCCTGAAATGATGCTTCAAGGGCCGTCAGCTCGGACAGGACCTGCTGGGAGATCCCCTCGTCCCGGGTCAGTTCGTACAGAGCCTGACCGTAATGGCTTGCAGCATCTGTCATAGGCTTTCTCCCAGATTGTCAATGAAGTTGGCAATCAGTGTCTGCTGGTCAGCCTCATTCAGCTGACGCTCTACAACCTTTTCTGCAATGGCCATTGCGACACCGGAAATCTCGTCCTTGGCGTCGTTCAGGGCTTTCTTTTTCTCCAGAGCAATGTCTGCATTCGCTTTCTCCAAGATTGCGGCAGCATCGGCGTTTGCCTGGCGAATGATCTCGTCCTCTCTGGCCTGAGCGCGTGCGACGGCGGTCTTGACGATCTCGTCGCCGGTGCTCTTAGCCTGAGAGAGCTTGGACTGGTACTCGTTTTCCAGAGCCTTTGCCTGCTGGCTGGCCTTGTTGGCAGAGTCATACATGTCATCGATTTCCTTCTGGCGGTCTGCGATCATCTTCATCACAGGTCCGAAAAGGAACTTTTTGCCCATGTAAAACACCAGCAGGAAGTTCAGCAGGGTAAACAGTGCAGTCCAAAAGTTTACGCCAATAAAGCTTTCAAATCCTTCCAATGTGGCAATCTCCTTTCAAATAAATTTCGAAAGAAGATCAACCCAGAGCAAACAGGATCAGGAAAGAGATCAGCAGAGAGTAGATACCGGTGGTCTCGGCGATAGCACAACCCATGATCATGGTGCTGCGCAGGTTGCCTGCGACCTCGGGCTGACGAGCCATGCCCTCCAGAGCCTTGCCGACAGCGTTACCTTCGCCGATACCGGGGCCGATAGCGCCGATACCCATACACAGACCAGCACCGATTGCACAACCGGCCTTAAAAATAGCCAAACCTAAATCCATAACCATAAATAATTCCTCCTAAAATTGTTTATATTGTAAAATTTATGGGGTAACAAAGTGATTATTCTGCGTCGGCCTGAGGCTCGGGCAGAGATGCGGAGATGTAGACCATGGTCAGAAGAGAAAAGACCAGTGCCTGAACAAAACCGGAGAACACATCGAAGTAAAGAGAAAGGACCGCGGGGATACCCAGTGTCAGCAGGGGGACACCGGTCAGGATGCCGGCAGCCTGCAGCAGACCGAAAAGACCCAGAGCGGCGGCGGTGATGCCGAAGATCAGGGTAACGGCTTTCTTTGTCTTGCGATGCCAGACGATCAGGCCAAGACCCAGAACCATAAGCACGATGCCCACGGCGATGCCGTTGGATGCGATGAGGTTCAGGACGGCGCTGGATGCCAGAGCTAGACCTGTATAGAGAACAGAGGTGATGACGCCGCCGCCTGCGATGTTGCCGAAGTGACGGAAAGCCATGGAAGCCGGCTGTGCGATCTCACCGATCAGGTTCATGGGGGTCATGACCACGATGGGCTCGGTAAAGCCCTTCAGCCAGCCCACAAGACCGTTGTTCTTAATGTTGTTGTACCAGATGATGACGCTGACCATGATAGACCAGGTCAGGGTGGTGCTGAGGTCTGCGGTAGCAGAACGCAGGAAGCCGGTCATTCCGATCAGGGAACCAAAAATGGAGCTGAGGAATACAGCACCGATGAAGGGAGTCCAGTGGGCATTGTGTGCGCCCATGGTCTCAACTACCATGCCTTGCAGCATGCCCACGCCCTTCTCGACCAAGACCTGTGCTTTGCCCGGGCGGGTGCTGAGTCCCTTGCCGAGGATGACAAACGCGCTGCACAGCATGATGGTTACCAGTAAAGAGGAGATCGTGGTCTGTGTGACGGGGATACCGCCGAAAATAGGGATGTAGAAGTAAATAAATGCACCGGTTACGTTAACGCTCATGATTTATTTTTCACCTGGCTTTCTGAAAAATTCTGCGATGGTAATAGTGGGACGCACGAACAGCAGTGGCAGCACAAGAGAATATACATTAAATAAGCCGCTCTTCCCACAGGCAAACAAGATGACGAACAGGACTACCAAACGGATGATGTAGGAGCTTCGGACCATGGCCTGTCCGCGCTTGACCTCCTGAGATACGGCCTGATCGGCAGCGAGACTGGTGCTGATGGCCATAAAGAGGAAGTTTGCGGTGGCAAGGCTCAGTCCCACCAGTCCGCCGTATAATACGGAAAGGTCAAAGTTGTTCAGCAGGGCAAAAACGGCACACATCAAGCCGGTGCCGATCAATTCACCAAGCAGGACGATGCCGGTTTCTTTGAATACGATTTTTCGTGAGTTCATTCTAACCTCCGATCAATGGTGATCGTTGAAGGAAACGGGAGGCGGCGAGTCGTCTTTTTTGTCCTTAGTCATGCGGTTGAGCATCTGAAGAGACGAACGAAAGCCGGTGACTGCGGAGCAGAGCCCGACGATCAGCCCGGCAATGACGACCCATGTTCCCAGATGGAACCGATTGTTCAGCCAGACGCCCAGCAGGACAAAGCCCGCCAGCGGGACAGCAACGGTCATGCCGAGCTGTGTCAGCCAAACAAGAAGAGAAAGATCCTTCATTTGCCACCCCGCTCCTTCCTGAATCTGTGATGTCTTTAATGGATACATCTTAACATAATTGAAGCCTGAAAGCAAGGATAACTGTGTCGAATAAACTGGAAAAAGACCCCGTCATTCATGGCGAATTTAACAAATAAAATGAACAATTTATGAACAGAAAAAGTTTTTTGTGGGTCTATCTATTTTTCTTTTTTTATAGTAAAATATAACACAAATACGGAAAAACCAAAATGGGGGCAAATCGCTTTTGGATCAGGGGTTTGCGCATTATTTTGGGAGAAATATATTGGAGCTGGATGGATTTGGGAGAACAAGAACTTGAAATTTTACAGGGTGCAGTTGCAGCCGTTGTCTATCAGAACTATGACAACGGCTACTGCGTGCTGCGCATGGACTGCGGCGGCAAAACCGTGACGGTGGTGGGGACGATCCCGCTTCCGGTGGTGGGCGAGCGTCTGATGGTCACAGGAAAGTGGAGCAATCACTCCAGCTTCGGCAGACAGTTCGAGGCGGAATTTCTGGAGCGGATGCTGCCGCAGACCACGATGGAGATCCAGAGCTTCCTTTCGAGCCGTGCCATCAAGGGCATCGGGCCGATCATGGCAGCGAGGATCGTCGAATACTTCGGGGAGCAGACCCTGATGGTCTTTGAAAACGACCCGGAGAAGCTGGCGATGGTGCCGGGGATCTCCTTGGAAAAGGCCCGCAGCTTCGGCAGGGAATACCGGCAGCAGACGGGGATGCGGCAGCTGATGGAGTTTTTTACCATGCATCATCTGCCCACGGAACTTGCGGTGCGCGCCTATAAGCTCTACGGGGAGCAGACGGTGGAGCTGCTGTACGACGACCCCTATCTGCTGATGGATCACGGTCTGGATGCACCCTTTGCGGCGGTGGATCGCTTTGCCATTGAGCTGGGGACAGCGGGAGATGACCCGCGCCGGGTAGAAGCGGGCATCCTGTTTGAACTGGGATACAACATGTCCGCAGGGCATACGTTTTTACCGGAGGAAAAGCTGATGCAGGCCACTGCGCAGCTGCTGAGCGTGGAGCTTGAGCAGATCACGCAGGGATTGGAAAGACTGGATCAGGGAGAGCGTGTGGTGCGTCAAACTCTGGCAGGTATCCCAATCGTTTATCTGCCGCAGATGTACGAGGCAGAGCTTTACACCACCTATCGTCTGCTTCTGGCGGCAAATGTCTCCTTCCCGGAGCCTGAGAATCTGGACCGGCTGATGAAGCAGGTGGAGCAGGACAGCAGTGTCCGATATTCCCAGCAGCAGGCTGAGGCAATCCGTGCGGCGGCGACCAACGGTGTGCTGCTGATCACCGGCGGCCCCGGTACAGGTAAGACGACCATCGTACAGGGCATCCTGAATCTTCTGGGGCATATGCAGCTGCGCTGCATGCTGGCGGCGCCTACGGGGCGCGCGGCGAAGCGCATGACGGAGGTGACGGGGGAGGAAACCTCCACCATCCACCGCCTGCTGGAAGCGGGGATCGATCCTGCTACCGGGATGATGGTCTTTGGTCGGGATGAGGATCTGCCTCTGCGCACCGATGCCATCATTGTTGATGAGATGAGTATGGTGGATATTCAGCTGCTCAACAGCCTGCTCAAGGCGATCCCACAGGGAAAGCGAATCATTTTAGTCGGTGACCCGGATCAGCTGCCGCCCGTCGGACCGGGCTTTCCCTTTGGGGATATGCTGCGCAGCCAGATGCTGCCGACGGTGCGTCTGACAGACATTTTCCGTCAGGCGCAGGAAAGCCTGATCGTCATGAATGCCCACAGGATCAATGCAGGGCAGATGCCGGATCTGAAGAAGGTGGACAAGGACTTCTTCTTTATGCGCCGCCAGTCGGAGGATGCCGTGTGCCAGCTGATCGTTCAGCTGTGTGCCACGCGGCTGCCGAAGAATATGGGTATCCCCGCAGATCAGATCCAAGTCCTCAGCCCTACCCGAAAAGGGGCGGTGGGCACGCATAATCTGAATAAAATGCTTCAGGCGGCACTGAATCCCCCATCTCCCCAGAAAAAGGAACGCCAGTTTGGGGATTTTTCCTTCCGGGAAGGGGATCGGGTGATGCAAATCCGTAATAACTATGATATAATGTGGAGAAGAGCCGATGGCAGCGGTGTCGGCAGCGGCATTTTCAACGGCGATATCGGAGTGATCCGAGAAATCGATCCCCACGCAGAGACTCTGACCATTGCCTTTGATGACCGGGAGGCAGAGTATGATTTTTCCCAGATGAACGAGCTGGAGCCTGCCTATGCCATGACGGTGCATAAAAGTCAGGGCAGCGAGTATCGGGCGGTGATCCTGACTGCTTGGAACGGCTCGCCCTATCTGCTCAGCAGAAGCGTGCTGTACACGGCGGTCACCCGTGCAAGGGAGCTGCTGATCGTTGTGGGCAAGGAAGAGATCGTGGCAGCCATGACCGACAATGCCAAGCGCAACCGCCGTTACAGCGGCTTGAAGCTGCGGCTTCAGGGGAAAACCGAATGAGACTGCTCGATCAAGCACTGGAATTGCTGTTTCCCCGGAAATGCGTGCTGTGCCAGAGGCTGCTGGAGCGGGGTGAATTGGATCTGTGTCGGCGGTGCCGTGCAGATTCTCCGGAATTTCGGTCAAGATCCGAGAAGATCCGCTACATATCCAAGGTGACGGCCCTGTGGCATTATGAGGCTGACGTGCGCCGCAGTCTGTTGCGCTACAAGTTTTACAACGTCCGCAGCTTTTCAGAAAGCTATGGCAGGCTGCTGTCCATGCGCATCATGCAGGAGCTTGATGACGTGGATGTGATCACGTGGGTGCCGGTCAGCCGCAGACGCAGACGTCAGCGGGGCTACGATCAGGTGGAGCTGATCGCCCGAAGCGTCAGCAGAGAACTGGGGCTGCCGCTTGCGGCCTGTTTGATCAAGCATATCGATACAAAACCGAACTCAGGCTTGACTACGGCGGAGGAACGCAGGGCAAACGTACTGGGGGCATACCGCCTGACAGACGGGGCCTGCGTGGAGGGAAAACGGATCTTGCTGCTGGATGATATCGTTACCACGGGTGCGACCTCGTCCGAGTGCGCTCGGGTGCTGCTCAGCGGCGGGGCAAAGGAAGTGTATCTGGCTGCCGTGGCGGCTGCCAGAAAGGAACATTAAGTAGGTGTATAATATGGCATGGAAATTTAAAAAACCGAATTTTAACTTTTTTACCAGTGATTTGGCGGTGGACCTCGGCACGGCCAATGTGCTGATTTATGTAGAGGGGCAGGGTGTCCTGATCCGTGAGCCCAGTGTGGTTGCGGTGGACAAAAACACGGGAAAGATCCTTCAGGTCGGTTCCGATGCCCGCAATATGCTGGGAAGGACCCCTGGGAACGTGGTGGCGATGCGTCCGCTCAAGGGCGGCGTGATCTCCGACCATGAAATGACGGTCAAGATGCTTCAGATCCTTTTCCGCAAGGCGGTAAAGGCCTCTGTGTTCAACCCCAAGCCCAGAGTGGTCATCTGTGTCCCAAGCGGCGTCACGGAGGTGGAAGAGCGCACGGTCATCAATGCCGCCATTGAAGCCGGCGCCCGCCGGGTCTACCTGATCGAGGAGCCCCTTGCGGCTGCCTTGGGGGCCAATCTGCCCATTGGAGAGGCAAACGGCCATATGGTGGTGGATATCGGCGGCGGCACCACGGATGTGGCGGTGCTGAGCCTGAACGGCGTGGCAAACTCCTCTTCCCTTGAGGTGGCGGGAGATGCCTTTGATGAGGCCATCGCGCGGCATATCCGCCGCAAGCACGGCGTTGTCATCGGACAGGTCACAGCCGAGGACGTGAAGATCCAGATCGGCAGCGTCTATCCCAGAGGCGAGGATATCAGCATGAGCGTCAAGGGCCGAGATGCCAAGACCGGACTTCCCAGAGTGCTGACGCTGTTTGCTTCTGAGGTATATGAGGTCCTGCGCAGACCGGCACGGCAGATCACGGATGAGGTCCTGTCTGTTTTGGAAGAGACCAGTCCGGAGTTGGTCGGCGACATTGCCAAAAACGGCATTACCCTAACCGGCGGCGGCAGCCAGATCTGGGGCATGGATAAGCTGATGACAGAGCGCACAGGCATCGCCTGCACCATCGCAGACGATCCGGACTTCTGTGTGGCCTATGGCTGCGGAAAGAGCCTGAGCTGGATCAACCGCATGCAGGAGGGCCCCATTTATCTGGCTAGAAAACGGATCATGCGGGAGTGATGCACCATGAAGATTATGCATCTGACCTCCGGCGGTGATGTGGGCGGAGCCAAGACGCAGGTCCTCACCGTCCTGCAGGAGCTGGGCAAAAGCAATCAGGTGACGCTTGTGTGCTTTATGGAGGGGGCTTTTGCTCAGGAGGCAAGGGCGCTTGGCATCCACACATTGGTGGTGACCGGACGTGATCCGCTCCGAATGAGGAATCAGCTGTTGGAGCTTCTGAGACAGGGACAGTACGAAATCCTGCACTGTCATGGGGCAAAAGCAAATCTATTCGGCATGCTCCTGCGCAGGAAGCTGTCGATCCCCGTGGTTTCCACGGTACACTCCGATCCGAAGCTTGACTATCTGGGCAGACCCCTTGCGAATATGACCTACGGTGCGGCGAATCGGATTTCTCTGCGCTATCGGGACGGATGGGTGGCGGTTTCTGACTCGGTAAAGGAGCTGTTGATCGGAAGCGGTCTGGATGCCGACGGTATCCAGACCATCTACAACGGGATCCTGTTCCCGGAGAAGCTGGAGCATCTGCCTCGGGCGGAGTATCTCAAGGGTCTGGGGATCGACTGGGCAGATGATTGCGTGATCTATGGAATTGCCGCGCGGCTCAGTCCGGTAAAGGATGTGAATACGCTGATCCGGGCCTTTGCCTCGGCGGTAAAAACCTGCCCTAAGATCCGGCTGATGGTCGCAGGCGACGGTGAACAGATCCCGGAGCTTGAGACACTTGTGCGGCAGACCTGCCCGCAGGACACGGTCCGCTTCATCGGATGGCAGACGGATATGAACAGCTTCTATCACTGTCTGGATGTAAACATGCTCAGTTCTATTTCAGAGGCCTTTCCGTACAGCATCATCGAGGGCGGCAGGATGGGCTGTGCCACCATTGCCACAAGCGTGGGCGGCGTACCCAAGGTCATCCTGAATGAAAAAACGGGATTTTTGGTATCAGCAGGCGATTGGGAGGCGATGGCCCGATGCATGGTGCGTCTGGCTCAGGAGCCTGCTCTGCGCACAGAAATGGGACAGGCACTGAGGGAGAAGGTTCGCAGAGAGTTTTCTTCTCAGGTGATGGCCGAAAATCAGCTGAGCTTTTACAATAAGATCATCTGCCGTTACCGGCGGAAAAAGCAGGGGCGCTATGGCGCGGTCATCTGCGGTGCCTACGGCAAGGGGAATGTGGGTGATGATGCAATTTTGCTGACCATCATCCGGCAGCTGCGGCAGAGGGATGAATATCTGCCTATTTGCGTAATGACCCGCAAGCCCAAAGAAACCGCCCGGATGACAGGCGTCTCCGCAACGCCGATTTTCAACATTTTTCGGGCGGCGAAGTGGATGAAAAAAAGCACCTTGTATATCAGTGGCGGCGGCACGCTGATTCAGAATGCAACCAGCACCAGAAGTCTGATGTACTATCTGTTCAGCATGCATCAGGCGAAGAAGCGGGGCTGCAGGGTGATGATGTACGGCTGCGGCGCAGGTCCCGTGTATGGCGGAAACCATCAGAAGCTTGTGGCAAGGGTGCTCAATCGCAACGTGGATCGGATCGCACTGCGAGATCCGGAATCGGAGCGCACCCTGCGTAAATTTGGCGTGACAGAGCCCCGGATATCCGTGACGGCTGATCCGGCACTGAATATGCACGGGGATCTGGAGGGGGCAGACCGCTACCTCAAAGACAATGGCATCGAGTGCGGAACGAGGTTCTGCCTGTTTGTCCTCAGACCGTGGCGGGATGCCTGTGAACGGTTGGAGTCGGTCCAAGCGGCGGCGGAACGCTGCTGGCGGGAATACGGGCTGATGCCTGTGTTTCTGTGCTTTGAGCCTGTGCAGGATGAGCAGATTACCCGCAAGGCTGCAAGCATGCTGGGTGTCCCGTATCGCATCCTCTCGAAAAATACCGATTGCAGGCAGCTGTGCGGTGTGATCGCTCGGGCGGAATTGGTGATCGCCATGCGTCTGCATGCGCTGATCTTTGCATTCAGTCAGAATACGAAAATGGTGGGTATCTCCTATGACCCGAAGGTTTCCGGCTTCATGGATTATGCAGGCTGCGAAAATTGGGCGCAGCTGTCTGAGCTGAATCCTGACAACCTGTGCCAAAAGGTGGATCGAGCCATGACCGATCAGGGGGTCCCGTCTAATGTTGAGAAGATCAAGGGCCTTGCTGAGGAAAACGGGACGATTGCCTGGGAAATGATGCAGGAGACACACTGAGCAAAAAAGTCTGCCCGAGTTTGCCGCTTCAGCGGCATAAAAGATAAAATCATTTTCCACGGGGGCGTGTACCTCGGGGAAAATACTGCTCTGATTGAGCGTGTGAAATTTGTCCGTCATTGACGGATAAATTATGCGCGGTTCAGGCTGCAAAAACTGCCCGAAAGCCCTGGAAGGGTTTTCGGGCAATTTTGCTATGTGGTCTGATAGTTATCGCAGCAGTCGCAGCGATCGGGCTCACATCCGGTGGGGGTGAACTGTGCAGTGGGGAAGGGGATACGGTCGAAAATCTGGCAGGGGTCCTCGGCACAGCCGGGGTTATCACAGCATTCCTTGGTGGGGATGGAGTAGTCCAGCACCGGCACGACGATCTGGGCATCCCGTTCCAGACGGATGATGGAGAATTGCCCCAGAGTGACGAACAAACGCTGCTTGTCGCCGCCTAGAACCAGCTCGTCATCAAAATTCTCCTGAACATTTGCAGGGATCTGAAGGGTGCAGGGGTCCTGATGGCAGGCACCCACGACCTTTGATGACAGCACCATGGGGTCAAGGACCTCTACAACGGCGGTGGGCAGGCTGTTCCGGCAGGCGCATGGGATGGAATTGTCGCTGCTGAAAATATGGGCATCGGAATGTTCGCCGCAAAGTACGGCACGTTTGGAGAAAATAGCCAATCCGCAAAGCGTGGCAGGGCGGCAGGCACTGACCATGGCGTCTGCAATGACTCGATAATAGAAGGTCAGGTCGATGCAGTAGTGATTCTGGTTGAATGCCACCGGGGTCACGTCTACCGCGGTGTACAGCAGGTCGGCACAGCGGACCTTGGCGCTTGCGGCGGTATCGAGGATGGATTGGGATTCACGGGTCAGATAAACTCTGAGATCCTCGATGCAGTCTTTATCCCGGCAGCTGTCGGTGATTTTTCGTGTATGGATGGATAAGGCGCTGCGCAGATCGTCCGGTCTGCAGCTCAATGCCTCCTGACAATGTTCAGACATGTTGATACCTCCTGAATCAAAAATAAGCATGGTGCTTACAGGACAGTTTATGCAGGAGGTGTCCTCCCGTGCTACAAAAAAGCACCCGCAGGATCTCAGCTGCGGGTGCTTTCGGTTCAGAACTTGAATTTGGTGACCGAGTGGTATGCTTCGCCGGCCTTGGTAAAGGGCTGGGGCCACTCCGGATGGTTGAGGGAATCGGGATAAAACTGGGTCTCCAGACACACACCGCTGCGTTTGGGGTAGCGACAGCCGTTTTTGCCGACCACATCCAAAAAGTTAGCGGTGTAGACCTGAATGCCCGGGCAGTCCGTGGTGACGGCCATGGTGCGGCCGGATTCCGGATCGGAAAGCACGGCACAGGGGGTGCAGAATACCTCGAAGTTGTGGTCATAGCCGCCCTGAAGCTGCAGCGGCTCGTAATCGGCGGCGATATCCTGCTTCAGGGGCTTTGCCCGGCGGAAGTCAAAGGGGGTCATGTCAACACTGCGCAGCTCCCCTGTGGGGATGTTCTCTGCATCATCGGGATTGAAAAACCGTGCAGGCAGCATCAGGGTCTGGTCCATTGCTTTTTCGGGATGATTTTCGCCTGCCAAATTAAAATAGGCATGGTTGGTAAAGTTAAAGACGGTGTCCTTGGTGCTGACGGCATCATAGGTGACAGAGAGGGTGTTTGATGTGTCCAAGGTGTAGGTGACGGAGATATCAGCCTGTCCGGGAAAACCCTGATCACCGTCGGGGCTGGTCAGCTTCAGGCGGATGGAGGTGTCGGTGACCTCGTCCACGGTCCAGAAGCGGCGGCTGAAGGTGTCGGGGCCGGAATGCAGATTGTTCGTGCCCTCGTTGCAGGGCAGGGTCACCGTCTTGCCGTTGATTTGGAAACGGGCGGATTTTGTGCGGTTGGCGTTGCGCCCGACCACGGCACCCAGAAATCCGTCGTTGCATGCATATCCGTTTACGTCGTCATAGCCAAGCACAACGTCCACTCCGTCCACCCAAAGGCTGACCAGTGTGGCGCCGTAGTCTGTGATCCCGGCACGGAGACGGCCGCAGGATATGGTGTAAAGGGATGCGGCTTCGCCGGAGGGCAATGTACCAAAGTGTTTATTCATAGAGGCTCTACTCCTTTGTAAAAAACAAAAATCAGTATGACATCTGCTTGAAAGCATTGTACAACAATTGCCGATATATTTCAATGCTTTCTTTCGGCAATCGACAGGAAGGAAAACAAAAGGACAGGAAACGGCAGTTGTTACGTAAATCCGGCATGATATGCTAGGTCTGCATATGGTGGTTATAAAAATTCATGCACAATATTTTGGGTTATGGACTTGCAAAACCCCACAATATGTAGTATTATAAAGCAGTTCATTGCACACCGATACACATATCGTGTATCGGTGTGCATACACGATATCACTGGGATCAGATCCCTAGAAATACAGGGGGAAAGCATGAAGATTATCAAAAGAAACGGCGCCGAAGAAACCTTCGACGAAAAGAAGATCCGCAATGCCGTGGAAAAGGCCAATCGGTGCGTGGAAGAGCAGTATCGCATGACACCGCTGCAGATCGAGCGCATTACGCAGAGCGTTGCGATCAGCTGTGATGAGATGAACCGCAGCCCTGCCGTAGAGGAGATCCAGGATCTGGTGGAAAAGGCGATCATGTCCCACGGGGCATTCGAGGTGGCTAAGGAATATATCACCTATCGCTACATCCGCAATCTGGCTCGTCAGTCCAATACAACGGACGACCGTATCCTCAGCCTGATCGAGTGCAACAACGAAGAGGTCAAGCAGGAAAACGCAAACAAAAACCCCACCGTCAACTCCGTTCAGCGTGACTATATGGCAGGAGAGGTCTCTAAGGATATTACCCGGCGCATCCTGCTGCCCCAGGAGATCGTGCAGGCTCACGAGGCCGGCATCATCCACTTCCATGACTCTGACTACTATGCCCAGCATATGCACAACTGCGATCTGATCAATCTGGAGGATATGCTCCAGAATGGCACCGTGATCTCCGGCACCCTCATCGAGAAGCCCCATTCGTTCTCCACGGCCTGCAACATTGCAACGCAGATCATTGCGCAGGTGGCATCCAACCAGTATGGCGGTCAGTCCATCAGCCTGACCCATCTGGCACCCTTTGTCCAGATCAGCCGGGAAAAGATCCGCCGGAATGTCCTGCGGGAATTGGAGTCGTTTGGCATCGAGGCCGACGAGCAGACCGTCACCAAGGTGGTAGAGGAGCGTCTGCGTGACGAGGTCAGCCGCGGTGTTCAGACCATTCAGTATCAGGTGGTGACCCTGATGACCACCAATGGTCAGGCGCCCTTTATCACGGTATTCATGTACCTGAACGAAGCAAAGAACGAGCAGGAGAAGAAGGACCTTGCGGTCATCATCGAGGAAATGCTCCGCCAGCGCTATCAGGGCGTCAAAAATGAGAAGGGCGTGTGGATCACGCCTGCTTTCCCCAAGCTGATCTATGTACTGGAGGAGGACAATGTCCGGGAGGGAACCCCCTACTGGTATCTGACGAAGCTTGCCGCTCAGTGTACAGCCAAGCGGATGGTCCCCGATTACATCTCTGAGAAAAAGATGATGGAGCTGAAGGTGGACAAGAATGGTCAGGGCCACTGCTACACCTGCATGGGCTGCCGCTCCTTCCTGACTCCCTATGTGGATGAAAACGGCAACCCCAAGTATTACGGCCGATTCAATCAGGGCGTGGTCACGCTGAATCTGGTGGATGTGGCACTGTCCTCCGGAAAGGATATGGACAAGTTCTGGAAGATCTTTGACGAGCGTCTGGAGCTGTGCTACAAGGCACTGATGTGCCGCCACGAAAGATTGAAGGGGACCTTGTCCGATGCAGCACCGATCCTGTGGCAGTACGGCGCACTGGCCAGACTGGAAAAGGGTGAGCCCATCGATAAGCTGCTCTACGGCGGCTATTCCACCATTTCTCTGGGGTATGCGGGCCTTTATGAGTGCGTGAAGTACATGACCGGGCGTTCCCACACCGATGACGAGGCAAAGCCCTTTGCTCTTGCGGTGATGCAGCACATGAACGATGCCTGCAAGGCATGGAAGGAAAAGCACAACATTGACTTTTCCCTGTACGGCACGCCTCTGGAGTCCACCACCTACAAGTTCTCCAAGTGCCTTCAGAAGCGGTTCGGTGTCATTCCCGGGATCACCGATAAGTCCTATATCACCAATTCCTACCACGTCCATGTGGGCGAGGAGATCGATGCCTTTACCAAGCTGTCCTTTGAGTCTGAGTTCCAGCAGCTGTCTCCCGGCGGGGCGATCAGCTATGTGGAGGTTCCCAACATGCAGCAGAACATCGATGCCGTTCTGGAATTGATGCAGTTTATCTATGACAACATCATGTATGCGGAGCTGAACACCAAGTCTGACTACTGTCAGGAATGCGGCTATGACGGTGAAATCGAGATCCGTGAGGATGCCGACGGCAAGCTGGTCTGGGTCTGCCCCCAGTGCGGCAATACCGATCAGAGCAAGATGAATGTTGCCCGCCGCACCTGCGGATACATTGGCACCCAGTATTGGAATCAGGGGCGTACACAGGAGATCAAGGACCGTGTCCTGCACCTGTAATATGCAGATAAAAGAGGAAGATCGTGACGATCTTCCTCTTTTTTTGCTATTTTTCTTTGATAATCACACGCTGTTTTGCTTCATCAGCCGGAGGCTCGGGGGCATCTGCTGCAAACAGCCCGTAAAGATTGCCGCAGCGCTGCTCCAGAGTCCAGTATGGATCGTCGATTTTTTCGCCGACATTATAAAAGGAGCCGGATCGCTTTGCTTTGCGCAGGACCTCACGCCCCTGTGCAGAGAAGCCGAGGATGCGGGTGTATGGAACGGGGGCGGAAAGCATAGGTGCGGTAATGCCCAGAAAGGCGCACATCACCATGCGATTCAGGCGGGTCATGGTGTAGCGTTTTGTTTTGACCGCGGCGAGGATCGCTTCCAGATCCGCTTGCCGGCGGCTTTCGTGCATCAGCTTCCGCCAAAGCCCTTCAGACCCATAGGGGACCTCGGCAAAGTCACATTCAGACATGGTCCGCAGCTTGGCAAGGATCGCCCGCTCTCCGGCGGCCCGGGTGTGGATCGATGCGCCGCGGAAAAGATCGGTGGGGACAAAATCATCGATAGGCTGCCCCTGCATGATCCGCTGCCGGAGGGAGGTGGCAGAGGGGTTTTCTCGGTCGGCCTGCAAATCGTGGTAAGAGCCTGCACGATGGATCACCAAGGGGGTCATGGATGTGCCGGTTTTCAGCATCGCCTTGCAGTATTCCACCCCGAGGATATCATTGGGAGAGGAGAGAAAACGGGCCCTCTCGTCCAATTGGGCTAGGGCCTGCTGCCTTGCAGCGGGGAAGGACAGCCCCTGATCCAAGAAGATCCGCAGCTGCGCCTTGAACGCAGGAGACAGCAGAGCTTTTGCAGTCTGCATCAGCGTATCCCCGTCCCCACTTTCGGCGCCGAAGCACAGACTGTCGCAGAATCGGCCCAAGATCTCAACACCGCCATGTGCAAAACCTTCGGCAGAGGAAAGGGCGTAGGTCACGGGCAGCTCCAGCACCAGGTCGGCTCCGGCTTGCAGGGCGGCCCCGGCCCGCAGGGATTTGTGGAAAATGGCCGGCTCTCCCCGCTGAACGAAATTTCCGCTCATCAGGCAGACGATGGCTGTATCCGCTCCGCAGAGCCAGCGGACCATCTGCAGCTGCTTTGCGTGGCCGGAATGGAGGGGATTGTATTCACAAATGATACCGACGATTTTCATAAATTCTCCCTGTTTTGCGAAAATTTTTAAAAAGACTTGTTTAATTTGTATTTTTGTTATAGAATATAAACGCTATGCGTATTCTAGCATAAAGTGCTGGAAAAGAAAACAGAATTTTATTTAGGAGGCATATCCAGAAATGAATGTGTTAGTTATCAATGCTGGCAGCTCTAGCCTGAAGTATCAGCTGATGAATCCTGAAACCGGCGACGTCGCCGCAAAGGGACTGTGTGAGCGTATCAATATCGACGGCCGTCTGACCCACAAGGTCGGCGACAAGAAGGTCGTAAAGGATATCCCGATGCCCACCCATGCAGAGGCAATCGCTGCCGTTTTGAACATCTTGGTTGACCCTGTCGACGGTGTGATCAAGTCCACCGATGAGATCGATGCAGTCGGCCACCGTGTGGTCCACGGCGGCGAGAAGTTTGCAGATTCCTGCATCATCGACGAGACTGTCATCAAGGCAATCGAGGACTGCATTCCTCTGGGCCCCCTTCACAACCCTGCAAACCTGATGGGCATCGAGGCCTGCCAGAAGATCATGCCCAACACCCCTCAGGTCGCAGTATTCGACACTGCCTTCCACATGACCATGCCCGCAAAGGCATACCGCTATGCAATTCCCAACGAGTACTACGAAAATGACGGCATCCGCCGCTATGGCTTCCACGGCACCTCTCACAAGTATGTTGCCCGCCGTGCTGCTGCTCTGATGGGTACTGAGAACTTCAAGCTCATCAACTGCCATCTGGGCAACGGATCTTCTCTGGCAGCCATCCAGAACGGCAAGTGCGTGGATACCTCCATGGGACTGTCTCCTCTGGCCGGTGTCCCCATGGGTACCCGTTCCGGCGACATCGATGCCTGCGTGGTTCAGTTCATCTGCAACAAGTACGGCATGAATGTTGACGAGTGCCTGAATGTTCTGAACAAGAAGTCCGGCGTTCTGGGTATTTCCGGTGTTTCCTCCGACTTCCGTGATCTGGAGGAAGGCAGAAACAACGGCAACGCAGACTGCGCTATGGCACTGGACATGTTCTACTATGAGGTTGCCAAGTATATCGGCGCTTACGCCGTTGCAATGAACGGTGTGGACATGATCACCTTCACCGCAGGTGTCGGCGAGAACGACGCAGCAACCCGTAAGGCTGTGTGTGACTATCTGAGCTTCATGGGCGTCAAGATCGACGACGAGAAGAACAAGACCCGTGGCGAGGAGATCAAGATCTCCACTGAGGACTCTGCCGTTCAGGTTTGGGTCGTTCCCACCAACGAAGAGCTGATGATCGCTCAGGATACTGCTGAGCTGGTCAAGGCCGCAAAGTAATTTTGTTTCCACAAGGGGCCGCCGCAAATGCGGCGGCCCTTTCTGATTAAGGAGGTCAGGAATATGACAGCTGTTGAGCGTTTGCTGCGTTATGTAACCTTCCACACCACTTCGGACGAGACATCCAAGACCTGTCCGACGACCCAGTCTCAGAAGGTGCTGGGACAGGCACTGGTGGAAGAAATGCTGGCAATGGGCATCGAGGATGCCCACATGGACGAGTATGGATATGTGTATGGTACGGTTCCCGGCGACCCGGAGCTGCCCACCATCGGGCTGATTGCCCACATGGATACGGCGCCTGCCGCTCCCGGCGATCACATTCAGGCGAAGGTGGTTGCCTTTGACGGAAGTGACGTCTGCCTCAATGAGCAGCAGCAGATCTACCTGTCGGCATCGGAATATCCTTACCTGAACAACTGCGTGGGCAAGCATCTGGTGGTGACCGATGGGACCACGCTGCTGGGTGCTGATGACAAGGCCGGGATTGCCGAGATCCTGACCTGTGCGGAATATCTGATTCAGAATAAGCCCCGTCATGCCACTTTGAAAATCGGCTTTACCCCGGATGAAGAGGTGGGACGCGGCGCGGATGAATTCGACGTGGATCATTTCGGCGCGGATTATGCCTATACCTGCGATGGCAGCGAATTGGGCGGCATCGAGTTTGAAAACTTCAATGCCGCAGCTGCTGTGGTCACGGTCAAGGGCCTGAGCATCCACCCCGGTTCTGCCAAAAACAAGCTGATCAACGCATCTCAGGTGGCGATGGAGTTCCATTCCATGCTGCCGGTGCATGAGCGGGCAGAATCCACCGAGGGGTATGAGGGCTTCAGTATGCTGACGGATATGACCGGCGAGGTGGAGAAGGCGACCCTTCACTATATCATCAGAGATCACGATGACGAGCGGTTTGAACAGAAGAAGGATCGGTTCTACCAGATCGCGGTCTACCTTGACAGCATTTACGGCGACGGCACGGTGGAAGTGGAGATCAATGACAGCTACTACAACATGCGCCGCCAGATCGAGCCGGTGATGTACGTGGTAGAGCGTGCGCAGGCTGCCATGGAGCGTGTCGGCGTTCCGGCGAAGTTTGTCCCCATCCGCGGCGGCACCGACGGTGCAAGACTCAGCTATATGGGCCTGCCCTGTCCGAACCTCGGCACAGGAGGACAGAACTTCCACGGCCGCTTTGAGTATGCGGTGGTGGAGGAGATGGAAGCCTGCACCAAGATCCTGATCGAAATATTCACTGACCCGGATCTGAAGAAATAATGCCCAGGGTGTGCCGGGTCTGCCTGCACACCCTGTTGCTGCGAAAGGATTACTTTCGTAAATAAAGCTTGCAAAATCCTGTTTGGTTGTTATAATGTATAAATTATAGAAATTATAAGGAGGAAGGGGAGACCATATGGTTTGCAAATTCCACGCCTGTAAGCGTTGGATGAACAAGCTGATGACCCATGTCAGCACGACGCAGATCGTTGCGATCGCGTTTGCACTTATTATTTTAACGGGGGCGCTGCTGCTGACCCTGCCGATCGCGTCCAGAAGCGGGATCGGCGTTGATTTTCGCTCGGCGCTGTTCACGGCGACTTCTGCCACCTGCGTGACGGGACTTGTTTTGTTCGATACGTGGACACAGTGGAGCGGATTTGGCCAGATCGTGATCCTTTGTCTGATCGAGATCGGCGGTCTGGGCTTCATGTCCGCAGCTTCACTGGTCATATTCATGCTGGGGCGCAAGGTCGGTCTGAAGCAGAGAATGGTCATGGCACAGGCGATGAGCATGAACGATGTTCACGGCATCGTCCGTCTGCAAAAGCTTGTTTTATTCGGCAGCCTGAGCGTGCAGGCGGCAGGCGCGGCGATACTGACCCTGCGATTCTGGTCGGAGCTTGGCTTTTTCAAAGCCCTGCGGTGGGGAATATTCCACTCGATATCCGCGTTCTGCAATGCAGGATTTGATATCATGGGTTCTTTTGACCCGGGGACCAGTATCATGCGGTATGCTACCGATCCTGTTGTCAATCTGACCCTGATGGCGCTGATCGTCGTGGGCGGTTTGGGCTTTTTTGTGTGGGATGAAGTGATCCACGTGCGCAAATTCAAAAAGTTCAGCGTCTACACAAAGCTGGTCCTGACCATCACCGCCGTGCTGATCGTGGGCGGCACCGCTGCCATTGCACTGATCGAATGGAACAACCCTGAGACGATCGGCAACATGGCGTGGTACGATAAGATCCTTGCATCCTCGTTCCAGTCGGTCAGTCTGCGTACGGCGGGCTTTGCCGGTATCGATCAGGCGAAGCTGACGGATGCGGGCAAGGCTGTCTCGACGGGTGTCATGCTCATCGGCGGCTCCTCCGGCTCCACTGCCGGCGGTATGAAAACGGTGACGGTGGTAGTCATGCTGCTGTACATCTGCGCCCGGGCAAGAGGCAAGGAGACGGTCACCATCTACAAGCGCTCTATTCCCAATTATCAGGCACTGGATGCAATGATCATCAGTATGATCATGATCATGCTCACGTTCCTCGGCGGTATCTATATTTCCATTACCTCGGGATTCTCCTTTGTGGATGCCCTGTTTGAGACGGCGTCTGCACTGGCAACTGTGGGCCTTAGCTCCGGCGGCTCCGGAAATCTGAGCGTAAGCTCTCAATATTTGATTATTCTATTTATGTATTTCGGCCGAGTGGGCGTACTTACCATTTCTCTGGGCTTCCTGATGGGGGACCGGGTTCAGGAGCGGTTCCGCTATGCAGAAACAAAGCTGTTGATCGGCTAGGAGGATCTTATGAAAAGTTATGTGATAATTGGACTTGGACGGTTTGGCGAGCGGGTGGCTCAGCAGCTGTGTGCATTGGGCAATGAAGTCCTTGCCATCGATACGAATGCAGAGCTTGTCCAGCAGGTCAGCGGCTGCGTGACAAATGCGGCAGTGGCGGATGCTCAGGACAAGGATGTTCTGATGGCTCTGGGTGTCAAGGAATGTGACTGTGCCGTGGTCGCCATCGGCGATTCTCTGGCTGCGTCGGTCATGGCGACGATGAACCTGCAGGAGCTTGGTGTGCCCAAGATCGTGTGCAAGGCAAAGGACGAGGCACACCGCCGTGTTCTGGAAAAGCTGGGGGCCGACCGTGTGGTGATCCCGGAAAAGGAAGTTGCAGATCGACTGGCCCACAGTCTGGCCAGTGCCAATGTTTTGGAGTATATCGAGCTTTCCACGGACTACGGCATCGTAGAAGTCCCTGCACCTGAGAAATGGGTGGGGCATGACCTGCGGGAGCTGAATGTCCGTGCAAAGCTGGGGGTCAACATCATCGCAGTGCGCACCAGTCACGGCGTTAAGATCTCTCCTCCTGCTGATTATGTGGTGAATCAGAACGACGTTATGGTGCTGCTGGGGGGCTATGATGCCCTGACCGTGATTCAGAGCTTGTAATGGAAGAGCGTATCACTTCCAGAAAAAATCCGCTGATCCAGCAGGTGCGCAGGCTGCTTTCCAGCCGAAGCGCCCGCCAAAAGGAGGGACTGTTTGCGGCAGACGGCACCAAGCTGCTTGAGGAGGCAGTCCGGTTCTTCCCGGGGCTGCAGACGGTCCTGCTGACCGACGGAGTGGAGGTCAAGGGGATGCCGGAGCATGTTCGGGTCGTTCGTGTGCCTGAGGATGTGATGCAGTCTGTTTCCCCGATGGAGGCGCCTCAGGGTGCGCTGTTTGTGTGTCAGCTCCCTGAAAAAACAGATTTTATCCCCGAGCCCGGGATGCTGATCCTGGATGGAATACAGGACCCGGGGAATGTGGGGACCATCATACGCACGGCCGACGCATTGGATGTGCCGGTGGTGCTGTTGGATGGATGTGCAGACCCCTACAACTGGAAAACGGTTCGGGCGAGCATGGGTGCGGTGTTCCGCAGGCCGGTGATGCAGAGCAGCTGGGAACAGGTGCAGAAGGCATGCGCAGAAGCCGGAGTCCCTGTTGGGGTGACGGCTCTGAGCCCCCGTGCTGTGGATATCCGCAGCGCGGATGTGGGCCGGATGGCTCTGGTGATCGGCAGTGAGGGAAGAGGTGTGCGCCAGGAGATCATGGCCTGTGCCGATCAAGAGCTGATCATCCCTATGAACCCCCACTGCGAATCGCTGAATGCAGCGGTGGCGGCAGCCATTGTCATGTGGCAGATCCGTGCAGAAAAACCATAAAGATAGAATAGGTGGGAAAGAAGATGCTGATACATTGGGTTTGGTTTGCAACCAGAGGTGCTGTGAGTGACCAGAACAAATTGGCCCTTCTTTCCCATTTTTCCGACCCTGAGCAGGTATATTACGCATCAGAGGGGGAAATCTCTGCCATTGAGGGGATCAGCCGTGAGGCGGCTGTCAGCCTGAATGACAAGGATCTGGCCCCGGCGCAGAGTATTCTGGATATATGCCTTGCTGAGAAAATCCATATTTTGACCATTCAGGATGCGGCTTACCCGGAGCGGCTGAAAAACATTCCGGACCCGCCCTTGGTGCTTTACTATAAAGGCACGCTTCCGGAGTTCGATCAGGAACCGGTGATCGGCGTGGTGGGGACGAGGCGTGCCTCGGCCTACGGTCTTGGGGTAGCGAAGCGTCTGGGGTATCAGATCGGTGCCTGCGGCGGCATGGTGGTTTCCGGTGCAGCCTTCGGCATTGATTCCATGGCGATGTCCGGAGCGTTGACGGCCGGCGGCTGTGTTGTCGGTGTACTGGGCTGCGGGGCGGATGTGGTGTACCCTCCGTCGAGCAGAGGGCTTTATGCAGATCTGGAGCGATATGGATGCATCCTGACCGAGTACCCACCGAGAACACCGCCTATGGGCTTCCATTTTCCGCGGAGAAACCGGATCATCAGCGGCCTCAGCTGCGGTGTGCTGGTAGTGGAGGCACCCAAGGGAAGCGGCGCTCTGATCACGGCACGGTATGCATCCGATCAGGGCAGGGACGTTTTTGTCGTGCCATCCAACATCGATGTGGACTCCGGCGCAGGCAGCAATGCGCTGCTGCGGGACGGCGCGATCGCAGTTTCCAGCGGATGGGATGTGGTCAGCGAATACGGGTATCTGTTCCCTGAGAAAATACGGCAGGGCGGCGAGCATGCCAGACTTCAGGTTTATCCCGATGAGCTGAAGCTGGTCCGCGGGCAGCGGGAAAAATCCGTTGCCAAGGTGGCCCAGAAAAAGAGAAAGCCGGAAAAAAGATCCGAGGAAAAGGGGACCGTTCCCCAAAAAAGCATTGACAACAAGGAAAATGAGACTTATATTGACCTAGCAAAGGTAGAAGCATCCCTGTCTGAGGATGAGCGTGCCATCGCTCAGCTGTTGGCGGACGGGCAGATGCTGGTGGATGATCTGATCGAGGCATCAGGCTTGAATGCAGGCAGCATTCTGGCGAGCCTGACCCTGTTGGAGGTCAAGGGGATCGTCCGCCGCCTTCCCGGCAGATTTGTAGCACTGGCTGGGAGAAAATGAAAAATTTTGGAGGAAATCCATGGCTAAAGCAAGTAATCTGGTAATTGTGGAGTCCCCGTCCAAGGCAAAGACCATTGGAAAATATCTGGGACCTGATTATATAGTGAAGGCAAGTATGGGTCACCTTCGGGACCTGCCCAAAAGCGTAATGGGTGTGGATCTTGAGACATTCGACCCTAGATATATCCCCGTTAAGGGAAAAGAGAGCATTATTTCCGAGCTGAAGGATTCAGCCAAGCAGGTAGACACGGTCTACCTTGCAACTGACCCGGACCGTGAGGGTGAAGCCATCTCGTGGCATCTGAAGGAGCTGCTGAAGCTGTCGGATGAAAAGGCCCATCGGGTGACCTTTAATGAGATCACTCAGCGCGTCGTTCAGGAGGCAATCGCAAGTCCTCGGGAAATCGACATGGATCTTGTGGATGCCCAGCAGGCCAGACGGGTTCTGGACCGAATCGTCGGCTATCAGCTGTCGCCGCTGCTATGGAAGAAGATCCGCCGCGGTCTGAGTGCGGGCCGCGTCCAGAGTGTTGCAACACGTCTAGTGGTGGACCGTGAAAATGAGGTCCGCGCCTTTGTACCCAAGGAGTATTGGTCCTTGGACGTGAAGCTGAATCGGGTGGGTAAGCCCGGCAGCTTTACGGCAAAATACTATGGCAGCCCCAAGAAGCAGGAACTGGAGAACGAGCAGCAGGTGGATGCCGTGATTGCGGACATCACCGGCAAGGAGTTTACCGTTACCGGTGTGCGCAAGGCGGAGAAAAAACGCACGGCGGCACCTCCTTTCACTACCTCCACCTTGCAGCAGGAGGCCTCCCGCAAGCTGAACATGACCCCGAAGCGGACCATGGCCATTGCGCAGCAGCTTTACGAAGGTGTCGATGTAGAGGGGGAAGGCACTCTGGGTCTGATCACCTATATGCGTACCGACTCTCTGCGGCTTTCTGACGAGGCGATGATCGCCGCGCGGGATTTTATCAACGTGCGCTATGGCAAGGAGTATTACTATGGCTCCTTCCACACCTTCAAGACCAAGTCCAATGCTCAGGACGCCCACGAAGCCATTCGCCCCACTCATGTGGAATTGGACCCTGAGCGTATCCAAGGCTCTCTGAGCAAGGAGCAGTATCGGCTCTACAAGCTGATTTGGAGCCGCTTTCTGGCATCCCAGATGGCCAATGCCCTTTACGACACGGTTTCTATCGATACCGAGTGCGCCGGACATACCTTCCGCTCCAGTCACCAGAGCCTGCGCTTTTCCGGCTTTATTGCCGTCTATGAAGAGGGCAGAGATGAGGAGACTGAGGCAGTTGGATCGCCGCTGCCTGACCTTGCGCAGGGAGATCGTGCGACTGCGGCTGAACAGAAAAAGGAACAGCACTTTACGCAGCCTCCGGCCCGCTACACCGAAGCAACACTGGTCAAGGCAATGGAAGAAAAGGGCGTGGGACGTCCTTCCACCTATGCATCCATCGTTTCCACGATCCTTGATCGGGAATATGTGGTGAAAAAAGAAAAGCGTCTGGAGCCCACTCCCTTGGGTGAAGTGGTCACGGGACTGATGATGGAGCGCTTCAATGATATCATCGACGTTGAATTTACGGCGAATATGGAGCGGCAGCTGGATGAGGTAGAAGAGGGAAAGCAGGACTGGAAAGCACTGCTGGCTGATTTCTACGGCTCCTTCCATCAGGAAATGGAGGCGGCTGAGGCTGCTCTTGAGGGTGTTCGACTGAAGGTCCCCGAGGAGGAAACAGAGGAGATCTGCGAGCTGTGCGGTAAGAACATGGTCATCAAAAGCGGTCGGTTCGGCCGTTTCCTGGCATGCCCCGGTTTTCCGGATTGCCGCTTTACCAAGCCCATCGTGGAGAAAATGCCCGGTCGCTGTCCCAAGTGCGGCAGCGGCATGCTCAAGCGCAAATCCAAGCGCGGATTTGCCTACTATGCCTGTGAACGCGGTGCAGAATGCGGATTTATGAGCTGGGACGTACCCACGGCAGAGGACTGCCCCGAGTGCGGTCAGACCCTGTTCAAAAAGTCCGGCAAGGGCAGGATGAAGAGCTTCTGCATCAACGAAGCCTGTAAAAACTTCCTGCCGGAGGATCAGCGTGGCTACCGCCGGAAGGTGACAACGGAGCATGGAGATCCGGAAACCGCGGTGATTGAGGAGATCCCTGCGGAAAAGGAAGAAAAGAAAACAGCAAAGAAAAAAACAACGAAAAAGGCGGCTGCGAAAAAGACGGCCAAGAAGGCTCCTGCAAAGAAGGCTGCCAAGAAAACAGCCGCGAAGAAAAGCACTGAGAAGGAGGAAGGGGACGCATGAATAAAGCAACTGTGATCGGCGCCGGTCTTGCCGGTTCCGAGGCCGCATGGCAGCTGGCAAAGCGGGGCATTCAGGTAGACCTGATCGAAATGCGCCCGACCAAGTCCACTCCGGCCCATCATACAGCCGAGTTTGCGGAGCTTGTCTGCTCCAACTCGCTCAGAGGCGACCGCCTTGAAAATGCCGTAGGGCTGCTGAAGGAGGAGCTGCGCCGGATGGGCAGCCTGATTCTCGAGTGTGCCGAGGCGACCCGGGTAGAGGCAGGCGGAGCATTGGCGGTGGACCGTCAGGGCTTTTCTGCTTTGGTCACCGAAAAAATCAAAAATCATCCCAATATCACCGTGATCCATGAGGAAATGACCCAAATCCCTCAGGGACCTGTGATCGTTGCCACCGGTCCGCTGACCAGCGATGCCATGAGCGATGCCATTGCCGAATATTTCGGACATACGGATTATCTGCACTTTTTTGATGCAGCCGCGCCTTTGGTCACTGCGGAAAGCGTGGACATGGATCTGGCATGGTGGCAGTCCCGCTATGATCGGGGAAATGCAGATTATGTAAACTGTGCCATGAACAAAGAGGAGTACGAGGGCTTCATCAGGGAGCTGGTGTCGGCGGAGGAGGCCGAGGTCCATGGCTTTGAGGATCAGAATGTGTTTGAGGGCTGCATGCCCGTGGAGGTCATGGCCCGCCGCGGCTTTGAAACCCTGCGCTACGGTCCGCTGAAGCCCGTGGGGTTGATCGATCCCAAAACGGGGAAGGAGCCCTATGCGGTGGTGCAGCTGCGTCAGGATAATGCGGCAAAGAGTGTATACAATCTGGTCGGCTTCCAGACGCATCTGAAATTCGGGGAGCAAAAGCGTGTCTTTTCCATGATCCCCGCTCTGCGGAATGCAGAATATGTCCGATACGGTGTGATGCACCGCAATACTTTCCTGTGTTCGCCCAAGCTTCTGGATCGGTTCTACGCAGACCGTCGGAATCCGATGGTTGCCTTTGCCGGCCAGATGACGGGCGTAGAGGGCTATGTGGAGTCGGCGGCTTCCGGATTTTTGGCAGCGGTCTCCATGGCGGCTAAGATCCAAGGCAGGGAGCCGGTGTGCTTCCCGAAGGAGACGGCCATCGGCGCACTGGGGTTGTACATCAGCGATGAGCGGATCACGGAT
>DYCR01000005.1:21276-44304 GCA_019418025.1 Clostridiales bacterium | reverse complement strand
ATGAATGTGAATTTCAGTATTATTTCCCCACTGGAAAAGCGGATCCGTAAGAAAGCGGAGAAGAATCTTGCAATTGCTCAGCGCAGCTTAGCCATCATTGACCAACTGCTGGAGCAGGGGCTGTAAAGCAGAAAGAGGTGTGGTATGAAGATTATTCTCGATGCAATGGGCGGCGACCATGCGCCCGAGGCGGCGGTCCTCGGTGCGCTGGATGCAGTCAAAGACTTTGATACACAGGTGACTCTGGTCGGCCGCGGAGAGGAGATCCTTGAGGTCCTGAAGAAACACGGTTATCCCGATCTGCCTCAGGGTGTGGAGATCCTCCACGCCGATGATGTGGTGGATATGCATGACGATCCCGGCACAGTGATGCACAAACGCAAGACCTCGTCCATGGTGGTGGGGCTGAAGGCCCTGTCAGAAGGGCAGGGGGACGGATTTGTCTCTGCCGGCTCCACGGGTGCGCTGCTGACGGCGGCAACACTGGTGGTGAAGCGAGTCAAGGGGATCCGCCGCGGCGCACTGGCACCTGCCGTCCCCAATAAGACCGGCGGAAAGACCATCATTGTTGACTGCGGCGCAAATGCAGAGTGTACCCCGGAATTCCTGCTGCAATTTGCGTTTGTCGGCTCGCTGTATGCCAAAAACTCCCTCGGTGTGGCAGAGCCTAAGGTTGGGCTGCTGAATATCGGGACGGAGGATTCCAAGGGAACCCCCTTGCAGCTGGAGGCCTATAAGCTGCTGAGCAATGCAAAGGCTCAGGGGCTGATCAACTTTGTCGGCAATGTAGAGGCCAGAGATGTTCCACTGGGTGCAGTGGATGTGGTGGTGTGTGACGGATTTTCCGGCAACGTGCTGCTGAAATCCATCGAGGGCACTGCAATGTTTATGGGCTCGGCGATCAAAAAGATGTTTAAAACAAATGCGGCTACCATGCTGGGGGCAATGCTTTGCAAGGGTGGCATTCGGAACATGATGAAGCTGCTGGACTACCGTGAGATCGGCGGGACACAGCTGCTGGGCATTAAAAAGCCCGTCATCAAGGCCCACGGATCTTCCGACCGTCTGGCATTCCGCAATGCGATCGGACAGGCAGTGACATCGGCAAAGCACGATATCGAGCCTGAGCTGGAGCAGATGCTCAAGCAGGTGGCGGCCGCCAAGGAGAGCGAAAGCCATGATGAATGAATTGGAACAGGCCATCGGATACCGATTCGGCAATATCAGCCTGCTGGAAAATGCACTGACCCATTCCTCTTACGCCAACGAACGCTGGCACAACAGCCTGAAAAGCAACGAGCGTCTGGAGTTTCTGGGCGATTCGATTTTGGGAATGATCGTTGCAGACCACCTGTACCGCAATTTCCCGGACAGGCCCGAGGGAGAACTGACCCGGATGCGGGCGGACATGGTCTGTGAGCAGAGCTTGGCGGTGATCGCCAACCGCATCGATCTTGGCAAGCATCTGATGCTGGGCCACGGTGAAGAGCAGGGAGGCGGCAGAAGCCGCAGCTCTATTCTGGCTGATGCGGTGGAATCGGTGATCGCGGCATGCTATCTGGACGGGGGCTATGAGGCGGCACTGGGATTTGTCAAAACCTTTGTCCTGAGCGATATCCCCGTGGTCAAATATCACAATACCGACTATAAGACCGTGCTGCAGGAACGGGTCCAGCAGAAGAAGAATCAGGTCCTCAGCTACCACCTGATCGGAGAGTCCGGACCTGACCATGAAAAGCATTTCAGCGTAGAGGTCCACTTAAACGGCGTGTGCGTAGGCACAGGCAACGGCACCAGTAAAAAGCGTGCCGAGCAGGATGCGGCCCATGCTGCGATGGAGAAGCTGTTCGGTATTTGAACCCCATAAAAAACACTGCCCTGCCCGGGCGGTGCTTTTTTTGTACTAATTTCAAAGAATTCCTTGCATTTGCCGTGAATTGTTGATAAAATAAAACAATTCAATAAAGAAAATTTGAGGTTATGCCGTGTATCTGAAATCATTGGAAGTTCAGGGCTTTAAGTCCTTCCCGGACAAGACGTTGATCCGCTTCGGTGACGATATCACCGCCATTGTCGGACCGAACGGTTCCGGTAAATCGAATATTTCTGACGCGATCCTCTGGGTCATGGGCGAACAGAGCAGCAAAACCCTGCGTGGTGCAAAAATGGAGGATGTCATCTTCGGCGGCACCCAGAAAAGAAACGCAGTGGGCTTCGCTGAGGCGACCCTGACCTTGGATAACTCGGACAGATCCCTTGCATATGATGCCGACGAGGTGATGGTTACCCGCCGATACTATCGTTCCGGAGATTCGGAGTTTTACATCAACCGCCAGTCTGCCCGCCTAAAGGATATCCATGAGATGTTCATGGACACCGGTCTGGGGCGTGAAGGCTACTCCAACATCGGTCAGGGCAGGATCGACGAGATCCTGTCTCTGAAAAGCGGCGACCGCCGGGAAATCTTTGAGGAGGCGGCAGGTATTTCCAAATACCGCCACCGCAAGGAGGAAACCGAGCGAAAGCTTGCCCATACCGAGGATAATCTGCTGAGAATCGGCGATAAGGTATCGGAGCTTGAGATGCAGCTGGAGCCGCTGCGGGTCCAATCTGAAAAGGCCAAGAAATATCTGGAGCTGAAAGAGGAGCTGCAGGGGGTCGAGGTGGCAGTCTGGCTGGACACACTGGATCGGCTTTCGGCGGCTGCCAAAAAGGCAGAGGAGGACTACACCAGCGCGTCCTTTGTCCTGCAGCAGGCCCATGATGATCTGGATTCCCTTTACCGCCAGGCGGAGCAATACAGCGACGCCTTGCATCAGAAGGATGCTCAGCTTGACAATGTGCGTGTGCAGGTAAATATGCTTGAGGCCGCTCATCAGCAGATGGAGGGCCAGATGGCAGTGCTCAAGGGCAATGTGGACAACAACAATGCAAACGTTGAGCGGATCGAACAGGAGCTTGCAGGGCAGGTCAGCCGCAGCGGCGGCATCCAAAGCCAGATCACGCAGGCTGTTGATCGTGTGGCCCAGATCGATGCCCAGCTTCAGGAGCATCGGGTGGAGCTTGATGAGCTGAACCGTCAGCTGGCTGCGATGACAGCCAACGCTCAGGGCAGAACCAAGCAGTTTCTGGAGCTGAGAGCAAAGCAGACCACGCTGACGGCGGAAATTGCCGGACGTGAAGCGGATGTGCGGGGACTTGAGGAAAGCATGCGCACCTCCGCAGAGCGCAGCGCACAGCTCGGTGAGGATCTGCAGGCCGGAAACGGGCGAAAGACAGAGGCACAGGCAAATCTTGATACATGCAGAAGGGAACTGAAGGCGGCTCAGGAAGAGGCACAGGCAGCGCAGAACACCATCGCCGGTTTCGTGCTGCGGCAGAATACCAGATTGCAGCATCGGGACGAGCTGTCAAACGAGGTGCGCACCATGACGGCGCAGCTGGATTCCATCCATGCAAAGCTGAAGGTCTTTCGGGCCATGGAACGGGACTTTGAGAACTATCAGAAGTCTGTCCGTCTTGTCATGCAGGAGGCGCAGCGAGGCTCGCTTCGGAACATCCACGGCCCTGTTTCCCGGCTGATCCGCACGGACGATGATTATACCGTGGCCATCGAGATCGCCCTCGGCGGTGCCATGCAGCAGATCGTGGTGGAGACAGAGGCCGACGGCAAGGCTGCCATCAGCTACCTAAAGCGCAGCGGAAGCGGCCGTGCCACCTTCCTGCCTCTGAGCAGCATTCAGGGGCGTACCCTGCAGGAATCCGGTCTGGAGCGCTGCCGTGGATTTGTGGGCATTGCTTCTGACTTGGTGGAAAGTGAACAGCGTTACCGGCCGATTGTGGAAAACCTTTTGGGAAGAACGGTCATTGCCGACCATATCGATTCTGCCATTGCAATGGCAAGGCAGTATCGCAACCGATTCAAGATCGTCACTCTGGACGGTCAGGTGATGAATCCCGGCGGTTCCATGACCGGCGGCAGCGTGAACAAGGAGTCGGGCATCCTCTCCAGAGCCAACGAGCTGGAAAAGCTGACGGTGCAGGAGCAGAAGCTTTCCGAGCGGAAAAGCCGCCGGGAGGCAGAGCTGCGTGAGGCGCAGCGCAGCGCCGATGAAGTGGAATTTCAGCTGACGGCGGCAAGAGATCAGCTGCGTGAGGCTGAGGATCAGGTTCTGAGATTGCAGGGGCAGGAAAAACAGTATGAGATCCTGCTCAATGCGGTGTCGGATGCGGATGCATCGGCACAGCGGGAGCTGGATGCCATTCAGTCAAGACATGCATCAGACAGTCAGCGTCTGGCGGCACAGCAGGCCAAGATTCAGGTCTACACCCAGCAGCTGGCGCAGACCAACCAAATGCTGACAGAACTGGAAGGGCAGGAGTCGGAGACACTGGATGCGACCAATGCACTGACAGAGCGGATGACCCATATCAAAACCGAGTCTGCGGCCATGGAGGCCGAGCGCAGCACGGCACTGGTGCATATCGAGGATCTGAAGCAGCTGCAGCAATCTCTGGAGGGCGACCGTCAGCAGAAGCTTTCCGTTGTGGAGGCGATGAATGCAGACACGGTCAGACTGGCAGAGCAGATCGAGGAGCTGAGGAAGCGTCAGGCGGAAAACCGCAGCGAAACCGAGCAGAGCCAGTTCCATCTCAAGCAGGTGATGGCAGACCGCATGGAGACAGAGGCCGCCAAAACCAAGGCAGAGCGGATGTCTCAGGAAAAGAGCAAGGATATTCTGAATATGGAGCGGGCCTGCGCACTGCTTGAGCAAAAGAAAATGACCACGGAGATGGAAGAACGCCAGATCATCGACAAGCTGTGGGATAATTATGAGCTGACACCGGGCTCGGCGCCGGAAAAACGGGGCCAAATCGAGTCCATCGCTTCGGGCAACCGCCGGATTGCGGAGCTGAAGCGGAAGATCTCCGGTCTTGGGACCCCCAATCTGGGTGCAATCGAGGAGTTTGCCCGTGTGAACGAGCGATACAGCTATCTGGCGACCCAGCGGGATGATGTGCTGACCTCCAAAAAGGAACTGGAGAGCATCATCAAGGATATCACCCAAGAGATGACGGTCATCTTCGTGGAAGAATTTCAAAAAATCGACAATTATTTCGGACAGACCTTTGAAGAGATGTTTGGCGGCGGCAAGGGCCAGCTGATTCTGGAGGACCCGGAAAATCCGCTGACCTGCGGCATCGAGATCCGGGTACAGCCCCCGGGAAAGCAGGTCAAGACCATTACGCTGCTGTCCGGCGGCGAAAAGGCATTCGTTGCCATTGCGCTGTATTTTGCGATCCTGAAGGTCCGGCCCACGCCCTTCTGTCTGCTTGACGAGATCGATGCGGCACTGGACGACCGAAATGTTGAGCGTTTTGCAACATATCTGCACAATCTGAGTCAAAAGACCCAGTTTATCGTCATTACCCACCGCCGCGGCACCATGGAGGCATCCGACGTGCTGTACGGTGTTACCATGCAGGAGCAGGGCGTGTCCAAGCTGCTGCGGTTGGATTTGAACCAGATGGAAGAATATCTGGGCATTACCGAATGATAGGAGAATCAATATGGGATTTTTCGACAAAATCAAGCAGGGACTGACCAAAACCAGACAGGCGATGGCAGACACTCTGGACAGTGTTTTTACCGGATTTACGGAAATCGACGATGATTTCTACGATGAGCTGGAGGAGTGCCTGATCCTTGCGGATCTGGGCATGGAGACTGCCACAAAGGCCACCGAGGCCCTGCGCAAGGCGGTTCGCAAAAACCATTTGAAAACCACGGCAGATGCAAAGGAAGCCCTGAAGGAGATCTTGGTGGAGATGCTCAGCGTGGGAGACAGCGAGCTGAATCTCAGCACCAAGCCGGCGGTTGTTCTGGTGATCGGTGTCAACGGTGTGGGCAAAACCACCACCATCGGTAAGATCGCCACCCAGCTGACCAGAGAGGGCAAGAAGGTCCTTCTGGTTGCCGGTGATACCTTCCGTGCGGCGGCAGCGGATCAGTTGGAGATCTGGGCGGATCGGGCCAACTGCGGCATCGTGCGTCAGCACGAGGGTGCCGATCCTGCATCGGTGGTCTTTGACGGGATACATGCCGCCAAGGCCAGAGATGTGGATGTGATCATCTGCGACACCGCAGGACGTCTGCACAACAAGGCCAACCTGATGAACGAGCTGAACAAGATCAGCCGGATCATCGATCGGGAGCTGCCGGAGGCCAGCAAGGAGGTCCTGCTTGTTCTGGACGGAACGACCGGGCAGAACGGTCTGATCCAGGCAAAGCAATTCCAGCAGATCGCCGGAGTAACCTCCATCGCGCTGACTAAGCTGGACGGAACCGCCAAGGGTGGCATCGTGATCGCAGTTGCCGACGCACTGCAGATCCCAGTGAAATACATCGGTGTCGGAGAACAGGCCGACGACCTGATGGTCTTTGAACCGAAGCCCTTTGTAGAGGCATTGTTACAGGAGGCCGATTGATATGAAAGTAGTATTGGCAAGCAAGAATCAGCACAAGCTGGTAGAGATCAGCGCGATCCTGAAGGAGCTGGGAATCGAACTGGTGCTTCAGTCGGAGCTGGGCATCGATATCGATGTGGAGGAGACCGGAAGCACCTTTGAAGAGAATTCTTTCCTGAAGGCGGATGCGGTGATGCGTGCCAGCGGCATGCCTGCACTGGCAGACGATTCCGGCATTGCCGTGGATGCACTGGACGGTGCGCCCGGTATTTACTCTGCCCGGTATGGCTTTGACGAAAGCTTGGACGATCACGGCAGAATGATGCTGCTTCTGAAGAATATGGAGCATGTCCCGGACGATCGGCGGCAGGCAAAATTCGTGTGTGTCATCACACTGGTGATGCCGGACGGGCGGAAGGTGCAGGCCCGCGGCGAGGCACACGGCATGCTGCTGCGGGAGCCGGTGGGGGAGAACGGCTTCGGATACGATCCGATCTTCTTCTATCCTCCCAAAAACTGCGGCTTTGCACAGCTGCCCCCCGAGGAGAAAAACAAGGTTTCCCATCGGGCAAAGGCACTGGATCTGTTATATGAGAAATTAAAGGAGTTTGATTATGCTGACAAGTAAGGAGCGGGCAGCACTGCGTGCCCAGGCGAATGCACTGGATACCACATTGATCGTCGGTAAGGGAGGGATCAGTGATACCCTGATTGCCGATGTTGAGATCCAGCTGGAAAACAGGGAGCTGGTCAAGGGCAAGGTCTTGGAGACGGCCATGATGAGCCCCAGAGAGGCAAGCGATGCCATCTGCGAGGCCACCGGCGCTGACGGGATCAGTGTGGTCGGAAGCAAATTTGTGATATACCGTCTCAGCCAGAAGCTGCAGGCGCAGCGCAATCAGGTGGGACGTGCAAAGAACAAGAGCGTTTCTGTCGCAAATTCCAATCCTGTGCGCAAGGGCGCAAAGGCCCGCCGGATGACGGCAAAGGCAGAGCGTGAGCGTCGGAATGATTATTTCCGTCAGCAGGCTATTGACCGCGCCATTGAGCGTGAAAAAGAAAAGGCACTGCGAAACAAAGACTAATTTCAGTATCCGGGGGGAAATGGTATGGAACGTATCGGTATTTACGGCGGTACTTATAATCCGCCTCATGTCGGACATATGCGTGCAGCGGCCCATGCGATCGAGGCACTCGGACTGGATCGGCTGCTGTTGATCCCCAATAATGTGGCGCCCCACAAGCAGGTGTCCGAGGATGCGGCTTCGGCGCAGCAGCGGCTGCAGATGCTGCGCATGTCTGCCAAAGGCTTGGAGCGTGCTGAGATATTGGAGCTAGAGCTGCTCCGTGACGGAAAAAGCTATACCTATGATACCATCGCCCAGCTGCGCCGTGGGTATCCCGATGCAGAGCTTTTTCTGCTGATGGGAACGGATATGTTTCTGAGTTTTTTAACGTGGTATCAGCCCGAAAAAATCATGCAGGAGGTTTCCTTGGGGGTGGTTTACCGGGGGGAGCCTAAGGAACATGAGGCAGTCTCACGGCAGCGGCAGCTGCTGGAGAGCATGGGAGCCAAGGTGGAGCTGATCGAAAATCCGGTAACGGCCATCTCGTCCTCCGATCTGCGCAGGATGCTGATTTTTGGCTGTGCCGATCCGTATTTATGTCCCGGTGTCGGGGAATTTATCCGTCAGCAGGGGCTGTATGATACCGGACGGGATTACAAGGGGCTGTCCATGGAGGAACTGGAGCAGGTGGTGATCCGGCTGCTCAATCCCAATCGGGTGGCCCATGTTCTGGGCTGCCGGGATGCGGCGGTTGCCCTTGCTCGGCAGTATGGGGAAAATGAAGTGGATGCCGCCCGGGCGGGACTGCTCCATGACATCACAAAGGCATTGGACGGGCCGCTTCAATTGACTTTATGTGACGAATATGGTATATTGCTAAGTAAATTTTCTCAGGAAAATCCCAAAACGCTCCACGCTTTGACCGGAAGTCTGGTGGCGGAACAGATCTTTGGCGAAAATGCTGCGGTGGTGCAGGCGATCCGATACCACACAACAGGAATGCCGAATATGAGCAGGTTGGATAAAATCGTATATCTTGCCGACTATATCGAGGCCAACCGAAAATTTCCCGGGGTGGAGCGGCTGCGGGAGGCTGCTCACAGAAATTTGGACGAAGGGATGCTGATGGGACTGGAGATGACCCTGAAGCAGCTGCGCGAGCAGAATCGTCAGATATCCCCCAACTCTGCCGATGCGGCCAGATTCCTGCGGGAGCAGGGTGTGACCCTGCCTGAACAGAGCGTGTAACCCCCTATGATGAAAGGAAGATTTTATGTTAACTGCGAAAGAAGTCGCTTATGAAGTAACCAAGGCCCTTGACAGCAAAAAGGGCATGAACCTCAAGCTGCTGCGGATCGATGATATCAGCAGTCTGGCAGACTATTTTATCATCTGCACCGGCACCTCCAGCACCCATGTCAAGACTCTGTGTGACTATGCAGAGTACACTCTGGAGCAGCTGGGCGAGCCTATGCTGGGCCGGGAAGGACACCGTGGAAATACATGGGAGCTGCTGGATTTCGGCTCTATTGTGGTCCATATTTTTACCGAAGAGGCCAGAGAATTTTACGCACTGGAGCGTCTGTGGGCAGATGCCGAGGTCATCAGCCTCGATGAGGTCATTACCCAGAATTAATTGAATTTGTTCGAAAGAGGAGCCATGAATTATGAATTATGATTTTTCCGCCATTGAGGCAAAATGGCAGGGGATCTGGGACGAGAAGAAGCTGTATGCGGCAAAAAACGGCAGTGATAAGCCGAAGTTCTACGGCTTGGTGGAGTTCCCCTATCCCAGCGGTGCGGGCCTGCACGTGGGTCACCCCCGTCCCTATACCGCAATGGACATCATTGCACGTAAAAAGCGTATGGATGGCATGAATGTGCTGTTCCCCATGGGCTATGACGCATTCGGCCTGCCTACGGAAAACTACGCCATCAAGAATCATGTTCATCCCCGCATCGTCACAGAAAACAATATTCAGAACTTCCGCCGTCAGCTGAAGGCTCTGGGATACAGTCTGGACTGGGACCGTGAAATCAACACCACCGACCCCAAGTATTTCAAGTGGACCCAGTGGATCTTCCTGCAGCTGTACAAAAACGGCCTTGCATATAAGGCGAAGATGCCCGTCAACTGGTGTACCAGCTGCAAGTGCGTGCTGGCAAATGAGGAGGTCGTTGAGGGCGTTTGCGAGCGCTGCGGCTCTGCGGTGGTTCGCCGGGAGAAGAGCCAGTGGATGCTGCGGATCACCAAATATGCAGACCGCCTGATCGACGATCTGGACGGACTTGATTTTGTGGATCGAGTTAAGGCTCAGCAGACCAACTGGATCGGCCGCAGCCACGGTGCTGAGGTAAGATTCCGTTCCACCCTTGGGGATGAGATTTTGGTTTACACCACTCGCCCCGACACGCTGTTCGGTGCGACCTACATGGTCCTGTCTCCCGAGCATGAGCTGGTTGCCAAGTGGATGGACAAGCTGTCCAATGCTGACGAGGTCAAGGCATATCAGGCTGCCGCTGCGGCGAAGTCTGATCTGGAGCGCACCGAGCTGAATAAGGAAAAGACCGGTGTGAAGCTTGCCGGGGTCAAGGGCATCAACCCTGCCAACGGCAAGGAAATCCCCATCTTCATCTCCGACTATGTGCTGTCTACCTATGGCACCGGTGCGATCATGGCGGTTCCTGCCCATGATGACCGCGACTGGGCCTTTGCAAAGGCATTCGGGTGTGATATCGTAGAGGTCGTTGCCGGCGGCGATGTGCAGGAGGCTGCCTTTACGCTGAAGGATGACACCGGGATCATGGTCAATTCCGGCTTCCTGAACGGCCTGACCGTCAAGGAAGCGATCCCTGTTATGATCAAGTGGCTGCAGGAGCATGGGATCGGCGAAGCAAAAACCAACTTCAAGCTCCGTGACTGGGTGTTCTCCCGTCAGCGTTACTGGGGCGAGCCTATCCCCATCATTCACTGCCCCTGCTGCGGCGAGGTTGCCATGGATGAGTCCCAGCTGCCGCTGCTGCTGCCGGATGTAGAGTGCTATGAGCCCACGGATGACGGCGAAAGCCCTCTGGCAGCTATGACCGACTGGGTCAACTGCAAGTGCCCCAAGTGCGGCGGCGATGCAAAGCGGGAGACGGACACCATGCCCCAGTGGGCAGGCTCCTCTTGGTACTTCCTGCGTTATATGGACCCCCACAATGACGAGGCACTGGCCTCTCCCGAGGCGCTGAAATACTGGGGTCAGGTGGATTGGTACAACGGCGGTATGGAGCATACCACGCTGCATCTGCTGTATTCCCGTTTCTGGCATAAGTTCCTTTACGACATCGGCGTGGTCCCCAATAAGGAGCCCTATGCCAAGCGCACCAGTCACGGCATGATCCTCGGACAGAATCCTCACTACATTGAGAATTACAAGACTCAGGAGGAAAAGGACGCAGCTCTTGCTAAGTACGGCAGCGATGTGTACCGCCCTTCTGTGAAGATGTCCAAGAGTCTGGGCAATGTTGTCAATCCGGACGATGTCATCCGCACCTACGGCGCAGATACCATGCGTCTTTATATCATGTTCATCGGTGACTTTGAAAAGGTGGCAACCTGGTCCAACGATGCCGTCAAGGGCTGCAAGCGTTTTCTGGACCGCGTCTGGAAGATGGCTGAAAACGTCACCGATCAGGATACGGAGTATTCCAAGGCGAACATGAGCGCCATGCACAAGACCGTCAAGAAGGTTTCCGAGGATATTGAAAATCTGAAGCCCAACACGGCGATCGCTGCGCTGATGGCACTGCTGAACCAGATCGAAAAGTCCTGCAACCGTGCCGAGCTAAAGACCTTCCTGGGACTGCTGTCTCCGTTTGCGCCCCATATTTGTGACGAGATCTGGGAGATGAAGGGCTTTGAGGGCATTTGCTCGGTATCCCAGTGGCCTGTCTATTCTGAGGAAAAGTGTCAGGATGCAGAGGTGACCATGGCGGTTCAGATCAACGGCAAGCTCCGCGGCACCATCACCGTCGCAGCGGATACGGATAATGATGCGGTCATTGCAGCTGCAAAGAGCGATGAGAAGATCGCACGCTTCCTTGAGAAGCAGGAGGGGCAGATCATTAAGACCATCGTTGTGAAAAACAAGCTTGTGAACCTGATCGTGAAGTAATCGGAATAAATTCTGACAAAAAGCGAAAAATTTTCTTGACAAGCATCAGATAATCAGATACAATATACAAGCCGATATGGCCCTGAATGCATCCTGGATTTAGCCGGATGCTGTCGGAGGGAGGGAAAACAATGTCTGAAATTCGCGTTAAGGAAAACGAAACTCTGGAGAGTGCTCTGCGTCGTTTTAAGCGTAGCTGCGCCAAGGAGGGCGTTATCGCAGAAGTTAAGAAGCGCGAGCATTACGTCAGTCCCAGCCTGAAGCGTAAGCAGAAGTCTGAAGCTGCTCGTAAGAACAAGAGAAAGTTCTACTAATATCCCTCTTGATTATGCTCTTAGGGCCCTCTGCCATCGGCAGAGGGCCTTTATGTTGCGTTCTGCGATACAAAAAAGCTGTCTGTTTTTGCAGGCAGCTTTTTTGTTTTTCCGGCTGTGTCTGTCAGGCCGTGGACAAATACCTGCACTTATGGTATAATATAACCAATTACCGATGCTCATGGAGGGAACCATGCCACTTTCTTTTTTGCCCACGATCATTGTGGATTCTGTTACAGACCTGACCCCGCAGCTGCTGAAGGACCGGGGAATTGATCTGCTCATGCTGGATTTTGACAACACCATCGTTCCGTACACCACCAACATCCCAAAGCCGGAAATGGTCCGCTGGCTGGAAAACATGAAGGCTTCACAGGTGAAGCTTTGTGTGGTATCCAACAGCAAAAATGACCGTGTGAAGCGGTTTTGCGCCGAGTATGGCATTGACTGCATCACCCATGCGAAAAAACCCTTTCCCAAGGGGATTCGGGAGTGCATGGAGAAATATGCAGTGGCGGCCGATCGCTGCGCACTGGCAGGTGACCAGATTTACACCGATACACTGGGGGCCAGAGGCTGCGGGGTGCAGGCTATTCTGGTCAAAGCCATTGACAATCATACGGTTTGGCTGAAGCTGCGCCATGTGGCGGAGCTGCCGTTCATTTTTGCAGCAAGGAAAAGGAGAATCGTGAAATGAAAAACATAGAAAAATATTTGACCCTGCTTACAGAAAACCGCGGACTTCTGCTGACCAGCAGATACAGCCGTCACTATGGGGCGGAATTTGACATTGCCGAGGGCGTCGCCATCGTAACCAAGGCAGGATGCCGCTATTTCACGGATTCTCGGTATATTGAGTCTGCACAGAACGGGATTCGTGAATTTCAGGTCCTTGAGGTCAACGGGGACCACAGCTATCATTCCCGCCTGAATGATGCCATTGCGGACTTTGGCGTAACGGAGCTTGGCTACGAGGAAAGCTATCTGACCGTGGCAGAGTTCATGGAGTATGAAAAGAACCTGAATGCGAAGCTGGTGCCCATGAATGGGCAGATCAGCAGCTTCCGTGGGGCAAAGGAGCCGTGGGAGCAGGAGATCATGAAGGATGCTCAGGCCATCGCCGATCGGGCTTTTTCTGAAATTCTGGGCAAGATAAAGGTCGGGATGACAGAAAAGGAACTGGCTGCCGAGCTGATCTATGCCATGTACAAAAACGGTGCGGAGGGTCTGAGCTTTGATCCCATCGTTGTTTCCGGACCGAATACCAGTCTGCCCCACGGAGTCCCAGGGGACAGGAAGCTGGAAAACGGCGATTTCATCACCATGGATTTCGGCGTGATCTACAAGGGATACTGCTCGGATATGACCCGTACGGTGGCCTTGGGCTGCGTGACTGAGGAGATGGAGCGGGTTTACAACACCGTTTTGCAGGCCCAGCTTGCAGGCATCGCCGCTACGAGGGCCGGGGTCACGGGCCGGGAAATCGACGCAGCGGCACGGAAGGTCATTTCCGATGCCGGTTACGGGGAGTATTTCGGACACGGCTACGGTCACAGCCTCGGGCTTGAGATCCACGAGGCACCCAACTGCAATGCCCGCAACACAGAGCCCATGCCTCTGCATGCGGTGGCTTCTGCTGAGCCTGGGATCTATCTGCCCGGAAAATTCGGTGTTCGGATCGAGGATGTGGTGATTTTTACCCAGGATGGATGCATCGATATTGCGCACAGCCCCAAGAATTTGATTATAATCTAAAAAAATACCGATTCCCCCTTGAAAAATTGGGGAATATCGGATAAAATGTACCAGAGCTACTATGCAATCGAAAGATCCCAGCTCGGGATATAATTTTAGGAGGATTTACCAATGATTTCTGCGAGTGAATTTAGAAATGGCGTTACCTTTGAGATGGAAGGAAAGGTCATGCAGGTTGTAGAATTCCAGCACGTTAAGCCCGGCAAGGGTGCCGCTTTCGTCCGTGTCAAGATGAAGAACGTCATCACCGGCGGCGTGACCGAAACCAGCTTCAACCCCTCTGCAAAGTACCCCACCGCTTTTGTTGAGCGCAAGAAGATGGAGTATTCCTACAACGATGGCCAGCTGTACTACTTCATGGATGGTGAGACCTACGAGCTGGAGCCTATCGACGCATCTGTTCTGGATGACTCCTTCAAGTTTGTCAAGGAGAACGATACCTGCACCATCATGAGCTACAAGGGCAAGGTGTTCGGTGTTGAGGCTCCTAACTTTGTTGACCTGATCGTCACCGAGACTGAGCCCGGCTTTGCCGGCAACACTGCCACCAACGTAACCAAGCCCGCTACCGTTGAGACCGGCGCAGAGATCAAGGTGCCTCTGTTCATCAACGAGGGCGACAAGATCAGCATCGATACCCGTACCGGTGAGTACCTGGGCCGTTCCAAGGCTTAATTAAAAGGAGTTTTCGCTATGACACTTTCTGAGAAGTCCGCATATCTAAAGGGCCTGATGGCTGGCATGGAGCTGAAAACCGATTCCGATGAGGGCAAGATGATTGCCGCTATCGTGGATCTGCTGGGCGATGTGACCAAAACACTGACCGATGTGCAGGAGACCACCATCGACATTTCCGACGAGTTGGATGAGATCGAGGAAGATCTGGATGCCATCGAGGATTTTATCATGGATATGGACGAGGATGATATCTATGATGAGTACGACGAGGACGATGACGACGACTTTGAGTACGAGGATGAGGATGATCTGGAAGAGGGCTTCGATTTTGGTGATGAAGAAACCACCATTTACGAGGTTCGCTGTGCCTGCGGCAATGTGATCGACTTTGACGAGGAGACACTGGAGGCAGGCTCCATCGTGTGCCCTGAATGTGGTGAGACCCTCGAATTCTCTCTGGAAGAGGATGACGAGGAGTAATTCCTAATGTTAAGACCGCAGCATTTGCTGCGGTCTTTTTACGTATAAAAGAGCCTGACACTCCACGAGGCAGCCAGAAAACCCGTGAAATCCGCGATCAGTGCGGCAGGGAGGGCGTAGCGCGTTTTTTGAATGCCGCATGCACCGAAATAGACGCTGATGGTGTAAAAGGTGGTTTCGGTAGAGCCAAGCATCACGGCAGCGGTCCTTCCGATGAGCGAGTCGGCACCGTGGGTGTGGATGAGTTCAGCACCCATTGCAAGGGCGGCGCTGCCGCTCAAGGGGCGCACGAGGATCAACAGGGCGGTTTCCGGCGGGATGCCGAGAAAGGACAGGGCGGGGGACAGGGCTTGGGCAGCTGCATCCAAGGCGCCGCTTGCGCGCAGCATATAGATGGCACTGAGCAGGATCACCAAGGAGGGGACGATTGCGGTCATCATCTTCAGTCCTTCTCCGGCGCCGCAAATCAGCTGCTCATAGGCGTTCTCCCGCTTTCGCAGCGTCAGGATCGCGGTGACCGCAAGGATGCACGGAATGATCGACTCAAACATTCTTCCACCACCGTTTCATCCAATACGCAGCCGTAAGCCCTGCGCTGACCGATAAGATACTGGTGAACCACACGCATGGAAGGATATCGAAGGGGGCGGCTGCGCCTGCGCCGTGGCGCAGAGCTGCCACGGTAGTGGGCAGCAGCTGTATTGAGGCTGTGTTCATCACCACCAGACGGCACATTTCGTCAGTGGCCTCCGTTGGTGTATTGGGATCTTGCAGACGCTTTACGGCACGGATTCCCATCGGGGTCGCCGCATTGCCTAGGCCGAGCAGGTTGGCACAGAAGTTCCCGGATAAATGCTGGGCAAGGATGGGGTCCTTTTTTACCGAAGGGAACAGCCGCTTCAGCAGAGGCATAAAGATACGCGACAGCTGCTCGGCTGCGCCCACTGCCTGCATCAGCTGTCCGATCCCTGCCCACAGGCAGATCGGCCCCGCAATGGTCAGGGATATCCGCAGGGCCTCACCGGCACCGTCCAGAAGTGCTTTTGTGGCAGCCGGACCGCTGCCGGTGAGCAGGATAAAGACGGCGGATATGATCACAAATCCGCACCACACATAGCTTATAACCATTTTGATTCACTCCTTTTCCAAATTGTATTCCTGAGGACACGGAAAAATAGCGGTTGTATTGAAACTTTTGCTGATATTCGCACATTCGTTTGACATGTGCGGAAGTCTTTGCTACAATGTTGGCAAGTGAACATCTGTTCGCAGAAAAAGAAGGGGGTAGATCAGGTGTGAAAACAATTGGTGTGGTTCGCAGAGTGGATGATTTGGGAAGGATCGTCTTGCCGGCGGAGCTTCGCAGGAGTCTTGATATCTCTGATCGGGACGAATTGGAAATCTATGTGGAGCGGGATCGGATCGTCCTGCAAAAATTTGAGCCAAGCTGTGTTTTTTGCGGCTCTTCCCGGGATCTGGTGGTTTATCGAGGGAAGCAGATTTGTCAAAGCTGCATTGAAAGCATGCGGCGGTATTGATCCGTTCTGAACCCGTACGCAGACCTGCCTCCCCGCCTGCTGGGGGCCGATGTGTGCAGGCAGAGAAGGGGGAAGAAAATAACTCTCCGGTATGACCGGAGAGTTATTTTTTTCTGTTCAGATTGAACGATTTGATGTGTTTATTTTCTGTCATAACATAGAAAAATAAAAATTTGATGACAACTATTGACAATAATAAACAAAAGTAATATCATTATGACAAAATTTCATGCAACATTTACACAAAAATGGATAAGGAGGATTCGCATGAATAAAAAATTCGTAGCCGGAACGTTGGCAGGCATTATGGTCGGGATGACCGTATGCACCACGGGCACCTTGAGGGCTTCTGCTGAGGAATATCTGGGCGAGGCACAGATCCACACCGTCTCCAAAGACGGTGGCTACGAGCAGGAACTGCAAACGGTGCCCTTTGTGAGGGCGGATGCAACGGAAAGCTCCGGCTTTGTCAAGGTGTACCCCGACCAGACCAGACAGACCATGCTGGGCGTGGGCGGTGCCATCACGGAATCTGCCGCATTCAACATCCAGAAGCTGACTCCAGAGGAACAGAATGAGGTCTACGAAGCGTATTTTGGGGAAAATGGGGCGAGGTATTCTGTCCTGCGTTCTACCATTGGTTCAGCGGACTTTTCTACCAGATCTTACAGCTACAACGATACGGAAGAGCCTGACCCGGAGCTGAAGCATTTCAGCATTGAAAAGGACTTTGATTACATCATCCCCGCCATCAAGGAAATTCAGCAGCGGCGTCCGGACATTAAGTTCTTTGCGGCACCTTGGGCACCCCCTGCATGGATGAAAAACAGCGGTGTCAGACGGGGACAGACCGGAACGGCAGGCTTAAACTTTGTGGACAATTCCGTGAAGCCTGAATACTATGAAAGCTATGCCCAGTATTTTGTGAAGTATATTCAAGCGTATAAGGATCAGGGAATCGATGTGTACAGCCTGTCCATGCAGAACGAGGCCCAGAACAATCCCAAGTGGGAGGCAGCGACTTGGTCCACCGATGCGGTGATCGACTTTGTGGGGAACCATCTGGGTCCGGCTCTGGAAGCCAACGGCATCGATACGCAGCTGGTCATCTGGGACTGGGACAAGGGCAATGACCCCATGCATCACGACGGCTTTATCAAGTTCAATACCACCGTGCTGAACAACGAGAAGGCAAGAAAATATATCGATGGGATCGCCTTCCATTGGTATGCCGGTGACGTGTGGCATGAGATCCAAGGCGTCCCCATGTGGTCTGAGGATTTTTACAGTCTGGACAAGGTCAAGGAGCAGTTCCCTGACATTCATCTGTACGCAACAGAGGCCTGTCAGGAAAAGGGACCCTGGTTCGGGAGCTTTGACCCGGCAGACAGATACATCTATGATATTCTGAACGACTTTGAGCATGGGACCGAAACATGGATCGACTGGAATCTGGTTCTGGATAAGGACGGAGGCCCCACGCAGGGCGTCGTCAACCAGTGCCATGCCCCCATCATGCTGGATGAAAACAACAAAATCCACTATCAGCCGTCCTTCTATATCCTGAAGCAGATCAGCAGGACCGTGCAGCCCGGGACCGTCAGTATCAAGACAACTACGGACCTTGACATTGCAAAGACGGCAGTGATCGATCAGAGCGGCAATATTTCCGTTATGCTCGGCAATGTGACGGATACGGAAAAAACAGTCAATGTGGTTGACAAGGACCGTTTGGTACAGGTGACGCTCCAGCCCCATTCCCTGACCACGGTATCCTTTGCCAATGATTATAACCCCGGCAACGGAATCAATCCGGATCTTGATGAAGTGCTTGCAAAGCCTGCTCGCGCCGAGGCCAGCACCTTTGAGAAAAACCCGATCTATAACTATCAGGCGGAATCGGCCATCGACAATGACCCTAAGACCAGATGGGCAAGTGACTGGACAGACACCGAGAGCATCACCTTTGAGCTGGTATCCAGAGCAAATGTATCCGGCCTTCGGCTGAAGTTTGAGAATGGATACGATGCAGCCTATGATATTTTGGTGTCTGACGATGGCGTGAATTTTGAGACGGTCCGACACGTGGAGCGGGGAGAGATGACCTGCCCGGATGTGACGGTTAAGTTCGATCCGGTGAAGGCGAAGTTTGTGAAGCTGCAGGGCGTTGAGCGCAATGATCAGTACGGATACTCCATCTATGAGGCAGATGTATTTGTACAGCAGTAAATCTCCTGCCCGGCGATAGAGAAAACAGGAAAGAATACCGCCTATGCTGATACGCGGATGTATCGGCATAGGCGGTGTTTGCTGTATGTTCTTCTGATAGACGGAAGCCGAACCCGGAGGCAGTCATATGCCGGGCAGGACATCAGTCCTGATGATCCAGTGCGGCATCGTAGACCACGTTTTTGGGCAGATTCAGTTCCTTTGCGGTCTGCTTGATGGCATCCTTCCGGCTCATGCCGGATGCGACCAGCTGCGCCACACGGGCAGCGGCATCGTTAGAGGTGGCTGCTTCCTTTACCTTTGGCGCGGCCCCCTCCACGACCAAAACAAATTCACCCTTGGGGGGCGTTTGCTGATAGCGCTCGATGGCCTCTGCGATGGTGGTGCGGATGACCTCCTCGTGGAGCTTTGTCAGCTCCCGACACAGTGAGATCCTTCGGTCTGCGCCGAAAACGGCCTGCATATCCTCTAAGGTGCTGCGCAGCTTGTGGGGGGCTTCGTAGAAGATCATGGTGCGTGTCTCGTCGATCAGGGATTCCAGATGCTCGCTGCGGCTTTTTTTAGAGGTAGACAGAAAACCCTCGAAGCAGAATCTTCCTGTGGGCAGCCCTGAAATGCTCAGGCCTGTGATGACGGCACAAGGACCGGGGATGGCAGAGACGGTGATGCCGTTCTCGGCGCACAGGCGCACCAGATCCTCACCGGGGTCTGAGATGGCGGGAGAGCCGGCATCAGAAACAAGGACGCAGGTTTCTCCGTCCAGTATCCGCTGGAGGATCACGCTGCCTTTGAAGCCTTTGTTATGCTCGTAATAGCTGATCAGGGGCTTTTTGATCCCCAAGTGATTCAGAAGCTTCACGGAAACGCGGGTATCCTCGGCGGCGATAAAATCGGCAAGCTCAAGGGTTTCTCGGCAGCGCTGAGAGATATCGCCCAGATTGCCGATGGGGGTGGGGACAAGATATAACATTCCGCTCATGAAGTGTCCTCCTTACAGGTGATAGATGCGTCGGTAGTCGTCGGTGGGACGACCGTCGGGGTGGTATAAAGATAACGATTCCCAGATCAGCCCGACCTTTCCGCCCTTGCGGCATTGCAGCAGGATGGTGGATACGGGGCTGTCCGGCTGATGGCGGACCAAACGCAGGCGTTTTGGCTGAAGGCCTGCGTTGACGGCTTCGAAACAAAGCTCTGCCAGTCGATCGGGCTTGTGTACCAAAAAGAAGTCGCCGCCGTAACGCAGGGCCTTTGCCGCGGCAGCAAACAAATCAGCGGATTTGCAGCTGTCGTTTCTGCGGGCAAGGGGATGGCGCAGGCTGGCCTCGCCGCCGGAAAAATAGGGCGGATTGGACACACAGCAGTGAAAACTGCCGAAGGGGAGCTGAGCAGGAAAGGATTTTAGATCTGCGCATAGACTGTACAGCCTGGACTGTAAACGGTTATCACAGATATTTTCCAGAGCGGTCAGGTGGTCGTCCTCGGATTGCTCGATCCCGGTGACGGTGCAGGTGTCATCCTTTGCGCACAGCAGCAGGCCCAGCGTGCCGCAGCCGGAGCCAAGATCCAGTACCGCTGCGCTGCGGGGCATGCGGACAAAATCCGCAAGCAGCATGGAGTCGGTACTCAGTGGGAAAGCGTTTTCAGAAAGCTTGAGTGTGTACTTATGGGACAGGGTTTCCATGGAAACCTCCTTAAAAGAAAATTAGCCTGTGTGCCGCAAGGGCGCACAGGCTAACTGTTTTAGCGGGTAAGCGATTAGCCTTCCTCGATTGCCTCAGTGGGGCAGCTTTCGGCGCAGGAGCCGCAGCTGACACAAACGTCAGCATCAATGACATACTGCTCGTCGCCCTCGGAGATTGCCTCAACGGGACATGTGTCAGCGCAGGAACCGCACTTAACGCAAGCATCAGTAATCTTGTAAGCCATGATATTCCCTCCCATAAAAAAGTGATAGTGCGCTACATTAAGTAGTCCCCACTATTCTAGCATGATTTTTCAAAAATGCAATTCCTTTTTTTAAAAAGTTCCGTATATTTTATTGATTTCCTGTCGAGACTTTCGGGAGTTAGGAGGTGAGCGCTTGCGATACACACAACAAGCGGTGGATGTGATCCTGTCAGCGGCTGCTCAGGCAAGGGCCATGGGGCACAGTTTTGTGGGCAGTGTGCATCTGCTTTGGGCGCTTGCAAAAGAAAATTCCGGACCGGCGCTTTTGCTGCGACAGCGGGGCGTTACACCGGAACTGGTGGAGGATGTGGCGGCGGTGGTGTACGGTACCGGCACCCCTGAGCTTCCGCTTCCTCAGGGGTTTTCGGACGAGGCAAGAAAAATTCTGCGCAACAGTGCTTCGGAGGCGGAGCTTCTGGGGGAGCGTCAGGTCAAGCCGCTGCACATGATGCTGTCGCTGACCCGTCGGGGGAGTGCTTCGGCAAACACGGTGCTGCTTGTGGCGGGGGTAGACCCGGATGAGCTGTTTACGGATTTACTGGAAAGAGGGGAGCTGTTCTGCACACAGATCCCCAAGCCAAAAAAGGAGGGGTTTACGATGAAGCTGCTGGATCAATTCAGTGAGGATCTGCTGACCAAGGCTGCCACGATGGACCCGGTCATCGGAAGAGAAAAGGAGATCGACACTGTGATCGGGATACTGAGCCGAAAGAACAAGAACAACCCTGCGCTGATCGGCGAGCCGGGGGTGGGGAAAACAGCCATTGCCGAGGGACTTGCGCAGCGGATGGCGGCGGGGAACGTGCCGCCGCAGCTGAAAGACAAGCGGCTGATCAGCCTGAATATGGCCAATCTGGTGGCAGGCACAAAATATCGGGGAGAGTTTGAGGAGCGGCTGCGGGATCTTCTTTCGGAAATTCGCCGCAGCGGTGACGTGATCCTGTTTATCGATGAGATGCATACAATTGTGGGCGCAGGCGCGGCAGAAGGGGCAATCGATGCGGCCAATATCCTGAAGCCTGCCTTGGGCCGTGGGGAGATCCAGCTGTTGGGAGCGACGACATTGGATGAATACCGCAAATGCATTGAAAAGGACCCGGCGTTGGAGCGGCGGTTCCGTCCGGTCATGGTGAATGAGCCGTCGGAGGAAAGCACAATGGCGATCCTGCATGCCCTGAAGCCGGGACTGGAGCGGCACCACGGACTGCGCATCACTGAGGAGGCACTGAGGCAGGCGGTGCAGATGTCCAAGCGATACCTGACGGACCTGTATCTGCCGGATAAGGCCATTGATCTGATCGACGAGGCGGCCAGTCATGCCAGACTGGAGGAAATGCAGCAGGGCAGAGGGCTTGCCCGGCAGAATCTGGAGCAGGAGCTGCACGAGGCCGTGCGGGAGGGGCTTTATGAGCGGGCGGCTCAGTTGAGGGATCGGATGCAGCGGATGTCGGTGCGGACAGCCAACAGCTTCCGCCCCAGATTGGTCATGGAGCAGGATGTTGCGTGGGCGATCTCCGAGCGGACGGGTATCCCTGTGGGCAGGCTGACAGCCGATGAGCGTAAGCGGCTGATGGGACTGGAGGAGGTACTCAAACAGCGGGTGTTTGGTCAGCAGTCTGCTGTGGAGAAGGTGGCCCAGACGGTACGGCGGGGACTTTCCGGCATACGGGATGCCACGAGGCCGGTGGCCTCGATCCTGCTGGCAGGACCTACGGGGGTGGGCAAGACCGAGCTGTGCCGGGCACTGGCCGAGGAGCTGTTCGGGACAAAGGATGCCATGATCCGTCTGGATATGTCGGAATTTATGGAGAAGCAGGCGGTGTCCAGACTGATCGGAGCGCCTCCCGGCTATGTGGGGTATGAAGAGGGCGGAAAGCTGACAGAAGCGGTGCGCAGGCGGCCCTATTGCCTTGTGCTGATGGACGAACTGGAAAAGGCGCATCCCGATGTGGCGGGTATCCTGCTGCAGATCATGGAGGAAGGGGTGTTGACAGACTCCACCGGCAGGAAGGTCAGCTTCTGCAATGCCATCGTGGTCATGACGACCAATGTAGGCGGTGAGATCCACAGTGACGGTCTGGGCTTTAATCCGGACGGCAGAAAGGGCCAGACCCAGAACGCATTGCGCCAAGCCTTCACTCCGGAGTTTTTAGGGAGACTGGATGCAGCGGTGGTCTTTGAGTCGCTGAAGCGGGATACGTTGCAGGCAATTGCCCGAAAATATTTGGCGCAGCTGGAAAAGCGTGCGGCCGGACAGGGGATACGCCTTCAGCTTCCTCTGGAGCTGGCAGACAGACTTTCAGAGCAATGTGTGGGGAAGGCTGGGGCGCGGCAAATGCGGTCGCTGATTCAGGAAAAAGTGGAGGGACCTCTTGCAGCCCACCTGCTGCAA
>DYCR01000005.1:0-21266 GCA_019418025.1 Clostridiales bacterium | reverse complement strand
TCCAAGCTGCAGGGGATACTGGAGTCAGAGGAGGTAGTTTTTCGATAAATTACGTTTCTTTTCTTCATAATTCGTCAAACGAATGTTCTAAAATTCAGAGAAACCACTGAGAAATATGGGGAAAACTTCATTTTTTATCAAATTTATCGTTGATTTTTCCGCAATATCGGGTTATACTGTCTGTGGAGTGAAAATGGAGCAAAATGGAGTGATATGGAGTGGAGGTGAGGTAAATGATCGGCAAGTACCCTGCAAAGCTGGACGATAAGAATCGTTTGTTTGTTCCTGCTAAGCTCAGAAGCGATGTGGGGCAGACGTTCTATGTAACCATCGGCGTCAACTGCGGTCATAAGTGCCTCACGGTCTACACGGCGGAGGGTTGGCAAAAGGTCTGTGATAAATACGACGAACTGCCCCTTGCACAAAAAGCCGGCGCCACCAGCCTGCTCTTTATTTTTGCCTGTGAATGCGTTCCGGATAAACAGTATCGCTTTACACTGACCCAATCCCTGATGGAATATGCCGGTATCAGCCGGGATGTGGTGATCGTCGGGCGGGCCGGTCAGGCGGAGATCTGGGATGCTGACAGCTACGCGGCCTTTGAAGCCGAGGCGCTGACCCCTGAAAAACTACTTGCATCTCTGGAGGCGATTGGCCTGTGACGGAATTTCATCATATCTCTGTGCTGTTGGATGAGTGCATCCAAGGGCTGAATATCAAGCCTGACGGCATTTATGTAGACGGCACCCTCGGCGGTGCAGGTCATTCCTGCCAGATCGCTAAGCGGCTGACCACCGGCCGCCTGATCGGCATCGACCGAGATCCTAAGGCTCTGAAGGCCGCCGGGGAGCGGCTGGCGCCCTATGCAGACCGGGTGACCCTTGTCCATTCCAACTTCAGCCGGATCGATCAGGTCCTGGAGGAGCTGGGCATCGAAGGCGTGGACGGGATCTTACTGGATCTGGGTGTCTCCAGTCCTCAGCTGGACGAGGCAGAGCGTGGGTTTTCCTATATGGCAGATGCACCGCTTGATATGCGCATGAACGCGCAGGACAGCCTGAGTGCCTATGACGTGGTCAACACATGGCCGAAGGAAGAGCTGCGCAGGATTTTATATGAATACGGCGAGGAGCGCTATGCGCCCCAGATCGCAAATGCGATCGAACGCCGGAGAAGTGAGAAAAATATTGAAACGACACTGGAGCTTGTGGACGTGATCCGCTCGGCAATGCCGCCGCAGGCGCTGCGGGAAAAGCAGCACCCTGCAAAGCGGAGCTTTCAGGCCATTCGGATCGCAGTCAACGATGAGCTGGGTGCGGTGGGCAGAGTGATGGAGGTCGCCGTCCCGAAGCTGAACAAGGGCGGCAGACTGGCGATCATCACCTTCCACTCACTGGAGGATCGGATCGTGAAAAACGGCATGGCCGCAGCGGCCAAGGGCTGCACCTGTCCGCCGGAATTTCCGGTATGTGTCTGCGGAAACAAGCCGAAGGTGAAGCTTGTCAGCCGCAAGCCGATCGTGTCCGGCGACGAGGAGCTTCAGCGAAACCCGAGAGCGCGCAGTGCAAAGCTGCGTGTTTGTGAAAAGCTTTAATGGAAAGAAGGTGAATCCGGATGGTACAAAAGCCAGAAATTCAATATGTTCGTTACTATGCCGAGGGTTCGGCTGCAAAGGTTCTGGTGCGCCAGCCGGTGAAGCCGCAGCCCAAGGTCAAAAGAAAGCAGGCCCCGGTCCAGAGGATCGTGATCCCCTTTGATTCGATTGCGGTCATCGGTACGGCGGTTGCACTGGTGCTGACGGTGCTGATGTTTGTCAGCATTTTTCAGGTATCCGACATTAATCGGGAAATTGTCAGGACTCAGCAGAAAATCACCCTGCTGGAGCAGGAACACGCAAATTTGCAGGCAGAATACGACCAAAGCTATGATTTGGAGGCGGTCAGAACTGCCGCTGCCAGTATGGGAATGGTTCCTCGAGAGGAGGCCGAGCGTATCACCGTAAAGGTGGAAGTTCCGGCTGTGGAGGAAGAGCCCGGCTGGTGGGAAAGTTTTGTTGCAGATTTGAAGGAGCTGTTTGCATAACGGGAGACTCCGGTCAATAGTATATGACAGAAGCTGTGATGGGCGGTAAGGTTTGCTTGCTGCCCATCTATGACTATTGTCATAGGGAGGGCCGGTATTTATTATGCGTATCAAGCCAGTCAAAAAATATAATTACCGCCGCATCCGGGCCGATTCCGGACAGCAGCGCCGGATGAAGCTCATCATGGCGATGCTCGGGGCGGTGGCTTTTTTACCTGTTGCTGTGCAGCTGTATTCGCTGATGGTGGTCCATTACGATACCTATTCGGCACTGGCGCTGAACAACCAGTCAAGATCCACCTCGATCACCCCGGAGCGTGGAGAGATCTATGATCGGAACATGAATATCCTTGCATCGTCAAAGACGGTGGAGAATGTGTACATAGACCCCAGAGAGCTGTACCAGACCGGGGCGGATGTAGAATCGATGGCCCGATCTCTGGGGGAAATACTGGATGTGCCGCCGGAAAAGATCCTGAAGCTGGCAAAGGATCGATCCCTGCGCTACCATCTGGTGGAGGATCGGATCGATGAGGAGCTGGCCTCCGAGGTGCGCAGCTATATCAACGAATCGGGGATCTGCGGTATCCATCTGGAGCCGAACACCCAGCGATATTATCCTTACCATCAGCTGGCATCTCAGGTGATCGGATTCACCAATGCCTCCAACGAGGGGGCTGAGGGGATCGAGGCAAGCTATGACCGCTATTTGTCCGGAGAAGCGGGCAGAGTGGTGACCACCAAGGGCAACAACGAAATGGATATGCCATACAGCATTGAGCGGTATTTGACAGGACAAACCGGTGCCAGTGTCGTGACGACTCTGGACATGACGGTGCAGGCGTGTCTGGAAAGCCAGATGCAGCAGGCCATCGATCGGTATGATGTGCAGAACGGTGCATTTGGCATGGTGATGGATGTCAATACCGGAGAAATCGTGGCAATGGCAACACTGGGGGGATATGACCCGAACAATTATCTGGAGATCGGGGACCCAAAGCTGGCCCGGGAGGTGGAACAGCTGCGGCTGTCTTATTTGCAGCACCCTCAGGATTCAGAGGAATTCCTTCAGGGGAAAGCGGAATACCGTCAGCATCTGGTGGACGCCCGCCTGAAGCAGTGGCGGAACCGATGCCTGTCTGACGGGTACGAGCCCGGATCTACCTTTAAGACCATTACCTTGGCGGCGGCGATAGACTGCGGTGCCGTGGATCTGAATACAAGATTTTCCTGCTCCGGCTCTGAGCAGATCCCGGGGCGTTCTCAGCTGCTGCACTGCTGGCGGTCTAAGGGACACGGCTCCCAGACCACGGCGCAGGCCCTGCAAAATTCCTGCAATCTGGCTTTTGCCCATATCGGCCTGAAGCTGGGAGGCGAGCGGTTTTATGAGTACGTTAAGAACTTCGGGATCTTGGAGAAAACGGGGATCGATCTTGCAGGAGAGAGCAGCGGCGTGTTTTTCAGCAAGGAGCTTGTGACGGATACGGACAAGTGGGGCACATCCTCGCTGACCTCCGGCTCCTTCGGTCAGACCTTCAAGCTGACGCCGCTGCAGCTGGTCCGAGCCATTGCGGCTGTGGTCAACGGGGGTTATCTGATGGAGCCGTACATCGTCTCGGAGGTAGTGGATGACGGGGGGAATACGCTGCTGAAGCAGGAGCCGACGGTGCTGCGGCAGGTCATTTCCGAGGAAACTTCTGCCACCATGCGGGAAATGATCGAGTCGGTCGTGACGGAAGGAACTGCCAAAAATGCAACAGTTTTGGGGTATAGAGTGGGCGGAAAGACCGGAACCAGTGAAAAAATTGACGTTTTCGATGAGAATGGACAGAGAGTTCAGGATAAAATCGTTTCATTTGTGGGGATTGCGCCAATGGACAATCCGAGGTATATTATATTAGTAGCGCTGGACACACCCTCCCGTGAGACGGGGATCTATATCTCCGGCGGCGTGATGGCGGCACCGACCGTCGGCGCGGTGCTGGGGGATATCCTGCCCTATTTGCAGGTGGAACGGGTCTACGAACTGACTGACCCATCCGGGAAGCTTGTGGAGGTGCCGGACCTTTCCGGCATGACGGGCAAGGAGGCGCAGCAGCGACTGAAGGACGGGACACTGGAGGCGGTGATGGTCGGCACGGAGGAAACCGTGACGGGTCAGCTGCCGGCGGCAGGGAATCAGGTTCCCGGCGGCAGCCAGATCATCCTCTATCTGGGGCAGGAGCCGCCGGATGAGATGGTGACCGTCCCTGATTTTCGGGGGATGAACGTGGAGCAGGTGGCAGCGGCAGCAAAAAGTGCCGGACTCTACCTGATGCCCGGCGGCAACCCCGATCTGACCCTGCCCCTGCAGGTGCTGACACAGGAGCCTGCGGCGGATACCCGGCTGCCTCGGGGCAGCACCATAAAAATTCAATTTACAGACCCGGGTGCGCATGATTAGCACCTTCAAAGGAGAATACGATGCAGCTGAAAGAATTATTGCAGAATGTTTCCATCCTCGAATCCAATGCCAATATGGATATGCAGATCGAGGCAGTGGCTTATGACTCTCGAAAGGTAACGAAAAACAGCCTGTTTGTGGCGGTGTCGGGCTTTTCCTCCGATGGAAACCGCTTTATCCCCATGGCTATGGAAAAGGGGGCCTGCGTGATCGTGACGGCGAAAAAGCCGGAGCAGGAGGTGCCGTATGTACTGGTGGAGTCGGATCGGCTGGCACTGGCGCTGATCGGCTGCAATTTTTACGGCAGACCCGCAGATTCCATGCACATTGTGGGCATCACCGGCACCAATGGAAAAACCTCGGCTACGCTGCTGCTCAAGCACGTTTTAGAGCGTACGATCGGCGCAAAGGTGGGACTTGTGGGGACGATGGCCAACATGGTCGGCGAGCTTGTGATCCCAACGGAACGGACCACTCCGGAAAGCTTGGAGCTTCAGGGGCTGTTTGCCCAGATGCGTGAGGCAGGATGCACCCATGTGGTCATGGAAGTGTCCTCCCATGCTATTGCACTGGAGCGTGTAGGCGGGGTACGCTTTGCAGCTGCTGCCTTTACCAATCTGACGGAGGATCATCTGGATTTTCACAAGACCATGGAGCATTACTGCCAGACCAAGGCAGAGCTGTTCCGCCGCTGTGACAAAGGGGTGATCAATGCGGATGATGCCTATGCCGGACAGATGCTTCAGGCGGCTGCCTGCGATGTGCTGACGACTTCCGTTGCCGGCTCCGGCGATCTGAAGGCCGAGAATATCAGTCTGAAAGCAGACGGCGTATCCTTTGACGCAGTGATGAATGGGGAGCGGGTTTTCGTTACCTTGGGCATCCCCGGCAGATTTACGGTATATAATGCCCTGACGGTTCTGGGCTTGGCGGTCAGTCTGGGTGTTTCATTAAAGGATGCGGCCCATGCACTGGCAGACGCACCGGGGGTCAAGGGTCGGGTAGAGGTCGTGCCCACACCGGGGACGGATTACACGGTCTTGGTGGACTATGCTCACACGCCGGACGGTCTGGAAAACGTGCTGAGCGCGGTGAGGGGCTTCTGCAAAGGCAGGGTCATCGCAGTGTTTGGCTGCGGCGGCGACCGGGACCCGATCAAGCGGCCCATCATGGGCAGGATCGGCACCGAGCTTGCAGATCTTTCGATCATCACCTCGGATAATCCTCGGACCGAGGACCCGGAGGCGATCATTGCAGATATTGTCCCCGGTGCAAAGGAATCAGGCGGCGCCTACGAAGTGGTCGTTGACCGCCGTCAGGCCATCCGCCATGCCATGGATCTTGCGAAAGCAGATGATATCATTGTGCTGGCAGGCAAGGGCCATGAAACATATCAGGAGATCTGCGGCGTCAAGCATCATCTGGATGAGCGGGAAGAAGTGGCTGCACACCTGATGGAAATGAGGAGATAAGATGGGCAAAATCACATTGGAGCAGGCTGCTGCGTGGTGCGGCGGTCACATCGACCCCAAGTACAAGGATGTAGCATTTCTGGGGGCCACAAATGACACCAGAAGCATGAACGGCGGCGAGCTGTTCGTTGCCTTAAAGGGCACCCGGGACGGGCATGATTTTATCCATAATGCATTTGAGCATCATGCCGCAGCAGTCCTGTGCGAGCGGTGCGACGGTGATTATCCGGCCATCGTGGTAAAGGATACGCGCATCGCTCTGGGAGATATTGCCCGGGGCGAGCGGAACCGCATTGGCATGAAGGTGGTGGGCATCACAGGCTCCGTGGGCAAATCCACCACAAAGGAGATGGTTGCCTCTGTTTTGGAGACGACCTTTGTCACCGGAAAGACTCCGGTAAACCACAACAACGATATCGGCATGCCCATGGCGATCCTGGCCATGCCGGAGGATACGCAGGTGGCTGTTCTGGAAATGGGAATGAACCACTTCCGGGAGATGGCTTACCTTTCCTCTATCGCAAGACCTGATATTGCCATGATCATCAATATCGGCACCATGCACATCGAGCATCTGGGGTCACAGGAGGGCATCCTGCAGGCGAAGCTTGAAATTCTGGAGGGGATGGACCCCAATGCCCCGGTGATCCTGAACGGCGATGACCGCCTGCTGTGGAAGGTCCATCAGCTGAGGAGACCCTGCACCTGCTTTGGCGTGATGAATCCTGAGGTGAGTGTACTGGGCGAGAATGTCCGGATGCACGATGGCTCGGTTTCCTTTGATGTTAAAACCTCGGAGGGAAGCTTTGAGGTGAAGCTGCCGGTGGAGGGCAACCATTTTGTTTTGGATGCGCTCGCTGCCGTTACAGTGGGACTGGAGCTGGGAGTTGCTCCGGAAAAAATCGCCCAAAGCCTGTCGGGGTTTCAGAACATGGCAGGCAGACAGGAGATGCTAAAGACCGAGCATTACAGTATCATCAAAGACTGCTATAACGCAGGGCCTGAATCCATGGATGCGGCGCTGCAGGTGCTGGGAAATCAGAAGGGCAGAAAAATCGCCGTTCTGGGTGAAATGCTGGAGCTGGGCGTCAATGCACAGGCTGAGCATTACCGGATCGGACGGATCGCCGCGGAAAAGGCCGATTATCTCCTTGCACTGGGGCCTAACAGCTCCAAAATGGTGGAGGGTGCCGTGACCGGCGGAATGATCGACGGAAAGGCTCAGGCATACGAGGAGCAGGAGAGCCTGCTGAAGGCGCTGAACCGTTTGGCGCGTCCCGGCGATGTGCTGCTGTTCAAGGGCAGCCGAGGGATGCACATGGAACTGGTGCTAGAGCAATTCTTGGAAGAAGAGATATAAACTGGAGGAACGATCCGTGGAAAAATTGATACTTACGATTGCAGCATCATTTGTGCTGAGCTTGATTTTGGGAAAAATCCTGATCCCGATGCTCCGGGCACTGAAGGCGGGGCAGGCCATCCGCGAGGACGGGCCTACGTGGCATAACTCCAAGGCCGGCACCCCCACAATGGGCGGACTTGCCTTTATCGGGGCTTCATTTTTGTGTTTGATTTTCGGCTTTTCCGGCATTGCAAAGGGGGATTACTCCCCGGTGTATGTGCTGCTGCTGAGCCTGTGCTTCGGTTTGGTCGGCTTCTTGGATGACTTTTTCAAGGTGAAATATAAGCGTAACCTTGGCCTGACCTCCATCCAGAAGGCATGCCTGCAATTGGCGGTCTCTGCCCTGTTTCTGTACATCCTTTACAAAGAGGGTATCATGTCCGCAACCTTGTACATCCCCTTTGCCAACGTGACATGGCACATGCACCCGCTGGTGTATATCTTCTTTGCCATGTTTGTGATGGTAGGCTGCGTCAACGCAGTGAACCTGACTGACGGCATCGACGGTCTGGCAACCTCTGTCACACTGCCTGTGATGATCTTCTTCACGGCGGCGGCTGTGGCCATGGAGCGTTTTACTCTGGCCCTGTTCCCGGCCGCTCTGGTCGGTGGCTTGGCAGGCTTTTTGGTTTACAACTTCAAGCCCGCCAAGGTATTCATGGGTGACACCGGTTCGCTGTTCCTTGGCGGTGCGGTCTGCGCAATGGCCTTTGCACTGGATATGCCTCTGGTGCTGATCCTGATCGGATTGATCTACATTATCGAGACGCTTTCCGTCATTTTGCAGGTGGGCTACTTCAAACTGACCCACGGCAAGCGCCTGTTTAAGATGGCTCCCATCCATCACCACTTTGAAAAGTGCGGGTGGAGCGAGCAGAGAATCGTCTTTACCTTTGCCGGCATTACGGTCCTGACCTGCATTTTGGCATGGTTTGGTGTGCGCGGCATGTTCTAAAACTCTGAAAGGAGCGTTGGCTGTTGGGGAGAAGAGCTTCCTATGCCAATGAGGACCCCGTCACACTGCGGCGGGAAAAGGGAGCAGACCCCGTTTTTCTGATTCTGGTGCTGACGCTTCTGGGCGTGGGCTTGCTGATGCTTTATTCGGCAAGCTCGGCCCAGAGCGAGTTTGACTCCCGCTACACCATTTCCACAAAGTATCTGCAAAAGCAGGCGATCTGCGCAGTGCTTGGACTGGGGTGCATGGCGGTGTTCAGCAGGATTCCGGCACAGCTGTGGTATCGGTACACCAATTGGGTGTATGCAGTGTCCATTGTGCTGCTGCTTTCGGTTCTGGTGGTCGGGCAGTCAGCCAACGGCGCAAAACGGTGGATCAACATTGCGGGTATCCAGTTTCAGCCGTCGGAGATCGCAAAATTCGCGATGATCCTGATGCTTGCACGGCTGAGCCGGAGCTACGGCCCCCGGGCGGCGGAGTTCCGCTTCGGGATTGTCGGCTTTGGCGCGGCGCTGATGGGGATCTTAATACCGCTGGCACTGGAAAAGCACCTTTCGGCAATTATGCTGATGGGTATGGTGGCAGTGGTGATGATGTTCATTTCCGGCACGAAAAGCCGGTATTTGATGATGGGCGCCGCAGGTGCGGTGCTGTTTGTGGCGGTGTATGTCAGTATCATGGGATATGCCGGAGACCGGGTCACCGCATGGCTGCACCCGGATCAGGACCCCAGTGATACGGGGTATCAAATCTTACAGTCTCTGTATGCCATCGGCTCCGGCGGAGTGTTTGGCTTGGGACTGGGCAAGAGCAGGCAGAAATATCTGTATCTGCCATTTCAATATAACGATTATATTTTTGCGATTATTTGCGAGGAACTGGGCTTTGTGGGAGCGGTGTGCATCGTGGCACTGTTTGCAGGGCTGATTCTTCGGGGATATTATATTGCACTGCATGCTGCCGATCGGTTTTCTTCCATGCTGGCGGCAGGTCTTACCACATTGATTGCGGTGCAGACGATTTTAAATTTGTGTGTGGTAACGAATATCTTGCCATCGACCGGAATTGCACTGCCGTTTTTTTCCTACGGCGGCACGGCTCTGGCGGTGAATCTGGGGGAGATGGGCGTGATTTTGAGCATCTCCCGTCACATGAATGAGGCAAGAAAACAGGAGGAAGATCTATGAATGTGATCATAACCTGCGGCGGCACCGGGGGGCATATCAACCCGGGCATTGCCGTAGCCAATATAGTAAGAGAGCGCTACCCTGACAGCAGGATTCTGTTTGTGGGGGGCAAGAACGGCATGGAGGAGACACTTGTCCCCAAGGCAGGCTATGAAATCAGGCTGCTGCCGTCCTCAAGTCTGCTCAGGAGTATTTCTCCAAAGGCGATCATCCACAATGTCAGGGGTGTGTGGCACGTTTGCAGCGCACTGATCCAGAGCAGGAGGCTCATTCGGGAATTTCAGCCGGATGTGATCCTTGGGACGGGGGGCTATGCCAGCTTCCCTGCGCTGTATATGGGCAGCAGGATGGGCGTGCCGACCTGTGTCCATGAGGCCAATGCGGTCCCGGGCCTTGCAACACGACTGGTGGCAGACGGTGTGGACCAGATCCTTGTCACCTTTGCAGAGAGCGCAGAGCGCTATAAAACAAAGGACAAGGTGAAAACCGTAGGCATGCCGGTTCAGCGGGAATTCATTTATGCCGACCGTCAGGAAGCCCGGCGGAAGCTGGGACTGGATGACCGTCCTTTGGTCGTGTCTGCTTTTGGATCACTGGGCGCCAGAGAGATGAACAAGGCGATGGCTGAGTTTATGAAGCTGGAAACAGACGACGGTATCCCGTTTCAGCACATCCATGCCACCGGCTCCTATGGCTGGCGGTGGATGCCGGATCTTGTACGGGAAAAGGGGATCGACCTGAAAAATACGCCGGGACTTGACATGAGGGAGTATATTTATAATATGCCCACAGTTATGGCGGCGGCGGATCTGATCATCAGCCGGGCAGGCTCATCCAGCTGCAACGAGATCGCAGCCTCCGGCACGCCCTGCATCCTGATCCCGTCACCCAATGTGACGGATAATCACCAAGAGAAAAATGCCCGGATCTTGGAAAACAGAGGGGGCTGCATGGTGGTTCTGGAATCGGAGTGCAGCGGCAAGCATCTTTACGAGCAGACCAAAAAGCTGCTGGCAGATTCAGTCGGACGTGAAAAAATGCGTCAGGCGCTGCTTGCGGGGGCGATTCCCGACTCTGCCGAGCAGATCTGTGATACCATTGTAAAATTAGCACACAAATAAGCCTTTTGCATAGAATGGGGTACATTCTATGACAGGGGGCGGTGGCTTGCAGTCACTTATAATCGGTGGGGGGAGAAGATTATCCGGCGAGGTATGGATTTCCGGCAGTAAAAATGCGGTCCTCCCGATGCTGGCTGCAACGGTGCTTTTTCAGGGCCCCTGCTGCATCCGGTCGTGTCCGAAGCTTACGGATGTGGATGCGGCAATCGAGATCCTGAGGCATTTGGGCGCCAAGGCAGAATGGGAAGGGGGAACCCTTTGGGTAGATCCCAGACCCATCCGTCAGTGGGATATTCCGCAGCTGCTTATGAACCGCATGAGAGGCTCGGTGTTCTTTGCCGGAGCTCTGATGTCCCGAATGGGCAAATGCCGGCTGACACAGCCCGGAGGCTGCCAACTGGGGAAACGTCCCGTGAACTTTCATGTAGACGGCCTGCGGGCCATGGGTGCCGAGCCGGATGGCACAGACCCGGAGGTATATCACGGACCGCTGACCGGCACAACGGTGGAGCTGCCCTACCCAAGTGTAGGGGCCACGGAAAATTTGATTCTTGCAGGTGTCGGCGCGTCAGGGACCACCGTCATCGACAATGCAGCCAGAGAGCCGGAAATCGCCTGCCTGTGTGATTTCCTGCGATTGGGCGGCTGCCGGATATCGGGGGACGGGACCGGACGGATCACAATTTCCGGCGGCCTGCCGGATGGTGCCGACATGCGGGTCATCCCGGATCGGATGGAGGCGGCGACCTTTGCCTGTGCTGCGGCATCAGCCGGAGGAGATATCCGAATTATCGGTGCAGAGCCGTTACATTTTGAACCGGTCCTTTCGGTTTTGGCGGATGCAGGCTGCGAGATCACGTGCAGCGATGAGGTGCTGCGCATACAGGCCCGTGAGCTGACAGCACCGGGAGAGATCGTCACAGGGCCGTATCCGGGCTTTCCTACGGATGCACAGGCACCGATCATGGCGGCGCTCCTGCGAGCTAAGGGGGTCACGACCATTCGGGAAACCGTGTTTTCCCACCGAATGAGCCACGCGGCGGCGTTTTGCTCCATGGGGGCAGATGTCCACCAATCCGGCGACACTGCCGTAATCCACGGCGTGGAGCGGCTGAGTGGCTGCGAGCTTGCAGGACAGGATCTGCGGGGCGGCGCAGCCATGGTGATTGCAGCGCTGGCGGCTCAGGGAGAATCAAAAATATCAGGAGTCAAGCACATTTTGCGAGGCTATGAAAACCTTGCCTACAAGCTCCGTTCCCTCGGGGCGGATGTTCGGCAGGCATAAGGAGGATACATATGGATACGAAAGAGAAGAAGCCGGTGCGCAAAACCGGAAATCGTCCGGCGGCCGGTGGCCGTCCCGGGTCGGTCCGGCAGCAAAGGCGGCGCAGACCAACAGACAACAGAAAACCTGCCGGTGAAAAGAAGCCGAGGGTGGTTCGCCCCCCCAGAGAGGATATCCCGGAGGTCGTGTACACCATGCCAAAGCCCTTCCGAAAGGGGACATTTCTGCTGAAGCTGTTGAGCGTCGGCGCTGTTGTTCTGGCGATGGTGATGGCGCTGTCGATCTTTTTCCGGGTAAAAACGGTTACGGTAGCGGGTATGGAAAAATATACGCCTTGGATGGTCCGCGAAGCATCCGGGATCGAGGAGGGCGATTCTCTTCTGGGGCTCAATCGGGCAAAGGCGGCAGGACGGATCATTGCGAAGCTGCCCTATATCGATAACGTAAAAATCGGTATAAATCTGCCCGGTACGGTAAACATAGAGATTACAGAGCTGAAGGTCACGTATGCCGTTCAGGCTGTGGATTCCTCTTGGTGGCTGATCACCTCGGAGGGGCGTGTGGTGGAGCCGATCGATACCACGGAAGCAACGGGGTATACAAGGATCACGGGTGTGATGATAGAGGTGCCGGAGGTAGACCAGACGGTCGATGCAGCTCAGACGCCTGAGCAGACACAGCCGGAGACCGAGGAAACAGAGCAGAGTCAGCAGACCGAAGCCACGTCTGAGACCGAGCCGTCTGCAACGGAAGCAACGGAGGCGACCGCTGCACCCACCTCTGCGGGGGCAAGTGCAAACGATACCGAACGGCTGAACGTTGCGCTGGATATGATCCAGAGGCTGGAGCAGAACGAAGTGTTCGGGCAGGTGGCATCGGTGGACGTTTCCGATGTATCCAAGCTGACCCTGCAATACGGAAAGCGATTCCATGTGATTCTGGGCAGCTCGGATCAGCTGGATTACAAAATCAGCTATATGGCGCAGGCTGTAAAGCAGATCCCCGGCAATGATATGGGCGAGCTTGATGTGTCCTTTGAATTTTCCGACGAGGCACTTTTTACACCCGCGTGATAAATGGGTACAAATCCCTACAAAATCTTTCAGGAAAATAGATTTTATCTATTGACCTAAAGCGTTTTTCACGTTAGAATATACAGGTATTAATCTAGTATTGTCACGCACCAAATGCGAAATATACATAGGAGGATTATTTTATGACTGAGGCTTTTCAGGAAAGAGTAGTTAAAATCAAGGTCATTGGTGTCGGCGGCGCCGGTAACAATGTTATCAATCGTATGATCGAGTCCGGTGTCAACGGTGTCGATTTTGTGGTGGTCAACACCGATAAGCAGGATTTGAATAAGTCTAACTGTACCAACAAACTGCAGATCGGCGAGAAGCTGACCGGCGGTATGGGTGCAGGCTCCAAGCCTGAGATCGGCCGTAAGTCTGCTGAGGAATCCAGAGCCGCCATTGCAAAGGTTCTGGAGGACACGGATATGGTATTTATCACTGCCGGCATGGGCGGCGGTACCGGCACCGGTGCAGCTCCCATCGTTGCAGATCTGGCCCACGAGGCCGGCATCCTCACTGTCGGTGTTGTTACCAAGCCCTTTAAGTTCGAGGGTGCAAACCGTATGCGTCAGGCCGAAGCCGGCATTGCCGAGCTGGGCGAGCGTGTGGATTCTCTGATCATCATTCCCAATGACCGTCTGAAGTACGTCACCGAGCAGAAGATCACCTTTGCAAATGCATTCGGCATTGCCGATGATGTGCTGAAGCAGGCCGTGACCTCCATTTCCGAGCTGGTTGGCTACTCCGACCGTGTGATCATCAATCTGGACTTTGCTGACGTTTCTGCCGTCATGAAGGATGCAGGCCGCGCACACATGGGCGTGGGTACCGCTTCCGGCCGTGAGAAGGCTGAGCAGGCAGCTCTGGCTGCGGTTTCCAGCCCCCTGCTGGAGACCTCCATCAACGGCGCCACCGGCGTTCTGGTGAACGTCACCGGCTCTTCCGAGCTGACACTGGACGATGTTGAGACAGCTGCGGGCATCGTGCAGGAGGCTGCAAACCCCGATGCAAACATTATCTTCGGCGCAACCTCCTCTGATATGTATGAGGATGAGATGCGAGTGACCGTTATCGCTACCGGCTTTGAGCATGTGGAAGAAGGCGGCGCACCTGCAAAGGAGACGACCACCGCTGCTGCCGGCAGCACTGCAAAGGCTTCTGACATCAGCGACATCGACGAGATTTTCAAGATTTTCGGTCGTTGATCTGAATGCGATTTTTGCACCCCAGGCGACGCGCCTGGGGTGCTTTTCAGTATCAATTGGAGGTGTTCGAGCCATGAACGCTTATGGGGCTCTGGCGGCGTCCTACGACCGCCTGACCAATGATGTGGATTATGAGAACGTGGTTGCGTTTGCCCACGAAATCCTTTCACAGGAGGGGCTGAGGCCTCGTACAGTGGCGGACCTTGCATGCGGGACAGGATCGGCGACCAGAATACTGGCCGAGAGGGGATACCGTGTGGTTGCCGTGGATCTGTCAGAAGAAATGCTGATGCAGGCATTTGATAAATGTGCCGATCTTCAGAATCAGCCGATGTTTATTCATCAGGGCCTGCAGGATCTGAAGCTGCTGCGGGGGGTGGATATGGCTGTGTGCTTCTTGGACAGTCTGGATTACATTTTAGATCCGGCTGACTGCAAGGAGGCGATCCGGCGGGTCTACAAGTCCCTGAATCCCGGCGGCATTTTTATTTTCGATGTGAATACACCGGAAAAGCTTCAGGCAATGGATGGTCAGGTGTTTCTCGATGAGGACGATGATGTCTACTGTGTGTGGAGAGGGGAATTTGACCGGGAGCGCAACATCTGCTCTTACGGTATGGATCTGTTTCAGCGGCAGGGAGAAGTCTGGCAGCGCTCCTTCGAGGAGCATCAGGAATATGCCTACTCCATTGAACAGCTGACTTCCTTTTTGAAGGCGGCAGGCTTTACCTCCATCGGTGTATATGCCGATGGTGTGCTGACTGCGCCGAGGCAGGGGGAGCAAAGGGTTTATTTTAAAGCAAGAAAGGGAAAAATCAAATGAGTGACTATATTGTACGTGGTATGAGCATGGATGGCTTTGTCAAGGTCGTGGCCATCCGCTCGACAGAATTGGTTCAGCGTGCCGCAGAAATCCACGGCACCACAGCAAATGCCACTGCAGCCTTTGGACGGGCGCTGTCTGCGGCGTCCATGATGGGCAACATGCAGAAGGTGGATGAGGGCTCCATGACACTGCAAATCAAGGGCGGCGGTCCCATTGGCAGCATCGTGTGTGTGTCTGATCCCGAGGGCAATGTCCGCGGCTACGTTACACAGCCTAAGGTACCCCTTGTGGAAAAATGCCCGGGTAAGCTGGATGTGGGCGCCACGGTGGGCACAGACGGCACCCTGACCGTTATCCGTGACCTGCAGATGAAGGAGCCTTATGTAGGCTCTGTGGAGCTTGTATCCGGCGAGATCGCGGACGATGTGACGGCCTACTTTGCACAGAGCGAACAGACGGCAACGGCCTGCGCTCTGGGCGTGTTGGTGGACCGTGACCAGAGTGTAAAGGTGGCAGGCGGCTATATCCTTCAGCTGCTGCCCGGTGCGCCGGAAGAGGTGATCGACAAGCTGGAAATGGGGATCAAACGCGCCGGAGCGGTCACACCCATGCTGGAGCAGGGGATGACACCGGAGGAGATCTTGGGGCAGGTTTGCGGCGATCTGGGTGTTGTATTCATGGAGACGACCCCGGTGTCGTATAAGTGCTACTGCACCAGAGAGCGTGTTGAAGCGGCGCTGATCAGTCTGGGGCGGAAGGAACTGACAGAGATCATGGAAGAGGGAAAAAATTTCCCGGTAGAATGTCAGTTTTGTGATACGGTTTATACATTCAGCCCGGATGATTTTGCAGATCTGCTGAAAAAAGTTTAATAAGTCCTACTAAATGCATGTAATTAAGGCTCATTTTGCTGCAATAAGTTTTATGAAAAAATATGAAAAAAGTGCTTGACAAAATGAGCCTTAACATGTATAATAATCCACGTCGCTGAGGTGAACGCCTCTCCGACGCCAACTTGGGAGCATAGCTCAGCTGGGAGAGCACATGCCTTACAAGCATGGGGTCACAGGTTCGAGCCCTGTTGTTCCCACCAATTTGGCCCGGTGGTGCAGTCGGTTAGCACGCCAGCCTGTCACGCTGGAGGTCGACGGTTCGAGTCCGTTCCGGGTCGCCATATTGCTATTGAGCAGAGCGATTGCTCTGCTCAATATGCCTCTGTAGCTCAGTCGGTAGAGCAGAGGACTGAAAATCCTCGTGTCGTTGGTTCGATTCCGACCGGAGGCACCAAGATGCGGGTGTAGCTCATCTGGTAGAGCGCCACCTTGCCAAGGTGGAGGTAGCGAGTTCGAGCCTCGTCACCCGCTCCAATATGGTACCGTGGCCAAGTGGTAAGGCAAGAGTCTGCAAAACTCTCATTCCCCAGTTCAAATCTGGGCGGTACCTCCAAAGAGACGATCGAAAGATCGTCTCTTTTTTTCTGCAATGCCTTTGGTGTTGAGTATGGTATCTCAAGTGGCCCTTGGTGCCAAAAGTTTGTCCGCACATTATTTTAAGTGCGGACCTTTTTCTATATTGAGTGGAGTATCATTTTGATGCTCCATTTTTTATGTTGATGGTTTATGGGATCTCCTTGATCCGTGAAGGAGAGCAAGGGAGGCAGTGTATACAAAAAAGGGAGCATCCTATCAGGATACTCCCTTGGTCCGAGTGACTGGATTCGAACCAGCGGCCTCTTGAACCCCATTCAAGCGCGATACCAAACTTCGCCACACCCGGATGCTATTAACTTGACAGCTCAGATATAATACCACATATTTCTTTGAAATGCAAGCTTTTTTTCGAAAATTATCAAATTATTTTTTGCATCGGGGATTTAGATGTTGCATGAGAAGGAATTATGCTTGTTTCTTTCTGATGGGATAATCATTTTAAAAATTTGGTAACTATTTTTGAACATCCGGAAAAGAGGAGCAGATATGCAATGATTAAGAATATGTTTGATTTTTGATGGATATTCGAAGAGAAAAGCGCATCAATGATACGCGGTATTGCTTTTTTGCCATGATTGGGACAGCTCTGGGAATCGAAATATATGGTTGACATGTTCAAAATATAGGTGTAATATATCGAATATGGAACTAAATATATAATAAATGTAAATTCTGTATAAAATTCTTGTTCCAAAAGGGAGAGATAACATGGTAAATGAGTTGGTCAAGAGAAATATTCTGCTCAATCCGGGGCCGGCAACCACCACAGACTCTGTGAAGATGGCACAGGTTGTCCCTGATATCTGCCCCAGAGAAAAAGAGTTTGAAGATCTGATGCTTAAAATGCGGGAGGATCTGGTTCGGATCGTACACGGGGATACCGAGAAGTATACTTCCGTGATGTTCTGCGGCTCCGGCACGATCAATATTGATGTTTGTCTGAATTCTCTTCTGCCGGAGGGAAAGAAGATCCTTGTCATCAACAATGGCGCGTACAGCTCCCGTGCGGTGGAAATCTGCCGATACTATGGCTTGGATCACATTGATTTGCAGTTCCCTGTGGACGAACGGCCGGATCTTAATGCGGTGGAGGACACCATCCGACAGAATCCTGATATTGCGCTGATCCATACAACCCACAATGAGACGGGGACAGGGCTGCTCAACCCGATTCGGGAGATCGGAGCGCTGGCGCATCGGTACAATTGCGTGTTTACCGTGGACACCACCTCGACCTATGCCATGATCCCCATTGATATCGAAAAAGACAATATCGATTTCTGTATGGCATCTGCGCAGAAGGGGCTTATGTCCATGACTGGATTGTCCTTTGTTGTGGGAGACCGCAGGATCTTGGAACGATCCAAGGACTATCCTAAGCGCTCATATTACTGCAACCTGTATTTGCAGTATGAATATTTTGAGAAAACCGGTCAGATGCATTTTACACCCCCTGTGCAGACCGTCTATGCCACCGCGCAAGCAATAAAGGAATATTTTGCAGAAGGGGAAGCGGCGAAGTGGCAGCGTCACACCAGAGTGTTTCGGGCAATTCAAAAGGGAATGGAAGAGCTGGGGTTCCGCAATGTGATCCGTCCGGAATGGCAGGCGGGGCTGGTGGCCTCCCTCTACTATCCGAAGGACCCCAACTGGAGCTTTGAAAAAATCCATGACTATTGCTATGAACGGGGATTCACGATCTACCCGGGGAAGATTGCTTCCACCGATACCTTCCGCCTCTGCGCTCTGGGTGCAATCGATGAGCAGGATATCGTCGAATTTTTGAAGGTATTTCGTCAGGCTCTGGAAGAATCTCACGTTGCCATCCCGGTTCGCTATTGAGACGCAGGACAAATGTGAGATACGGAAATGGAGGAGACAACATGAAGGCAGAATATTTTGTGAATCAAATCAAGGGTCTGGGCATCGAGACCTTGGTCGGTGTCCCGGACTCCACCCTGAAGCAGTTTTGCGATTATATCAATACAGACGGCAGGGATGAATTTCATCATTATGTTCCGGAAAATGAAGGATCGGCTGTGGGTATCGCCGCAGGAGTCTATCTGGCAACAAGGCGTCCGGCCTGTGTTTACATGCAGAACAGCGGCTTGGGCAATACGGTCAATCCCATCACGTCCCTGATGAATCAGGCGGTTTACGATATCCCGATGCTGATGCTGATCGGATGGAGAGGGGAGCCGGGCTTCCATGATGAGCCTCAGCACAAATTTATGGGACAGGTGACCCTCAGCCTGCTGGAGGCACTGGAGATCCCGTATTCTATCATTGGAGCGGATACGACCCATGAGCAGCTGGAGCAGATCATGCATCAGGCAGGGCATGTCCTGAGTGGGAACGGACAGTATGCCATCGTGATTCGGAAAAACACCTTTGATGTGCGTATGGGCGGTGAATATACCAATGCCAACACCCTGTGCAGAGAGGAGGCTATCGGTAAGATCCTGCTGTCTTTGAAGCCCGAGGATGTGGTCGTATCCACCACTGGAAAGATCTCCCGAGAAGTTTACGAGCAAAGCAATCAGCTTCTGGGGCAGCATGGACAGTCCTTTCTGACCGTTGGCGGCATGGGACATGCATCTATGATCGCATTCGGCATGGCGGTCAGCATGCCCGAAAAACGGGTGTTTTGTCTCGACGGCGATGGCGCAGTACTGATGCACATGGGCAGCCTGCCGTTTATCGGAAAGCAATCGCCTGAGAATCTGATCCATATTTGCCTGAATAACGAGGCGCACGAATCGGTAGGCGGTATGCCTACCGGAGCAGTGGGACAGTCCTATGCTGTGATTGCGCGGCATAGCGGCTACCCTCATACATTCTGCGCAGAGAGCATGCAGGAATTGGAGCAGAGCCTGAAAGAAATCGGGCAGCTGCACGGGCCTGTTTTTCTGGAGGTCAAGGTCTCTATGGGGTCCCGCAGTGATCTGGGGCGACCGAAGGAGACTGCTGTTGAGAACAAAAATACATTTATGAAGTATCATGGGGTGGTATAGATGAAAAAGGTATATGTGTGCTTAAGCACAGATGTGATCCACGAAGGACACATGAATTTGATCCGCCAGGCACAGAAGTACGGCGAGATTACAGCCGGTGTGATGAGTGATCGGGCAATGGTCCGGTATGACCGCTTTCCCACGATTTCCTTTGAAGAGCGGATGGAGCTGATCCGGGGGATTCCTGAGATTTCCCATGTTGTTGAGCAAAAAGATGTGATGTATGAGAATGTCCTGCGGCAGCTGAAGCCTGACTATGTGGTGCATGGAGACAACTGGCGGGACGGCGCTCAGTCAGCCATTCGGGAAAATGTCATTGAGGTACTGAAGGAATGGGGCGGTGAGCTGATCGAGGTTCCCTACACCTACAATGAAAACGTGAAAAAGATCGATGCGATGATGCGGGAGAAGCTGGCAATGCCGGAATACCGCAGAAAGAGGCTGAGACAGCTGCTGGAGATCTGTCCTGTGGTAAAGGCCATTGAGGCCCACAGCGGTCTGACGGGCCTGATTGCCGAAAAGACAGTGGTTGCGCACGAGGGGCAGCTTGACCAGTTTGATGCCATGTGGGTCTCAAGCCTGTGCGACTCCACGGCAAAGGGGAAGCCGGATATCGAACTGGTGGATATGTCCTCGAGGATTCGCACCTTGGACGAGATCATGGACGTCACCACAAAGCCCATCATCCTTGACGGCGATACCGGCGGCCTGATCGAGCATTTTGTCTATAATGTGAGAACACTGGAGCGGATGGGTATTTCTGCGGTGATCATAGAGGACAAGACGGGGCTGAAAAAGAATTCGCTGTTCGGTACAGAGGTAAAGCAGACGCAGGACAGCGTTGAAAATTTCTGCAGTAAGATCCGTGCCGGAAAGCAGGCGCTGAGAACTGAGGAATTTATGATCATCGCCCGAATTGAGAGCCTGATCCTTGAGCAGGGCATGGAGGATGCGCTGCATCGTGCCTTTGCCTATGTGGAGGCCGGCGCCGACGGAATCATGATCCACAGCCGGAAAAAGGACCCGGCAGAAATTTTTGAGTTCTGCGACAAATTCCGCCAGAAAGAGAAGAACATCCCCATTGTGGTGGTGCCTACATCCTTTAACGGTGCAACAGAGGAGGAGCTGGCATCCCACGGTGTTAATATCGTGATCTATGCCAACCAGCTGACACGAAGTGCGTTCCCTGCCATGGAGGATACGGCTAAGGAAATCTTAAAGTATCACCGTGCCAAGGAAGTGGATGCCAATTTGATGCCCTTTAAGGAAATCATCACGCTGATCGACGATGTCTGATCGAGGAGCCTTTGGGCAGATACCTCCAAAACAATTGACGCTCCCCCTTGTATCCGTGCAAGGGGGAGCGTCAATGTATTCTGAATGCCTTGGGCAGTTCAGGCTGCCGGATGGATCTGGGAGTTCCCTATAACAAAAAATACAGGGCAAGGGTAAGCATAGGGGATAGGTCATCCCCTTCTTCATCTCGGTTCATGAGCATGATCAGCAGGATGATGAGCATGTCGTCGGTGTCGATCTCTCGGGGCAGGAGCCCCTTCAGAAAGGACGTGATCCCCCGGCTGTTGTTTTGGGGCATGGCAGGAGCAGGCTGCTGCCTTTGCAGATCGTTCCCTGATGGTTGGCAGGGGGCGGTCTGCGCTGACTGCTGAGGCGGAGGGCAGGGAGGTTCTTCCGGCTCAGGGGGCTGAGG
>DYCR01000049.1 GCA_019418025.1 Clostridiales bacterium | reverse complement strand
TTTGAAGGCATATTGTCATTTTACGGCCATTTCCCATCCCGACGTGATACTGCCGGTGGAAAAAGAACTGAACATTCTTATGGAAGAGATGATCCACAAAGACACAGGCTTCTGGCTGCTGATGCAGGGGCATCTCCGCCGTCTGCTGGGCCTTCTGGAATCACAGGAGCTCTATCGCTGTTCACTGATTCGGAAAGGCAATGACAAAAAAAGTCAGCTGATCAGGGAGATATGGATGCAGATCGAAACCCATCAGGGAGTGATCTCCAAGTATGAGCTGGCCGAACTGCTCAATTACAATGCAGCCTATTTGTGCCGATTTATCAAAGAGAATTTCGGAAAGACGTTCACCGAATACTGCCTTTCTGTACGGCTCAACTATGCAGCCCAAATGCTGCGCAGTACACACTGGACGATCACGACCATTTTTGAAACATTGGGGTTCAGCAATCGCACCTATTTTTATAAAGCATTTGAAAAAGAATACGGCATGACCCCCAACGCTTATCGAAACATACACCGCACAAAGAAGTGAGCAACGTCTGCATCTTTACGTTCAGCTCAGGAATAGGATGCCCCCTGCCCTGCTGACATTACACAGCGTAAAAGCAATCACTGCATGCTGAATAGTATAAATCCATACACTGGAAATCAAGTGAACTCAAAGACAAAACGAAAACGGAACGTTGCAGCTGCATTTTTTGTATATTATTTTAAATTTAGACGGGTTCTCACTTTTCAACCAGACGAATAATTCATGTATCCGGATTAATGAAAGAAACAGCATAATTGAAATATCTGTCATGACAATTTACAATATAGAAAATGATATTGTATCTGCCCATGATAAACGCTGCCCTCTATGGTTTTCTTAGGTAAATCTTAATGTTTTCATAGGACATTCATAGAGATTTCGGTCACTAAAAAAGCTATACTTAGCATGGACGTTGTTACAAAGGAGAGCTGCCATGAACGATAAGATATTAGTCGTTGACGATGAACATGAGATTGCGGACTTATTGGAAGTATATCTGCAAAACGAAAATTATCTTGTATATAAATTTTATTCTGCAAAAGAGGCATTGGCTTGTATCGAACATGAAGAAATGGATCTTGCCATTCTTGATATCATGCTCCCTGATATAAACGGATTCTCTATTTGCAAGAAAATCCGACAAAAATATACTTATCCAATCATCATGCTTACTGCTAAGGACGATGAAACGGACAAGATTACGGGATTGACTTTGGGCGCGGATGACTATGTAACGAAGCCTTTTCGCCCGCTTGAGCTCATTGCCAGAGTCAAAGCACAGCTCAGGCGATATAAGAAATACTCTGCAACAGAACCCAATCATGAGGATACAGAAATACTGACCTATAAAAAGCTGACACTCAACACGAAAAACTACGAGTGTTCATTAGATGGCGAACTTCTATCCTTGACTCCGACGGAGTTTTCTATTTTGCGTATACTACTGGAAAAGCAAGGAACCGTTGTCAGCCTTGAGGATCTGTTTTATGCCGTATGGAAGGACGAATATTACAGTAAAAACAGCAGCACAATTACAGTTCATATCCGCCATCTGCGAGAAAAACTAAACGATACAGCAGAGAAATCACAATATATAAAAACGATATGGGGCGTTGGATATAAAATTTGAAGTCTCTGAGGAGGTATTATAAAAAATACGGAAGGCAAAACGCGAACTGATTTTATCATTACTTTTGTTGCATCAATCGTTACTGTTTTCGTACTTGGTGTGCTGTTCATTCTTCTCGCTGCAAACTAAGGAGGGAGATCTTTGGAAAAGAAAAAGCTGCCCATGGAAAAAACATTGCTTTTTCAGCTGCTTGTTGTGATATTTCTATATGTGGTTCTGGGATTTGCAGCAACATTGGTATTGCAATACATTTTTACGGTTTTTCATAATCCGGTTACCGAGTATCTATATTTGAGGGCAGATGCTATCTACATTCTCTATCTGGTAATCGGACTGACCTGTATATTCTATCACTACTGGAAAAAGCCTTGGACTTATTTGGGTGAAGTCGTTGCTGCTACACAAGCTGTATATAAGCAGGACAGCCATCCCATCGAATTATCAGTGCCACTGCGAGATGTGGAAAATCAGATGAATGAGATCAAAATGTCCACACTACTCAATCAGCAAGCGGCATCAGAGGCTGAAAACAAGAAGAATGAACTGGTTATGTATTTGGCACATGATATTCGCACTCCCCTCACCACAGTGATTGGATATTTGAATCTGCTGAAAGAGGCACCCGATATGCCATTGGAACAAAAAGCAAAATATATAGGGATCGTCCTCGAGAAAGCAGAACGCTTAGAAACTCTGATCGATGAATTGTTTGAAATCACACGCTATCATACAAATGCAGTGCAAATAAAAAAGCAACAGGTTGACTTATATGCATTGTTAGCGCAAGTCATTGATGATTTCTATCCAGTGCTTTCAGCAAAAGAACTTAGAGCCAATGTATCGTTTGAGGATGATTTGTTTGTCCTTGGTGACCCCGAAAAGCTGGCAAGAGTATTCAATAATTTACTGAAAAATGCAGCCGCTTACAGCTACCCTAACTCGGAGATCCATATCACTGCGCAGAAAAAAGATAATGATATCGTAATCCTTTTCAAAAATCATGGGGATGACATACCAGAAGAAAAGCTTGCGACCATCTTTGAGAAGTTTAATCGTCTGGACAGTGCCAGAGCATCTGATACAGGTGGTGCCGGGTTAGGGCTTTCAATCGCAAGAGAAATCGTTACTTTGCATGGAGGTACGATCACCGCAGAAAGCACCAATAAAACGGTCATCTTCACAATTACGTTGCCCTGTTCGCATTAAGAAATAAAGCTCTAAATATTAGGAGCTTCTTAGGATTTTTCCAACTGAAATTTAGAGAATGAAACGCCCTTGTTCGGTACAATAGTCACAGAACAAGGGCGTTTGCTTTTGAAAAACTGAAAAGGAGTGATCATTGTGGAACTAAAAATTGACCATCTGAGCAAACAGTTCAAAGATAAAACCGCTGTCAATGATGTAAGTCTGACTTTGACATCTGGTATTTGGGGGCTTTTGGGTGCCAACGGTGCCGGAAAGACAACCCTTATGCGGATGATTGCAGATATCATGACCCCGACAAGCGGAACGATTTATTATGACGGAACCGATATTCGTAAAATGGGAGAAGAATATCGAAATATGTTCGGTTTTCTTCCCCAAGACTTTGGGTATCATCGCGACTTCAACGTAAAAGATTATTTGGAATATATGGCCGCCTTGAAGGACATCCCCACAAAGGCAACCACCAGAAAAATCAATTCCCTGCTAGACACCCTTTCCCTCTCCGATGTAAAGAAAAAGAAAATTGCTGATTTGTCCGGCGGCATGAAGCGCCGTGTGGGCATTGCGCAGGCCATGCTGAACGATCCCAAAATCCTTGTCATGGATGAACCAACCGCAGGTCTTGATCCCGGAGAGCGTGTTCGCTTACGCAACTTCATCTCCGAGTTTTCCCACGATCGAATTGTATTGATCTCCACGCACATTGTGTCTGACATCGAATATATCTCTACCCGTAACGCTATTATGAAGGCCGGGCAAATCATAGACGTTGGCACAACCGCAGAACTGGTAAAGCAAATCGAAGGAAAAGTCTGGAACTGCGTCATTCCTGCTTCCAGACTGATGGAATATGAGATGCGGCTGCACATCATCAATCAGCGGAGTGAGGATCATGACAATGTAGCGATCCGTTATCTGTCAGAGCATTCGGAAATCGAAGGATCTGTGACGGCCGCGCCGCGCTTAGAAGATCTATATTTGTGGCTGTTTCCGCAAATGGATATGGAAAAGGAGGAAGTTTGATATGCGCCTTTTTGCACTGGAACTAAAGCGTATTTTGAAGTCAAGACGCACATTGATTTTACTTGCAGTTGCAATGTTACTTTCAGTTGTGATGGCTTATCTTCCCATTTCTTTTGAAGGCATTAACCGTCCCAATGCAGACGGAACCATTACAGAGTTGGATGGGTTAGCTGCAATCCAATATAAACGGGATCTATATGCCGCCTCTTCCGGCGAGGTAACTCCGGAAAAAGTGAAAGCTGCGTTAGAAACCTATCAGAACTGTGTGAACGAATATGGGCCTGTGGAAGAAGAAGGCTTTCCTCTGGATGTAAGTATAAAAGAGATCCTCCCAATCCGTCCTCTGCTAAAAGGCTTGTCAGAGGTGTTTGCAGATCCCCTTACTGGTATTGGTGCAGACTGGATGGATATTGATCCCAATAAAATTGACCAGTCCTATTATGAAAAATGTGCAGACCATCTGAATGATGTCATGCGGAACGAGCAAACGGATTATCCCTCTGCACAGCAAAATGCGCTTGCAAAATATGCACAGGTGAACACTCCTTTTTATTTACACACCGGAATCACAAGGGATGCTTTTGACTATATTGAACTCTATATTCTGATCCTTGCCATTATATGTGTAGCGATTGCTGCACCGATTTTTGCGGGGGAATATCAGACCGGAAGCGATCCTATTTTGCGCGCAACCAAAAACGGACATATCCGGCTGGCAGTTACAAAAATACTCGCATCTTGCACTGTTTTTATTGTAACCTACACTTTAGGAATGATCATTCATTTGATGATATTGAATATGGCGTTTGGAACCGACTGCCTGAAAAGCTCGTTCCAGATGCTATACTCCATCATCAGCCTTCCCAATATCAATTTGGGACAGCTGCAAATCATCCTTGCATTGGCTGGGCTGCTTTCCATCTTGGCTACTCTCAGCTGTACTATGTATCTATCAGCAAAATGCAAGGATTCTTTAACGGTTTTGTTGGCATCACTTGTGGTCTTACTGATTCCATTATTTGCTTATGCAGCAATGGGCGCAACATGGATTTCCACCATTTTCCCCTCTGCCGGTATTGGTCTGCAGAACAATTTCCTCTATCAGCTTGCAAACTTTGAGTATTTACACATTGGTGGAATGAGCATCTGGACTCCTTATGTAATTCTGATCTCAGCAGCTGTTGAAGTCCTTGTGTTTCTGTTCTTGGCAGTACACTCCTATTGTAAGCATCAAGTCGCATAATATTTTGAAATCTGCCCTTTTTGAAATCCATCGCTTCAAAAAGGGCGCTGCCTTTGCTTTTGCTCTGAAATGCCCAAATATGTGGGTTCAACTCCCACCAGTTGGTGGGAGTGACCCTTTTGCATCTTTGGAAAATGAGCTGTTTTTTCAGCATAAAAAAACGCGAAACACCTTGATACTCTAAGGCTTTTCGCCTTTGCATCAAAAGTGTTTCGCTTTTCTGGCGGAGCAGGAGGGATTTGAACCCTCGGTACCCTTTTGGGGTACACACGATTTCCAGTCGTGCTCGTTATGACCACTTCGATACTGCTCCATATTTGTCGAAGCTTGGCGTCCCGCGCTAGCTGACTTGTATATAATACACTCTGTATGCAATTTTGTCAAGCACTTTTTTTCATTTTTTTAAATTTATTTTTGAGGATCAAAATATGTATAAACATTGCTATTTTATCCTGCATGCATTATAATACCTAGCAGTGGAGGTGATAAGATGAAAATGAAACAACCTGTTCGTGTACAGATGCAGATGGATAGTCATTGGATGCAGATATCCGTGATTTTCATGGGGCTTTGTGTGTTCATCAAGGCCGTCTATTATCTGGGACTGATCAATCTGAAGGATCTGGACGGATACCAGCTGTTTACCCAGTTGATTTTACCGGGACTGGTCGCCGCCGCATATCTGATCCTGCTAAAGGGATTGAATTTGAATGCCCCCATATTGCTTGGCGGACTTTCCGGACTGTATGCTCTGGACTATTTTCTCGTCTTACAAAAGGGCGAGGTCGTATCTGCCGTTTTGATGGCACTGAATGTCGCGGTTTTTCTTGCAACCGCACTGGGTTATATTCCGGATATTCGCCCTGTCATCCTGATTGGTGCAATTTCTGCGGCCTATCGGGTGATTGTTGTAGATTTATTCGGCTACATACTCCCCTTCTCTGACTGGAAATTCGTGAGCTATCTCCCCTCTTTGTCCAATATGTTTGCTGTACTGGCAGTCGGATCAATGGCTCCGGCATTACAGTTGATTCAGCGTAAGCAGGCATCGCCGGAATCATCCAATATATCGGAATGACAAAATCCCCGTCCTGAAAATGAACTGCACCCCTTTTGTTAGACAGTATGATATACTATCTACAAAGGGGGTGCTTTGTTATGCCCAAGGGAATACCAAACAAAAGATATTCACCAGAATTTAAGAA
>DYCR01000048.1 GCA_019418025.1 Clostridiales bacterium | reverse complement strand
AGAAAGTCCCCAACCGTCTGAGCCGGGGCTCGATAGCCACCGCTCACTTCAAATGCCCGCTGTTCGATCTGGCGCTGCCACTGCACGCCGCCCAAGGGACCGGGATATGGAAAATCTGCCGGATTCACGGTCACGAGCAGTGCGGCGTTGGCATTGGCACCGTCGCGGTCTGCATAGCTCATGCCGTTTGTCACGACACCGCCCTCTTCCGATGCCGCCGCAACCACATACCCGCCCGGACACATGCAAAACGTGTACACCGTTGCATCCTCCAAGTGGCTGACCAGCTTATAGTCCGCCGGAGGAAGTGCCGCATTGATGCAGCCGTACTGAGAAACATCGATATCTGCCTGTCTATGCTCGATTCTTGCACCCATGGAGAAGGGCTTTGCCTCCATCGGCACACCTGCATCCAAAAGCATTTGGAAGGTGTCTCTTGCGCTGTGTCCGATGGCAAAGATCACATGATCCGTCTCGATCACACTGCCGTCTGCAAGTGCCACACCGCAGATAGCTCCCTGATCCAGCTTAATGCCGGTCACCTGTGTGCGGAAGCGGACCTCGCCTCCAAGGGAAAGAATTCTGTTTCTGATGGACTGGACCACATTCAGCAGTACATCCGTCCCAACGTGAGGCTTTGCATCATACAGGATATTCTCACGGGCCCCCGCTGCCACGAACTGTTCCAGAATCCAGCCGATTCTGGGGTTATTGACACCCGTGTTCAGCTTTCCGTCAGAGAATGTCCCCGCACCGCCTTCACCAAACTGCACATTGCTTTCCGGGTCCAGTTCTCCCGTTTTCCAAAAATGCGCCACCTTTTCATGGCGTGTGACCGCATCGTCTCCCCGCTCTAAGATGATGGGGCGGCAGCCGGACATGGCAAGCACCAATCCTGCAAACATGCCCGCAGGGCCGAATCCAACCACAACAGGTCTTGAAGCCTGCGGATTGGTCATCTGCCGGACCTTGTAATGGAACCACGGTGCAATGGCCGCCTTTTTGCAGCCGGATTTTTTTAGGATCTTCTCCTCGTTTCCATCCACCTTCACATCAATGGTATAGCTCACCCGCACATCCGGCTTTTTGCGGGCATCAATGGATTTTTTCACGATCTTTACCTGACGGACAACACTGTTGGAAACCCGCAGCAGTCTTGCCGCCTCATAGGTCAGCTGATTCACCGAATGTGCCGGTGCCATATTGATATCACGAATACGTATCATGCTTATTCCTTTCCTGCGCACAGACCCGCCAATCTGCCGGAGCTCCACGCCCATTGCAGATTGTATCCGCCGCAATCCCCGTCCACATCCAGAACCTCTCCGCAGGCAAACAGCCCCGCTGTGCGGCGGCTCTGCATGGTCGTCGGGTCAAATTCTTCTGTTGCGATGCCTCCGGCAGTGACCTGCGCCGCATCCATTCCAAGGGGCTCTTTCAGCTCCACGGAAAATCCCTTTACCGTGCGGCACACTTCATCGATCTGCCAGTCTGTCATCTCACTCAGCGGGAACCGCCCCCGCACTCCGGCGGCCTGTGTCAGGACACGCCCTAAACGGTTATGCAGAATTCCGGTCAACAGATCATCCGTCGTCAAAATCGTATTTTTCCGACTGCGCAGGGCACTGCGCAGCCGTTCCTGCTCCATATCCGGCAGAAAATCCAGTCTGCATGTCCATTCTCCGGGCCACGCACATGCATCTCTGGAAATTTCAAACATGACCGGCCCGGACAAACCAAAGTCGGTAAACTGGATCTCTCCGACAGACTCTGCATGCAGCTGCTGCCCGCAATAGATCGCCGCACGGCAATTGGCACGCACACCCTTCAGTGCGCCGACTCCGGCCCAGTTTGTCTTGAGCTGAACCAGTGTTGGGCGCAGCTTCGTACACTTATGTCCAAAGCTGCGCAGAAGCTTATAGCCGGACATGCTGCCCCCAAGCTTGGTCCCTGCCAGACCTCCGCAGGCAATGATGACCCGATCTGCTTCAACGGTCCGATCACCGCTTGTCAAAAAGAATGCTTCTCCCTCTTTTCGGATTTTTGACACTTCAAAATCCGGAATCAGTTCGATATTAGGACGATCCAACGCAAAGCGCAAAATATCGACAACGGAATTAGCCTGATTGGAGTACGGATAGATGCGCCCGGAATCCTCCTTTACAGTAAAAAGCCCCAGCCCTTCAAACCACGCCAGAGTCTCCTCCGGCGGGAATTTCCCAAGGGCATATTCCCAAAAACCGGTTTCATCACCGTGATATCCACGATCCAATGCATGCAGATTGGACAAATTGCATCTGCCGTTCCCTGTTGCCTGCAGCTTTCTGCCTACCCGTGCCTGCCGCTCCAGCAGCAGCACCTGTACACCGGGATCATCCGATGCAGCGATTGCCGCTGCCATACCGGCAGCACCGGCACCTACAACTGCAATGACCACGCGATCACCTACTTTCTTTTTATCATTATACGATAAAACTCTGGTTTTCACAAGAAAAACTTCTTTTCAACCGATGGTAAATATGATATAATGCTGACATAACTGTGTCAGGATGAGCTTTTATGGACAGATCAAACATTGAAAAAATTGCACATAATACCGAGGACCGCATGCTTCTTGCAAAAGTCTGGGACAAAATCACGCCGGGATTTCGGCGTAATATTTTTGCATGCTCCTGCTTTCTCTCACCCAGAGAATTGGAGATGACCCGACTGCTCTTCGGTGAGCCGGAGGGCCTGCTCCGCTTTGGCGGATACGCCGATGCTGAACGACAGATGCTGTGCTATCTGCCGGACTATCTGACCGAGGAAGTCCTCTGGGACGAGGACTCACCTATATGCTGCCTGCGTGCCAGCTTCTTTAACGGCGATACCTTGACCCATCGCGATTTTCTTGGAGCGCTTATGGGAGCAGGCATTGCTCGGGAAACGATCGGTGATATCTGTGTGGATAAGGGATCATGTGATTTCTTTGTATCCAAGGAAATCGCCGCCTACCTGCTGACCGACTTTCAATCAGCAGGCCGGACAAAGCTTCGACTGACCCGTATCCCCCTCACCGAGGCGCATATCCCGACGCCCGAGATCAGGGAGATCCGTGACACCCTCGCCTCTGTTCGATTGGATGCAGTGATCAGCTCGGGATTCCGCATTTCAAGAGGACAGGCCGCCGGCATGATCAATGCCGCAAAGGTATCTGTCAACGGTCTGCCCTGCACCAAGTCCGACAAGGCTGTCGATCAGGCGGATACGGTTTCCGTGCGCGGGCTCGGCAAAATCAAACTGGCACAGGTAAATGGACAAACAAAAAAAGGAAGAATCAGCGTGGTGATCCACCGCTATGTATGAGGTGAACTGTATGACAATGGACGAAACCATCGCCAGAATCAACGAGCTGGCAAAGAAAGCAAAATCCCCCGAAGGGCTGACCTCCGAAGAGCTCTCTGAGCGTGATAAGCTCCGCCGTGTGTATATCAACGCAATGAAGGCAAGTCTGGTCGGTCAACTGGAGAATACCTATATCGTTGACGAAAAGGGCAATAAACGTAAGCTCAATAAAAAAAGCTAAAAGTCAAGCCTTTCCAAGACTTGACTTTTTTTATTCAAAATGGTATATTAACCCCTGCATGGAGAGATGTCCGAGTGGTTTAAGGAGCTAGTCTTGAAAACTAGTGATTCCGCAAGGAACCGTGGGTTCGAATCCCACTCTCTCCGCCAAGTAACAGCTTTTTCAGGTACTGGTTTTGTCCAGAATCTGAGAAAGCTGTTATTTTTTATCACGCTAAAGATAGAGCTGTTTGTGTGAAGTATGATATCTCGAGATTCTGCACTCTGTATCATTCTCGGACAGAAGGTACGCGCACTACTGGTTCATGCTGATTCCTTCCTCCTTTGAATGATCCGACAAATCTTCATACATACTTTTCGGAATACGCAGCTTAAATTGACCCGAATAATCATCTTCAGTACCGCCTGAAAAAGGGTAGACTACCCCTATCAGATCCTAGACCAACAGTTCCGACAAATCATTCATCGGATGGACTTTTATACCTGTGCCGTCGAATTCATACTCTGGGATGTCCACTGTAACTCTGGTGGAATTATACAGATTTCTAATCTGCATGGAAAAATATTTTTCTTCCCTCCTTTTATAACCCCTAGTTATCTTGTTAATCCTAGGGAGCTTACTAAATTTGAGACCACCCATAAATTCGGATTTTCCCTCTGTTTTCTGTATTTCAAGGACATTTTCGCTTTCCGGCCGTTTTCCGGCGATCACCATGTCCGTCAGGAAATAGGAATTACAGCTCAGATCACCACGCATTTTTCTGCACTCCGTCCGGATCACGGTGTTCTCCTGCTTCAGCTCCTGGAGGGCACGACAGACGGATGCCTTGGATGCACCGCAGCCCTTGGCCGTCTGACGCAGAGAAGGGTATGCTCTGCCTACACGACCGGCACAGCGGTACAGGTACAGAAGCACCGAGAAGCTGGCATGGGCGCCGCCTCTTTTGCCACGACGGCGCAGAGCCGTGCGTGGCACGAGGGTGTAACTTCCGGGGATATTAACAATGCGGTAGGTGTTTTGAGCGTACACACGCCGTCCGAGGGTCAGGGAGTAGTAAAAGCTGTTTTCCTGCTCCACATAGCCATGGGCGATCAATTCCTTGATTGCCTTCTGGGCCGTTGCAATGCCGCAGCCGCTGCGCTTTGCCAGATCTTCAAACGAGATCCGGATCTTACCGTTGCGGCGGCGGTTCTCCAGCATCAGTGCGACAGCGACACGCTTGGTGGTGTGCCGCAGGGAGCAGTCCTCGATCAGCTGGTTCGGCACTGCTGTGTACCATTTTCTACCCATGGCTATGTCCTCCTTTCTGTAATATCATCTCCACGATTTGCTCTTGCTTTTGTCTCTCAGGTGTTCTTTTATTTTAATATATCGTACCATCTTTTTCCAGTCAATGCTACTAATACAAAAATTTTCTCTGCATAACAGGAACTTTCAGAATCGGGATTGACAATTTCTTCCTGCAATTTTATAATGGACTAAATCAGGTCACAATCACAAGCCGGCTGATCCGAATCCAAATCTGAAACGAAAGAGGGATGATTATGACTCCTTTAAAGCTTTTTTCACTGATCGGGCTGCTTTTGTATTTTGCATTGCTGCTGTTCGCTGTAACGAAGGAAAAAAAGAACGAAAATGTTCTTGATTACTTCTTTGGCGGACGGTCCATGCCATTTCTTCCCCTGTCTATCACGTTTATCGCTTCTTGGTGGGGTGCAGGCTCTGCACTGTCCACAGCTGATCTTGCCTACGAGGACGGCTTGGGCGCATTTTGGTACTACGGCGTTCCGGTTTTACTGTCTACCTTCCTGATGATCCTCAGTGCAGGCGGCATACGGCGTGTCGGGTATCTCACTCAGGGCCGCATGATGCAGGCACGGTACTGCAATGCCACAGCAAAGCTTTTATCCGTTCTCGTGCTGTTTTTCATGATATTCAGTGCCGCATCCCAAATGGTAGGTGTGGGTACATTCTTTGGCTCCTATCTGGGCTTTTCCTATGAAACCGCCGTGCTGCTTGGGACGCTGATCGTGTTGATCTACTCTATGTTTGGCGGCTTTCGGGGCGTTGTGCTGACGGATATCATCCAGTTCGTCCTGCTCCTGATTTCCGCAGTCATCGTGTTCATCGTCGGCTTTACCAACGCCGGCGGCTTTGACGGGATCAGACATGCTATGAATGCGGCAGGAAAGCCGGAATTCATGAGCATCACTGCCGGAGCCTCCAAATACAGCATGTACGTCATCACCTTTGGCTGCGCATGGATGATCCAGGCAAACGTATGGCAGAGGATCTCGGCGGCCCGGTCGGATCGGGATGCCCGAAAAATGGCTGTCACCAGCTTTTTTGCATACATTCCCCTGTATCTGATGGTCGTATTGACCGGAATGGCGGGCTTCGTTTTGTATCCTCAGCTTCCTCAAGGCGGCGTTGTTACCGCTCTTGTGACAGATTTCCTATCTCCTTTCTGGGGCGCACTGGTATTCATTGGCATATCCGCCGCAATCATGTCCACGATGGATTCCTTGCTGAACACCGCCTCTATGACACTGATGCTGGACCTGATCCCGTCTCATCAGGATGAGCAGAAGCAGTTGTCCCGATCCCGTATCACAACTCTGGCAGTAACTGCCGCCGCACTGCTCATTTCTCTGAAGATCCGCTCGATCCTGCAGATCTCATGGATCGCTTCCGATGTGATCACCACCGGCGTTTTTGTTCCGCTTGTGATGGGATTTTTCTGGCGCAGAGGTAATTCCGCCGGCGCCTTGGCCTCCCTTGGGGTCGGGTTTGTTTACTGCATCTACAATCTGGCCATCAGCCTTGGAGCTCCGCTCCCTTCGTTTTGGCAGGCCCAATCCGCTCAGCAGGTCATTCTCGGGGTCAGCCTTTCCTTCATCGTGTATGTAGGTGTCAGCCTGCTGACACCGCCGGAATACGAAAAGGCTGACGCTTTCATTCAACAGGCCGGCTTTCGGAGAAAAAATAAGCACTCCGCTTAAACAATTATAATCCATAAATCATAACCACCACTGAAGTGGTGGTTTGCACAGGCCCTAGAAGGGCCAATTAC
>DYCR01000047.1:5785-7233 GCA_019418025.1 Clostridiales bacterium | reverse complement strand
AGCCGGAACAGGCCCAGCTCCCCATGCCGGAGCCTGAGCAGGCAGTCCTGCCCATGCCGGAGCAGCTGCCTTGGCGACTGGTGGGCGAGCTTTACCGCAGCTACGTGATCGTGGAGCAGGGGGACGAGGCCTTTCTCATCGACAAGCATGCCGCCCACGAGCGCATCCTCTTTGAAAAGCTGCGGAGCAATCCTCAGGATATCACCTCCCAGACCCTGCTTGCCCCCATTCCGGTGCGCATGCGTCCGGATTCTGCGGCGATGCTTCTGAGCAAGCAGCACCTTCTGGATCAGCTTGGGTTTGAAATCGACGAATTTGGCGAAAATACCATTCTGGTCCGCCGGATTCCCATGGATCTGGGGGAGGGCGAAGCCGCCGACACCCTGACCGAAATGGCAGACGACCTGCTCAGCGGCAAGGGTGCCGACACCGAAACCGTCCGAGACGAGCTGATGCACACCATGGCCTGCAAGGCCGCCATCAAGGCCGGATGGAAAAATGACGAGAAGGAGCTTCTGGCTCTGGTGGATCAGGTCATGAGCCGTCCGGAGCTGAAATACTGCCCCCACGGCAGACCCCTGTGCATCACCCTCAGCAAGCGTCAGCTGGAAAAGGAATTTAAGCGCACATAAACCATGAAAGGAACCTTGACCTATGGACCGTATCCTCTGCGTGGTGGGCCCCACCGCATCGGGTAAAACCGCACTTGCCGTGGAGCTTGCAAAGTTCACCGGCGGCGAGGTGGTATCCTGTGATTCCATGCAGATCTACAAGCGCATGGATATCGGCACCGCCAAGCCTACAAAAGAAGAGATGCAGGGAATCCCCCACCACATGATCGACGTGGTGGAGCCGGACGCGGATTTCTCCGTCAGCCGCTACTGCCAGATGGCCGCCCCCATCGTGGAGGATATCCTTCGCCGGGGCAAGACCTGCATCATCGCAGGCGGCACCGGACTTTATGTGGACTCCCTCATCAGGGGCAACGAGTTCGCTCCCTTCCCCGCCACCGGATGTCGGGAGCGTCTGGAGCAGCGTCTGGCAGACGAGGGTCTCCAGTCCCTGACTGCGGAGCTGTCTGCCATCGATCCTGAGTCTCTGGCCCGCTCTCAGGGCAACCCCCGCCGGATCATCCGTGCCTTGGAGGTCTATCAGGAGACAGGCCAGACCCTCACCGCCCACAATCTGAAAACTCAGGCCATCCCCCCCAGATTTTCCCCCCTGTGGATCGGACTTGATTATGTAAACCGGCAGGAGCTTTATGACCGCATCGACCTTCGGGTGGAGCAGATGCTGAAGGACGGACTGCTCGACGAGATCCGTTCGCTCCTCGCCTCCGGCATCCCCAAAGACTGCACCGCCATGCAGGCCATCGGCTATAAGGAATTTGTCGCGGCCCTTCAGGGGCTTGACACGCTGGAGTCTGCCGTTGCCAAGCTTCAGCAGTC
>DYCR01000047.1:0-5775 GCA_019418025.1 Clostridiales bacterium | reverse complement strand
GAGCAAATCAAACAAAACTCACGCCGCTACGCCAAGCGGCAGCTGACGTGGTTCCGGCGCAACCCCGAGATCCACTGGCTGCGCCGTGAGGCCGGACAGAGTCCGGAAGAAATCTTTTCAGCCGCTCGCCTCATTGCCCAAAATTTCGACAAGTGAATCGTGCTAAGATATGTATATCCCAAAAGAAAGAAGGAAATACATATGTCAGACATCATTAATCTTCAGGACGCCATTTTGAAAGAGGTGCGCAGAGACAAAATCCCGGTCACCTTATTTCTTATGAATGGATTCCAGCTCCGGGGGTTGGTCACCGGCTACGACAACTTCGTGGTGGTGCTGACGACCGATGGCAAGCAGCAGATGATCTACAAGCACGCCATCTCCACCCTGGTACCCATTCGTCCCCTGCGGGCAAACGGACAACCGGCATAACCGGAAAAAGCGGTGGAGTGATCCACCGCTTTTTTGATTTGATAAGGAGGACCCTATGTCTATTGCAGAAAATGTCGCTGCCATCCGCAGCCAGATGAACGCCGCCGCTCTGGCCGCAGGCCGGGACCCAAGCCAAATCCTGCTGTGCGCCGCCACCAAAATGAACGATGCCGATGCTGTCCGGCAGGCCATTGCCGCCGGAGTGGACTGCTGCGGAGAGAACCGGGTCCAAGAGCTGACGAAAAAGCTGTCGGAGGATGCCTATCGTGGTGCGCCCGTCCACTTCATCGGCCATCTCCAAACCAACAAGGTCCGGCAGGTGGTGGGAAAGGTGGACCTCATCCAAAGCGTCGATCGGCTCAATCTGATGGAGGCCATTGAGAAGGAAGCCGCCCGTCAGGGCCTCGTTCAGGACATCCTTCTGGAGATCAACATCGGGCGGGAGCCCAGCAAATCCGGCTTTTTTGCCGAAGAGCTTCCCCAGATTTTGGATCAATTTTATAAATTCTGCCATCTGCGGGTCCGGGGACTGATGGCCATTCCTCCAATTTGCAAACATCCGGGAGAAAATTTTGAATTTTTTCAAGAAATTTCGCAGCTTTCTGTTGACATAAGCAGAAAAAAATACGATAATGTAAACGCAGACTGTCTATCTATGGGTATGTCTGACGATTTTGCCGATGCCATTGCCTGTGGTTCCACCATGGTCCGGGTCGGCACCGCCATTTTCGGCGCACGTAACTACGATAAGCCTCATCTATAAAATACGATCAATCATAGATGTGAATACATAGGAGGAATACAGATATATGAGTTTTTGGGATGATATCAAGAAATTTGCCCAGCCTTACGCTGCAGATGACGATTATGATGAATATGATGACGAGATGGATGGCGAATATGCTGAGGAGCATGCTGCTCCCCGTTTCACCCACGAAGCTCCCGTTTCCAGCCCCGCCGAGCCCAGCTTCTCCGGCACCGTGAGCACCCCCGCTGCATCCGCAGCCTTCACCCCCAGCTCCGGCTCCGGCTTCTCCGGCACCGTGATCAACACCTCTTCTTCTGCAAAGCAGCAGGTGATCCTCACCCGTCCGGAGGGCTTCAACGATGCCCCCACCATTGCCAATAACCTGCGCAACAAGAAGGCTGTCGTTCTGAATCTGGAGAACGTGGACAAGGCTCTGGCCCGCCGCGTGGTGGACTTCCTGTCCGGCTGCACCTATGCATTGGACGGCTCTGTGAAGAAGATCTCTCAGGCTACCTACCTGTTCTGCCCCTACAACATGGAGATTCTGGGCGATTTGAAGAATCTTCAGGGCGAAGTAGAAAGCTATATCTGAGATTAACCGGCAGAAAGGACTAGACTATGTTTACACCCCAGCAAATTGATGAGATCGCCTTTGATAAGGCCGTATTCGGCGGTTATGATATGCAGTCCGTGGACGAGTTTCTGGAACCGCTGACCGAGGACTATGTGACCCTTTACAAGGAAAATGCCCTGCTCAAGAGCAAGATGCGTGTTCTTGTGGAAAAGCTTGAAGAGTACCGCCGCAACGAGGCAAGCATGCGTGATGCCATCGTCAACGCCCAAAAGACCTGCGACAAGATGGTCCGTGAGGCTGAGTCCAAATGCACCACCATGCTCAACAACGCCAACGCTGCCGCCGCCGAAAACGCCAAGAACGCCGGCACCCTGATTGCCGCCGAGAACGAGCGCGTTGAGGATGCCAAGAAGGCTGCCGCCGCAAAGATCACCGAGATCCAGGATCAGATGAAAACCTGCATTCAGGCCCTCGAGCGCATCAAGAGCGCAAACCGTCCCGTCTCCAAGGGCGGTGCCGTGGCATTTGACTACGAAAACCCCAACGGCAACACCCCCGAGGCAAATGCCGTTGCCGACGAGATCTCCAGCAATCTGGAGGCAATGGTCGGCACCACCGAGGACACCGCTCCCGTGGCTCCTCCCCGGCATCCCCAGTCCGAAACCACCAGCAAGTTCATGAACCTGCAGTTCGGACGCAATTACGATAATTCTCAGCACTGAGCTGATCTTCTCAATACCCCAACGCTTTGAAGAGGACACGCATTCATCCCCCCTGCTTCCAGAGAGCTGCCGTTTCGGTGCAAGGCAGTAAGCAGCCCCTGAATGTATCACCTCTGAGCAGCGCACCGAAAAGCAATGAGTAGGCTGCGCCGGTTTGCGCCCGATACTGCGCATCGAGTGCCGGAGCGATCCGGAACAAGAGTGGTACCGCAGAGGTTTATGCGCCTTTGTCTCTTATCCAAGGGACAGGGGCGCTTATTTTTTAAACTTTAAGATGGAGGTAACTTCAATATGGAATACAAAAATACCATCATCACACCCAAAACTTCCTTCCCCATGAAGGCGGGCCTGCCCAACCGTGAGCCCGGCATGCTGGAAAACTGGGAGAATCTGGATGTGTACAGCGCAATGCTGGAAAAGAACAAGGACTGCAAGCCCTTCGTCCTGCACGACGGCCCTCCCTTCTCCAACGGTGATATCCACATGGGCCACGCCCTGAACAAGACCCTGAAGGATTTCATCATCCGCAGCTTTGCCATGCGCGGCTACTACACCCCCTACGTCCCCGGCTGGGACAACCACGGCATGCCCATCGAGTCTGCCATCATCAAAAAGAACAAGCTCAACCGCAAGGCCATGCCCATCCCCGAGTTCCGCAGCGCCTGCGAGGAGTTTGCCGAGAACTATATCCAGCGTCAGATGGCCGGCTTCAAGCGTCTGGGTGTCATCGGCGACTGGAAGCACCCCTACCGCACCATGGACCGCAGATTCGAGTCCGAGGAGATCAAGATCTTCGGCGCCATGTACGACAAGGGCTATATCTACAAGGGCCTGAAGCCCGTTTACTGGTGCCCCAAGGACGAGACGGCTCTGGCAGAAGCCGAGATCGAGTATCAGGACGATCCCTGTACCTCCGTCTACGTCAAGTTCCCCATGAAGGACGATCTGGGCAAGCTGTCCCAGTTTGACCTGACCAAGGCCTTCTTCGTCATCTGGACCACCACCATCTGGACCCTGCCCGGCAACATGGGCATCTGCCTGCATCCCCGGGATGCCTACGTTCTGGTCAAGGCAGAAAACGGCGAGACCTACATCATGGCCGAGGCCCTGATGGATAAGGTCATGAAGATCGGCGGCTTTGAGCATTACGAGGTCCTTGCCACCTACCCCGGCAGCTTCTTTGAGAACATGCTGGCGCAGCACCCCTTCTTGGACAAGACCTCCCGTCTGGTCAATGCCGAGTATGTCACCATGGATTCCGGTACCGGCTGTGTCCACACGGCTCCCGGCTTCGGTGCCGACGACTATCAGACCTGCATGCGCTACGGCATGGATCTGGTGGTTCCCGTGGACGATCGGGGCCGCCACACCGACTATGCCGGCAAGTACGCAGGCATGACCACCGACGAGTCAAACCCCGTCATTCTGGAGGACATGAAGGAAAGCGGCATGCTCTTCGCCTCTGAAAACATCATGCACTCCTACCCCCATTGCTGGCGCTGCAAGACCCCCATCATCTTCCGTGCAACACCCCAGTGGTTCTGCTCCGTAGACAGCTTCAAGGAAGAAGCAGCCGCCGCCTGCGAGGGCCTGCGCTGGCTTCCTGCATGGGGCGAGGACCGCATGGTCAGCATGGTCCGCGAGCGTGCCGACTGGTGCATCTCCCGTCAGCGCCGTTGGGGTCTGCCGATCCCCGTGTTCTACTGTAAGGACTGCGGCAAGCCCGTCTGCACCCCCGAGACCATCGCCCACACCTCCCGTCTGTTTGCCGAGCATGGCTCCAACATCTGGTTTGAAAAGGAAGCCGAGGACCTGATCCCCGAGGGTCTGGTCTGCCCCCACTGCGGCGGCTCCCACGGCTTTGAAAAGGAAACCGACACACTGGACGGATGGTTCGACTCCGGCTCCACCCACTACGCCTCCCTGCGCCGCGACACCCCCGAGCTGTGGCCGGCTGACGTGTATCTGGAGGGTGCCGACCAGTACCGTGGTTGGTTCCAGTCCTCCCTGCTGACTTCTGTCGGCGCACTGGGTCAGGGTGCCCCCTTCAAGCAGGTTCTGACCCACGGATGGGTGGTTGACGGTCAGGGCCGCGCCATGCACAAGTCTCTGGGCAACGGCGTTGATCCTGCCGACCTGATCAAGGACTTTGGTGCCGATATCATCCGCCTGTGGGCCGGCTCTGCCGACTATCACGCAGATGTGCGCTGCTCCAAGGAGATCATCAAGCAGCTGAGCCAGAGCTACCTGAAGTTCCGCAACACCGCCCGCTACTGTCTGGGCAATCTGGACGGCTTCGACCCGAATCATCTGGTTGCCGTGGAGGAACTGGAGGAGCTGGATCGCTGGGCGCTGACCAAGCTGGACGCACTGGTTGCCACCTGCCTGAAGGCATACGACAACTACGAATTCCACACCGTCTCCCATGCTGTCAACGACTTCTGCGTCGTGGAGCTGTCCAGCTTCTATCTGGATATCATCAAGGACCGTCTGTACTGCGAGGACCGTGACGGCATCCGCCGCCGCTCCGCTCAGACTGCCCTGTACCTGATCGTGGATGCCATGGCAAAGCTGTTTGCCCCCATTCTGGCATTCACCTGCGACGAGATCTGGCAGGCAATGCCCCACCGCGAAGGGGACGATTTGCGCAATATCGTCCTGAACCGCATGCCCGAGAACTTCTCTGCCTATGCACTGGACGAAGCCGCCATGGCAAAGTGGGACACCATCATGAAGCTGCGTCAGGATGTCAACGGCGTTCTGGAGCTTGCCCGTGCGGAAAAGCGCATCGGTAAGGCACTGGAGGCCCACGTCTCCCTGCAAACCGAGAACGATGCCCTCAAGGCCGCCTGCGCCGGTCTGAATCTGGCAGAGATCTTCATCGTCTCTTCCTGTGATTTTGAAACCGTTGCCGATGGCTGCACCTCCGGTGTCGGCAGCAACTTTGCAGACCTGACCATCGGCGTGTCCGATGCCCGCGGTGTCAAGTGCCCCCGGTGCTGGATGCATTCGGAGCAGGCCGACGAAAACGGACTCTGCCCCCGCTGCGCCGGTGTTGTTTCCCGTCTGGAGATCGAGCTGTAATCATGCAGCTGCCGCCGAAGCAGCAGCGATGCACGGCTGTCTGACATGCTGATATCTGCCCCCTGAATCAGGGGGCAGAATTTTTTGAAAAAAGTAAAAATAATGCTTGACATTTCTCATTGTCGTGTTATAATAAGCATGTTCTGTTTGAGCCGCCGGTATAGCTCAGTTGGTAGAGCAGCTGATTTGTAATCAGCAGGTCGGGGGTTCGAGTC
>DYCR01000046.1 GCA_019418025.1 Clostridiales bacterium | reverse complement strand
TCTCAGACGGAGTGACAGACAGAACATCGCCGATGAGATATTTGTTGTATTTGGTGAAGCTGCCGCCGCCGACGGTGGCGATGAAAATACCAAGGGCCACAGCGGTGCTGGAGAACACGCCGATCAGGGTATCGGCAGTTTGGTTAGAGCGTGTCCTGACGTAGCTGAACAGCAGTGCAAAAACCACTGAGAACGCCACAGCCACCGGTGTGGGAGCCAGTCCGCAGATCAGACCGATGGCAATGCCTGTGAAGGCGGAATGTCCCAACGCATCGGAAAAGAAGCTCATCCGGCCGGTCACGATCATCGTGGACATCAGGCCGAACAGAGGGGACATGAGCAAAAGCGCCAGCAGGGCGTTTTTAATAAAATCCCAATGAAGCATTTCAAGGGGGATTATGTCGCACAGAGCGTACCAGATTTGCATATCAGCTGCCCTCCTTCATATGAAAGGCGGTACGGAATTGTTCAGATTCCAGTACTTCCTGCGGCTCTCCCTGAATCAGGACCTTGTGGTCGATCAGAACGACACGGTCTGCATATTTTGGGAGCATGGAAAAATCGTGGGTGGTCATCAGGATCGACAGATCAAAGGTCCTGCGGATCTCGTCCAGCATATCCATCAGATTTGTCATGCCTTCGATGTCCACACCGGACAGAGGCTCGTCCAAGATCAGGATGTTGGGCAAAGGCTCCAGAGCAAGGGCAAGCAGCACACGCTGAAGCTCACCGCCTGACAGGGTGCCCACTCGTTTATCGATCAGCTCTTCGCCGTGAACACGGGACAGGCAGGCAAGGACCTGTTGGCGCAGGGCTCTGCCCAATCCCAAGAAAGCAGGACGCTTGCTCAGGCAGCAGGCGAACAGATCGGCAACCGACAGCGGATCGCCCGGGTCAAAGGTGGGGGACTGGGGGACGTAGCCGATCCGGGCTTTGACACGCCGCTGACCGGGAACGGAGAACACGATGGTGCCGTCATACTCCCTTTGTCCAAGCAGTGCCTTCAGCAGGGTGGATTTTCCTGCGCCATTTGGGCCGATCAGTGCAACCATTTGCCCGCAATGTACATGAAGATCCACGTTGGTCAGGACGGGATCGTCCCCGATATGGACGGAGACGTTCTGCACCTTCAGACAGCAGGAATCCTGACAGCCGCCTTTGTGAAAGGAATTCATTACTGCAAAGCCTCCCTCAGTGTGTCGATATTATGGTACATGGCGGCGAAGTAGTCGTCACCGGACATGGCCATATCCAAAGTGAAAACCGGAACATTGGTGGAAGCGGATATCACGGAAGCGGCAGAGGTGGAGCCGTTGCTTTCCGTGAAGATAGCGGGGAGGCTATGCTCCTGAACCAGTTCGATCAGATGGGTCAGCTCGTCGGCAGAAACCTCGCTTCCGGCTTCTTCTTCGATGGCTTCCAAGATGGTCAGGTCATACGCATGGGCCAGATAACCGAAGCCGTCGTGGAAGGTGATCAGCTCCCGAGCGGTAAGGTCACCCAGCTTCTCGCTGCCGTAATCCTTCAGCTGCTGGAGCTGCCGGAGCAGGCCTTCCAAATTTTTCTGGAAGGTGTCCTGATGTTCAGGGTAGATCTGTGACAGGCCGGCGGAAATATTTTTTGCCATGGTCATGGCATTCTCCGGCGAGAGCCAGATGTGCGGGTCTGTTTCGTGGACATGCTCCTGCTCGTGTTTGTGCTCATGTCCATGGTGGAGACCGCCCTCCAGCAGCTGCACCCCCTCAGAGGCATCCACGGTGTGCTTTGCATTGGCCAATGCCTCGTCCATGAACTCCTCAAGACCGGCACCGGAGATCACGACGACCTCTGCGCCCTCGATGGATCTCATTTGATTGACGGTCATCGAATAATCGTGGAGACAGGAGACACTTTCTGTCACAAGACGCGTCACAGTAACAGGGGTGCCGTCTGTGATGGCTGCGGTAAACTGGTAAACCGGCAGTGTGGTTGCAGCGACCTGAGGCTGAGTGCCGGTGCCGCATGCGGCAAGCATGGTGCCGAGTACCAGTGAAAGAAGCAAAAAGATTCTTTTTTTCATACAATCCTCCATTATATATATTTGTACCATTATACCATGATATTCAGAAAACACAAGAAAAAAGAGGACTGCCGCAGGCAGTCCCCGTCACGGATATGTAATGGGTCAATGGTTTTCCAGCCATGCAGGCACCTTGATTTTTGCCATGCGCAGGATATCCTCGGTGGGATAGGGAGAAGCCTCACCGCCGAAGACGTACAGAAAGTACAGACCGCCCGGGGTCTGATACAGGGATTCTTCATATCCGGCAGGATCACCGTAGGAGCCAATGGTCGTCTTTTTAATGAGGGTGGCTGTTTCCGTGTCGTATTCCTTTTTGCAGATAATCTTCTTCATTGTGCGAACCTCCTTTTACGATTGATAATTTTATTATACACAATCGGGTACAAAATGCAAGGAAGTCTTTTCGGTGACAGGGAAAGTCCCGACGGTTTACCGGAGAGAACCAAGTCGAAGGATCATGAAAGCAGGGAGGAGGTTGTGGAGGATAAACAAAGGGCATCGATCCGACCGAGCATTCTTTTGTAAGGGAAGAGGAAGCCGTTCAATGGGTGCTTATGAGCATTCATCGGGAAAACGGAAGGTTTCTTCACAGTTGTCTGCCGTGGGATTATATGTTATGATGGTGAAAAATGAGGTGATGGTTATGAAAGATATTCCCGTATTTTCAACGGAGCTTGGGGTCGCGAGTCTTGTGCTGAAGGAGATCCCTTATCGTCAGACAGCCTATATTCACATTCGTGATGTTCAGCCGGAGCAGGCGGAGGCCTTCGTGACGGAATGCGTGGATTTTTGCCGGATGGCCGGAGCGGATCGCGTTTTTGCCACGGGACATCAGCAGCTTGAGAAATATCCGCTGCATACGGTGATATGCCGGATGCGCGGAACATGGGAGCAGGGGCATGCCCCCGAGGGCTTGCTGTGGCCTGTGACCCAGGAAACGGTGGGTCAATGGCGGAAAATCTATAATCAGAAGATGGAAGGCGTAGACAACGCGGCAACGCTTGCAGCCGCAGATGAGAAGCGGATTCTTGAGTCGGCGGGGGCATATTTTATCCACCGTGACGGAGTGCTGTGGGGGATCGGATGGATCGAGGATGATGAGATCCTTGCGGTGGCTTCGGTACAGCCGGGAAAAGGCCGCAGGGTTTTAGAGGCACTGATGAGCGCCGGAGCCGGCGGGGATTTCTGGCTGGAAGTGGCCTCGTCCAATGAAAAGGCCGTCCGGCTATATGAATCCATGGGATTCTTTAAGACAGAAGAAAGAAGCCGATGGTATCGGGTGATGGGGTAAAACGGAAAAATTTTGTTTGTCAAGGAAAAGTACTTGACAAACAGAGATGAATGGTGTATCATACTAAGGCTGTCAAGGAAAAATACTTGACAAGGAGGATGATCCATGGACGCTTTACAGATGATTTTGCTTTTTGATTATTATGGTGAGCTTCTGACTGAGCGTCAACGGATGTGTTTTGATCTTCGATACAATCAGGATCTGTCCCTGAGTGAGATCGCTCAGGAACTGGGGGTCAGCCGACAGGGTGTGTACGACAATATCACACGGGCTGAGGCACTCCTTCAAAATATGGAGGAAAAAACCGGATGTGTTCGCCGAGATCTGGCGCACCGCAAGGCTGTGCATGAGATTTTGGTATATACCGATTCCCTTTCCTCCCATGATGATCCGAAGGTGCGTAGTACCGCGGCGATGATCGATGCTGCGGTGAGGTCCATTGAGGAGTAATTTATGGCATTTGAAGGCTTAACTGAAAAGATTAGCGCGACCTTCAAAAAGCTGCGTGGCAAAGGTCGCATCAAGGAATCCGACGTTAAGGAGGCTATGCGTGAGATTCGCATGGCGCTGCTTGAGGCGGATGTTAGTTATAAGGTCTGTAAGGATTTTACCAAATCTGTTACAGAGCGGTGCGTCGGCACCGATGTACTGGAGTCGCTGACTCCGGCACAGATGATCGTCAAGATCGTCAACGAGGAGCTCACCAAGCTGATGGGTTCCGATACAAAGCATATCACGATCAATCCCAACGGCCCCACGGTGGTGATGCTGGTGGGTTTGCAGGGCGCAGGTAAAACGACCAATGGCTCCAAGCTTGCGGGACTGATGAAGCGGCAGGGCAAGAACCCGCTGCTGGTTGCCTGTGACATTTATCGTCCTGCGGCGATTACACAGCTGAAGGTCTGCGGCGAAAAGCTGGGCATCCCCGTCTTTGAGATGGGTCAGGAAAACCCTGTCACCATTGCAAAAGAGGCTGTCCTCTATGCACGTCAGCACGGACATGACATGGTGTTTTTGGACACCGCCGGTCGCCTCCATGTGGATGAGCAGCTGATGGATGAGCTGAAAACCATCAAGGCCACGGTAAAACCGGATGAGATCATGCTGGTCGTGGATGCGATGACCGGTCAGGACGCAGTTAATGCGGCCCAGACCTTTAACGAGTGGCTGGACATCGACTCGGTGATGCTGTCCAAGCTGGACGGCGACGCCCGCGGCGGTGCTGCACTTTCTGTACGTGCCATTACAGGCAAGCCCATTAAGTTCTGCGGTATGGGCGAGAAGCTTGAGGATATTGAGCCCTTCCATCCGGATCGTATGGCATCCAGAATTCTGGGTATGGGTGATGTGCTGAGTCTGATCGAAAAGGCCGAGCAGGCATATGATGCAAAGAAGGCCGCTGAGATGGAGGAGAAGCTCCGCTCTAATCGGTTTACTTTGCAGGATTATTATGATCAGCTGGTCCAGATCAAGAGCATGGGACCGATGGAGGACCTGCTGGCGCAGATGCCCGGCGGAGCCAACTTAAAGGGGATCAAGGTGGATGAAAAGGCCATGGCGCATACCGAGGCCATTATCCTGTCTATGACTCCCAAGGAAAGAGAAAATCCCAATATTATCAATGCCAACCGGAAAAAGCGTATCGCTGCCGGTGCAGGCGTTAAGGTTGAAGAGGTCAACCGCCTGCTCAAGTCCTTTGAGCAGATGCGTTCGCTGATCAAACAGTTCGCAGGTCCCGGCGCTGCCAAAAAGATGAAGCGCATGCGTGGTCTGGGCGGTCTGGGCAGATTTGGCGGCTTCTGATTTATTCCGTTCGCTGAAAGCAAATTGCTTTGCGATATATAGAAATGATTACTTGGAGGTGAATACTCATGGTTAAGATCAGACTGAGAAGAATGGGTGCAAAGAAGGCTCCTTTCTACCGTATCGTTGTTGCTGATTCCCGCTCCCCCCGTGACGGTCGCTGCATCGAAGAGATCGGCGTTTACAATCCTCTGACTGAGCCCGCTGTCATCAATGTTGACGTGGAGAAGGCCCAGAACTGGATCAAGAACGGCGCTCAGCCCACTGACACTGTCCGTGGCCTGCTGAAGAAGGCTGGCGTTCTGTAAGGACACCGTAAAGGAGAAGCGCAATGAAAGAACTCTTGCTTTACATGGCAAAGAATCTGGTTGATAATCCCGACGCGGTTTCTGTCAATGAAATTTCCAATGAGGACGGCACGGTGCTGGAGCTCCGTGTTGCGCCGGAGGATATGGGCAAGGTTATCGGCCGTCAGGGCCGCATTGCCAAGGAAATCCGTACCATCGTCAAAACCGTTGCCCAGCGTGACGGCGTGAAGGTCACGGTCGAAATTGTCGATTAACGGGTATGCGTGGCGTTGAGCGTCACGCATTTCTCGTTTTATACACAGATATTAAGGAGAGTGCAAATGAGACTCCAAATGATAGATGCAGGTGAAATCGTCACCACCCATGGTGTGCGCGGAGAGATGAAGCTGCTGCCGTGGACAGATGGTCCGGACTTCCTTCTGGACTTTAAGCGTGTCCAGATCGATGGGAAGGAGTATCTGATCGAGGATTGCCGCATTCAGAAAACCTGCAACCTGATCAAGCTCCGTGGAATCGATACTATGGAGGCGGCACAGTCGATGAGAGGCAAAACCGTTAAGCTTTACCGGGACGAGGCTCCTGAGGGCCTGATTTTTGCCGATGAACTCAAAAATATGGAAGTATACTGCGATGACAGCATGATCGGTGTGATCACAGATGTACTGGATTACCCCGGAAACAGCGTTTATGTGGTCAAGGGAGAACGGGAATATATGATCCCTGCGGTGAAGGCGTTTATCTTAAATACGGATATGGACGCAAACCGCATGGATGTAAAACTGCTTGAGGGGATGGCAACCGATGAGGGTTGATATCATGACACTGTTCCCGGACTCACTGGGAGACGTTATGTCTGAGAGTATCTTGGGAAGAGCTCAGGATCGGGGGATCATCCGGATCGAGGCGCACCAGATTCGGGACTACACATCTAACAAACAAAATCAAGTGGATGACTACCCCTATGGCGGCGGACGCGGCGCGGTGATGACGGCTGATCCCCTTTACCGCTGTTGGGAGAGTATTTGTGACGAGGCCGGAGGCCCTGTCCACACCGTCTATATGTCCCCCTGCGGGCATACCTTTAAGCAGGAGGATGCGATCCGCCTGAGCAAGATGGACAATATTATTATTGTCTGCGGGCACTATGAGGGGATTGATCAGCGTTTTATCGACGAATGTGTCGATGAAGAGATCTCACTGGGGGATTTTGTCCTGACCGGTGGAGAGATCGCGGCAATGGCGGTCACAGATGCCATTTGCAGAATGGTTCCCGGTGTGTTGGCAGATCCGGAATGCTTTGAGGACGAGAGTCATTATAATGGCCTTCTGGAATATCCTCAGTACAGCCGTCCGGCAGTGTGGCACGAACGGGAGGTCCCTGAGATCCTGCTTTCCGGCAATCACGCGAAAATTGCCCAGTGGCGCAGGAAGCAGTCTCTGCGCAGAACACGCCTCAGGCGCCCTGACATGTATGAGAAATTGGATCTGAGCAGCAAGCAGGATAAGAAGCTTCTGAAGGAGATGGAGGCAGAGGATCATGAACAAGCTGGAACAGCTGAAACAGTGGGTCAGGGAAAGTAAGCGTATTGTTTTCTTTGGCGGTGCCGGAGTAAGCACGGAGTCTGGAATCAAGGATTTTCGCAGTGTTGACGGACTGTATGCCCAGAAATTTGACTATCCGCCGGAGACGATCATCAGCCACAGCTTTTACGAGAAGAATCCGGAGTATTTTTTCCGTTTTTATCGGGAGAAAATGCTGCCTCTGGGATTTGAGCCGAATGTGACCCACAGGGTCCTGGCTCGGTGGGAGCAAGAGGGCAAGCTTCAGGCGGTGGTCACTCAGAACATTGACGGACTGCATCAAAAGGCCGGCAGCGAGACGGTGTACGAGCTTCACGGAAGCGTATTGCGAAATTACTGCACCAGATGCGGAAGGTTTTACAGCGCGGATTTTATCAAGGATTCGGCAGGAGTCCCTCACTGCAGTTGTGGGGGGATCGTCAAGCCGGATGTCGTCCTGTATGAAGAGTCTCTGGATCAGTCGGTCATAGAGAAAAGCGTCAGTGCAATCTCCAAAGCGGATCTGCTGATTGTGGCGGGGACGAGCCTGACGGTCTATCCGGCAGCGGGGCTTATTGATTTTTACCGAGGGGATCGACTGGTGCTGATCAACCGTGATATCACGCCATACGACACTCGGGCTGATTTGGTATTTCATGATCAACTGGGAGATGTTTTTTCGGAATTATAAAAATTCGGGTATCTATATGATACTCGAATTTTTTTGTTGACAAACTCAGGCAGTGTATGTATAATGAACATGTGAACAATAAATCATATGAATATATGAAAGGATGGTTGCATGGAGCAAGAGTTTTTATTTGATGACGATGAAGAACTGATTGAAATGGCAGAGCTGTTCAAGGTTTTTGGCGACTCTACCAGAATCAAGATCCTGAGCATCCTTTTGGATGGCGAGAAGTGTGTTCAGGAAATCACCGATGCGGCGGGTGCCACCCAGTCGGCAGTCAGCCATCAGCTGAGGATCCTGAAGCAGGCCCGCCTGGTTCGCAACCGCCGTCAAGGCAAGCAGATCTGCTATTCATTGGCAGACGATCACGTAAAAACCATTCTTGGAATGGCAAGAGAACATTTGGAGGAATAAACGATGCGTAAAACATTCACCATTGAAAATTTGGATTGTGCCCACTGTGCAGCAAATATGGAGCATGATATCTCTGAATTGCCGGGGGTAAAAAAATGTACGATCACCTTTATGACGTCTCGCATCAGCCTGTCTGTGGAGGACGATGTCGATTTTGACAGCGTTTTGGAGCAGGCGCGCGCTGTGGTCAAGTCTCATGATAAGGATTGTGATATTG
>DYCR01000045.1:9577-9899 GCA_019418025.1 Clostridiales bacterium | reverse complement strand
CTCAGATATATTACCACGCCCATCTTCAATTGTCAAGCGCTTTTTTCACTTTTTTTCGACTTTTTATTTTTTGAAGATAAACCACTTGCACAGCGCATAATTTACGACCACTACAACAACAGACAAAACCAGCTTTGCCATCATAATCCCATCTACATACACGTTCAACAGCTGCACACCGTACGCGCTGAATCCTGCCACTTCGCAAATCAGCAGGCCTGCTTCCTCGATCCCAAAGGACCCCACCCGAGCCGCCAGGAATGCTGTGATCTCCTTTCGCAGTACATTCCACGTCCAGCCTCTATTCTCAAAGACAAAGCAC
>DYCR01000045.1:0-9567 GCA_019418025.1 Clostridiales bacterium | reverse complement strand
CCGCCACAACAAACGCCAATGCGTTTGCCAGAAGGCTCAGTGTTTTTCCAAAGCACACGTGGTACAGCAAATAAAACACCGCATAATTCACAACTGTTGTTGCGACACCAAACAGGATATACATCAGGGTTTCCTTATTAATGATCTTCTGTATCTTCACTGGGATACCTCCTTTTACATTACAATTGATTTTACTATAAATGAACAAAAAGTCAAATAAAAAAAGGTATTGACAGAATTACGCGCCTATGCTAGGATGAAAACAAATTGAATCGCTTGATAGAGGCGCGATCGTTCAATAGTACCTTTCTGCAAGGCCAGGCAGCCGCAGATTGGGAAAGGGTACATCGCCGAAGTTTCTGAGCCGCCTGAAGCTCAGATGCTGGTTCGTCAGATAAGATCTGCCGGACTGTCACATGAATTTGTGAAGCGCTATCACGAGGTGAGTTTCTCTTTTCATTTGATCTGAAACACTTATTCTTGGACCGCTTTGCAGAGCGGTCCAATTTTTATTTCCCCTCCGGTTGGGATAGATAGCCGGACATATGAAAGGAGTTCTTATGAAAAGAGCAGTTACATTTATTATGGCCTGCGCTATGACTTTAGCACTGGCCGCATGCGGCAGTTCCTCTAAGCCGGCATTTGACGGTGTCCTGACCGTCGGTATGGAATGCGCCTACGCTCCCTATAACTGGGCACAGTCCGACGACTCCAACGGAGCCGTCCCCATTTCCAATGTCCCCGGTTCCTACGCAAACGGATACGATGTCATGATCGCAAAAAAAATCGCAGAAGCAAACGGCTGGGAGCTGGAGATCAAAATGATGGACTGGGAATCTTTGGTTCCCGCTGTCCAGACCGGTGAGATCGACTGCGCCATCGCCGGTCAGTCTATGACACCCAAGCGTGCTGCGCAGGTTGACTTTACCGATCCGTATCTTTACGCCTCTGTTGTCGTCCTGACAAAGGCAGACTCTCCTCTTGCCGGAGCCGAGGGGATCAGTCAGCTGTCTGGCCGCGCAACCTCCCAGCGCGGTACCATCTGGTACGACACCTGTCTGCCTCAGATCCCCAATGCCGAGATCCTCAGCGCACAGGATACCGCCCCCTCCATGCTGATGGCTCTGGAGACCGGTGCCGTTGATTTCGTTGCCACGGACATCCCCACCGCACGCGGTGCAGTTCGTGCCTATCCCGATCTGACCATTCTTGACTTCAATGGCTCTGACGATAATTTCCAGGTTGCCGAGGAAGAAATCAAGATTGCCATTTCCGTTCAGAAGGGCAACAGCACACTGAGAGATGCCATGAACAGCGTTCTATCCGGAATGACCACCGACGAGTTTGACGCGCTCTTGAACGAGGCTGTCGCAATTCAGCCCATAGGCTAACATAACCTGACAGCCTGCGGAGGTGCGATTTCTTCCGCAGGCTGTTTTATTTTAAATGTAAGGAGAACACTTATGAATACCTTTGTCACATTAGGACAAGATATCGCCACATTGTGGAACGAATATTCCGGGATGTATCTGAGCGGTATCTGGAATACCGTTGTGCTGGCCGTGATCTGCACCATTGTAGGATGTCTCATCGGATTGCTCTGCGGCGTGCTCAACACCATCCCCTTCAGCAAAAAAGACAACATCTTCAAGCGTCTGTTCCTTGGACTGATCCGCCTGATCATCCAGCTGTATGTGGAAATTTTCCGCGGGACCCCTATGATCCTTCAGGCTGTGGTCATTTACTACGGCCTGCCCTATTTCACCAATTATGCCCTGCGCTTTGACAACATTTGGCTGTGTGCCTTTCTCGTTGTCTCCATCAACACCGGTGCATATATGGCAGAATCCGTCCGGGGCGGCATCATTTCCATTGATCCCGGTCAGACCGAGGGTGCCAAGGCCATCGGCATGACCCACTGGCAGACCATGGTTTATGTCATTCTGCCTCAGGCTCTGCGCAACATCCTGCCCCAGATCGGCAACAACCTGATCATCAACATCAAGGATACCTCCGTCATGAGCATCATCGGCTTCACCGAGTTCTTCGCCGTCCACAAAAATGTGGTGGGCACCACCTACCTTTACTTCCCCTCAGCCGCAATCGAGATGATCGGCTATCTGACCCTGACCGTTATCGCATCTGTCATATTGCGTCGGGTCGAGAAGAAGCTGGACGGCTCGGATTCCTATGAACTGACCAAGGAGGATATGCTGACAATGGCAGCCGGTACCTATCGACTGGATAAAAAGCCCGAGGATGTCATCGAACGCAATTTAGAAGGAGGCCAAAAGCAATGAGTGAACCCATTCTGCAAATCAACCATCTGTCAAAATCCTTTGGCGCTCACGCTGTTCTGAAGGACATTGACTTTACCGTCCACCCGGGGGATGTCATCAGTATCATCGGGGCCTCCGGCTCCGGAAAATCTACCCTGCTGCGGTGCATCAATCTTCTGGAGACCCCCACCAACGGCCAGATCTGCTACCACGGCAAGGATATCACCGGCTCAGGGGTCAACGTCACCGAATACCGTTCCCACGTGGGGATGGTATTCCAATCCTTCAATCTCTTTAACAACATGACCATCTTGGAAAACTGCATGATCGGTCAGATCAAGGTCCTGAAAAAAAGCAAAGAGGATGCCCGCAAAACCGCAATGCATTATCTTGAAAAGGTTGGAATGGCCCCTTATATCAACGCAAAGCCCCGCCAGATCTCCGGCGGACAGAAGCAGCGGGTCGCCATCGCCCGTGCCCTTGCCATGGCACCTGAGGTCCTGCTTTTTGACGAGCCCACCTCCGCACTGGACCCGGAGATGGTCGGTGAGGTTCTGGGGGTCATGAAGCAGCTGGCGCAGGAGGGCATGACCATGCTGGTCGTGACCCACGAAATGGCATTTGCCCGGGATGTGAGCAACCGGGTGGTCTATATGGCCGACGGTGTCATCTGCGAGCAGGGCAGCAGTGACCAAATTTTCAATCACCCACAAAAACAGCAGACCTGCGATTTTCTTGCCCGTTTCCGCAATGCCTGATCCGGCCGCCGCTCTGCCTTGACATTTCCCCTCCTCCATTGTAAAATCTAAGATGAAAATATATGTACTTCCACCGAAATGCATCTTATAGAGGAGGAAAAATATGACACCCACCGAATTGAAACAGCTGCAGATCACAGCCTGCAAGGTACGCATGGGCATCATCGAAGGCACCCACAGTGCCAAGTGCGGTCACCCGGGCGGCAGCCTGTCTGCCACCGAACTGTTCACCTACCTGTATTTTAAGGAGATGAATATTGACCCCAAGGAGCCGAAGATGCCTCAGCGCGACCGTTTCGTCCTTTCCAAGGGCCACACCGCTCCCGGCCTTTACTCTACTCTGGCCAACCGCGGCTTCTTCCCTGTTGAGGATCTCAAGACCCTGAGAAAAATCGGGAGCTACCTGCAGGGCCACCCCAATATGAATACTGTCCCCGGCGTTGACATGTCCACCGGCTCTCTGGGTCAGGGCATCAGCGCTGCCTGCGGCATGGCATTGACTGCCAAGCATCTGGGCAACCCCTGCCGGGTCTACACCCTGTTGGGTGACGGCGAGATCCAGGAGGGTCAGGTTTGGGAGGCATGCATGTTTGCAAGCCACTACAAGCTGGATAATCTGTGCGTGATCGTTGATAACAACAATCTGCAGATCGACGGAAAGATCACCGATGTCATGAGCCCCTATCCCATCGTGGACAAGCTGGAGGCCTTCGGCTTCAGCGTCATCGCCGTGGACGGCCACAGCTTTGAGCAGCTTGAGGCAGCCTTCGACAAGGCAAGACAAACCAAGGGGCAGCCCACAGCCATCGTCATGAAAACCGTAAAGGGCAAGGGTGTTTCCTACATGGAAGATCAGGCCGCATGGCACGGCAAGGCGCCCAACGACGAAGAGTACGAGATCGCCATGACCGAGCTGAAAGCCGCTCTGGCAGAATTGGAGGCGTAAACAATGGCAGACGTTAAAAAAATCGCAACCCGCGAGGCATATGGTCAGGCTCTTGCAGAGCTTGGTAAGGAGCACGAGGATTTGATCGTCTTTGATGCCGACCTTGCCGGCGCAACCAAGACCGGTGTCTTTAAAAAAGCATTCCCCGAGCGCCATTTTAACGCCGGTATCGCCGAGGCAGATATGATCTGTGCCGCTGCAGGTGCATCCACCATAGGCGTTGTCCCCTTCGCCTCCTCATTTGCCATGTTCGCCAGCGGCCGTGCTTTTGAGCAGATCCGCAACTCTATCGGCTATCCCCACCTGAATGTCAAGATCGCAGCAACTCACGGCGGCATCTCCGTTGGTGAGGACGGCGCAAGCCATCAGTGCTGCGAGGATTTTGCGCTGATGCGTTCCATCCCCGGCATGGTCGTGATGTCCCCCGCCGACAGTGTGGAAGCAAAGGCCGCCGTTAAGGCCGCATATGAATACGAGGGTCCCGTTTATCTGCGGTTTGGCCGTCTGGCCATCCCCGTGTTCCATGACGAGGAGAGCTTCCGGTTCCAAATCGGCAAGGGCGAGATCCTACGTGACGGAGCAGATGTTGCCATTATCGCAAACGGCCTGATGGTCAATGAGGCGATCATGGCAGCCCAGACTCTGGCTGAAAAGGGCATTGATGCCATGGTCATCAACATTTGCACCATCAAGCCCCTTGACGAAGAACTGGTGCTGGCCGCCGCCAAGAAGTGCGGCAAGGTGATCACCTGCGAGGAGCATTCCATCATCGGCGGTTTGGGAGAAGCTGTCTGCGCCCTGCTTTCCGAGAAGCTCCCCACCCCTGTTCGCAGGATCGGTGTAAACGATGAGTTTGGTCATTCCGGCCCTGCTGCTGAGCTGCTCAAGCAGTTTGGACTGAGCGCCGAGCATATCGTCGAAGTAGCAGAGGATTTCTGCAAATAATCCCCCTAACAGCGTATCCATCCCGGAGGCCGCATTTGCGCAGCCTCCGGGATTTTTCTTTCCTGCCCGCATTTCTCTCCTTTTATCCGAGGCTTCGCAAGGATGTCCATTGCATAATCAGAAGGAAAGTGATATCATTTTATCAAAACCATGCAAAGGCGGGGCCTGTGTATTGCTCCGCAGAGCACGGATAAGGGGTGGCGATTTTCTGATGAATGAACGTATCTTGATCGTAGATGACGAAAAGGAAGTTGCAGATCTATTGGAGATCTGCTTGAAAAATGACGGCTATCAGGTTTGCAAGTTCTATAACGGCAGGGACGCACTGGAGTGCGTCTCACAGCAGCAGATGGATCTGGCGATCCTCGATGTGATGCTGCCTGACATAGACGGGTTCCGAATTTGTCAAAAAATCAGAGAGCAGTATTTTATCCCATCATCATGCTGACAGCAAAGGTGGAGGATTCCGACAAGATCATGGGGCTCACCATCGGTGCTGATGATTACATCACAAAACCATTTAACCCCTTGGAGGTCGTCGCCCGTGTCAAAACCCAGCTGCGGCGATACATGCGGTACAATCAGTCCAATCAGTCTGCTCTCCCCACCGATGAATATGATATTCGCGGGCTCTCCATTAACAAAACCACCCATAAGTGCTTCCTGTATGGAAACGAGATCCCCCTGACCCCCATCGAGTTTTCCCTGCTGTACCATCTGTGCAAAAATCAGGGCAAGGTCATCTCTTCAGAGGAGCTGTTCGAGGCAGTCTGGGGCGAAAAGTTTTTAGATAACAACAACACCGTCATGGCGCATATCGGACGGCTCCGTGAAAAACTCCACGAGCCGTCCAGACACCCGAAATTCATTAAGACCGTATGGGGGGTTGGCTATACCATTGAGTAAGAAACGCATTTCACGAACATCAAAGAAATACAGCGCCCTGACCCAAACACTGATGGCGCGGTATTTTCTGTCCCTGTTTGCCTGCTTCATCGGGATCATCCTGTTTGCATTTTTCTCCTGGTTCATCTTCGGAACACGCATCTGGTACGACACCGAGCCGGCATACTGGCTGTTGAAATTCTGCAAAGACAACATCGTTACACTGGGATGCATCTTATTGATCATCTGCTGGGTCGTTATCACCTACATTTTCCTGTCAAAGCCTCTTGGCTATCTGGATGAGGTCACACAGGCCGCCCGTCAGCTTACGTCCCCTAGCAGTCAGCCCATCATTCTCTCCGATCCCATCTCCCAGCTGGAGCGAGAGCTGAACCTTCTTCGGGAAAACGCATTGGAAAATGCAAGGATCGCCAAGGATGCCGAGCAGAGAAAAAACGATCTGGTCGTGTATCTGGCCCATGACCTGAAAACACCTCTGACCTCCGTGATCGGCTATCTTTCACTTCTTCGAGACGAAAAGCAGATTTCCCCCGAGCTTCGGGAAAAATACCTTTCCATCTCTTTAGACAAGGCAGAGCGTCTGGAGGAGCTGATCAATGAATTCTTTGAAATCACCAGATTCAACCTGTCAGAAATCGTACTGGAGTACAGCAAGGTCAATCTCACCCGTCTGTTGGAGCAGCTTACCTACGAATTTCAGCCCATGTTCTTGGAGAAGGAGCTGACCTGCACACTGGAAATCCCCGCCAACACCATGATTCGGTGTGACGTGAACAAAATGCAGCGTGTCTTTGACAATCTGCTCAGAAATGCCGTGAATTACAGCTTTCCGGGTGGAACCATCCTGATCCACGCCGAGCAGCGAGAACAGCTGATGACGATCACCTTTCAAAACAGCGGCAATACCATTCCGCCGGAAAAGCTGAGCCGGATATTTGATCAGTTTTACCGTCTGGATACTTCCCGAAGCTCCGGAACCGGCGGTGCCGGTCTGGGACTTGCTATTGCAAAGGAGATCGTCGAGCATCACCACGGGACCATCACCGCACAAAGCCGGGACGACACTGTCACATTCCGGGTAACGCTCCCTCTTTCGTAGGAATTTCGTAAGAAATTCCGCGGTAAAAACGAAGGATTCTTTGGGCTTGCGCGCATAAATCACACGCTTATTCTTGGTATAATGACACCATCCAAGAATAAGCGTGTTTTTACGTGAACGGAGGCGTTGAATATGTCCTATCATAATACCAAATCGGCAAGACCCAGATCACGGCACCGCGGTCTGAAATTCCTTCTTTTCTCTCTGGTTGCCTGTGCTATGATCGTATATACCCTGCAATATCTCGCACCCGACGAGATCACCGATGCAGTCGTGTCTCCCCCTTCATACGGCACAGGTGACGGCACCTTTCAGTCTGAACTGGAAGCATTCGCTCAGGAAAATTCCCTCGACCTGAGTGTCTGGCCCAAGGACCTATTAGAAAGCGGTGAAAAGAATCCTGAAATACGGGAATTTGTACTGAACTACCCCCTCAAGCAGGACGCTGATCCTGAGTATGATTTGAAAGAATATGCCAACTCCGATCAGGTCCCCCTACTGCTTCAATGGGATCAGCGCTGGGGCTATCGGGAATACGCAGGCGGCCCCATCGGCTTAACAGGCTGCGGCCCAACGTGCCTGTCTATGGTGAGCATCTACCTGCTGCATGATGCAAAATACACACCGGAATACATCGCAGAATTCAGCACCAAACACGGATACAGCGTTACCGGAAGCGGCAGTGCATGGGCCCTGATTTCCGAAGGCGGAGAAGCTCTCGGTCTGGATGTTACGGAGATCCCACTGGACGAAAATCGGATCATCCGAAACTTAGAGGTCGGCAATCCCATTATTTGCATCATGGGCCCGGGTGACTTTACAAGTACGGGGCACTTCATCGTAATGACCGAATACGTTGATGGGCAAATTAAGATCAATGATCCCAACAGTCCCCTACGCTCTCAGCAGCTGTGGGATTATGAACAGATCAAAGGCCAGATCCTGAACCTGTGGGTCTGCAGATCCCTCTGACCGACACAAAAGCGGCAGGACATTTATCCTGCCGCTTAAAACCATTCTGGGAAAAAGCCTTACTCCCCGTGCTTTTTCTTCAGTTCTGCCACATTGGCATCCACCTGCTTTTTGTGAAGCGGATACCACAGCCAAAGGATCAGGCCAAGCGCCGCAAAGCCAAGGGCCGGAACCAATGTCGAAATATTGTATATCCCATTGACGACGGCTGCATCAAAGGCCGTCTCCTGCGTGTACCCTATGGCACTCAGCAGCACCCCCGAGAGTCCTGCCGATGCCGCCTGCCCCAGTTTTCTGGCAAAGGAATACAAGGCATACACCGAGCCATCCTCCCGCACGCCGTTTTTCAGTTCTGCGTAATCGATGACATCCGTGATCAGCGCCCATGACACCATGCTGAAAAATCCAAGCCCGAGCCAGCTGAGGGAAATCAAAAGCACATACGCCCAGACGTTGGCAGGCCGCAGGATAAACAGCAGCAGGCACACGAATGCCGCAAGGAAGCTTGAAACCACGCTCAATTCCGCTTTTCCGAACCGAGCCGCAATGGGCTTTGCAAAAGCTGCCGCACCCAACATTGTAATCAGCATAACAAAGGTGGACGCCGCCTGAGCCGTTGTGTTTCCGTAAAAATTGGGGTAGACATAATTCGCCATGGACTGCATCGTCAGCTGGGCCAGAAGCATCACAATGGATGCGGCAATAATGGAGATCAACGCGCGGTTTTTCAGCGCATTCGACAGCATGGTCCCAATGGAATATCCGGCTCCATCCAGACGGGTGTCCTTGGGCTTTACACGCTCCGTTGTCAAATAATAACACAGCAGATACGAAATTACCGCCAGTACGGAAAAAATCCCTGCGATCATGGTAAATCGCGGGCCGTTCAGCACCGCATTGCCATCTGTATAGTCATATGCGATCATAGGGATTCCTGCCCCCACCACGACACCGGCCAGCGTTCCGCCCATACTGCGGTAGGTGGACAGAGACTGCCGATCCCCCGGCTCCGAGGAAACCGCCGATGCCATCGAGCCATAGGGAATGTTGATAGAGGTATAGAAAATCGAGCCCCATAGGATATATGTGACAAACAGCCACACGATTTTAAACGCCATGCTCCTGTCCGCAAGGGCGCTCTGATAGATCAGGAAGGATGAGATCGCCACCGGGCCGCACATCCTGCGGATCCATGGCTTGAATTTCCCCACCGGTGTCATGGCGCTCCGGTCGCAGATCCGCCCCATAGCCACATCTGTAAATGCATCGACGAAGCGGGCGATCATCATGACGATACCCACCACAAATCCATCCACGCCCATTACATCGGTATAAAATTTCAGCAGAAAGCTCGATGACAGTATGAATGTAAAATCATTTCCGAAATCTCCCAACAGATATCCCAGTTTGTCCCGGAATCCGAAGGGCCGAAGCCGGCCTCCATCAGGCATCTTTTTTTCCACTATGCAAACCTCCTTGAGCCATATCGGCACCACCGCCGGATGCCTCGATGTAAGCAGTGTTTGCAATTTTTCATCAAATATACACATACGAAAAATCCCCGAAGCAGTTCAAAGAAACTGCCTCGGGGATTATGTATTATGGCTTGAAGCCTTCAAAAATAGGGAACCAGCCCTCTGCGACCGCCGTGTCATATTCCTG
>DYCR01000044.1 GCA_019418025.1 Clostridiales bacterium | reverse complement strand
AGTGGTAAACTTATTCAGTGTCACTGTGGTCAACTATTAGAGTATCATTTACAGATATTTGCGATAGTTGATGTGGTTTTTGATGTAATAGAAATAGGATTATCCCAACATTCAGTAGCTTCAGCATCGTAAGTTAAGCCGATATTTAATGCGTAATTTTTTTCATAATCAACGTAATAATCAATGTCTACTTTCTGCTCTTGAGTTGTTTGTTCTGTTGTCTAAACCGTAGTTTTTTCAACTGGTTTAATAGGTTCAGGAACATTTTTGAGAGTAGTTTTATCTTCGGTTGGTTTAGGTTTTTGTGTTGGTTTTACTTCTGTAATTTGGGGTAAAGTTGTTGTAGTAGTCGAAACATTTTCCCTTTGTTCTTCCTTTGGAATTACAACTTGAGTAGTAGATTTTTCTGTTGTTACTGGCTCTGATGTAGTGTTTTGTGTTGAAGTTTCTTCGGTAATTTCTGTTTCTTGTGTAGGTAAAACACTACTTATTTCTGTTGGTGTTTCAGCTTTATTACAAGCCGATAATGATACAGACAAGAGCAAAATAAATGCGATAATTAAATATTTTCTCATACATAAATCACCTCGCTATTTACGATTTCCTTAGCTCTATTACGGATGTTATTCATCTTTTTAACCCATAGCAGCATATCGTTTTCTTTTAGTTGTTCGGTAATATTTTCTTTTTCGGCAAGTGATTTTACAAGCTGATCAAACATATTCTCAGCACGTTTATCTACTTCTGCAAGGTGCTGATACAATGCACCTTTTGTTAAATAATTGTAGTAGATCACCTTGTTGTGTGTAACCTTTTCCGATGCTTTCATAAATTGATTTCATAAGATTTTCCTCCGTTTCATATTTTGTATCACTATGATAACGGATATTTATTTATAAAACGAATGTGTCGATTGCACATAGAAAAAGGCACTATCCTTTCGAATAGTGCCTAATCAACCTTGTAATGCCTGTAAATATTAAGTTTTAAAATACTGCCTTATAAGTACAGAGCTTTGCGGCTTCTTTATTTTTTACTATGCATGTTTCCGTGCCGTTTGATGGCCTCAAAGCTGTCCTGACTGATGACATGCTCGATCCTGCATGCATCCTCGGCCGCAGTCGTCTCATCAACCCCCAACGCAATCAGGAATTTCTTTAAGACGGTATGCTTTTCATAAACGGTCTGAGCGATCTCCAGCCCTGCCGGTAGAAGTTTGATTTCTCCGGTTTTATCCATCTCGATATAACCGTTATTTCTAAGGTTCTTCATCGCAACACTGACACTGGGCTTCGAAAATTCCAATTCATTGGCAATATCAATGGAACGCACAGTGCCGTTTCTCTTTTGCAGCACCAATATCGTCTCGAGATAATTCTCTGCAGATTCTTGGATGACCATGTTCAAACCCCTTTCATTTTTTTGATTATCATATCATATTTTTTCTGTCTGTGCAACCGCCAAACCTTTAAGACTTTCGGTATGGATGCCTCATTCCTCCGTGATGTTGATGTTGACACCGTTGACCTCTACACTTTCATCTGCGCAGATCATAATATATTTGACACCGCCGATGACTCTGGTTTCGATCAGGTCACTGCGTTCCGGGTTTACTTTAATGGTGACATCAGGGGTCTTGATTTCAAACTGCTTCTGATCGATCACATTTTTCGGATGTAGCTGCGCTTCAAATCCAAATGTTTCGTCATAGTCGATGCTGAATTTGGCAAGCTTTTCTTCGGAAATCCCGTTGGCAGACAGCACAGATTTTACCGTATCCTTATCCAGCAGCAGCGGCTCGTCCACCTTGCTCTCCTTGTGCATCTGGATCATCTGGCCGATCTCGCTATGTACCGCCTGAACCACATCAAGACTGCACTCAGAGTCCAGTGCATTGCCCAGCAGCGCCTCAAAGGAACGCTTCTGCTCCTTTGCCGCCATCACTGGCTGCGTGTTGAACAGCGCACCGACAAAGCTCTCGTGATTATTTCCTGCATCCTTAGAGTAAAGCAGCGCATTATAAATATTGGTGCTGCGGTTATCAAATGCGGGAAACAAAAATCCCAGAACCGGTGCAGACAGCTGCTGTGTAATGGCGCTGTCGTGGAACTCCTGCTGGCTTGCCTTGTACTCAAGCACCGATTTGCTCATCTTTACCGGACAGATCGCACACAGCAAATAGCGGTACATCTCGCTTGATCCATCCGCCTGAACGGAATCATCCTTCCCCCGGAACGGCACGTCATAGCTGTCACAGCCCACCAGAATCAGGTAACTGGAATCCATCGAGACAGACTCGATAATTTTCTGATAAAAGGTATTGAGTGATTCCTCGTCCTTGAGCTGACTCTCCCGCAGCTGCATCAGCAGCTTATGCTCAGGACTGTCCACCACCTGCTGGGTTCGGAACGAGATATCGATCAGATTCTTCCCCAAGGTGCCGGAAAGGCTCCGCTTCAGAAGGGCAAAGAACTTGTCTCCCTCATTTTCGGGCATGATGCCTACACTCTGGCGGAATTGGGAGATGATCTCCTTATTGTCGTTGACAAAGCAGCCATACAGCGCTGTGATATTAGAGCGATCCCGACGGGTATGCCGACGAATTTCGCCAATTTCTTTTTCGTTCATAAGATAACCTCTTTGCTTCAAATTACCATAAAGGTCAAGTACATTCTATCACATAGCAAATACATATGCCAGTGCAAAAAATCGACTGTTTATTCTGCAAGGCCCATGACCTGCCTGCGGTAGGCCGCGATGGCCTTTCCCAAAAGCTCAACCGCCCGGATCAAATCCGATTCCTGAAGGACATATGCGATCCGAACCTCGTTGATCCCCTTTCCCGGGGTCTCATAAAACGGAGCAGCAGGAGCAAACATCACCGTTTCATTTTGATCATGGAATGACTCCAGCAGCCAGTACTGAAAGCGGTCGGCATCGTCCACAGGCAGGCGTGCCATCAGATAGAACGCTCCCATAGGCTCTTCCACCTTGACACCGGGAATCTCACGCAGCATCCGCACCACGGTATCCCTGCGCTTGCGGTATTCCTGCTTGCATCTGACAAAAAAGCTGTCGTCCACACTGTACAGGGCCGCGGCTCCGATCTGATCGATGGTCGCTACCGACAAACGGGACTGGCAGAATTTCAAAAGTGCCTGCTGAAGCTCCTTATTCTTGGTGACAACACACCCGATTCTGGCACCGCAGGCTGAAAAACGCTTGGAAACAGAATCGATCAGCACCAGATTGTCGTCGATATCATCAAATCGGCCCATCGTCGGGATGCCACGGTCATCGTCGTAACAAAACTCCCGATATACCTCGTCGCATATCAGAAACAGATGATATTTTTTTGCAATATCTGCGATCATCCGCATCTCTTCTTCTGACAAAACCACGCCGGTGGGATTTCCCGGATTGGTCACCAGAATTGCTCTTGTGTTCTTGGTGATCAGACTCTCGATCCGCTCACGGTAAGCATAGCGGTAGCCGTCCTCCGGTGATGTGGGAAGAGCACGGATCACGCCACCTGCTGCATGGACAAATGTTGTATAGTTGGGATAATAGGGCTCGGGGATGATGACCTCGGTATATGGATCGAGGATCGAAAGGCAGGTAAGCAGGAGTGCCTCACTGCCGCCGGTGGTGATCAGCACGTCCTCCTGCTCCAGTGACACACCCAATTTCCCATAATAGTCCCGAATCTGATCGATGAGGATCGGCATACCGGGAGATGCTGCATATGCAAGGGTCTCTTCGTTAAAGTGACGGATCGCAGCATAATATGCGTCGGGGGTTTTCAGATCGGGCTGTCCGATGTTCAGATGATAGATCCGTCTCCCCTTTCTTTCTGCCTCCACGGCATACGGATGAAACTTCCGCATAGGGGATGGCTCACATCTGTTTGCATTGATCGATATTCTCATATGTATGACCTCCGGCAGCAATCAGCTGCGTTTTTTCGTTCTGTATTCTAAGGTAAGCCGAGCAAGCTCCGGCATCAAAAACAGCAGTGCAATCAAATTAGGGATCGCCATCAGCCCATTCATCAGCTCCGACAGTGTCCACACCACCCCGGTGTTCAGGACCACCCCAAGCATCACACACGCACCTTGGCTCAGCGCAAAGGCGCGCCAGTGTATTTTTCCGAACAGATATTCTGCGCATCGCCCTGCATAAAGACCCCATCCGAGGATCGTTCCTAAAGCAAACAGGCACAGGCAGCCGCACAGGAACGCAGATACCCACGGACCAAAACTGGCACTGAGCGCATTTGCAGTCAGCTCTGCCCCTGCCGCTGTTCCGTAAGGGATCTGCACCCCGCTGGTCAAGATAACAAACGCCGTCAGCGAGCAGATCACTATGGTATCTAAAAACACTTCTATAATGCCCATAAGTCCCTGCTCGACGGGATGCGCCACAACAGCGCTTCCGTGGGCCATTGAAGCGGTTCCCATTCCTGCTTCGTTGGTAAATGTCCCTCTGGAGACACCGATCCTCATGGTCATGCACATGCTTCCAACCACGCCTCCGGTGACCGCCTGCGGACAGAAAGCACCCTGCAGGATGTCTTTGAGTACCATGGGCAGACGTTGGGCATGGACCATGATGGCTACGACACAAAGGCCGATGTATGCCGCCGAAACCACGGGGATCAGGATTTCTGTCAGTTCTCCGATTTTACCTGCACCACCCGAAACCGACACCATCACGATCACAGCTATGACTGCCCCGACGATATATGCCGTAGCAGGGTGCTGTGTCAGTCCGTAGGCGGCGGCAGATGCTTCTAAAGAGGTAATCACCGCATTGATCTGGGTGGCATTTCCGACACCGAAGGCCGCAACAATCCCCAGACACGCATAGACTACTGCCAGAAAGCGCATACGGCGCGGGAGCCCGTTGTGAATCATGTACATAGGCCCGCCGATGGGCTCACCGGAGGGTGTGTACCGGCGATAGCGCACCGCAAGGGTGCTTTCGGCAAATTTGGTAGCCATTCCCACAAATGCACTGACCCACATCCAGAATACCGCTCCCGGACCGCCGATGGCAATGGCTCCGGCAACACCGGCGATGTTCCCTGTCCCCACCGTTGCCGCCAGTGCAGTGCAGAGGGCACGGAAGGGACTTGTCCCGTTTTGAGTGGATTTTCGGCAAAAAAGTGTCCGCACAAACCGAGAAAATGCCGCAGGAAACAGTCGGAGCTGTGGGAAGCGACAAAATACAGTCAGGCAGATCCCGGTTCCCAAAATCAGGATCAGGATGGGAATTCCCCAAAGAAATCGGTTTAAATCCTCCAGAAAATCAAAAAATACTTGGATAGTATATCACCCTTTCCCCTTCAAGGCAAGCCGGATTTCCCGGGTTATAAAATAAAAGCAGTTTCTCTCCTGAGAAACTGCTTTTGTACATTATTTCCACTGTTCCCAAACCTCGGGGCAGTAGCCGACTGTGGCCTCTTTTCCGTTTCGCACAACGGGAGCCTTCATCAGCTCAGGATGATCAAAAACCTTATCCTCCTTGGCGCGGCTGTCATCCATATATTTCATCAGCGTCACCTCGGGGGAGCTGCTGTCCCAGTCGATGAGTTGGTCGATGCCTCCGACTGCCCGCAGCACAGAGTCAAACTCCTTGCCGGACATGCCGTAACGAACCAAATCAATGGATTGAAACTTGATCCTGCGCTCTTTGAAATATCGCTCTGCCTTTTTTGTGTCAAAGCTTTTTGATTTTCCGAAAATCTGAATATTCAATAAATAACCTCCTCTAAGCACAATCCGTTAGACGGCGCCAGAAAACCGGCAGCTTCCCGCTTTGCTCCGAACAGATCAGGGATCGTTTCGGGGCTGCGCTCTCCCCGACCTACCTCGATCAAGGTCCCGACCAGTATGCGAACCATATGATGCAGAAACCCGTTTCCCGTCACACGAAACCGAATCTCCTCATGATCCTGTGCAATTTCCAAGGAAAAGATGGTCCGAATGGTGGATTTCTTGAAGTTACGGTTTCCGCAGAAAGCCGAAAAGTCATGGGTCCCCACAAGAAGCGCCGCGGCACGCTCCATTGCATCCACATCTAGCGCTCCATGTATCTGAGCTGTGTACCTTCGTTGGAACACGCATGGCATCTGGCTGTACCATACCCGATACTCATAGGTCTTTTCCCGGGCATTCAGCCGCGCGTGGAATCTGGGTGAAGCCTCCTTACAGGATATTATGCCAATATCCTCAGGTAAATACCGGCGAAGCTGCGACAGAATCTGATCGCATGGCATGTCCTGATTGCAGTGAAAATTTGCCACCTGCCCCTTTGCGTGTACTCCTGCATCGGTCCGACCGCTACCTGTGATCTCGATTTGCTCTCCCAAAATTCGACTCAGCGCAGTTTCGATCTTCCCCTGAATGGTCTGGGATGGTCCGGACAGTCGCTGCCACCCCTGATATCGGCTGCCATCATAACAAATATCAAGCCGTATATTCCTCATAATCCTCGATTTCCTCCCATGCCTCTCGCTCAGAATCCGCAGAGAATAAAAATCTGCCGCTCATATCATAAACCTGTACATGTCCACGGACATTTTTCAGTGAATACATCAATCATCACTCCTTTTGTGAAGTGATGATATTATACGATACAATATGTCCGTTAAAATAGACATTTGCTCCCAAAGTTACCCTTTGGGAGCAAACAATTATCCGATCAATTCATAATATCATTGACACAACGCATGATCAGGGTCGCAGCCTCTGCACGGGTCAGATTGCCCTGCGGATTCAGGTATGTTTTGCCATCCTCCTGAACACCGGCCATCATTCCCACGGCTACCGCCCACTGTACTGCCTCGTTGGCATAACCTGCCAATTCATCAATATCAGCATATTTAGACAGGTCGGTGGACTGCTTTTTGCTGACACCCAGATAATCTACACAGAATTTATAGAAGATCAGCTCTGCATCCTGTCTCGTGATCTTCCGATCCGGCCCAAACTCACGATCGCCGACACCAGAGACGATGCCACTGGATTTTGCCCAGCCAACAGCCTCTGTATAGTACATCCCTTGGGTATCCGTGAAATAATTCTTGGCATCCTCAGACACAGCCGGAGAACCTGCCAGTCTGTACAGCACCATTACCAACATGCCACGGGTCAGAGACATATTCGGAGAGAACTCGTTTGTATCGGTTCCGGCCATGTAGCCATTTTTGTAAACAAATTCGACCTTATCGGCATACCATGCACCGTCCGGCACATCCACAAAGGGATGGTTAGCCGATGAGGGCGGTGCAAATTCATAGTCATCCCACCGTGCAGCCAGCTGAAGATTCTTCCCAACGATGGTACTGGAGGATACTGCGCCGCCAGAAGTTGCTGACCCATTTACACCCACGATCTCCCAACCCAAGAACTTGTGCTTTTTGGATTGCGGAACCGGAAGCGTGCCCAGAGGGCCGCCGATATCTCTGAAATCGATACGGTCACCGGAAATCGACTCGGTGGGAGAATCATAATCGAATATGATGCTTGCATAATACGGCAGAGAGCCGTTGGGTCTGACATATCGGACAGGGTCTTTTTTAAAGGCCTCTGTCTTGATCAGATGCTCAGGGCCGGGCTTGCCCGGGAGATAATACTGGCCCTTCAAAAAGATCAGTGCTTCCCGAATCCGTCTCTGGGCAAGACCGTACCAAGGCTCCTTGCCAACATGGGACCACTGGCCGAAGGCATTCATAAAATCGATCTCTGTGGTGGGATTTTTCAGCCAAGAGGCCAGTCTGCTGTTGAAAAACCAACCGGTTCCGCTGTTGTATGTAAATCCCAAAAGTGCATCAAACTGCTGCTGATTCGGCTGCTTCATTAAAGTGGTCCGGCAATAGTTATTGAGCATCTCCTCGCGGCCTTTGATATCCGCAATCAGCCGCCGCTCTGCTTCTTCATATCCGGCAACACCGTCAGGGAGTACCTCATTGGGACTCTTTGCCTTTGTGCCGTAGCCGATGGAATACTGGGTATTGTCGGAATAGGCCTTCTTGCTGAAGCCTTCCATCACCTTCATGACATCCAGCATCATCTGACTGGTTTTCATATTCCGATAACCGGATGAGCCGATATCTGCAAGTCCCAGCTTCTGCTCACGAGACTGTCCGGCAGCGGTCCACGCGGAATCAGCGGCAAAAGCCTGTGCAGGGAACAGGCCCAGTGCCAGTACAATGACCAAAGCCATTGATATCACTTTCTTCATGATTGGATCTCCTTTATCTGTATCGAGTACATCTAATTTAAGACCCTATAATTATAACAATTTGTAACCTTTTGTCAATAGTGAAATACTGCATTTTCCCTGCACCCTGCAATATTTCAACAAATCACTCAGATATTCATATGTTTGCACATCCAATGATAGACAAATTCATATACTTCATTGCGGTTCAGCTCGTTCAGGATCTCGTGGCGGCACAGGGGAAACAGCCTGCACGTGACATCTCTCATGCCCACGGAGCGGAATTTCTGGGCGGCGATTTTGACACCCTTGCCATAGTTACCAACCGGATCATCCCCGCCGGCCACAAACAGGATAGGCAGCTTCCGATTCATTTTTTCCAGATTTACGGTTTTCTGATTGTAGATCACGCCGCCCAGCATATCCCGAAGCAGGCCGCAGCACGGTGTAAAGCCGCACATGGGATGTTCGATGTATGCATCCACGACAGATGCATCTCTGGTCAGCCAATCGACGGATGTTCTCTTATGCTCCACCCGCTTGTTAAATCCGGCAAACAGCATGGATTCCAGTTTTTTACTGGGGACCTTCTCGCCCAACCTTGCGCAGAAGGCCTTTGCCGTCAGATATCCCGTTTTCACAACGGCATCCGGCATCCATCCGGTTCCGCATATGATGCATCCTGCCAGATCCAGATCCGGGTATCTGCAAAGTATGGTTCGGGAAATAAAAGATCCCATAGAATGGCCAAACAGGAAATAAGGGATATCCGCATATTCCTCACGGGTCTGTTTCGTCAGCTGGACGGTATCCTGGATCACTGCATCCCATCCTCCGTCAAAATACCCCTGAGTCCCTCCGTGATTGACAGACTTGCCATGCCCCATGTGATCCTCAGCCACGACCGCTATGCCGTGCTGATTCAGGAACTCCGCAAATCCATCGTATCTTTCAATGTACTCGGCGATCCCGTGAACAATTTGAACGACCGCCTTTATCTCGCCGTCCGGTGTCCACTTGCAGCAATGGATCTTACCTGCTCCGCAGGAATCAAAATAAAAATCAGAACGCATCACAAGACCTCCCATGTCGGTTATCAATGACGGTATCAACTGCCCATCATTGTTTATTATCATCATAACACAAATACGACAATTAACAAGACACTCCTTGAAAAAATAAAGATTTTTATGAAAATACTTGTAAATAACAGTTGGTGTTGTTATACTGTAAACCGTTGAATTCTCTATGGAAAGGGACCTTTAGATGGATGAACGACTGCTTTTGGAGCTGGCTGCCGATCTTGGCTATAACCTTGCCATGTCCGGTGCTGAAACCTATCGCATTGAAGAGAGCATCGTGCGCGTATTAAGAACCTACGGATACGAGGCCGAGGCCTTTGCGATCCCTAACTGTCTGACGATCAGCATGATCACGGCGGACGGAAGCCCCATGACAAGGATGCGCAGGATCGGCAATCACGGAAATAATCTGGATGCGGTCGAGCGCTATAATAATCTCAGCCGGAAGATCTGCACGCAGGCACCTGCCCCGGAGGTTGCACTCCAGTGGCTGAAGGATACCAAGGAAAACTGTCTGCACTTTCACCACGTAGGCCGGGGTCTTGGCTATTTCATCGGTGCCTTCGGCTACGCTATATTCTATGGCGGCAGTGTTCTGGATGCCATTGGTGCCGGTTTCTGCGGGCTGATCATTTTTCTGATCGACCTGTGGATGGATCATGTCGGTGCAAACCAATTTTTCAGAACGATCCTTGCTGCATTTTGCTGTGCCGCCGCCGCATATGCCATGCATGCATTAGGCGTGCTGACTTATGCAGACTCCTCTATCATCGGTGCGCTGATGCTTCTGGTTCCTGGACTGCTGTTCACCAACGCAATGCGCGATATCATGTACGGTGATACCAATTCCGGCATCAACCGCATCGTTCAGGTGTGCTTGATCGCCATTGCGATTGCACTGGGCACCGCCGGAGCCTTGAATGTTGCCCATACGCTTTGGCCTGACGCGGTGTATCCTGCGGCACTTCCCCACAGCCCGCTTATCCAAAATCTGGCCAGCTTCATCGGCTCGATTGGCTTTGCGATCTATTTCAATATCCACGGTCCCGGCGGACTGCTCTGCGCCATCGGCTCTGTGCTTTCGTGGTCATCTTATCTGGTGACGGTACACTTTACGAAAAATGTGATCCTCGGCAATTTGATCGGTGCCATGGTCGCTTCTTTGTATGCAGAATGTATGGCTCGGATTCGCAAGTATCCGGCGATCTCCTATCTGGTCGTGTCCATCTTCCCTCTGCTCCCCGGTGCAGGTGTCTACTACACCATGACCTATGCAGTGCAGGGAATGGTGGACGAATTTGCAAACAACGGCTCCCTCACTGCTGCGATCGCAGGATCGATCGCTCTTGGGATCATTTTGATTTCCTCTGCATTCCGTCTTGTAACTGCAAGAAAAAGACCAAAGATCAAATAACATACTTGTATTTTCTTTATTACTGTCCTATGTTGTGTTAAAGCGCCATCCTCGTGAAAAAAGGATGGCGCTTTTGTTGGGCGCTTTAGCCCAATAAAACCCCCGGTTTTACCGGGGGTCAATAAAA
>DYCR01000043.1 GCA_019418025.1 Clostridiales bacterium | reverse complement strand
ATCATATAATAATCAAGATATTATGGGAGAGGATGATGGATGTGGTGACATATACTTGCAGAAATTATGAGGAACTCTGTGAGGAGTTATGCAAGACAAAGGCGAGTCTGGCCGAACTGACAAAGAAAAAGCTGAAGCTGGATATGTCCAGAGGAAAGCCCAGCCGACAGCAGCTGGATCTGGTCAGTGATCTGCTTACGGTCCTGCAGGAGCCTGAGGAATGTATTGTCGATGGGACAGACGCACGCAATTACGGTGAATTAGCCGGTTTGAAGTGTGCCAGAGAATACTGGGCGGATATGCTGGGATGCCGTCCTGCTCAGACATTCGTTGGCGGGAATGCAAGCCTCAGTATGATGTATGATGTGATCGCATGCGCATATACCCATGGATTGAAGGACAGTCCCAGACCTTGGTGCAGAGAGGAAACCGTGAAGTTTCTTTGCCCGTCGCCGGGGTATGATCGGCATTTTCGCATTACAGAATCCTTTGGCTTTGAACTGATCGCCGTTCCGATGACCCCGGAGGGGCCGGACATGGATCAGGTGGAGCGGCTTGTGCAGGACCCGTCCGTCAAGGGAATCTGGTGCGTGCCCAAATATTCCAATCCTCAGGGGTATATCTACTCGGAGGAGACCATCGATCGATTGGCAAATCTGAAGCCGGCGGCAGAGGATTTCATCATTATGTGGGACAATGCATATTGTGTCCATGAATTTCAAGGGGAGTTTGTGCCGTTTCGGGATATCATTTCCCTGTGTGAGGCGGCGGGCCGTCCCAATATGGTGTTTGAATTTGCTTCCACATCCAAGATCACGTTTCCCGGTGCAGGCTTCTCGGTCATGGCATCCAGTGAGGAAAATATTTCCTACATGACCAAGCATCTGGCGGTGCAGATTATCTCCTATGATAAGCTCAATCAGCTTCGGCATGTGAAGTATTTGAAAAACCGCAGTCATACCATTGCCCTGATGAAACAGCATGCGGCGATTTTAGCACCAAAGTTTGAGATGGTGCTTCAGATGCTGGACAAGGAACTGGGCCAGACGGGGATCGCATGCTGGCATAGACCCAAGGGGGGCTATTTTGTCTGCGTTGCAACTATGCCCGGCACGGCCAAACGGGCCTTGGAGCTTTGCAGGGAGGCAGGCGTTGTGCTGACAGAAGCGGGGGCTACCTATCCCTATGGACAGGACCCGGAGGATTCGATGATCCGGATCGCACCAAGCTTCCCGCCCATTGAGGAGCTAGAGCAGGCGATGCAGGTTTTCTGCACCTGTCTGAAGCTTGCGGCACTGGAGAAGTGTCTGGAAGCCAGTAAGGTCTGATATGGTACACCGGCCCCCGAAAGGGGGCTTGAGACTGCCCGAAAACCCTTTCAGGGCTTTCGGGCAATTTTTGCAGCCTGACCCGTGCATAATTTGTCCGTCAATGACGGACAAATTTCACACTCTCAGGCTGATAGGTTTTTTTCCGAGGTACACGCCCCCGTGGAAAATGATTTTATCTTTTTTGCCGCTGAAGCGGCAAACTCTGTGAGACTTTTTGACACACTGCAGCCCCCGAAAGGGGGCTTTTTCTTTACAGATCGATGGCTTTGTGCTACTATAAAGAAAAAAGGGGGAATTGACATAGATACGATCATAAAGCAATACTATGAGAAACGGGCAAAGGTGCTGATCAAGAATTTGCAGAAGCGCCACTTTGAGGCATACTATTGCGACACCAAGGAGCAGGCCCTGCAAAAGGCTCTGGAGCTGATCCCTGAGGGAGCAAGTGTCGGCTGGGGCGGCGCAATGAGTGCAAATCAAATCGGGCTGACACAGGCAATCCGACAGGGACGGTATCAGGCACTGGACTGCTCCAGCTGCGACACGATGGAGGAGAAAGAGGAAAAGATGCGCGCATGTCTGAATGCGGACTTTTTCCTGACCGGTGCAAATGGCTTGAGCATGGATGGTCAGATGGTGAACATCGATGGGACCGGGAACCGTGTGGCAGCCATTGTTTACGGGCCGAGGAACGTACTGGTCATTGCAGGAATGAACAAGGTGGAGGACACCATTGAGGACGCTGTGCAGCGTGCAAGGACCGTTGCGGCTCCTATGAACCATCAGCGGTTCCCGGGGAAAACCCCATGTACAGTCAACGGTGTCTGCGGGGATTGTCTGGCAGAGACCTGCATCTGCAATCAGGTGCTGGTCACCAGAAACAGCCGCATCGAAGGAAGGATCAAGTTTATCCTTGTCGGTGAAGCTTTGGGACTATAAAAATTACCTCCGATTCAGGCGAATCGGAGGTGTTTTTTACTGGATATGTGTGTGATTGTTGATGTGATCCTGACAGTAGCAATAGTAGCCCTTGCAGCGGGAGCAGTAGCGGAACTCCAGTTCGGGGTTGGAAACATCGGTTCTGCCGCAGACGGTGCATCTATGCATGAAGGGGGCCTTCTGCGTGGCATTGGTTGCCTGATAGGAGCCTGCATTGTTGAAGGGGATCGTTTTGGAGCCGGGGTGAGCGGCTTTTTTCACGGTCCTGCGGGCATTGACACGCCAGCTCAGGGGCAGGACATTGAGCACATCGGGTCCGAAGAACAGGAAGTAGTTCCCTAAAGCGATCAGGGGGAACAGATTGACGGGGAACGGATTGAATAGACCCATGATGACCGCCAACAGATCAATGACGGCAAAGATCCATGCTTTTACCGGGATGATAAAAAACAGGAGGAATTCAGAATCAGGGTACATGGTCGCATAGGACAGGAACAGGCTCAGATTGAGGTAATAGATATCTGCCCGACCGCCGAAAATCATGCAGTAAATATCCATCAGCACGATGCCGGTCAGGTAAAACAGGTTGAACCGAAGGGGGCCCCATACGTTTTCCATGGCTCGTCCGATGGAATAGTAACACAGCAGGGTGATGGCGGTCAGCAGCAGGTTGCCCCCTGAGTAGCACAGCGGATAGGTGATCAGCCGCCAGATCTGACCGTGCAGGATCGCCTGTCGGTCGAACATGAACACCCGATACAGGATGTTGCTGGGGTCGATCTGACTCATGAATGCCATGATCGCCGAGCCGATGCAGATATACATCATAAGATTCGGAATGCCTTTGTTGCGGTTGGCAAAGCAAAAGCGGTTAAAACGTCGACGTAAGTCCTTCAAATCATTCACCTCGATAGATAGTTGATATCATTTTAGCAGTTTGCGTATCAAAAGTCCATAGCGCAAATATGAACATTTCATCAATGTTCGTTTTTATGAAGATACCCCCTTGACAATTCGGCCGGAAAAAAGTAGAATAGTGGCGAACTTAATAAAAGCCTTATCAAGAGTGGTGGAGGGAACGGCCCTGTGAAACCCGGCAACCTGAGCAATCAAGGTGCTAAATCCGGCGGCAAATACGAAAGATGAGGATTCGAGAACTGCTTTGCGCTCCGAATCGTCGGTGCGCTTTTTTTATGCGCACAGAAAGGAAAAACAATGGAAAAAAGATTATTTACCTCTGAATGTGTGACCAACGGACACCCCGACAAGGTGGCAGATACCGTATCGGATGCAATTTTGGATGCCTGCCTGGCACAGGACCCCGGCTCTCGGGTCGCCTGTGAAACCATGGTAACGACTGATCTGTGCGTGATCTGCGGAGAGATCACCACAAAGGCAAAGGTTGACTATGAGGCGGTGGCAAGAGAAGCCATCCGCGGCATTGGCTACACCCACGACGGAGACGGATTCCATGCAGACACCTGTGAGGTGATTTGCAGGGTACATACCCAGTCGGCAGACATCGCACTCGGTACGAATGACGAGGTAGGCGGAGCAGGCGATCAGGGCATGATGTTCGGCGGCGCCTGCAGCGAGACACCTGAGCTGATGCCCATGCCGGCGGCAATTTCCCGGGCACTGGTCAATCGTCTGACTGAGTGCATCGAAAAGAACCCTCAGCTCCGTCCGGACGGAAAGACCCAGACATCGGTCGTGTATGATGAAAACGACAATGTGGTCGGGATCGACACGGTTGTGGTCTCTGTTCAGCACAGCGCGCAGCTGCCGGTGGAGGAGCTGCGGTCCTATGTCCGTCAGCAGGTGATCGAGCCGGTGCTGAAAGCGTACGGGTTCGACATCAGCGATGTGGCCCACATCCACATCAACCCCACGGGGAATTTCGTGATCGGTGGACCCAACGGAGACACCGGTCTGACCGGACGTAAGATCATTGTTGACACATACGGCGGATATTTCTCCCATGGCGGCGGCGCATTCTCCGGCAAGGACCCCACCAAGGTGGACCGCAGTGCCGCATACATGGCAAGATACATGGCGAAAAATCTGGTTGCGGCAGGCTTGGCCGAAAAAGTACAGGTCCAGCTGGCTTATGCGATCGGTGTGGCGGAGCCGGTTTCTGTGCGTGTTGACACCTATGGCACCGGAAAGATCAGCGAGGAAAAAATGACCCGCCTTCTGCGCACGACCTGCGATCTGACACCTGCCGGAATTATCCGCAGACTGGAGCTGCGCAGCCCAATTTACTGTGCAACTGCTAAGTATGGACACTTTGGCGTCGGGGATCACCCGTGGGAGCGGACCGATCTTGCGCAGGAGCTCAGAACACTTGCCGATCAGATCTAACCGAAAAAGAGGGCGATGATTGTCGTCCTCTTTTCTTTTTGATTGAAATTTTTCAGAAAAATTGGTATGATAATAAAAAAGATTTCTGGAGGTTTTTTATGCTCGAATTCATTCGGATCGCCTGTGCCGTGCCTCCGGTGCAGGTGGGGGATGTGACTAAGAATACGGCCGACATCTGCCGTTATATCGCAAAGGCGGATGAGGCTGAGGCGGACGTGTTGGTTCTGCCGGAACTGGCATTGACCGGATATACCTGCGCCGATCTGTTCTTTCAGTGGCATATGGAACGGGCGGCCATGAATGGTCTGCAGCAGATTATTGACTGCTGTGGGGAGCATCCCAGACTGACGGTGGCTGTTGGCATCGGCCTGACCATCTGCGGGCAGATGTACAACTGCTGTGCGGTGATCGCCGGCGGAGTGCTTCGAGGGATCGTCCCCAAGACATTTATCCCCAACTACAATGAGTTTTATGAGTATCGGTGGTTCTCCTCGTCCTCGGATCTGACCGTTGATATGGTATCCATGGCAGAACTGGGACTTCGGGGGGATTATATGGTCCCGGTGGGGAAGGATCTGATCTTCACCATTGGTGACGGAACCAAGCTCGGCGCGGAAATCTGCGAGGATCTCTGGACCCCTCTGCCCCCCAGTACACTGGCCTGCCTAAATGGCGCAGAGGTTATTGTGAATCTGTCTGCATCCAACGAAACCGTGGGTAAGCGTGAATACCGTCAGGGACTTGTGAAGCATCAAAGTGCCAGATGCAACTGTGTATATGCTTACTGCTCCTCCGGCTCTACCGAGTCTACCACGGATGTGGTATTCTGCGGACACAGTATGATCACGCAGGACGGGCATATGCTCAAGGAGAACGAGAATCTGATCGATACGGATTATATGATCATTCAGGATGCGGATCTGGGTGCCATCCGGGCTGAGAGAAAGCGGAACAAGAGTGTCCGCGACTGCACCAGTGTTTACGGGGTGATGGAGCCTATGCGGTACGTGGACTGCGGCTGCGAAAGCCTGCGGTCGGATGGAACGCTGTACCATCTGGACAAGATGCCCTTTGTCCCCACAACACGCAATGACTGTCAGGCCCGGTGCATGGATATTTTCCAGATCCAGGTCAGCGGACTGAAGCGCCGACTGGAGGCGATCGGCTCCAATGCGGTGGTTGGGATCTCGGGTGGACTGGACTCGACATTGGCCCTGCTGGTGACCGTGGAGGCCATGCGTCAGCTGGGGCGGCCCGCAACGGATGTACACGGACTGACGATGCCGTGCTTCGGCACCACGGACCGCACGTATCGAAATTCTCTGGAGCTGATGAAACGACTGGGGATCAGCCGTAAGGAGATCAATATTCGGGATGCCGTCACCGCTCATTTTCGGGATATCGGGCATGATGCGAACGTGCTGAATGCCACCTATGAGAATGCACAGGCACGTGAACGGACCCAGATCCTGATGGACTACGCCTCGATCGTGAACGGAATCGTGATCGGAACGGGGGATCTAAGTGAGCTGGCTCTGGGGTGGTGTACCTACAACGGTGACCATATGAGTATGTACGCAGTCAACGGCACCATTCCGAAAACGCTCATGCGGTGGATGATACAGGCGATCGCAAATATGCCGGCATTTGCCGATGTTCAGGACCTGCTGTGTGACATTTTGGATACACCCATCAGCCCGGAGCTGCTGCCGCCGGATACGGATGGGAAAATCACGCAGCAGACTGAGGATATCGTCGGCCCCTATGAACTGCACGATTTCTTCCTGTATTATCTGGTACGCTTTGGCTTTGAGCCTAGGAAGATCTATGTACTGGCCTGCCGTGCCTTTGCAGATGAATACGATGCCAAGACGGTCAAAAAGTGGCTGGCGGTGTTCTATCGCCGGTTCTTCACCCAACAGTTTAAGCGCAGCTGTCAGCCCGACGGTGTGAAGGTGGGATCTATCTGCGTCAGTCCAAGAGGTGACTGGAAGATGCCCAGTGAGGCAAGCTGCCGCACTTGGATGGAGCAGATCGAGCAGCTGTAAGGATTTCGCATCATAAATATATGATCCCCCGGCACGGTCGATAGGAGGCTGTGCCGGGGGATGTGCTATTGCAGGATCAAGGGCTGTATCTGCGTACCGCTGAGAGCATAGGACAGGGTGTCGGGGATACGTTCAAATTCCGCCACCAGACTGGTGGGTTTGTTTTCCGGATCATCCTGACGGAAGGGGACAAAGTAGTAGTTTCTGCGATTGAGCAAGCGGCCGATATTCTCGGCGGCGGCTGCGAGGCCGTCGTTTGTCGATATAGCCACCACAACGGGCCTGCCGTTTCTGAGATGACTTTTTGCGCACATGGAAACCGAGGAATCGGCGATCCCGTGGGACAGCTTTGCCAGAGTATTTCCGGTACACGGTGCGATGACCAGAGCATCCAGAAGCTTTTTGGGGCCGATGGGCTCCACCTGAGGGATACTGGTCAGAGGGAACCTTCCGCATATTTCCGTAATTCTTTGGATATGGGACTGTGCTGTGCCGAAGCGGGAGTCGGTAGCGGGAATGATTTCAGACACGATCGGGATGATGTCATACTCCTTTGAAAGGCTCTCCATAATAGGAATCACTTTTGAGAATGTACAAAATGATCCGGTCATTGCAAATCCGATGGTCATGTCTTTGCCCTCCTTACAGGTATTTACAGAGTGTTTTTGCGATCAGCTTTCCGGAGGCCTCGGGCTTGTATTTTCCGGGCAATCCGCGGCCCGGTGTGACACGTTCGTGGGGGAGATATTTCCCTGATGCAAGCTCCAGCAGGAAACAGTCAGGCCGGATCTTCTTCAAATCCTCCTCAGAAAGGATCTCCGCAGGAGCGGTATTGACGATGCATCGGTAACTTGGCAGGTTTTGTGCTTCAAAGGGGATGCACCCTAAGGCTGCGGCCATGGATAGATCCGCAGCCTTTCGTGCGTAGATATGAACGGGTATGTTCAGATGCTGCAATTGGCTCGAAAGGGATTTGCCGATACGGCCCCAACCGAGGATCAGGACAGGAGAATCGGCCCAACGATCCTGAAGATTTGGGAGAATCATGCTGACGGCCCCCTCGGCTGTGATGGCGGCATTCTCTGCCAAATAACGGTCATCCATGAGAAAATCGACAGCGTTTTGGGGCGGTTCTGCAAGATTCCCGCCGAATATACGGCAGTTTCGATAAATTCTCCAGTCTAAATCAGCCGGTGTCGGAACAGGAAGCAGGACAGTGTCTGCATCAGAGGCTGAGGCGACAAGCTCCAGATGATGTCTGACAAGCTCCTGAGCTGCGTAGGATAAGGCAGGGGTATGCCTTGGGATAAAAATGGTGTGCTGCGTATTCAAATGATTACCTCCTTCACTATACTAAATTATGTTGATGGCCTTCGACAGGTGCAGACTTGATTTTTGCTGATCTTAGGGTATAATAAAGATAAGAGGTGAAAGTATGCAGCGATTAGGTTTTATTCATGATATGTTGGATGTGAAGGTATTGATTCTGTACGTTGCATCCCGTTCAAATTATCCGATGACGACGCAGGAGCTGTATGAGCTGTGCTATCAGGACGAGTGCCTTAGTTATTTCGATGTATGCACTGCAATTCCTGAAATGGTCAAAACAGGACATTTGCGTGAAGTGGACGGCGAAAGATATGAGATTACGGAAAAAGGCAAAGAGGATGGTGCGCTGACCGCCGACTCCATTGCATTTACAGTGAAACAAAAGGCGGAAAACGCAGTTGAAAAATTCAACCGTCAGCTCAAGCGCAGCAACTTTGTTAAAACAAAGCTGATATCCCGAGAGGGCGGAGATTATTCAGTGGTTATGACTCTGGATGATCAGCTTAGCAATCTGATGCGGCTGGAGCTTGTTGCGCCGGATCAGCGGCAGGCGGTGCGTCTTGGGCGCATGTTTGAGAAGAAGGCCGAGGCACTGTATAATCTGGTGATGAACGAGCTTCTGGATGCAGAAGAAACTTTGGATGAGTGATCCTGCACCCCCTTGTCGGATTTTGGAAATCGTGGTATAGTGCAGTTACACCGAATCATCGGTGAAATGAAAGGAGTGCCGCGTATGAAATTCCAATTTAGTGAAAAGAAAGTAAGACTGCCTGAGAAGGTTCATGACTATGCTGAAAAGAAGGTTATGAAGCTTGCTCGTTTCTTTGATGACGATGCGGAGGCACTTGTTGTATTCTCGGTGGAAAAGAACCGCAACAATGTGGAGTTGACCGTTCGCGGTGCGGGGACACTGTTCCGTGCCAGCGAATCGACCTCTGATATGTTCGCATCCATTGATGCTGCGGTCGGCACGATCGAAGGCCAGATCCGCAAAAATAAAACAAGGCTTGCTCGCAGACTGCGTCAGGACGCATTCGTTCGTCAGGTAGATGAGACATCCTTTGCGCCTGATGATGTAGAGGATGATTTGGCTCTGGTGCGGATCAAGCATTTTTCGATGAAGCCTATGCGCCGCGAAGAGGCGCTCATGCAGATGAATCTGTTGGGACATACCTTCTTTGCGTTCCGTGATGAGGATCGTGACGGTGCATTTGCGGTGGTATATAAGCGTAATGACGGCGGTTATGGTCTGATTGAGGATGATGAGTGATTTGCCGTTCTATGTGTGAGACGGTGTAATCTTTGAGTCCGGCATTTACGTTATAAAGAGTTGAAAATCAGCCCCCGAAGCGGTCTTTAAGAGGTTCCGCTTCGGGGGCTTTTTTAATGTGGATTATTTCTTGTTTCTAAATTCCTTTTCGGCGGCCAAAATACGATCGGTGACGATATCCAAGCAATCCAGTTCTTCGCTGCGAGTGTCAAGGACACTTTCTTCCATCTTGGAATTTGCCTTGCCCTTGTATGCAAGCTTCAGAAGAATGGGGGTCAGAATGGTGCTGATAATAACGGTAATGACCACGGGGCCTACCAAGACATCAGGCATCAGGCCGATCTCCTTACCCTTGTTGGCAACGATCAACGCGACCTCACCACGGCAAACCATTCCAAGACCAATTTGGTTGCATTCATTGATCGAAAAACCGCAAAGCTTTGCTCCGACACCGCAGCCCAGCCACTTCGACAGCACAGCGACCAAAATAAGAAGGATGCTGAATATTACGATCTCACTGCTCATAGCGGGCAGGACAACATCCATACCGATACTTGCAAAGAAAACAGGTCCTAAAAGGATATACTGAACAGGCTCCAAACGGGAGGCGATGTATCCGGCCTTTTTGGTAGCACCAACCATAAGTCCTGCTGCGAATGCGCCGGTTATATCGGCTACACCGAAGAATGCTTCGGCGATCCAAGCCATCAGCAGGCAGATTACGAAAGCAGCGATGGGATAACGGCGAAGGTTTTGTCCTTTGGAGCGGTTGAAGTACCAGTCCATGATTCGGAATCCGACAGAATACACAACTCCGCAAAATACGAGGAACATCACGATCTTTCCAAGAACAAGCAGAAGGCTTCCTCCGCCACCGCCCATGCTGGTCATGATGGTCAATGCGATGATACCTAAAATATCATCGATGATTGCGGCGGCAAGAATCGTATTGCCTACACGACTCTGCAAATGTCCCATCTCACGAAGTGTCTCAACGGTAATGCTGACAGAGGTTGCAGTCAGCACGGTACCGATGAAGAAATTTTGCAGCATGCTCTCTGTGGGAGCAAGCCACAAAGAAACACCGGCACCTGCCAGTAAGGGGACGAGTACACCCAGAAGGGCAACCAGAAAACCGGATTTTCCGGCGTTCTTCAGATCGCGGATGTCTGTTTCCATTCCGGCAGAGAACATGATCACGATAACGCCGAGTTCCGCCAATTGACGGATCATCTGGCTGTCATTGGGAAGAATGTTCAATACGGCAGGGCCCAGTAAAAGACCGGCCAGCAGTGCGCCGACAACCTGGGGCATATGGAAACGACGGGTGAGCAGGCCAAGGACCTTTGTGCTTAATAAGATCAAAGCTATTTGCCAAAGAAAATCATATGACATTATGTTTCCTCCTCTTGAAAATGTATGACCGAATTATACACAAATCGATTTCAAATAGCAATGTGTAAAAACGTGGTTAATATATATAGAATGATAGTGAAATACAGCATAATACACAATCCATGGACCAGTGTACATCATTGCCGAAATGAGGACAGCGCAGCTGCCATAAATGTCACGAGACCTGTGTGGAAGGAATGCAATTGTGAAGGCGTGGGATCTTTAATATATTATAATGTACATGCCGCATGTACAGAGGAGAAGCTGGTGTAAAGAAACAGTCCTAAATGCGTGGAATAATTAAAATGAAAAAAGTGAAAAAAGCGCTTGACAATTGAAGATGGGCGTGGTAATATATCTGAG
>DYCR01000042.1:10568-11866 GCA_019418025.1 Clostridiales bacterium | reverse complement strand
AACCGGGATAGAATCCGCAGCACGTGCAAGAAAACTGTCTGCGATCAAATCCTTTTTTAAATATTTGACAGTACGAACAAAGCAGTTGGCGGAAAATCCGGTGGCTGATTTAGAGTACCCGAAGATTCGAAAAAGTCTGCCGAGATATCTGACACTAGAGCAATCAACTGCTCTGCTGCAAGCGGTATCCGGCCCCAATCAAGTGCGAGACTATGCAATTTTAATGATATTCCTGAATTGTGGAATCCGTCGCAGTGAGTTAGTGGGATTGAACATGACAGATATTTATGAGGACAGGCTGAGAGTCGTGGGTAAAGGTAACAAAGAACGGTTTGTATATTTTGGAACCGGATGCAGAAAAGCGATCGATGCGTATCTGGTCGAGCGTAAAAAGAAGATACTGTCCGACAATCGGGCGCTGTTTGGCTCTCGAGACGGTAATCGGATCAGCGTATCCGCAGTACACCGGTTGGTCAAAAAAGCACTGCTTCAGGCGGGGCTTGATGCAACGCAGTTTTCTGCGCACAAGCTGCGTCATACTGCGGCAACACTGATGCTGTCCAGCGGTGTAGATGTCAAGACGGTTCAGGAAGTATTGGGCCATGAGAATCTCAATACAACGCAGATTTACACGCATATTGAAAGCAGCGAGTTGAAAATCGCGGCAGAAGCAAACCCGATTTCACGCATAGAGTTCGAAAAAGAGGATCAAAATAATTGACTAAATATTTTGAATAATGTATAATGCAACTAATAGTTGTCAATAAATAGAGGAGAAAAGTTCTATGTCGGTGGGAGAACGAATTGCAGAACTGAGGAATGAGCGCAACATCTCTCAGGGGAAGCTTGCGCAGGATCTGGGTGTGAGTCGTCAAGCTGTGTCCAAATGGGAGAATGACTTATCAAGCCCTGACACACTTCACCTGATCTGAATTGCAGATTTACTTGAGACAGAGGTTGAATACTTGGCAACAGAACGAAAACCTGTTCATCAACCGGCACCGATCGTGATCAATTTGTTGGATCGAGCCAACGAACCGTCACCCAAAGTGCTTGTGCGGGAGATCGAAAAGCCTGTGATCGTAAAACAGAAGGTTCGATTAAACCCTCCGTTTTGGATATTATTTGCAGGCGTTTGGTTTGCAGCAGGATTATTACTTGGGATTGCGATATAAATGAAGTGGAGGCCGAAATTACAGGCCTCCACTTCCCGATTATCAGATTGCGAACTCAATTGCTTCCCGAATGTTGCGAACACGAAATACCTCCAATGAACCGGGGATCTCCACGTGATCAGA
>DYCR01000042.1:0-10558 GCA_019418025.1 Clostridiales bacterium | reverse complement strand
GATCTGGGGATGATACAATGCTTGAATCCCAGACGGCTGACCTCCTGCAGGCGCTGTGAGAGGTGATTTACCGCCCGGATCTCCCCTGTCAGACCCACTTCCCCGATGGCGGCAAGTGTCGATGATATCGGTCGATCACGGTACACCGATGCGATTGCCAGAATCAAAGGCAGGTCCGCAGCGGTCTCGTCCAGATGCAGTCCGCCAACGACATTGATATAAGCATCAAAGGAACTCAGAGCGAGTCCTCCCCTTTTTTCAGCTACTGCCATCATCAGGACAGCCCGGTTGAAATCAAATCCATCGGCAGCTCTGCGTGGCACATTGAAGCTGGTACGTGTTACAAGTGCCTGAATCTCTGCAAGGACAGGGCGGGTTCCCTCCATGACGCATGCAACGCAGGACCCAGGGGCATTTTCGGGTCTGCCCTGAAGCAGCATTTTAGAGGGATTCGGTACTTCGACCAAGCCGGACTCTGCCATCTCGAAAACACCGATTTCATTGGTGGAGCCGAAACGGTTTTTCGCCGCACGCAGCAGTCGATAGGAAGAATGAGAATCTCCTTCAAACAGCATAACGCAGTCGACCATATGCTCCAGAACCTTCGGACCTGCAATGGCCCCGTCTTTGTTGATATGACCGACTACAAAAACGGTGATCCCCTCTTGCTTGCTGACATGCATCAGATTCATAGTGCAGTCTTTGACTTGAGAAACAGATCCCGGTGAAGATTCATTTGCCTCGTTATAAAGCGTCTGGATAGAGTCTGCGATCAACACATCGGGCTTGACCTCTTCTACGGCCTCCAGAAGGGCGCTCATCCGCGTTTCCGATAGAATATACAGTTCTTCAGAGGATACACCCAAGCGGTCAGCACGAAGCTTCAGCTGGCGTTCGGACTCCTCGCCAGACACATACAGAACCTTGCGATCCTTACAGATATTGGCACAGATCTGCAGCAGCAGGGTTGATTTGCCGATGCCGGGCGCACCGCCTACCAGCACCAAACTGCCCTGAACTGCACCGCCGCCCAATACCCGATCCAGCTCCCCCATTCCGGTAAAGAATCTGGTCTCGTCGTCGATATCCACCTGATGAAGCTGCTTTGGCTTGCGTCCCATACCGACCGGTGCGGATTTTACACGCCCCGGGGCAACAGGCTTTTCTACATGCTCGGTCAAGGTGTTCCACTGACCGCAGCTTGGACACCGCCCCTGCCATTTTGGGGTCTCATTGCCACAGGAGGTACAGTAAAATACGGTTTTTAATTTTGCCATGGGAATTGCTCCTTTTATGATCTTGCAGATATTATATCAATAGATGGATTCTTGGTCAAGGATTGCCCATTGCACACCGGACGCAATCGTGGTATGATGAAAAAAACGTAAGTGTGAGGGTTTGATATGGAACAAGGTATTATTCATGAGGTGCTAGAGCAGCAGCGTGCATATTTTCGCTCGGGGGCTACGCTTGCCCCGATTTTTCGAATAGAACAGCTTCGCCGTCTGGAAAGAGCGATCCGGACAAATGAAGATAAAATCAATGCTGCGCTGCGATCTGATTTAGGCAAGAGTCCTTTTGAGGGATATATGTGCGAAGTGGGGCTTGTACTGGAAGAGCTGCGATATATGATCAAGTACGGCTATGGTCTGTCGCAGGCAAAAAAGGTGCGGACTCCCCTGCATCAATTTTCTGCAAAAAGCTATGTTCAGCCAGAGCCCTATGGCACCGTGCTGATCATGAGCCCGTGGAACTATCCGTTTTTGCTGACGATAGGGCCGTTGGTAGACGCTCTGGCAGCCGGTAACACCGCAGTTATCAAACCCAGTGCCTACTCCCCTGCTGTATCAGAAGTGATCTGTCAATTGATCGGAGGGTGCTTTGACAGGAATTATGTGGCGGTGATCACCGGCGGAAGAGCTGAAAATCAGGCACTGCTGGACGAGCAGTTTGACTATATTTTTTTCACAGGGTCTCAGGCTGTCGGTAAAATCGTGATGGAGCGTGCAGCAAGACATCTTACCCCTGTAACACTGGAGCTCGGCGGAAAAAGCCCATGCATTGTGGACGAGACTGCAAAAATAGAACTGGCTGCCCGGAGGATCGTTTTTGGAAAATACTTAAATTGCGGACAGACCTGTGTTGCTCCGGATTATATTCTGGTCCACGAGGATGTGAAAGACAGCCTTGTGCAGGAGATTACCCGGGAAATCACCAGACAGTTTGGAGCCGAGCCATTGAGCAATCCTGATTACGGCAGGATGATTTCTCAAAAGCATTTTGACCGAGTGGTATCTCTGATCGATCAAAAGAAAGTGGTCTTTGGCGGAAAAACAGACGCGGCTTGTCTGAAAATTGAGCCTACGGTCATGACGGATGTGAACTGGGATGATCCCGTCATGGGACAGGAGATTTTTGGCCCGGTATTGCCGATCATGACCTTTACGGATATCGAATCCATCGTTTCTGTGCTTCAACGGAGGGATTCCCCGCTGGCGCTGTATTTCTTCAGCCGACATCAGCCGTCGATTGACTATGTCACCCGTCACATCCGCTACGGAGGCGGGTGCATCAACGATACCATTATCCACCTTGCCACAACGGCCATGGGCTTTGGTGGCGTCGGAGCAAGCGGCATGGGCAGTTATCATGGCAAGCATGGTTTTGATACTTTTTCTCACATGAAGTCCATTGTCGATAAAAAAACATGGTTGGATCTACCGATGCGGTATCAGCCATATCAAAGGATTTACGAAAAACTACTTCGGGTATTTTTAAGATAGAACAATCGGCAGTCATGCGACTGCCGATTGTTCTATGTGTGGTCAAAAAAGTCTCACAGAGTTTGCCGCTTCAGCGGCAAAAAAGACCAAATCATTTTCCACGGGGGCGTGTACCTCGGGGAAAATACATATCAGCCTGAGAGTGTGGAATTTGTCCGTCAATGACGGACAAATTATGCGCGGGTCAGGCTGCAAAAACTTGTCTAAAAGCCCTGGAAGGGTTTTTAGACAGTCTCATAACAATCGGCAGTCATGCGACTGCCGATTGTTCTATATAGTCAGCCAGAGTCGCAGCAATGACACCGCTCACCTTTTTTTGATACTCCGGGGTCCGCAGCTTTCGCTCTTCTTCCGGGTTGGATAAAAATCCACATTCGATCAGAACGCCGGTGCAGTCAATATGCTCCATGATGTAAACGCCACTGGATTTTTTGCAGCTGCGGTTACTGGATGATGTCAACACGTGGTTCATATTGGATTGCATTTGCGTGGCAAGGGTCTTGCTGTCCCCTGCTGATCCGAAGAATACCTGAGGGCCTGAGTAACGGCTCTCAGGATAGAAATTTTGGTGAATGCTGATGTACAAAGGGTTTTCTGTCTGTCTCACCAGATTGACCCGATTCCGCAGATCAGAGCGTTTTTCCTCCCTTATGGTGTTTCCTTCTGTGGCAACACTGGTATCCTCGGTGCGAACCATGACGGTCCGATACCCCATGATTCTCATCAGCTTTTCCAATTTTTGTGCGATCTCCAGATTGAACTGGCTTTCACGCACCCCCGTACAGGAGGTGGTTCCGCCGTCGATCCCACCGTGACCTGCATCGATGATCAGCGTGGGACGCCGGGTGAAGTGCTGAGGACTATGGACACTGGCGATGCGGCCTCCAATAAAATAACTGACCAACAGGCAGATGCACACTGCATAAAGATAGATATATGCATATCTTTTCAAAAATTCTCTGGTTTTCATCGATCACCCCTCCGATCAATCGTATGATGCGGAGGGGGGCTTTATGAACCACAGCCCCGGATTATGCATAGAATGACCAGGAACGACAGTTCTGACTTTTTTTCAGGAGGAATGAAGCCTTGAAACCTAGAATGAAACGCCCCATGGCCCACAGGAGGCCCGAGGGATATCAGGGCGTGCTGCCACCGACAGCGCCTTTGGCCAATCCCTATGTACCGTTTCAGAAAGAGGACCCGCCCCAGTATGATGCCAGAAAGGCGCTGATCCGCGGGACCATATACCCCGGATTGGATCTGCCCTTCATGGGGATGGCCAATACCAAGGAGAAGCCTGACACACCGTTGATCCAATTGCAGACATTGAATTTTGCAATCACGGAGCTGTCACTGTATCTGGACACCCATCGGGATGATCACGAGGCACTGGAGCTGTACAGAGCATATCAGGAAATGTATTCCAAGCTCAGAAAACAGTACGAACAGCAGTACGGTCCGTTGAATCACATGCACCCCGGCGAGGGGGCGTATCGATGGCTGGACGATCCGTGGCCTTGGGAATACTGTGCAAATCGGGAGGGATAAACGATGTTTTCGTATGAAAAAAAGCTTCAATACCCGGTAAAGATCGATAAGCCGAACCCGAGACTGGCCTCGATCATCATCAGCCAGTACGGTGGACCGGACGGAGAACTGGGTGCATCCCTGCGCTATCTGTCTCAACGGTACAGCATGCCGTTTGATGAGCTGAAGGGCCTGCTGACCGATATCGGTACAGAAGCACAAAAAAGGCCACGGATGCGGACTGAAAAAGAAAACGGAGGCAGCTCCTGCGGCGAAGCTGCCTCCTGAGGGGAAACTGAGGGAAACGACCACGATGCCGTTTCTGTCTCAGGCTGTGGGGCGTGCAGATGATCTGGCAGGAACCATGAGCTTTGCGCTCCACACGAAAAGAGGTGAATTACAAGTAATTCAGAGAACAAAAAAGCTGTATCTTCCGATACAGCAATCAGACATATGGCTAACGTCGCAATATGTTTGCTGCACCCTCCCAAAGCGCGAGGAGGCTTTTTTGTGCGTCGCACACAGGCAGGTCTTCTGACTGAAGCGTCAAACGCGGTTTTAATCTTCTCAGGATCCGGCTCCCAATGATATCCAAAAACCACTCCGCTAACACAGCAACGGCATTGTGCGGGATTTGCACCCGACTTCCCTTTTCACCTGCCAAACGGCAGACACCTGTGTACCCTGATATGTACTTGTAATATATATTATCCCATAATTTTTTACCGATGTCAACCGGGAAAAGTGTAAAAACATCTCCCAATTTGAAACAATTGGGAGATGTTTGACAGCGTGAGGATGTTAACCAAGCTCAGCCCAGTTTGCAGGATATACAAAATAGGCGTATCTCGTCTTGTTGGGGGTCTGGAAATGGATATGGCTGTTCTTGGGGATATAAATGATATCGCCGGGGTTTCCCGTAATGACGCGGCCATCAATTTCGATCTCCAGAGTTCCGTCGATGACGAAGTCGTATTCGTCATAGGTCAGAGTCCACTCAAAACTGGTGTGATCCAGTTCCATAATGCCGCAGCCCATGCGGGGAGCCTCTTGCAGTGTGACGACGTCCTTCAGGGCGACCCCCTCCTGCTGAAAGGGTTCGCACTTGACGGTGGAGGTCTTGATCCCAATGATCCCACTGGGGTCAACTACCTTTTCAAAGTCACGCTCCTGCTGACCGGCCGCAGCTGCCTGAATTACTTTTGTTACGATCTCGCGGATCAGTTCTTCACTGACATTCATGTGTTTTCATCCTTTCCGTTGGATAAGCAAATTATATTATGCCTTGCTTTTCTCGGCAGCCTGAATTTTATCCAGCAGCTTCGGTGCCAGGAAGTTGGCGATCAGCAGTGCGCTAATACCTGCAACCAGCTTGCCAATGATAACGGGGGTAACCATGGTCTGGTCAACGCCGGCGGTAAAGCCAAGATGATCACCAAACACAAACGCGGCAGAAACAGCGAAGGCTACGTTCAGCAGCTTGCCCTTGGGGTCCATCTGATCCATGATGTTGAAGGTTGCAATGTTGTTTGCCAGAGTTGCCACCAAGCCGGCGGAGCCCTTATCATTCATGCCCAGAGCGCGACCGATCTTGCCCAATACCTTGCCGAAGGTCCGGGTGATCCACTCCACCATGGGGAATGCACCGATCAGCACGATACCGATCTGTCCGCAGGTCAGCAGACCAGAATCCAACGGGGTCAGGTTTGTCACAGGGTCAGGGGTGGCCATGACATCAAACAGGGGGAACATGATATGAGTGATCTGTTCGAATACGGCAATGGCTGTCAGGGCTGTGATGACGATGGTGACACCCTTGCCAAACACATTGAAGCCGGAAATCATCTTTGCCGGAGCAAACCACAGTCCGATCACGATCAGGCCGGCAATGATGATGACCGGGATCAGATTGATGATGATGGCACCGAAGCTCATCTTATAGTCAGTCATAGCATTCATGGCAAGGCCGCCGACGATACAGCCCAGAGGAATGGTGATCATGCCTGCCAGAACGCCCGCACCCAGATAGGGACGGTCTTTTTCCTTTAGGATACCAAGCGCCACAGGGATGGTAAACACGATCGTGGGGCCCATCATGGTTCCGAGGATCAGTCCGGCGAAGCTGCCGATGGAGCGATCGGAGGCCAGCTCCATCGCAAGAGGATAGCCACCCATATCACAAGCCAGCAGCGTGGTTGCAAACATGGAAGAATCCGCCCCCACTAAGGTGTAGATGGGCTTGATGATGGGGCCGAGGACGGTAGCAAGGACCGGAGCGGCAGCTACGACACCTGCCATGGACAGGGCCAGAGGGCCGATGGCGTTGAAGCCCTCTTCAAATTTCTCGCCGTAGCCATGCTTGTTGCCGCGGATTTTATCGATTGCTCCAACCAACATGAAGATCATCATAATCATCATGATGACCGAGTTGATGGAAAGCGCTGAAACCCAGTCCTTCAGGCTGTCTACAAATACGTTCATTTATCTTCCTCCTAAATATTGTCTTGTGTATATTGCATCAGAACGATATGCGAAGGATATGTTACAATAAAGTTTCAAACAGCTGCTTTGCCGGACGTGGGATCACAGCTGTACCCACAAGCATCTGTGCCTGACGTTCAGCGGCAGCGACCGCCTCTCGGACAGCCCCTACGTCACCGGTCAGGGTCACATAGCCCTTTCCGCCGATGGCGTAGCCGATGCGAACCTCGATCAAGGTAACATTTGCCGCTTTTGCTGCTATATCGGCTGCGATGATTGCTGAGGTAACAGAATAAAATTCCAGAACACCAATCGCGCCCTGCTCAGGGACCTGATTGGTCATGCTGATGGCAGGAATCAGCTGGGGGTGGATATTAGGCAGCAGCAGGCTGTCCACCACGCACTCCCCTCCCCGCTTGAGTCCTTCCTCCATGGAAGCTTTTACATCACCGGTTTCGCCGGAAACCAAAACAACATATTTACCGGGGCAGATGGTTGAGGAACGAAGGATATCCACCTGCGCCGCCTTAACCATATAGTCGCAGGTTTCAATGCCTCTGGCGATGCTGTTCAGTTCTACCATTGCAATGGCTAATCCCATACGCTCACTCCTCTCTGCGGCAGAGCTTCATCCCTTTTTGGGTGATCTCTGCAACGATTCCCCGAATACTTGCATGAATGTTTGTGGACAGACCTTCCTCTGCTTTGGCGATCAATTCCCCTTTTTCCACCACAGAACCAACTTCCTTTACGGGGATGGCGGGCTTTCCGATGTGCTGCTGGAACGGAACAAATACCTGACTGGGATGCAGCTCCAGACATTTGTCGGCGTGGCGGTGGTAATACGGGCTGAGGCCAAGCCGTGCGGTCAGACGTTCGGTTGGGGTCTTGCGAAGCGCTGCCATAGGGTCTGCAACGGGCTCCATATTTCTGGGGACCTGAATCCCTCGGTTTCTCAGCTGTGCTTTCAGGTAGTCGTTCACCTTTCTGGGGGATAGGCCCATGGGACAGGCGAACATTTCACAGATGCCGCAGCTACAGCAGTTGGCTGCATCTCCGAACGTTTCAAGATACGTTTCCGGGTCTTTGACCTGCTCCTCCCGCCAGATATTGCGCATCATCAGATGAGGGCGTATCTGGTGACCGATCAGGTATCTGGGACATAAATCCGTGCACATGCGGCACTGGATACAGGCACTCATTGCCTGATGGCGAATAACCGGCATAGGCAGTTCAGCCCTGCGGAACAGATAATGATCCTTCGGAAGGACGATGATATTTCCGGTGGTCTTTGTAACCACTGCATGGTCAATATCCTGCTGGTCGGTCAGCGTTTTGCCCATCATAGGTCCCCCAACGACCAGTGCATAGTCTGAAAGCGTGGGATGCGCAGCCTCCACACATTCCCGCAAGGGTGTTCCGATGGGGGTGTGCAGCATGATCGGCTCCTTTACCTCACCGACTACGGATAAGTACTTATCTGTGACGGCCTTGTTCTGCAAGGCATCCAAAACATTCAGCACCGTACCGACATTGTCTACCACGCATCCCACGTTTGCGGGCAGCCCCCGCTCAGGGACGATCCGCCCGGTCACCTGATGGACAATGGTTTGCTCGTCTCCGGCAGGATAAAAGGTTTCCATTCGAAAGATTTCGATATTGGCATGCTGCTTTTCGATAGCGGCCTGCAATGCTGCGATCTCGGGCTTATATTTCCCTTTGAGTGCGATGACGGCTCTTGCTGCACCGAGGTGCTGCTGAATGATTTGTATGCCCTGCACCAGTTGGTCGGGAAATGTCCGGCAAAGGTATTTGTCTGTTTCGATCAGGGGTTCGCATTCTGCGGCATTTACAATAAAGCACTCCACTTGCCCGGAGAGCTTCACATGTGTTGGAAAGCCGGCACCGCCGGCCCCCACCACGCCAGCGGCCTTGACCGCATCGGTTAAATTCATCTAATCACCTTACCTCAGTACGGATTTATCGATTTCCAGATCGTCCACGATCCCCACAACGGATACATCCACGGGGATACTCATGTCTCCGGCGGCACTGCGTGCCGAGCTGCCTGTAACGATCAGGACCGTTTCGCCAACACCGGCGCCGATAATATCTGCTGCCACCAACGGCAAAAGATCATCCTCAGCATCCAGTACGTTGAGCGGCTTTACCAGCAGCAGCTTCAACCCGGATAAGCGATCCTCTTTTCTTGTGGCCCAAATATTTCCGATGACCTTTGCTACCCTCATATGTATTCCTCCGCTTTGATGGGGTGTGGCTCACCCCCGAATAAGACTGATCCCCTGCGAGCGAGCATAGTCCTTGGCAAGATCCGTGACAATGCTCTTGGCGGGAATGTAAATGTAACTGGCTTTCTCGGTGCAGGCATGTGCGACATCACGCTCGGTTATGACCCGCTTGTCCAAGCGATATTCCGCTCGATGATGCTCTTCAAGCGGATCAGAATGGGGCTGTGCCGAATCGATTGCACTTCCTCCGCGGGTACCCAGAATGCAGTTCTCCAAATCAGACATCCTGCAGATCATAAGACCGGCTTCACACAGAAATGCAAGCTTTTGCTGCATCATAGTGTAATAGGTCTTGGGTGCTGTCTTTTCATAGCGGTACAGCTCGATCTGCTCGGCAGCGATATAGATCCGTTTTCCGGTCAGGATCGCCTGTCCGGCAAGCTTTGTATAGGGAGAATCGAAAATTCCGGATGCCAGCTTGCTCAGGGCCTCATTGCTCAGATCAAAGAGGATGACCGTGTCATATGCATCAAGATCGATGTCGTAATTCTCCAAAAGCGCGCATCCGATTCGGTATCGCTTCCCCAGTGGCCCGCTTTCGTAGAAACGATGGCAGGCATCGCTGTGGTTTTGCGTGAGTATCAAAAGCCCCGGGCGATCATCGATGGTCTTAGTCTCGTCCTGACTTACATCTATTGCAGATAGTTTGGCAGTTACTCTGGCCACGATTTCTTCAATAAGTGCTTGCTGATCCAAATATCCTCCCTCCTTTCTAAATTTTAAAGGATGTTACGATTCACAAATGCAGTTCATAGCAATCCCCGCCGGCGTCACCAGAAACGGATTTTGAGGCTTTACCGTTTTGATGCCTGTTACCTTCTCGAAAATCCCTTCGATCCCAGTCAAACAGCAGGTGCCTCCGCACAGATAGATGGTATCGACTTGCCCGGGGACGATGTACCGGCTGACGATGGTGGCCATTTTTTCAATGACAGGGCGGACGATTGGCAGGATCTCCCTGTGACGTGTGTAGTCCTGCTTGATTCGCTCCGCTTCCTCAAAGGGAATGTGGTAATTCCCCGACAGGACAAGGGACAGATGGGTGCCCCCAGTCGGTTCATCCTCGATTTGGGTTACCCTTCCGCCTTTCAGAAACGCAAGCCCTGTGGTGCCGCCGCCGATATCAACGACGACACCGTCACGGATTTGATAAACTGCATTTGCTGCGCTGGGTTCATCAAGGATATTGGTGACGTTGAACCCGGCGCCCTCGGCGACATACTGGTGCGTTTTTACACTGGATTCTGTTCCCGCCGGCATGGCAATGGCACAATCCAACAGTTCTCTCCCCAGACGCTGCTCCAACTTCCGTTTCAGCTGGCAGACGATTTGCAGTGCTCCGGCATAATCCACGACAACACCGTCACGGAGGACAGCGGCAGCCTGCTTTTCGCAGGCAATGGGGTTATTTTCCTCATCCAGTACCACCATGACCACATATGCCGTACCGAGATC
>DYCR01000041.1 GCA_019418025.1 Clostridiales bacterium | reverse complement strand
AGAAAAAATGCATGACGGTCTGGTTGTCGGTAAAATGTGGTTCATTGGCCAGTAAACGCTCTACGCAGTTGGTATCCAGACTGAGAAACACACAACTGGCAAAGCTTAAATATTCTTCTGCGTGGCGTATATTCTTATCCAGTAAAACGGCATCGCCTCTTTGCAGACACAGACACTCCTCTTCGATCCACTCATTGACCTCTCCATCCATGACGTACAGCAGCTCGTAGTAGTCATGGTAGTGATACTGCCGCTCAACAGGGTAATTATTCAAAATCTGATACATTTCCTTTTGAGAATATGTCCACTGCTGTACACCGTCCCAATCTGCCATCAGATACATCGCACCTCGCTGAAGGTCCATGCTCCACATGCTGACCGTCAATGAGGAGATCCAACGCCGATACCGCCGGGGTGATTTAATCGGAATGCTGTCATCAGGATCAGTCAGCTCTGAGAGAATCTCGGCATAATCATATTCCGTCATTGGTGAACCATTCATATGCGACCTCCAAAAGGTGAAAAATATGATACACTTTTGCTCTTTCGATGGGAAGTGTGACATTGTTTTTATGCACAAATGATTGTACTCTATTGGTAGATAAATTGTCAATAGACAACAAAACACAAGTGGAAGGAGATTACGTCATGAATACTATCGCCGCCAAACAGCAGAAAAAGCAAAAAGAACTGGAAAAATGGAGGCGCCAGCTGGACAAGAAGCCGTATCGGGGTTACAGTGCAATGCTGATCGTCATGATTGCCCTGGTTCATTTGCTCGATGAGTATGCCAGCAGCTCCTCCGGAGCGATCCAGTCCTCCATTATCAACGATCTGTTCGTAAACCAGATGGGGATGGATTACACCGCAGGACTTTCCCTTATGTCAGTCGTTTCACTGCTGACGCTGATTGCATCTCTGGCTGCTACATTCTACAAAACACTGGCAGACCGCTATGGGCGCCGGATCTTTTTTATCCTGAGCGCACTGGGGATGGGCAGCGGCATGCTGATCTGTGCCTGTGCAGAAAACGCATTCCTGTATTTTCTGGGCCGGACGGTGATCGGTTTCTTTACGGCAACGGATTTTCAGGTGCTGTATGCCATGGAAGTCTCTCCTCCCGATAAGCGCGGAACATTCTTTTCCGTGACCAAAAGCATCGGTACCATTGGCATTGTACTGATTGCAGTGGTACGCGGTGCATTCATAGGTGCCGATGGCGGCAACTGGAGATTTGTTTACCTGATCCCTGCCATTGCCGGCATAGGACTTGCGGTGATTGCGCTGTTTGCCTGCCGTGAAACAGACGTTTTCATGCAGCGTCGCATCGAGACACTGGAGCGTGAGCTGTCCGGAGAGGAAGCTGCGGCAGACTCTAAAAAAGAAAAGGTCGGTCTGCTGCCGGCTTTCCGCGCGATCATACATAACAGACAGCTGCTGATGCAGATGATCTCCATGGCACTGTTTATGTGTGCGATGATGCCCTTCACCGGTTTTTATGAATCGCTGATGACCATGAGCGGAATGAGCACGGAGGCAGTCACAACGGCGTTGTTCGCCTATCCCATTTCTTGGGCGGCACTGCTGTTTATCAGCGGCTTCATCAGCGACAAAAAAGGAAGAAAATTTACCGTTATTCTGTTCGGTGTACTGGCAATGGTTTGTTTGGGAGGCTATATTTACGGTGCAGGAGCCGGCATGCCGCCGTTGATGGTAGGCCTGCTGCTGGGCGGTGCGATCGGAAGCTATTGGACTTCCAACAACTCCATCAGCCTGATGGCTTCTGAAGTTGCACCTACCCGCCTGCGTGCATCGATCGGCAGTGTATTCGGGATGGTATCTTTGATTGCATCTCTGGTTGCTACGGCTTTGTTTGCATGGCTCGTCACGTTTATCCCACTGAAGCCCCTGTGTCTGGTGGGCGGCATTGCAACATTGGGGCTGTCCATGCTGTTTTTGGTGTTCACAACAAAAGAGACGGCAGGCATGGCTTTGGATGCAGAGTAAAAAGGAGGCAGCATAATATGGAACGTAAAACACAATTTAACGATGGGTGGCAGTTTCATCAGGGAGAACTGGAGCAAAAGCCCTGCACGGCACGTACAAAAACCGGAACAGGCGGCGGTGCTTCCAACCTGACCAATGCAGAAGGCGGCTTTTATCCGCTGCCGGAGCGCTACTGGACGCTGTTTGGTTCGCAGGGGAAGGAGGCCGGCAATCAGGTGATCCATCTGGTGCCGGAGCTGACAGACCACTGGGAGCCGGTCACGCTGCCCCATGACTGGCACAGTCGTCAGGATTATATCCCTCCGGACGATCAAGACCAGACTGCACCCGGCATGACCAACGTAGGCAGTGACTGCCTGCCCAACGGCATTGGATATTACCGAAAGGTGTTTTCTCTGCCGGCAGAAGCAGAAGGTATGCGGGTCCTATTGGAGTTTGAGGGAGTCATGCACAATGCATCCATCTGGGTGAACGGATGCCTGATTGCTCAGCACTTTTCCGGCTACTCCGGGTTTATGGTGGATATTTCCGAATATGCTCAGTATGGAGACGAGGGACAAAATGTCATTCTGGTACGGACAGACTCCTTTGAACTGGAAGGCTGGTGGAGTGACGGAGCGGGCATCTATCGAGATACTTGGCTGCACTGCCTGCCCAGAGTGCATGTGGCCCACGACGGCATTTTCGCTCATACGGTAAAACTGGAAAACGGCAGTGCTTCTGTGCATGTATCTGCTGAAATTGAAAACAGCACACTCAGTGACTGGTCAGGAAGTACATGCTTCCGCATTTATACACCGGATGGAAAGCTTGCAGCACAAAAAACAGTCTCGGCAGCGGTCAAGGGGTTCACGTGTGCCGATGCCGAAGCAGAATTCAGTTTGGAGCAGCCTGAGCTGTGGGATCTGGAGCATCCCAATCTGTACCGTGCAGAGGTGGAGCTGAGTGAGGGAACTGAGGATACAGACTCGGTAGCATTTGGCGTACGCACGGCGGTCTATACCCATGACGGACTGCTTCTGAACGGACGTGCGGTGGAATTGAAGGGCGTATGCGTCCATCAGGATTTTGCCGGAACGGGCACCGCCATGACGAGGGATATTTTGCGATATCGCCTGCAGCGCATCAAGGATATGGGGGGCAACGCTTACCGTTCGGCACACCATGCCGCAACCCGTGCATTACTGGAGGAGTGCGACCGTATGGGCATTCTGGTACTGAACGAGGTGCGTCACTTTGATGTTCAGGCTGAGAGCATTGCGGATCTGGAGGATATGATCCGCAGCTCTCGAAATCATCCGTCAGTCTATATGTACTGTCTGGAAAATGAGGAATTTATCGAGTGCCAGCCGCAGGGCCGCCGGATCTTAAAGCGTCTGCTGGATCTGGGGCACGCACTGGATCACACCCGGGCATTTACGACCGCAACGCAGTTTGGCCGGGAGGATATTTCCTATGTAGCCTTGTCCGATGTAGCCGGATACAACTACGACAACGGTCAGGCGAGAGCGTTTTTAGCGCAATATCCGCAGGGAAGGGTCATGGCAACCGAGGATGTGAGCTTTCTTTCGACCCGCGGCGTGTATGAGGATTCTCCGGAGCGTGGATGGTGCGACTGCTACGAGGGCGAAAATTACTACTGCAAGCTCATGCGTCGCAACGGTATTGATCCCGGCACAATGGGAGGTGCAGTTTCTGCATTGGGACTGACACGTACCTTTTTCAACAATCTGGTCACGACACCGCAGTTGGGTGGAATGTTTGTTTGGACGGCATTTGATTATCGGGGGGAAACCTTCCCGTGGAACTGGCCTGCTGTTGTGAGCAGCTACGGTGCCATGGATTACTGTGGATTTGAGAAGGATGTATTTTATTACTGGCGCAGCCTGTGGACATCGGAACCGATGGTGCATTGCCTGCCGAGCTGGGATCTTGATGATGAAATGATCGGGAAAAATGTCCGTATCGAGCTGTATTCCAACTGTCAGGAGGTGGAATTGTTCGTCAACGGGGTCAGTGCCGGACGAAAGGTGCATACACTTGGTCTTGTGAGTGCATGGGAGGTGGTCTATGAACCGGGTACCTTGCGCGCAGTTGGATATCAAAACGGCGTGCAGGTGGCAGAACAGACCCACTGTACACCAGACAAGCCATCAATGCTCCGGCTTGAGCCGGTGTATCTTGGTCAGCAGGAGGTCCTGCTCAAGGTATCTGTTGCAGATGATTCCGGTCTGACCTGTCACCGTGCCTGTGTGCCGGTCACGTTCTTCGCCGAAGGCGGTACGATCATCGGTGTCGGCAATGGAGATCCTGCCTGCCACGAATCCGAGAGCAGCAATACCCGCAGCACATTTCATGGACTGGCACTGGCGGTGGTTCGCCGCAACGGGACGGAGCCTTTGCGTGTGACGGCAGAGGCTGAAGGGCTGTGTAAGGCGGAATGGATGCTGTGATATGTCCGGACACCAGAGCAGTCTGAAAACAACATAGCGTGCAAAAGGCCCCAGTAGGTGGAACGATTCCGCCCACTGGGGCCTCACAACGCTGCGCGTTTACATCACTGCTGAGAGAACATACCGCCGGCGGATGTCTTAAATTTATTGAAATTCTATTGACTTCTTTTGTCTGCTATCGTAGACTATATATAGTCTAATGTGGTAGACAGGAGGTGTTGAACATGGAAATTCCCAAAATACACGAAAGCGAATATCGGTTTTGTCTGATCATGTGGGAACACGAGCCGGTCACGGCGGTGGAACTTGTAAAGCTGTGTCAGGAGAAGCTGGGATGGAAGCGAACAACTACATATACCGTGATCAAGCGCTTAGGTCAGCGTGGGATTTTGAAAAGTGAGAATGGGATCGTTACATCCCTTGTTTCCAAAGACGAGGCGCAAGCTTCTGAAATTGAGGAACTGGTAGAAAAGAAATTTGAAGGGTCACTGCCTGCATTTATCGCGGCCTTTACCAGACGTCAGGATCTTTCTGACAAGGATCTTGATGAGGTTCAGGAGATGATCGATCAGATCAGGAAGGGGGGAGCGCAATGAACGAAATCTTTCTGAAAATCGTCACCATGAGCATGTCTGCAAGCTGGCTTGTCTTAGCTGTGCTGATATTCAGGTTCATACTGAAAAACGCGCCCAAATGGGTATATGTTCTGCTTTGGGGGATCGTGGCTGTCAGGCTGGTCTGTCCGTTTACCATTGAAAGCCATATTTCCCTGATTCCCGATTTCCTCGGAAGTGGAGAATTGATTTCGCAATGGGGGGATGATTATATTGGAGATATCGACATCCACTATCCTGATTCGGCTTACTATGATGTCGCTATCGACGCCGGAAGAGAGCCGGTTGCTGACGGCGAGGGCGGTTATTATGTGGTCACGAAACACGACCGCTTAACGGAACCGTCTACCGTTGAAAATACCGTCATCCCCGTTCTGTCCACTGTTTGGCTGACAGGTGTGTTTGCACTGCTCCTGTATACGGCATTCAGTTATTTTCATCTGCGTTACAAGCTTGCTGCTGCCGTCCTTTACAAAGAAAATATCTACCAGAGTGAGAATGTGGTATTCCCATTTGTTCTGGGTGTCGTCAAACCGAAAATCTATCTGCCGTTTAAGCTGGATGGGCAGCGTCTTGAATATGTAACTGCCCATGAAAAGGCCCATATCCGCCGCAAAGACCACTGGTGGAAGCCTTTTGGCTTTCTATTACTGGCGCTTCACTGGTTCAATCCTCTGATGTGGTTGGCGTACATACTGCTGTGCCGTGACATTGAACTTGCCTGTGATGAAAAGGTGATCAAGCGTCTTGGCAGCCAACAGCGAGCCGATTACACGCAGGCATTGGTATCCTTCAGCGTAAACCGCCGTCGAGTGGCAGCCTGCCCGTTGGCTTTTGGTGAAGCAGGTGTGAAAGAAAGGGTGAAGTCTGTAATGCATTATAAGAAACCGACATTTTGGATGATCCTGATATCCGCAGCTGCTTGTATCGTGATTGCCGTGTGCTTCCTGACAAACCCCAAACAGGACCGTTTCAGCCTTAGAATCGTAATTCCCGCCGGAAGCCAAGAAGATTTTGTTTACGCGGATGAAGAAATTTCTCCCCTTGGAAAGCATATCACCATAACATCCGGCGATGGTCTTGGCGATGCAGAAGTGGTTTTGAAGCCTGTGCAGGTAAAAACAGAAACGGCATATGAACCGGAATATCTCACGCCGGGGATGCCCGTAAAGATGGCAGCGGAAAAAGGTGCATGGTTCAAGATCGGTGTTCATGTACAAAATGATACGGATCAGGATAAGATCGTATATGTGAATGTGGATAATATTGCGGTAAGGACAGAAGCGATGTCCGCCACAGATCTGGGGCAGTACCGAACTGAGTATATCGGGGATGCCACGAGAGTCGATCAAATTGCGCAGCTTCTCCCGTATCCCAAGGATTACCGCTATTCATCGATCCGGCTGCAAACGGATACAGAACCTTACGAGCTTACAGTTTTTGTCACTGGAAAAGATCATGTCCAGAGGGAAGATTTTGAAGGGTGTGCAGCTGCGGCCTTTGATTTGATTGGGAATATGGGGGTGATCTCCTTCGGCAGAGCCGGGACGGATGACATGATCGCTTCTTTCACACGAAACGGGGGATCATCAGATTCTCTTGAATCGGTTTCCTCTGATGTTGATACGAGAATCGCAGGGTTATTGGATATCATTCAAGCCTCACCTGCAGCCTCATCTAACCCTGGTGATTATATCGATGAACACAAAGAGGAATACCAAGAACTGGTCAGCTATGGACAGGACGCACTGCGCTACTGCTTTTCTGAGTTCCTTTCAGGTGGACAGACTGATTTGCGTGGACATATTATGCGGGCAGTCATAGATGATATTGCTCCGGAGGCCTCACTCCGGCTTGAAGCAGAGACCGGTCAGGAATATTTTGACGCGTGGAAAAATGCGGCAATATCCATTAGAAACCGGAATGAGTTGGAATGGATTGAAAAGCATCAACCTGCTGTTTATTTGCTTTTGCAAATGATGGATGAAGCGTAAGATCCTTTCGTAATACAACCGCCCCATTGCAATAGCTGTGCTGCATGGGATGTACTCTGTAAAGGGTGGTTTCTACCATCAAATACACATCGACTGTCGGCTCATTTGTGGTGAATGTGTGCAGCCGAAAGGCGTGGCCATTCAATAGAATCCAATAATCTCTTGCTGGACCCACAGTACAGAATATGAAAAAGCTGCTGAAGCTCTCCTTTTCTGGAGCTTTCGGCAGCTTTTTTTGAATAAACATTCTGTGTGTCTGTATTGACTGACTGATGGCAGACCTTATGTGGGTTTACTGTAACAAAAACTCTTAAAGGATATCCGCTAGAACAAGCAAAATCGTCCTGCCAGATCATCTTTCATTCTTCCCATAAAGTTGATCCTCCACATAGATCATCATTTTATTATTTTGCCAACCATATTCGATCAACCCCAAAAGGGGGATCAGACCTAAGCACCATATTTTATCAGTGACTAGAAATAATATAGCCGCCGTTGCCGGAATCAGAAACAGTACTGCAAACAGAGAAATATGTTCCCTCCTCCACTTGTGAATCCAGAATTGTCGTTGTTCTTCAAAGGAAAAAGCACTTTCTTTTACCGCATCTACCAAATTCTTGGCTGCCTGCCTGCGAAAGTCCTCATCAAGGATGTATTCACCGGAAAGCAATTCATTTATGCTGACTGCAAAGGTCTGGCCGAGCAGGTGTTCTCCTATCCGGGCCTAGGCTCGACCCTGATCCCATATCCTGCCGCAGATCATGGTGGGATTCCTTCTGCTGTTTCCCCACGCGATCATTCACAAGGCATCTATCACCTTTATCGGCTTTGGGCTGTCCGCACAGACACCGTCCATCGGCTTGATTCTGTCGGAGGCTGTGGCCCATATCTCTGTTGGGGATTGGTGGCTGGCGGTGTTTCCGGGCGCTCTCCTTATTGATGAGGCTTATGAAATCTGAAAAATCAGCCGGGAGAGTGGGTAAAACACTCTCCCATGCGCAGGAATTTTGGTCAAAAAGTTTTGATTTTTCCGTTATGGAAGCATTGGTGTTTGATCTAACATGATCGAGGAAAGGTCTGATTTTTGATTATATATAAAACTTAACATTTTTACTCATAAAACTTAATATTCAGGCCCGTTATTCCTATTGAAGTAACAAACAGAGTATGCTAATATATCCCATACCTAGGAATGAATGTCGTCCGAATTTCCGGAAACAGGTCAGTTTCCGACGATGAAGTGCCCCATTCGAGTCCTTCGTTCATGCGCAGATCCGCATTGATTTGACATGCGCATGAGAAATTGATTCAGAGGGGGGTGACTGACATGATGAATTGGGCTGTGCGTAAATTGGATGACAGACAGGCATTGTCTGTCTTTTTTTGCTGCATCAAAATGAATTGGAACTATGATACGCTGAACACAAGGTCAAGGGATCGTCCATCCGCTTTGTGATCAGCGTTTTTTGTTTGCAAAGATGATCGCTTCTCAATATTGAGGAAACGGCAAATAGAAATGGTGGATAATCCGCAGGAACAGCTCTGCCATCTCTATTTGCATAAGGAGGATTTTTATGAAAAACAGAAAGGGCAGGATCATAAGCATCCTGCTTGTCCTGGTGATGATCGCCGGCATGCTGCCGATATCGATCTTTGCCAAGGATGTGGAAGATCAGAATATTCAAGGGTGGGGGACACGTACGAAGAATGAGTACCTGACATACATGATGACACATTCTCCCGCTGAATATGAAAAGCGCTTCTCAGGACTGGATTCAACGAACTATTGGTTGACGCTTGAAGGCGATACCAAACAATACATCGCATTTTGCTTCAACGAAAAAAAGCCGGCTCCTGATGGGACGAAATACACCAAGAAATACGAAAATGCCGATGCAGGTGAGTTTGAAAAGCTTGCAGAAGGCCCCATGAAAGGGATTAATTTCAGAAATGCCGTTATCTGGGCCACCCATCTGGGTTATCCGGAGAACAAAGGTCAGTTTGGCGGGAAATCGATCTTAGACCGTGCCATCGATTTTTACAAGATCCCCGAGAACTGCGCCGTCGACGCTGTCCATCTGGCGACCCAGATGGCTGTCTGGCTGTTCACGGATTATCAGAAGGCTCTGGATACATTCTGGGATGGTCAGGCAGATCGGATCAAGATATGGGACAAATATGACCGCAATTCCATGGGCGATCCGATCACCTATCTTGCAGCAGATATCGCTGCGCTCTCTCGGGATAAAAATGCCGAGGACCCGAAAAATATCGATCTGGATCTTTATATCCCCTCCAATAACCCCAAAAAGCAAAATCTTCTGGTCACCCACCACAGTGAAATGGAAATCGAGTGCAAGCCGGTAACGGTCAAACTGGATGTCCGCAAGGAAATGAGTGACCACCGTAAAGTGGCGGATAAGGAATTTTCCTTTGAGTTCACCGGAAATAACGGCGATCAGGATATCAATCTGACCGTCCAGAACGATGCATCGGGAAAAATCCTCATTCCCGATATCACCTTTACAAAGCCCGGAGAATATCGGTTCTATATTCAGGAAAAAAAGGGAGATGATCCCGATATCGAATATGAAACTAAGAAATTCCAGATCACAGTCACGGTCAGCGGCATAAGAGATCTGACCGCTCAGGTTTCCTATGCCGAGCAGGGGAATAAGCCGCTCGTCATCGTCAACAAGGTGAAGGCACCGCAGTTGGGCGAACTGAAGATCCTGAAAAATGTTACGGGTGACGATGCCGACCGCGATCGTCAATTCAGCTTCACCGTCACCTTGAAAGATAAGCAGGATAAGCCGATCAGCGGAACCTTCAGCGGTTATTCGTTTGTAAACGGAACAACAACTGTCAAGGTCAGCCAGAATGGCCCTGTTGTGATCAAGGGACTGCCTGCCGGAACGAAATATACGGTCACCGAGGATAAACTGCCGGAGGACGGCGACTACACCCTCACCTCTAAAAATGACATCACCGGAACGATTGCAGCCAATAACATCGCTGTGGCCACATTCTGGAATGCCGCAAAGCCCAAGCCCCTGTACGGAGATCTGAAGATCAGCAAAACGGTGAAGGATGCTCCGGAGGAACACAGAAAAGATACATTCGACTTTGTCATAAAGCTGCAAGACCCCAAAGCGGACACGACACAGGTATCCGGCGCCGTGTTCACTGACGGCGTGGCAAAGGTCTCTGTCACAGCAGGCGAGTCCCTTGTGATCAAAGGACTTCCGGCCGGAATGGGATACACAGTGACCGAACAAACCCCGGAAGGGTACGGGATGCAGTCCTCCGGAACTGCCGGTCATATTGCGGCAAATCAGCAGAGTGAGGTCAACTTTGTCAATACATATCTGAACACCGGAGAGCTGACCATCCAGAAGGTGATTCAGGGGACAGCAGCATCGGATCATGATACCTTTACCTTTCAGGTCATGCTGAGCAAGGACGGACAGCCTCTGACGGATACCGCCTGCAAGGTCCGAAATGAAGATGGGCAGGTTCAGACGGTTCCGATCGTAAACGGCGAGCTGGAGGTTTCCATTACTGGCAGCGGATTTGTGAATATCACAGATCTGCCGACAGGTGTTGAGTATGATGTATCCGAGAAAAAGCCCAACGGCGGCTTTACAAGCACACCGGATAATGAGGTTGAGAACGGCTATACCCTTACCGATGTGACAGGAAACGGAATGACCACCGAGGCCAACAAAACGATGAAGGTCGTATTCACCAACACAAAGCAGGCCCAGTTGGGTGAGCTGAAGATTTTTAAAGAGATCAGCGGTAGCAAAAGCAGCACCGAGGACCAGTTTGCGTTCCGTATTACGCTGAAAACTCCCAGCGGCAGTCCTCTTTCCGGTACATTCCTGAATCAGGACGGCGACAGGATCATCTTTGGTGCGGCAGGAGAAGCCATTGTTACGACCAACGGCGGTTCCGGCGCAATGATGCCCTTCGTGCAGATCAGCGGGCTGCCCGTTGGAACGCAGTACACCGTAGAGGAGTTCACCGGAACGCCCGGGGAATACACCTCCGCTCCCGGAACTGTCGTTCAGGACGGATATGTGCTGAAAAATATCACTGGAAATGCATCCGGAAAGATTCAGAAGGGGCAGAATGATGTGACCTTCCTGAACCGAAAGGCCGATACCTCGCTGACCATTCGCAAAACCATCGCAGGGGATATTCCGACCAATGATACATTCACCTTCGAGATCGTATTGACCGGAGACGGCGCCGGCTTTAGTGGATACCGCGACGGTGTGACCTTTGAAAATGGGCATGCCGAGGTTACGATTCAGGGCGCAGGAAGCTATACCATCAACGGCATCCCGGAATGCGGATATACCGTTACAGAAAAGCCTCTGGAGGGCTGGCTGGTACCGGGAGCGCAGAACGGGACACTGACAGACGGCTCTAAGGAAACCACTGCCTTTGAAAATGTTCAGGAAGCACCGAAGCCTGTTTCCGTATCGCTGCATGCAGGCAAGACTCTGGATGGGGCAGCACCTGCTGAGGGGGCATTTGCCTTTGAGCTGAAAGACGAAAACGGAACTGTTGTTGAGATTCAGCGCAACGGTGCAGACGGAAAGATCTCCTTTGCACCCCTGACCTTCGAGAATGCGGGAACATATACCTATACCATTTCTGAACAGATCGGAGCTTCTGAATCGATCTCCTATGACACAACGGTCTATCATGCTGTGGTTCGCGTGTTCAAGGAGGACCACAGCAGAGAACTGAAAGCGGAGGTAACTTATCAGACAGCCGATGGAGAAGCAGTTGCAGAGCCGCTCTTCCGGAATACCACCATTGCCACTGATCTCACCTCGGTAACCGTGAAAAAAGTATGGCAGCTGGACAACGGCGGCACAGCGGCTGACGCTGTAACCGTGGCACTGCTGAAAGACGGTGTGGCAGTCGATGAGGTGGTTCTGAATGCGGCAGGGAACTGGACGTACACATGGACAGATCTGGAAGCGGAGCATTCGTGGTCTGTAAAAGAGCTGAATGTTCCGGCAGGGTTCCGAAGCAGTGTGAGTGAGGATAACGGGGTCTTTACCATCGTCAATGATGACATCGAAAAAACTCCTGAAAAGCCCACTCAACCGGAGAATCCCACCCAACCGGAAAAGCCGACACAGCCTGAAAAGCCAAGTGCGCCCACCGTTCCGGGCAGCAGCACACCGGCACCCAATACAGGCGACACCGACCATGGGTTCGTGTGGGCATCGATTGCGGCGCTGGCCTTTGGCTGCGTTGTGATATTGCTTTTGGATAAGAAACACCACAATCGTACCAACTAAATAGGATAGGGGGCAGCGGTCATACCTGCTGCCTCTTTTCCTTTATGCATATGGAATAATCATAACCACCACTGAAGTGGTGGTTTGCACAGGCCCTAGAAGGGCCAATTA
>DYCR01000040.1 GCA_019418025.1 Clostridiales bacterium | reverse complement strand
CAGATATATTACCACGCCCACCTTCAATTGTCAAGCGCTTTTTTCACTTTTTTTCAAAAATTTTCAAAGCAGTTCAAAAAACGCTCATTTTCGTTCCGTAATGACGAACGATCCGCTTTTCATTGTACACATTTTCAACATTTAATGCTCAAAAATCGCATTTTCGCCCAAAAAGTTCCCCATTTATCGCATTTTCCCGTGATACACCCCCTGCGTGGATAAAATTTGTGTCCACTCCGATAACGGAGTGGACACAGGTCATACATTATCCGATTTGGTTTTCAAAGGTCACAACATCGCTTGCGTCATCCACCGAGAAGTATGCGTCCATGATGGGCTTGGAGACGTTGGCAAGGTTGCCGCCCTCGCCTGCCTTCTCACCGTAGACCGCAATGGCGATCTGGGGCTTATCCACCGGTGCAAAGCTGACAAAGGAGCCGTTGGTGGAGCCGCCGGAGCCATGCTCGGCAGTGCCGGTCTTACCGGCGACCGTAACGGTATCGTATCCCACAAAATAGCTGTACGCCGTACCCTCGGTGACGACCCGTCTCATGCCGTCAACAACGGTGGAGTATGTCTCCTCGGACATGGGCACCGTGCTGAGGACCCTAGGGGTATTCTCCCGTACCAAGGTCGAGTAGTCAGCGGAGACCACCCGCTTGAGGAAGGTGCATGCGTGACGGGTGCCGCCGTTGGCAAGGGTCGCCGTATAGCTCACCAGCTGCATGGGCGTGAACCGATGCTCCGACTGACCGATGGCCGCCAGAATCTGGTCACCCATGTACCACTTTGCCGACGAACCGCTGTACAGCTTCGCCTTTGTCTCCGGGTTGGCCCGATGGCCGATATTTTCGGGGATCTCCACTCCCGTGGGCTCACCCAGACCAAAGTCCCGCACGAAGGCATCGGTGGTTTCGATGGACATGCGGTCACCAACCTCATAGAAGAAATAGTTGCACGAATCCCGCAGCGCATCACCGACCGTCTCCATGCCGTGGGTGACCCGCTTACGGGCGTAGATCAGACACATGGGGCTGATGCCGTCGTATTTGGTAAAGACACCCTTATCCTCAATGGCGGTGCCCCGATCGATGGTACCGGTCTCCAGAGCCGCAACGGCCATGGCCATCTTAAAGCTGGAGCCGGGGGGCTGTGCCGACAGCAGGACACGGTTGTACAGCGGATCGAATTCCATCTCCTTGATCTCGTCGTAGTCGCTGTTGAATTTCGCCGGATCATAGGTGGGGTAGGAGGCGCTGACCAGAATCTCTCCGGTGTTCACGTCCTCCACCACCACGGCGCCGCCCTCTACATCGGCGCCCAGTCCCCGATTGTAAAGACCGTTTTCGTCTCTCAGCTTCTGGAAGGTGATCGCCAGATTCTCCTCTGCGATCCGCTGAAGGTTCAGGTCTATGGTCGTCTCCACGTTGTTGCCTGCCACGGGGTACTTGGTGTAATGCTCGGAAATGACGTTCCCGTGCTTGTCCACGGTCCGCGCGATCTGTCCGTCGGTGCCGTGAAGCTCGTCCTCAAATGCTTTTTCAAATCCACTGGTGCCGATACTGGCATCCATGGAATATCCTTTTTCCTTATACTCGGGCCAATTTTCTGCATCGATCTTGCCCATGGTGCCCAGAATGTGGGCCGCATACTTGGTCTTGTACACCCGGATGGTGGAAGCCTCCGGCTCAAGGCCGGGGATATTCAGCTCGGAGATGGCATTGAGCGTCTCATCCTCCACATTTTCAATGAACACATAGCTCGGCAGATTGGTGATATCCGACCGCAGCGCCAGCTCATAGCGCAGACCGAGGACCAGTCTCGCATCCTCGTCGGACCATTCCTCGGGGATCTTGCAGATCTGGCGCAGCTTCTCGATCAGCCGGGGTGCGGTGATATCCGAGTCGATCTCCATATAGCTCAGATATTCCTTAAAATATCCCTGCCAGCTGGTGCTTTGCTCGTCCAGAGTGTACTCATAGGGTCTTGTCTTGCTGATGGGGAAATGTTCGATATATTCGATCCCCAGTTCCCGGCACAGCTGCACCAGCTTCAGCAGATTCCCGTTGGCATCGCTGCTGTTCATCAGCACGAAGTTGTTGAACACCATGTCATAGGTCGCCTCGTTGGTGACCAGTACGTTGCCGTTTCGGTCCAGAATGTCTCCCCGGGCCGCCTTGACGGTGTAATAAGATGTATTGGTGTCGGAGTTGCGCACCACGGTGCCTCCGCCCAAGATCTGCATGGAATACATATGCACGCTGTAAATGCCAAGGATCACGCTGAAGATCAGCAGCAGCATCAGCGATCTGAATCGGCTTATTCTCTCCATGTTTCACCTCCGATTTTACCGATGCGCTCCACAAGGGGTGTCAGTGCAGGCATCACCAGAACGCTCAGCAGGATGGTCACCAGAAATGCCCAGATCCTGCGGCTGTATGTGATCTTCATCAGCAGGCCGATACCGAAAACGGTCAGCTCATACAGCGCAAGCGCCGCCCCGCTGCACATCCAGATGGAGCCTCTGCTGCGGCGCATGAAGCCCTCCCGGAACACCGCCGCCAGACAGGCATACAGCGTCAGCAGGAAAAATCCGTAATTTCCCGGACCGGTGCCGGCAAACACATACACCATGGACGCAGCCAGTGCAAACACGCTGCCGGAATGGGAGCCTTGGATCACCGTGACCAGAATAATCACCGTGGGTGCCAGATCGAACAGACCGTCAAAGATCCGATATCGGCTGAGAACGCTGTCCTGGATCACAAGAGCCGCCAAAAACAGCACGCTGTACAGGCTCCATTTCAGCAGCGTCATCCGCTGCGCCCTTGTAATATAAAGCTTATTCAGGAAACCGGCATCCTGTCGATCCGGCTTAAACTGATATTTCCTTCTTGCCATGGCATTACTCCGTTGCAAATTCCGTCAGCACAAAGACCTGCTCCAGTGAGCCAAGGTCTGCCGCCGGCTCCAAAATGGCATATTTCGCCACACCGGTTGCGTCAAATCCGGCATCGACCACATAGCCCAGCACCAGATCCCGGGGATAGACCGTGGAACCGGCGGTGACCACCTGATCGTGGTTCCTAATCACCGAGTTGGAGGGCAGGTAGTTCATGCGCATTTTCCCCTCGACACCGCTGGCGTAGCTGCCCTGCACCATGCCGTTATAGCCGGAGGATGCAATGGTCGCAGAGACCTCCAGAGAGGAGTCCAGCACCGACTTGAACACCGAATAGCCCACGCCGACCTCCGTGATCAGTCCCACGACCTCCTGATTGGCCGTCACCACGCACTGACCCACCTCGATCCCCGAGCGGGCATCTTTATTGATGGTGTAGGTGCTGCTCCAGTCGTTGGAGGCCCAGCCGATCACGTTGGCATCCACCATCTTGAAGTCCTCGCGCTGCTCCTGCATCTGCGCAACCGCACGCAGCCGCTCGTTTTCCCGGGCCAGAGCATCCGCCGCACGGGCGTCATCCTCCATCTCGGCAATGCGCTGCTTCAGCTCCTCGTTTTCCGCCACAAGGGTCTCGTACCGGAAGGCATAGCTGTAAAGATGCTCGGCCTGAGTTGTCAGGGCGTTGGCCCCGGCATGCAGGGGCTTCAGGATGCTCTTGACCGCAATACCCGGCAGATCCACCTTCAGGGTGCTTGCCGCCACCGTCAGCACCACTGCCAGCAGCAGCGCAAGGATGATCACGGTTTTCACTCGACCACTGAACAAATGCTTCATCTTGTTTCCTCCAGTATCTTCAGCCCCAGACTGCGCAGAATCACGGTCAGCCGGCAGATGGGCAGACCCATCACGTTGTAATAATCTCCCTCGATCCCCCGAACGAACAGTCCGGCGGCGCCCTGTATGCCGTAGGCCCCTGCCTTGTCCATGGGGTCGCCGGAGGCCACATAGGCTCGGATCTCCCCCTCGGTCAGCTCCCGGAAGTGGATGTCGGTCACCTCGGTGACGGTGATGCATTCTGCTCCCTTGAGCACCGTCATGCCCGTCATCACCTGATGATCCCGACCCGACAGCATCCGCAGCATCCGCAGTGCATCGGCCTCGTCCTTGGGCTTGCCCAGTATGGTGCTGCCGCAAACCACAATGGTGTCGGCTGCCACCACCACGTCCTCCTGCTGCCGGGGCACTGCCAGTGCCTTGCGCCGGCTCACCGCCGCTACCTCGTCATAGGGTCCCTTTGCAGGGTCCATCGTTTCGTCAATATCTGCCGCGCGGACCACAAAGTCCAGCCCGGTCAATCCCAACAGCTCCCGCCTTCTGGGGGATTGGGATGCTAGTATCAGTTGCATTGTTTCGTCCCTTTCCTTAGTCAAGACCCCGCAGGTACAGCCCTCTGGTGCATGCCCCGGGGTCAAAGGCCGTGCGCTCGGTGTAGTCCCGCAGCACCCGGTCCACCTCCTGACGGTTTTCCGTGGTGAAGCACAGCCGCAGACCCCACAGACCCAGCCGCTGCAGATCGTCCTGACGGTCCAGCATGCTCAGCTTCTTGCCGTTGAGCATCACGCTCCGGCAGGAATTCCCGTCCCGAATGACGGGGAACTCCGCCCCCGTCCGATCCACCAGCTTGGTCTGCCCCTGATGGCAGGTGCAGCCGCCGGTGCGGTTTTTGATGATGCAGTTTTCCGTCACCATCAGGGGCATCCGACCGTAGACCATCAGCTCCGTGTCCACGGGCTTGCTCACGTCTCGGATCTGGGGCAGGGTCATCTCAAAGCTGAGCAGGGCAGAGCGGAACTCCAGATCCCGCACCACCGCCAAGGAGCGGGAGTTGAACACATTCAGTCCAAAATCCCCCCGCAGCGCAAAGCCGCATTCCCTTGCAGGGATCAGCAGTCCCAGATTGCCCACCAGTGCCTCCCGAATGCCCATGGCACGGATCTGCCGCAGGCAGTTTTTCATAGGCTCCATCTCATTGTCATGGACGATCCTCGGCAGCACCACCGCAAGGTTCTGGCTGCTCCGCAGCCCTCTGAAATACTCCATGTCCTCCAGAATCACATGCAGCGGCACATACAGCACCTCCGGCTTCATCTTCAGCAGCCGTCCGGTGATCTGCTCACGGGTGGTGACCTGTGCCGTCATGACGGGGATATCCCGCCGGCCGAACACACTGGGCATGCGGCGGGGTCTGTTGAGCTTCACCCCGTCCCGTCTGGCACGCACCGCCATCAGCTGGTTCAGCACATCCCGACGCATGCCGTTGATGGCAGAGGCCGACAGGGTCAGTCCAGGCTCGATATGGGCCTGCACCTGAGCGCAGCGGAAGGGCGTGCCTCCGGTCTTTGCAAGCCTTGCCGCCAGAGCATCCTGCGTCAGCTCCAGATTTCGGGCCGCCTCCGGCACGGGACCTTCTGCCCTGCATACATTGCCCTGAGGGTCCTCCGCCGCAAGCTGACTGCCCTCGGGGGTGATCAGCGCGATAAACCGCACCGGCACCAGTCCGTTTTCCACGGCCTCATAGGTCTCCCTTGCCTGCTGCAGCCACTTGGGGTCGTCCTTGGTGTCCTGCCGGATGCCGAACATCTCCGGTCCGATCCGGCCGGTATAGTATCCGTCGGTGAAGCCCTGACGGTTAAAGGCATTCATCAGCGCCGTCATCATGGGACGGGTCACCTCTCCCCCGTCGAGGGCATGGCGGTATGCCCCTGTCACCGTTGCCACATACTCGGGCTTTTTCATCCGGCCCTCAAGCTTCAGCGATGCCACGCCCATGGTCTCCAGATCCTTCACATAGGGGATCAGGCAGTTGTCCTTCAGGCTCAGGGGGTATTTCTGCTCGCTGCGTCCGTAGCCGTAGGCCTGACGGCAGGGCTGGGCGCATCTGCCCCGATTGCCGCTGCGTCCGCCGATGGCGCAGGAAAGATAGCACTGTCCGGAGTAGCACATACATAGCGCCCCGTGACCGAACACCTCGATCTCAATGGGGGAATTTGCGCAGATGTAGCGGATTTCCTCCCTGCTCAGTTCCCGGCTGATGACCACACGGCTCATGCCCCATGCCGCGCACAGCAGCACCCCGGGCAGCGAGTGGATGGTCAGCTGGGTGGAGCCATGGATCGCCACCGACGGGGCGATCTGCCTGCACAGCTCCACAATACCCAGATCCTGAACGATAAATGCGTCCACTCCGGCAGAGGCTGCCTGACGGATCAGATTCACACAGTCATCCATCTCCCGATCGGAAACCAGAGTGTTCAGGGTCAGATGGACCTGAACCCCACGAACGTGGCAGTATTTCACCGCCTCCTGTAAGGATTGGATGGTAAAGTTTTTTGCACTTTGGCGTGCGTTGAAGGTTCCACAGCCCAAATATACTGCATCGGCGCCGTTCTGCACCGCCGCACGCAGGGCTTCCATCGAGCCCGCCGGGGCTAATAATTCCAGCATAATATAATCGCTCCATTTTGATATACTTGTACACATTATAGCACAAAATCAAAAATCGTTCCAGTGGGTACGGGGCAATTTTCAAAAATGTTCAAATTTCCCTGTTTTCTGCCCCATCCCCACAAAACCGCACCCTATCTGCCGCCGAACAAAAAAGAGAGTGCATCCTAAGATGCACTCCGTTTAAGATTTTACTGCTCCGCCGAAAGCGCCGCAGCCTCGTCCCGAAGCCGCCGGAGCAAGTGGGCATTTCGCGGGGATACCGGATGCTCGGCCTGCTCCTGAAGCACTTGCAGGTAATGCGCCGCCTTTTCATCGGCCCCTTCCACGCCGGATGCCGCAGCCCCGTGCCACTGGCGATAATCCGCCAGCGCCCGAACACCCTCGACCGCCTCCCAGTAGACATCAAAATCCGGATCGTTCAGACCGTTTTCTGAAAGCAGATCGTAAAGTTCTCCGAATTCCTGCTTCTGATATCGCCACTGGCACTGATCGATCCGCTCACTTTTGGGTATCTGTTCGTACTCAAGCTTCACGTCAGCCACCAGACTGCCGCAAAAGGTAATGGCGTAGATCACCAGAATGAATGCCGCCACGCCTCTGATGACCAGACCCACCACAGACGGAGCCCTGCGTGTCCCATTATTCATATTGCAGCCTCCTATCCAAGATCGCCTGCGTCATCTGCTCCTGTTCCTCCGATGACAGACTCGAGTTCTTCAGCCCGTCGATCCATTCCTGATCAAAGCCGAGGACCGAGGCGGCGAACACCACCGCCTCATCCATGTAATCGGTGTACATGGTATTCACCACAGGGTTAGACGTGTCATTGTAGTAAATCTGCGCATCGTGCAGCATGTTCCGCAGGTCCCACATCAGTCTTTGTGCTTCGTATTCATCATATTCGATATTCCTGTCAAAAAAATCCATGACACCGGACTCAACCTGCTGATGAAATTCATAGATCCGGTATGCGCCATAAAAGGGGGACCCCCAATTCTCGCCGCTGTATTCACGCAGCACCTTGGAAAGCTCCCGCTCCTGCCCCTGCTGGTAAAGCTGCTGAACGTGGGCAAAGCCCTCCTGCACTTCAACCTTGGCACCGCCGGTGTCTGATTCCATCCAGAGCAATCCCGCAACCGCCGCCGCGATCCCCACAAGGGATGCCACGATCAGGCTGTTGAACAGGCACTTGACCATGCTCCGATTCAGCCACGTAAGCTCATCCTTGCTCAGATCTCCGGCCGCATCATCCTGCCCGACCTCGGCGGTGTACTCCCAATTCTCTTGGGCATCCTCCTGCTGCGGCACCTGCCGGGAAAGGTCGAATTCATCCCGATCCTGCTCCTTGTCCCTGCCCCATCTGCGCTTTCCGCCGCCCGGGCGGTTCCACGTACCGCAGTACGGGCAGCGGCTTTGAGATTCTTCAAGCCGCGCGCCGCATTCTTTACATCTCATTGCCATTCCCCTTCCCCATCTGCTTTATGAGCTGATCGCAGTATTTGCCAAGGTTCGCTCCACCTTCCCTTTCGAGCTCCACGCCCTTGCGGATCTGCTCCTGCGTCAGCCCCAGCTGCTCCTGCATCAGGTCCTCCGCCTGCTGATGCAGCGCCTCCACCCGATCCTCCTCGGCAAGCAGATAATCCTTCTGCCTGATTTCCTCGGTCTGTTCCATCACGAAAAACAGATCCGTCAGGACATAGCCGGAAAGGTAGGCATTCGGATCGTTGTTTTTACGATCCTGCACATACCGCTCCACGGTTCTCCGGCTCCGCTCCAGACAGTCATACAGGCGATACATGTCCTCATACTTTTCAAACACGGTCCCGTCCGGCTCCAGCTGCTCCAACAGCTGCCCCAGCGCCGGATAGTCCCCCGTCTGGTAGACCTCCTCCAGCTGCTTGAGCATCTGCTGCTGATCTTGGTACAGCCGCTCGGACTCGCGGCTCTGGCCAAACAGCACGTTCCCTATGGATACGGCGTTCCACAGCAGAAAGCCCGCTGTCAAAAGGGCAACGATCCATCGGATCTTGCATTTCTTCTTTTTGCAGATCCTGTCTGCATCCGACGGCTGATGACCGCCGTTCAAGTTATAGCCGCATGCCGGGCACACCGCTCCGCTTTCCACTTTCATTCCGCATCTGGCACATTGCATCATCGATCCCCCTCCTTTGATATTGTTATTATATACATTCCGTCCCATGAATGGAAGTCTCTGTTTCGACTTAATTCCCAAAATTGCAATTGTTTTTCAGTCCTGACAGTCTTTCGCATAAAACCCCAGATCCTGCAAACAATATCTGCATAACAGCTGCAAATAACACAAGAAGGGATTTTAAGGATATGAAAGCAACAGGTATCGTTCGACGGGTAGACAGTCTGGGGCGAGTGGTCATCCCCAAGGAAATACGCCACACCCTGCGCATCAAGGAGGGCTCCCCTCTGGAGATCTACACGGACAAGGACGGCGGAGTCACCTTCCGCAAATATTCCCCACTGGGGGATCTTCAGGATTTTTCCGGTCAGATCTGCGAAGCCATCCACAGAAACACCGGCTTCATCACCGCCATCAGCGATCCGGACTCCATCATCGCCGTCTCCGGCGCTCCCCGTCGGGAGCTTCTGGAGCGTCCCAATTCCCCGGCACTGGAGCAGCTGATGGAGCAGCGCAGGACCTACCGCCGGCAAGGCGATGATAAGCCCCTCTTCCCCACCGATGCATCAAGCAAATACTGCCTCGGTGCGGCGGTGCCGATCCTGTCTCAGGGGGATCTGATGGGCAGCGTGATGCTGCTTTGCGAGGGAGACGGCCCCCTGCCGGAGGAATGTGAGCAGAAGCTGATCTGCACCGTTGCAGAATTTCTGGGCAGGCAGATGGAGACCTGACCTTCCTGCCCCCTCAGGATATGCCAAAGCCCCCGAAAACGACGGTTCGCTTTCGGGGGCTTTAAAGCTGCCCGAAAACCGCTGACTGGCTTTCGGGCAGCTTGTCCATATGATGTTCAGGCGTTATGCAGCGGGAGCCACATCTTCATCCGTCACCTTTTCGCCGCTGATGACCTTCTCCATCAGCTTGGAGGCACGGTCCACGGTGGTCTTGTCCGGATACATGACGTATGCCCTACCATTGAGAGTCTGGTCGGTGCCGCCGGTTCCGGTGACAGCGTAGGAGTGGATGTCCCACGATGCCATGTCTGCAAGCTGCATCTTGATCAGCTCGCTGATGGTGTTGCCGGGGATGCTGGTGACAAACATGCCCTGCAGGGTGTCCAGAATCTGGGAATAGTTGGTGATGACCTTGGAGGAGGACAGCTTCTCCACCACCGCGGTGATGACCTGCATCTGGTGTCTGCCGCGGGCGTGGTCGCCGTCGGCATAGGAATACCGATCCCGAGCAAACTCCAGAGCCTGAGCGCCGTTCATGTGGGTGTTGCCCGTGGACAGATGGACGCCGTCGCCCTTTTCCGAGTAAATATCGATACCGCCGATGGCATCGATCAGCTTTTCAAATCCCGTAAAGTTGATCTGGGCATTGTAGTCGATGTCAACGCCATACAGACCGGACAGGGCCTCCATGGAGTTCTCCATGCCGTCCAGACCGCAGTGGGTCAGCTTATCCAAAAAACCGTAAGCCGGATTCTTGACATAGTAGTCACGGGGGGTGTTCACCAGAAGGATCTGCTTGGTGGCAGGATTCACCACGGCAATGATGTTCACGTCACTGCGGCTGACGCTGTTGGTCAGGGTGGTGCTTCTGGTGTCGGAGCCGCTGAGGTAGACCGTGAAGGGCTGCTCCGTCACGCCCTTGGTGGGCTCGGTGGGCTGATCCGGATGCACGGTGGGTGCCGCGGTAGGCTCGGTGGGCTTTTCCACCTTCATCACGTCATAGGTGTAGATCAGCTTGGTCTTATCATGGAAATCAGAATATTTCTCATTGTCATTGTAAATCCCTGCGTATGCTACGTTCAGGATCATGGCCTTGGCCTTGCCGGAATACAGTGCCTCTGCCATCTCGTCGAGGGTTTTGTACTCCTGCACATTGAGCTTTCCGCCCAGCTGGGTCTCCATCCCGCCAATGGCAGCCTCGGTGTTCTCTCGGTCAAGCAGGCCGGTAATGGCGAAGGGATAGCTTGCCGCATCCTCGATCTTCTCGGCCTTGTCCGTTGCCAGAACATACACGCCAACCCGAGCGGCCACCGTGGGTGCGGTGGTGATCTCGTTGATGGTCTGGTGACCCTTGGCAACCATTCTCCATCCAAACAGGCACCCTGCGGAAATCAGGACCGCCAGTACGTATGCAGTGATCCGTTTTCCGTTCCCCTGCGGCTTCTGCCATCTGCCTGTCCGGGGGAACATCATGATCGCAATGGGAATGTCGATCAGCAGGGTCACAACGATCATGGGGACGAAATACTTCAGGGGCAGCATGTTCAGCTTGTAGATCTGGAACAGCAGCAGCCCTTCGGCGGTCACCAGCAGCGCCAACAGTATCCACGAAACGACCTTCCACGCCTTGGCTGCCTTATGATTTGTTTTTTTATTCATGATATTACCTGATTTCTGCTTGAATTTGTAAATAAAGGAAAAAAACGATGCCTGTGACAATGGATGCATTCTATCATATAATTCGACATATTTCAAGGGAAGGGGCCGCCGGAAACATTAATAATTCTTAGATTTCCCATGGGCGTCCCTCTTGTTTAGCTTTCCCCAATCGGCGGTTTCTATGAATCCCCGCCCCACAGGGAAAGCAAAAGCTGCCGGAACGCCCCATCGAGGCATTCCGGCAGTCTCGGTCCCCGCAAATCCCATCAGGGCTGCTCTGCGTGGCTCCAGTTGTTCATGTCGAAAATGTTATCCTTCACCGACAGCCACTGACCCGGCAGGAAGGTGGTGCCGTTGTTGATCGCGGTGTTGAACTCCCGAGACATGGTCACATACTGCACCGATTCGGTCTTATCCTCAGACGGGATGGGATTGCCCGTAAAGGGATTGACCGGATTTTCCACCACTCCGGCGGTGGCAAGGGTCGGCACGTCCGCATTGGTCATGAAGCGGTCATCCACCGTAAACTCGCTGCTGTTGAAGTCCTTGACCATCAGCAGCGGGTTATAGGCCATCAGGTCAATGCCGTCGTAGAACATATCGTCCCGCTGACCCAGATAATACCCGTGGTCTGCGCCGATGATGATCCTTGTGTTGTCATACACCCCGATCTGCCGCAGATGGTCCAGCCATTGACCCAGTTGGATCATCGCCGCCATGTTGATGTGGTAGTGCATGACCTGTCCGGTGGTGTTCATTTTCAGCACCCTGCCGTCCAGATCGAACCGATCCCCGTGGAGGGCATCGTATTCGGTGTTGTCCACCACCGGCTCCGGCACATACTCCGGCTCCTTGAGCATCATGGGCTCGTGGGTGGTGTCATTGGTCATCATCAGGAAGGTGTTTTTCCCGCTGTCGCTGACCTGCGTCAGTCCCGGAAGATGCTCCAGAGTGCTGTACGCACGCACAAATTTCCCCACCATGCCCTTTGCTGTGGAGGTGCCGGACTGGATCTGCTCGTTGAGTGCCATTTGATACACGCTGTCGGGGTGGTTATAGGTGCCCTGCGTGTATAATGTAGGCTGCAGGATCATGGGCGAGGTCTTGAAGATGCTGAAGCAGAAGAAGTTTCGCATGGACATCTGCTCTGCGGCGGCGGACGTCTCCTGAGAATACGCGTCATATCTGCCCATGATGTTATAGGTGTGTATCTGGGGATATTCGTCGTAGATGGAAAGATCCGGTATCCACCGATAATTTGCATAGGCAGGGTCCGTCACCGTCACCTCATAGCCCTCCCGATCAAAGATCACGGGCATGACCTTCAGCGCCTCGTTGTGCTTGTCCATCAGCGGCATATCGTCCCGCTTGTTCATGGATGCAGGAGTGTACTCGTATCCGCCGTAGAAGCCCGGGGAGCCGAAATTGGTGTGACCGCCGTGGGCCAGTGTGTTGGGATAGTAGGTAAAGCCCGCAAACTGCCGAGCCACCTCCGGCTTTTCGTTGAAAATATAGGGGATATAGCTGCCCACGGCCCGGTCCATCATAATGACCACCACGTTTTTCCCCTCCCTGCTCAGGGAGATGGAGGGAACCTGCTCTGCGTTGGCCCGGAGCTTTTCAATGGTGTCCGGCACCACCGCCTGAATCCCCACCGTGTGGATCACCGACATGCCCACCATGGCAAGTCCCACGGTGATGTAGGCAAACCTGACCAGAGGCTTTTTCCACCGCCAGACCAGATATCCGGCCCCCACTGCCACCGCCAGAACCGCCAGATTGATCAGGCTTAGCTTCATGGTGAATCGGGGGTAAAAGTCATATTTCAGCGTGGCGCTCAGGCTGCCGAAATCGGTGCCGAAGAACATGTAGTTCACCACCGCCATAATGGAAAGGGCCCACACCCCCAGCCCCATCAGCTTCTTCCCTGTGGGATTTGCCAGCATATAGAAGATCCCGAACCAGACGACAAACATGCCCCAAGCCAGCAGGCTGGCATTCAGCACATAAAGCAGAGGATTGTGGAAGGTTGCCAGATTGATAAATTCCTCCGGCGCCGAGTGAACCAACGTGGTCGGAATCATCAGTCCCGTCAGCAGCGCCAGAAACACGCACCCCAGATGGAACAGCAGTCTGTCACCGCCGGTGACTTGTACCGCCCTGCCGACAGGGATTCGCTTGGACAGCAGCAAGCCTGCCGTGGGCAGCTGCATGGCAAGCATGGCGGCAATGGCCATCAGCTGCTTGCGTGTGCCTGCCATGGGATGCAGCAGCAGGAACGCAAGACCGGCGATCCCCACCGCCGAGCAAAGGCCGCACAGCACCCTCTTGGGGTTTTTCAGCTTGTAGAAGATGTTCTTTCCCAGAGAGAACAGGTTGTTCAGCGTCCAGTAAAACACCAGTCCCGAGGGAGAATCGTACAGCAGCACCAGAAAAATCAGCGCCATGCCATAAAGCTGCACCTTCGCCTTTGCGGGGAACCCCTTTGTGTAAATTGCGCCGGAAA
>DYCR01000004.1 GCA_019418025.1 Clostridiales bacterium | reverse complement strand
TAGGCTCTTTTTTTGCGCTGCCCGGAAGCATCTGACCGCCTCCGGGCAGATTTTTGTGTTATGTATGTTTGGAGTTATCTTACGGAACCTTTTAAAACAATTTTTACTACATGAATGTAGAATGATTGACTTTTCTGCAAGTATAGATTTTTGTGTAAATAAGGCGGGAAGAAAAAATCCGAAAGCGTGGAAGATAAAAAGCCAGAAGAAGCCCGAAAAATCTAGTAATAGAACCCCTACCCCATATGCCAGGGAGGAAAAGCTGCACTGATCCGGCATGGACGGGAAGAGCATGGTGCGATCTGCCAGTGAAGGAATGGAGAGATGAAAGAATGTGTTGCGCTGCCAGTGCTACCAGACCGGATGCTTATAAAATAACAGGAAAACAGGCTGTGCAGGGGTGAAATGGGGCAGTAATTATCTATTGGATGGTGCAGTAGTTATCTATTGGAATGACAGGTATGGAGAATGCACATGCAGAAAAACAGATAAATTGAAACCTGATTGAAACCTGATGGTACGGGTCATCAATCCCGTGGGATAATACATCATGTTTTACGCAGGATCGGTCCGATTGCAGAACGGTTTCACCTGTGAAAATACAGAGGAAAAGCAGGGGTAAATGGGAGGATAGCAGGAAAAGGGTAAGCCAGCCGAAAACTATGCAGACGAAAACGCATGGGGAGTGGCATATAAGGTTCCAATGTTCAAATTTAGTGCGGTGGCGTGCCCCGTGTTTCGGGTTGTACTGTGATTCTGACTTTTAGAGATGATAGGTCGAACTTGCGTATTATGCAGTTGTTCTGATTTTGGACCCTGACAGGACGGGGAGATGAGTTCACAGCTGCTATAATATGACGGAGGGAGAAGTATTTTCCTGACTTGATTCTCAAGAGGATCTCGGGTAGAATATGAACGCGGCTATGATAGGTGTGTTCCTTCTATACCAGTAGGTACATTGAAATCTGAAAAAACTGCTTAAACGGAAAAATATATGACTGCTAGGATCGGAGTGGTATTCCAACGGTGCAAATCGCTGAGGGATATTTTGCGGCACCGGTATGATAAAAATGGCGAGGAATGAGCATTATGGAACGATATCACTCCCTGAATGCATATGTAAGGGAACAATTTGGAGAAAAGGTTTATAAGCTTGCACTGGACGGAGGCATGACATGCCCCAATCGTGACGGAACTCTGGGAAAGGGAGGCTGCATTTTTTGCAGTGCAGGAGGCTCCGGGGAATTTGCGCAGGATAGATGCGGCAGCATCAGTCAGCAAATCGAGCTTGCAAAAAGCAGGGTGCAAAACAAGACATCCGCCAGAAAATACATTGCATATTTTCAATCATATACCAATACGTATGAATCGGTAGATTACCTGCGGGAAATTTTTACGGATGCCATCTCTCATGAGGACGTGGCGGCACTTTCGATTGCGACGCGACCGGACTGTCTGCCTCAGGATGTTCTCGATTTATTATCAGAGCTTAATAAAATCAAGCCGGTTTGGGTAGAATTGGGATTGCAGACCATTCACCCCAAAACGGCAGACTATATTCGGCGAGGCTATGACCTCTCGGTATTTGACGAGGCCATGCGGCAGCTGCGCCAGCGGGATCTTTATACCGTTGTTCACATCATTTTGGGCTTGCCGGGGGAAAGCATGGAGGATATGCTCCAGACGGTCCGCTACATTGCGGATGAATCCGGCCGGGTGGGGGTGAAGCTTCAGCTGCTGCACATACTGGAGGGGACCGACCTTGCAAAAGATTACAGGGCGGGTAAGTTCCCTGCACTGGACATGGATGGGTATTTTCGGATTCTATTTGCCTGTATTGAGGAGCTGCCGGAGGAAATGGTGATCCACAGACTGACAGGGGACGGCCCGAAAAAAATCCTGATTGCGCCGGAGTGGTCAGGGGATAAAAAACGCGTGCTGAATGAAATGCGCAGACAAATGGATATATTGGATATTCGGCAGGGCAAGGCATGGCGCAAGAGGTGACAGACGCCCTTTTTAATTGACAAAGTCCTATATTTATGCTATCATTCAACCATTCGATTTATGTGGATGGAGGCTTGAAGCCGCCTGATCCGGCGGTGCGCAGGTCAGGCTGCGTTGCCGCACGATGGGGAATGGAGCGGTACATCCATAATTTTTATGTTAACCTGTGCATAGCACGCTTCTATGCCGGGTTTTCTTTTTATTCCCGAGCAAGTATTTTCAACGAAGGAGTTTTGTAAATGTTTCTACCCGTGCTATTGTTTATCGTCGGCTTGGTTTTGCTGATCAAGGGCGGCGACTGGTTCGTTGACGGCGCAACCGGAATTGCCCACCGCTTCCACGTTCCTGAATTGATCGTCGGTGCAACGGTTGTTTCCATCGGAACCACCCTGCCTGAGGTGATGGTTTCGGCTACGTCTGCATTGAGCGGACATGGCGAGATCGCATACGGCAATGCCATCGGCTCCATTATCTGCAATACTGCGCTGATTGCGGCGATCACTGTGGCGGTCAGGCCCGGCCCTGTGGACCCGAAGGCTCTGAAAACACCGGTGCTGTTCTTTTTCGGCTCGGCGGCGATCTATGTTTTGAACGCATACGTCACCGGCTACTTCAGCCGTCCTGTTGGTCTGGTCATGCTGGCGATCTTTGCGATCTACATGTTCGTGACCATTCGTCAGGGGCTGAAAAATCCTGATCCTCAGCCGGAGCAGGAGGAGAATGGGGCAAATGGCACCATGATGCGGGAGATCATCCTGCTGATCGTGGGGGCTGCACTGATCGCGGTGGGAGCAGATCTTCTTGTGAAAAACGGCACATTGATCGCACAGTCTCTGGGCGTGCCCGAGTCCGTGATCGCGCTGACCTTTGTTGCACTGGGAACCAGTCTGCCTGAGCTGGTGACGGCGATCACCTCCCTGATGAAGGGCCACGGTGCGCTGTCACTGGGCAATGTCATTGGTGCGAATATCTTTAATCTGGTGCTTGTTTCCGGCGTATCCGTCACGCTGGCGCCCTTCCGTGTGCCTGTGAGCAGTGTGCTGTTCGGGCACAATGCATCTCTGGTGTTGGATATCCCCGTCATGCTGACGGTGATGGCACTGCTGACCGTCCCTGCTATTACCCGCAGGAAGCTGTCCCGCTGGCAGGGCATTGCACTGCTGTGCATTTATGGGGCCTTCTGCACCATTCAGTTTATGATGTGATCAATTTCATTAAAAAATCTCCCCCATGTGTCAGTGAACACGTGGGGAAGATTTTTTAAGAGGATCAGGATTGCTGTCTGACCTGACGGAAGATCCCCATCAGCACCCGGATAGAGAACACGGCCAGAATCATTTCCGTTATGGACTGCGCATACGCAAGACCGTTCAGCTTGAAGAAGTGATTCAGCAGGAACAGCAGGGGGATCTCCAGAATCACCTTACGCAGCAGCGCAAAATAGAGGGCTGTTTTTCCTTTGCCCAAGGCCTGAAAAACGCCGACGGCAAGAAAATCGGTACACAGGAACACAATACCCAGACACATGGCCCGCAGAAAATGCACGCCGTATTCGATGATCTCCGGGTTATCCATAAAGGCATTGATCAGCATGGGGGCGCCGATCCAGTAGGAGACGGAGACAACGCTCATCACGGGAATGATGAGACTGAGGGCGAACAGGATGCTCTTTTTCATTCTTGCAAAATTCTTGTTGGCATAGGTATAGCTTACAAGAGGCATGATGCCTTGTCCGAAACCGAGTGAGATTTGCAGAGGGATCATGTTGATCTTCTGAGCAACACCCATGGCAGCCACGGCAGAGGGGCCGTATCCGGCAGTGAAGTTGTTCAAAATGGTGGAGCCGGTCACGTTCAGGATGTTCTGAATGGAGGCCGGAATACCGACACCGAAGATCCCGTGGACCACAGTCGGGTCCAGATGCTTCAGCCGCCGGATGTCCAGACACACAAAGGTGTTGCCCCGCTTGGCATAGGCGAGGATGAAAAAGTACAGACAGGCAACGCAGTTGGAAAGCAGCGTGGCAAGTCCGGCACCGGCAGCGCCCATGTTCAGGCCCCAAGGCAGGATAAAAATGGGATCAAGGATGATGTTCAGGATGCATCCGAGCATTGTGCCGATACTGGCGTGAAAAGAGGAACCCTCGCTGCGGACCATCTGAGCCTGAACGACATTTAGGATCGAGGGAGTCGCGCCCAGCATCACCGTATAGAAGAAATAGCGATAGGTCGCGTCAAAGGTGGCGTCGTCCGCGCCCAGAAGCTTCAGCAGGGGGAGCCGGAACAGGATGCACAGTACAGAAAACAGGATGCCGCTGAACAGGGCACCATAAAAGCCGAAGGACGAGCAGGTACGGGTCTTGTCATAGTCCTTGGCACCGAGGCTCCGGCTCATCATGCTGCTGGTCCCGACACCGAACAGATTGTTGACAGCATTGAATGCCAGCATGATCGGATAGACCAGCGTGACGGCGGCATTCTGTACGGGATCGTTCAGCATGCCGACAAAATAGGTGTCAGCCAGATTGTAAAGCACCATCACAAGGGATGACATTACCATGGGAACCGCCAGCTGCGCCACGGCGCCGGGGATGGGCATGGATTCGAATAAATAAGTCTTTGAATGGGATTCAGCCATAAAAATGATTCACACTCCTTATGTCATAGTATAGTCCATTCTTCCCATGGGTGTCAAGTATGGTCAGATCCGGGAGGCGGCTCCGGTCCGGAAGGGATAAGCAAATCGTTGACATTTCAGATCGGAATATTTATACTATACAAGTATGAAACCCCAAAATTACCGTTGGTATCAATAAAGGAGCGGCGAATCAAATGTATATGGACGATTATAAGCGTTGGATGGAGACGCAGCTTGAGGACCCTGCTTTGACAGCAGAACTGGAATCGATCTCCGGCGATGAAGAACAGATCAAGGAACGGTTTGCGGTTGCACTGAAATTCGGCACCGCCGGTCTGCGTGGGATTCTGGGTGCAGGCTCTAACCGCATGAATATTTATGTGGTCCGTCAGGCAACTCAAGGGTTGGCCAACTGGGTCAAGACGCAGGGCGGCAGCCAGCTGGTTGCCATCAGCTATGACAGCCGCATCAATTCTGATGTGTTTGCCAAAACTGCGGCCTGTGTTCTGGCGGCAAACGGCATCCGTGTTCGGATCTATCATGAGCTGATGCCGGTGCCTGCGCTGAGCTTTGCCACACGCTACTACCATGCCAATGCCGGTATTATGGTAACCGCATCCCACAATCCGGCAAAATACAACGGCTACAAGGCCTACGGTCCCGACGGCTGCCAGATGACCGATGAGGCAGCAGGGCTTGTTTACGAGCAAATCCAAAAGACCGATATCCTGAACGGTGCGAAGCTGATGTCCTTTGAGGAGGGCCTTGCACAGGGGCTGATCGAGTATGTGGGCGAGGACTGCACAGAGGCCCTGTACGACGCAATCAAGGCCCGTTCCGTCCGTCCCGGCCTTTGCAAGAGCGCAGGTCTGAAGCTGGTTTATTCTCCGCTGAACGGTTCCGGCTTGGTTCCGGTCATGCGTGTTTTGCGGGATATTGGCATCGACGACATCACCGTCGTGCCGGAGCAGCGGGAGCCTGACGGCAATTTCCCCACCTGCCCCTATCCCAACCCCGAGATCTTTGAGGCACTGCGTCTGGGTCTGGAGCTTGCAAAGCAGTCCGGCGCAGACCTGATGCTTGCCACGGACCCGGATGCAGACCGGGTGGGCATTGCCATCAAGTGCCCGGACAGCAGCTATGAGCTGGTGTCGGGCAATGAGGTGGGCGTGCTGCTTCTGGATTACATCTGCGCAGGCCGGATCGAAAACGGCACCATGCCGCAGCATGCCGTGGCGGTGAAGTCCATCGTCTCCACCCCTCTGGCAGATGCAGTGGCAGCACATTACGGTGTGGAAATGCGGAATGTCCTGACGGGCTTCAAGTGGATCGGGGACCAGATCGCAGGACTGGAGGCTGCCGGTGAGGTGGAACGCTTCATCTTCGGCTTTGAGGAGAGCTACGGCTATCTGGCAGGCCCCTATGTTCGGGATAAGGATGCGATCATCGGCTCCATGCTGATCTGCGAGATGGCGGCATACTACCGTTCGATCGGCTCCTCGATCAAGGAGCGTCTGGAGCAGATCTATGCCCAGTACGGCCGCTATTTGAATCTGGTGGACTCCTATGAGTTCCCGGGACTGAGCGGCATGGACAAGATGGCAGCCATTATGCAGTCCCTGCGGAACGATCCGCCTGCCGACTTTGCCGGATACAAGGTGGTCAAGGTCACCGACTACCAGAAATCGGAGGAAACCGGCCTTCCGGCGGCAAATGTGCTGATCTATGCGTTGGAGGGCGGTGCAGCTGTGGTGGTTCGTCCCTCCGGCACCGAGCCGAAGATCAAGACCTATTTCACGACACTGGGGAAGGATCTTGATGAGGCCAAGGCCCAGAAGGAGAAGCTTGCCAAGGGGCTGAAGCCCATTTTACAGGCGTAATATCGCATGAGGCGGAGCCGTCGGCTCTGCCTCATTTGAAACTGCCCGAAAACCATTTATGGTTTTTGGGCAGTTTTTGCAGCCTGACATGGGTATAATTCCTCCGCTTCGGCAGGGGCGAGACGGGATGAAGCCTAGGGAAGTAACCGAAAATACAAGCAGAATTTTGTGGTTTATTGACAAATTTCCGGGTCTATGATAAATTATCCACAGTTTGTTAATATTTCACAGAATTGAGGAAACCCAATGAAAAAAGGAAATCCAATTGCGCTGCTGCCCATCGGCGTTTTTCTGGCAATTTACTTAGGGCTCGGACTTTGGTTTGAATATGGACTGAAGATCCCTATGGGGTTTTATAATGTCCCCATCGTGATCGCCTTTCTGGCGGCGATTTTGGTTGCCTGCCTGCAAAATCCCTCGGTGAGCTTTGATCGGAAGCTGGAGCTGATGGGTCAGGGCGTGGGAGACAAGAACATCGTCACCATGCTGCTGATTTTCCTGACAGCAGGTGCCTTTGTCGGTGTTGTGGGCAGATCCTCTGCCCAGAGCGTTGCTTACTTTATGCTGTCGGTGATCGACTCACGGTATGCCGTGGCGGTGTTGTTCGTGGTTGCGTGCTTCGTTTCCACAGCCATGGGCACCTCGGTGGGGACGATCACCCTGCTGACCCCCATTGCCGTGGAGGTGGCGCAGGCATCGCAGCTTGGCGTGGCGCTGTGTGTGGGCACGGTGGTCGGCGGTGCGATGTTCGGCGACAACCTGTCCTTTATTTCCGACACCACCATTGCAGCCTGCAACGGTCAGGGCTGCCACATGCGTGATAAATTCAAGGGAAACTTCTTCATTGCCCTGCCGGCGGCGATCATGGCCTTGGCGCTGATTTTAATGGTCAGCGTGAACCAGAACACGGTACAGATCGACAAGGAATATAACCTTGTGCAGATCATTCCCTATGTACTGGTCCTGATGGGCGGCATTGCCGGGATCAACGTGTTTGTGGTGCTTCTGGTGGGGATCGCCTCGGGTTCTGTCATTATGCTGGCGACGGGGCAGACTGCTGTGACGGAGCTTCTGAGCAACATGGGCACGGGAGCCTCCGGCATGTTTGAGACCAGCATGGTGGCGATCCTTGTGGCCGCCATGTGTGCGCTGATCCGAAATTACGGAGGCTTTGACGCGCTGCTGTATCTGATCCGCCGGATCTTTAAGGGCCAGCGGGGCGGTCAGCTGGGCATCGGCATTCTGGTTGGGGCCATGGATGTAGCCACGGCAAACAACACCGTTGCCATCGTCATGGCAAATCCCATCGCAAGGGATATGAGCAAGGACTACGGCATCAGCCCAAAGCGGGCGGCCTGCCTTCTGGATACATTCTCCTGCATTTCTCAGGGGATCATTCCCTATGGCGCGCAGATGCTTGTGGCGATTTCTGCCTCGGCGGAAATGGGGATCGCACTGTCTGCCTTTGACATCATGCGGTATTTGTTCTACCCGTATCTGCTGCTGGGGTGCTGCTTGGTTTCCATTTTCCTGATCCCGGAGAGAAAAAAGAAATGACAGATACTGCGCTCTGCTGAAACAGGGCGCAGTTTTCCATATCGAGGTGTGTAAATGAAAATACGAAACAAACCAAACTGGAATTTAGAGATGATCGGTGTGATTCTGGCACTGGCGTGGCCGACGATGCTTGAGCAGCTGATGCAGACCGCCGTTCAGTATATAGACACCGCCATGGTGGGCGCCCTCGGCACCTATGCCACCGCAGCGGTGGGCGCAACGACCACGGTCAACTGGCTGATCAGCAGCACGATCTCGGCACTGGGTGTGGGCTTTTTATCGTTTATCGCTCAGGCATACGGAGCGGATGACCGGGAAACGGCATCCAAGGCCGTGGCGCAGCTGGTGATGGTCACGGTGGTCACGGGGCTTTGCTTCACCGCCCTGACCGTTGGGGTCAGCGGAATGGTCCCGAGATGGATGCAGGTGGATGCGGCGATCCGGCCTTTGGCATCTTCTTATTTTCTTGTACTGTATCTTCCCATGCTGCCCCGGGCGGCGATCATCCTGTTCGGCACGGCCCTGCGGGCGGCGGGGGACACCAAAACCCCCATGAAGGTGGGAGCAACGGTCAATCTTGTGAATATAGTGCTGAATTTCCTGCTGATCTATCCCTCCCGTCCGGTCCGGCTGTTCGGCATGGGCTTCACCCTGCCCGGTGCGGGGATGGGGGTCGTGGGTGCGGCGGCAGCCAGTGCAGCTGCGTTCACCATCGGCGGTATCCAGATCACCTATGTGCTGTGGCACCACAGGCTGATTTCTCCTAAGGGAGCGCAGTTCCGACCGGAGATGACGATCCTAAAGCCATGCATGAAGGTGGCGTTTCCCAACATGCTTCAGCGGTTTGGCACCTCCTTGGGATACGTTGCCTTTGCATCCATGATCAACTCCTTGGGGGAGGTGGCCACGGCGGCCCATACGGTGGCAAACACGGTGGAGTCGGCCTTTTACATTCCCGGCTACGGCATGCAGACGGCTGCCGCCACCTTGGCAGGCAATGCCTACGGCGCAAGGGACCGGCGGCGGATGCGGGATCTGGCGGGAATGTTTATTCCGTTGGAGATGGGTCTGATGCTCCTGTCGGGAGGGGCGCTGTTTGCGGCCGCGCCGCATCTTGTGGGGATCTTTTCGGACAATCCGTTGGTCATTGATCTGGGTACGACGGTCCTGCGCATGGTGGCCCTGTCAGAGCCGTTTTACGGCTTCTCGATCATTTTGGAAGGCATTATGATGGGGGTCGGCGATACAAAGCGGCCGTTTCTTTACAATGTGGCAGGCATGTGGGGCGTGCGCATCGTGGGGACTTTTTTCTGCACCCAGATACTGGGCATGGGATTGGTTTCGGCTTGGGCCTGTATGATCGCCCACAATGTGCTGCTGTTTGCGGTGTATCTGATCTGCTACCTTCGGGGCAGCTGGAACCCACTGGAGAAACCGACTAAATATACAAAAATGACTTAAAATTGATATAATTATACTGAAATATCCCCCCACCCCCCTTGTACCCCCTAGGGGGATTTGGTAGAATAGCCCCAGCATAACGCAGGAGGTAATTCAATTGAAAATGAGAAAGTTTCTATGTCTCGTGCTGGCGGCGGTACTGGTGGTCGGAATGACGGCCTGCGGCCAGACGGGGCAGACCAACCAAACCAACCCGTCCGAGGGGCCTGTGGCATCGGCAGAAAACAAGCTGGTGTATGGCTCCCATGACTATACCAGAATCAATCCGGCAATGGATGAGCATGGTGAGATCAACCTGCTGATCTTTAACGGCCTGACCGCCCACAACGGTGAGAATCAGGTGATCCCGGGACTTGCCAAGTCTTGGACCTTTGACAGCGCCACCAATACCTACACCTTCCAGTTGGAGGAGAATGTCAAGTGGCACGATGGTCAGCCCTTCACTGCCGAGGATGTAAAGTTCACCATTGAGGCGATCATGGACCCGGAAAACGGGTCGGAGAATGCACCTAACTTCGAGGATGTTCAGGAGATCACCGTGGTCGATGATCACACGGTCGCCTTCCGTCTGGCGGCACCCAATGTGGCATTTCTGGACTACATGACCATGAGCATCCTGCCCAAGCATCTTCTGGAGGGGCAGGACTTCCAGACCTCTGATTTCTTCCGCAATCCTGTGGGCACCGGCCCCTACAAGCTGGAGAGCTGGGACGTGGGTCAGGCGATCACACTGGTGAAGAATGAGGACTATTTCAAGGGCGCACCGAAGATCCAGAGTGTTATTTTCAAGATCGTCCCCGATGACAATGCCAAGGCGATGCAGATGCAGTCTCAGGAGCTGGATCTGGCACTGCTGACGCCCAAGGATGCAGAGGGCTTTGCAGACAAAGAGGGCTACACCGTTTACAATATGAAAACGTCGGATTATCGGGGCATCATGTTCAATTTCGCAAACCCCTACTGGACAGATAACCGGGACATCATTCCGGCGGTGGCCTACGCACTGGACCGTCAGGCCATTTTGGATGCAGTTGTACTGGGCCACGGCATTCTTGCCTACGGTCCCCTGCAGCGCAACATCTACAACAACGAGGACGTAGAGCATTACAACTATAACCCTGAGAAGGCTAAGCAGATCCTGGAGGAGGCCGGCTGCACCATGGGTGCCAACGGTTTCTATGAAAGAGACGGCAAGGAGATCGGGTTTGTCCTGAGTGTCGGCGCAGGCGATCAGGTCCGCATTGACATCGCTCAGGCCGCAGCGCAGCAGCTGCGTGAGATCGGCATCAACTGCACCGTGGAGGTCCCCGAAACCGTGGACTGGGGCGGACAGATGGCGTATCTGATCGGCTGGGGCAGCCCCTTTGATGCAGACGACCACACCTATAAGGTGTTCGGCACAGACAAGGGCGCAAATTATTCCAGCTACTCCAACGAGCAGGTGGACAAGTACCTGCTGGAGGCCCGTCAGAGCGACGATGAGGCGGTCCGTGCGGAGGCCTATGCCCGATTCCAAGAGGAGCTTGCAAAGGACCCTGCATTTGCCTTCATTTGCTATATCGATGCAGATTACGTGGCATCTTCTAAGATCAAGGGGATCGATCCGAATACCGTCATGGGTCACCATGGCGTGGGCATCTTCTGGAACATCGACCAGTGGACACTGGAAGGCTAAAGAAAATATAAACGTGAAAAGGGGCTGGATTCCAGCCCCTTCTCATGCGTCAGGTGGTAACATATGTCAGAATTACTGGAAGTCAAAAATCTGTGTGTCAGCTTTGATACAGACCAAGGGGAGCTTCAGGCGGTGCGGGATGTGTCCTTTTCCCTTCGCCCCGGGGAGGTGCTTGCCATTGTGGGGGAGTCCGGCTGCGGAAAGAGCGTGCTTTGCAAGGCCATCATGAAGCTGCTGAACAAGGATGCATCCATTAAAAGCGGATCGGTTCTGGTGGAGGGAACGGATATCACCGGATACAGCCAGAGTCAGATGCAGCGGCTGCGGGGAAAGCTGTTTTCCATGGTGTTTCAGGACCCCATGACATCCCTGAACCCCACCATTCCCATCGGCACACAAATTGCTGAGGCGATCACGGTGCATGAGCCGAAAATCGGCAAAAAGGAGCTTCATCGGCGGGTGATCGAGCTGATGGAGCTGGTTGGCATCGATCAGGCCGAGGCCCGCAGCAAGCTGTGTCCCTACCATTTTTCAGGGGGCATGCGTCAGCGCAGTGTCATGGCGATCGCACTGGCTTCCAATCCGAAGATCCTGTTTGCCGATGAGCCTACCACGGCACTGGACGTGACCATTCAGGCCCAGATCCTAGATCTGCTCCGTGACATTCAGCAGAAAATGGGAACGGCCACCATTCTGGTGTCCCATGATCTGGGGGTGGTTGCCAGAGTGGCAGATCGGATCGCCGTGATGTATGCGGGAAAAATTGTGGAAATCGGCACGGCTGAGGAGATCTTCTATGACCCGCGACATCCTTATACATGGGGGCTGATGCGTTCCCTGCCGGCCTATGCCCAAGAGGGACAGGAGCTTTACACCATCCCGGGAATGCCGCCGGTGCTGATCGACCCGCCCAAGGGGGATGCCTTTGCTCCGCGGAACGAATATGCACTGGCTGTGGATTATGAACAGATGCCCCCGATGTTCCGGATTTCCGATACGCACTATGCCGCAACGTGGCTGCTGGATGCTCGGGCTCCGAAAATCACACCGCCGATTGGAGGGGCAAGCCGTGGATGATATACTTTTGGATGTTCAGGGGCTGAACCATCAGTTCCGGCTGAGCAAAACCGCCGTCATCAAGGCGGTGGACAATGTTTCCTTCCAGATCCGAAAGGGTGAGATCTTCGGACTGGTGGGGGAGTCGGGCTCAGGAAAGTCTACGGTGGCTCGGTGCGTGATGAATGTGTATCGGCCCACCTCCGGCTGGGTGTTCTATCAGGGGATCGACACCTGCGATCGGGGGCAGTTCCGCAGGAACCGAAAGCTGCTGCAAGCTTCCCGCCAGTTTGTGTTTCAGGACTCTGCATCAAGCCTGAATCAGCGGATGAAGGTGGCAGATATCATCGCAGAGCCCATGCAGATCCACCGCATCAGGCCGCCTCGGGGCTCCCTGCGGGAGGAGGCGGCGTTTCAGCTGCATTACGTGGGTATGGACCCGTCGTATCTGGATAAATATCCGTCGGAGCTTTCCGGCGGCATGCGCCAACGGGTCAGCATTGCAAGGGCCCTGTCTATGGAGCCTCAGCTTCTGGTGGCGGATGAGCCGATCGCCTCACTGGATGTGTCGATTCAGGCGCAGATCATCAATCTGTTTGCCCACTGCAATCGGGAGCATGGATGCTCGATTTTGTTCATTGCCCACGATTTGGCGGTGGTACGCTATCTGTGCCATCGGGTGGGGGTCATGTATCAGGGGAAGCTTGTGGAGACGGCCCCCACCAAGACGCTGTTTTCCAATCCCGTCCACCCCTACACAAAATCCCTGCTGGCGGCCATCCCGATCCCGGACCCCCGTCTGGAGCGGGCCAGAGTCTGGACACCCTTTGATCCGGCTCAGTTCTGTCGGGATGGGCAGATGGTGGAAGTGGAGCCGGAGCATTATGTGTTGGAGGGATACGGCCTATGATACGAAAGAATCCGTATATTTACTATGGACGCAAGCTCCTTGCATTTGTGCTGAGTGTTTTGATCCTGTCAGTGGTGGTGTTTTACATTGCCCGTCTGGCCCCCGGAGATCCTCTGGTTTCCTATTATGGAGATCGGGTGGAGAAGATGAGTGTGGAGGAACGCCAATGGGCAGAGCAGAAGCTGGGTCTGGATCAGCCCATTTATGTACAGTATGTGCGGTGGCTTCAGAATGCAGTCAGGGGCAACTTTGGCATCAGCTTCAAATATAAGATGGATGTTTTGCAGGTCATCGGACAGCGCATCGGGAACACCCTGATTCTGGGAGGCATCGGATTTATCCTGATTTTCGCCGGAGCCCTTGGTCTGGGGGTCCTGTGTGCGTGGAAGGAGGATGGGTGGCTTGATCGGCTGCTGTGCAAGGTGGGGACCATCACCAGCTGCATCCCTGAATTCTGGCTGTCACTGGTGCTGATTTTGGTGTTTGCCATCCAGCTCAGGGTCCTGCCAAGCAGCGGAGCCTATGACGTGGGCCACAAGCATGATATCGCAAATCGGGCAGTCCATCTGATTCTGCCCCTTGTGGCGGCGGTCATCAACCACCTGTGGTACTATGCGTTTATGATACGCAATAAGCTTCTGGAGGAGGTCCGTGCAGACTATGTGCTGCTGGCAAAGTCCAAAGGCTTGAGCAAGAAGCGCATCATGCACCGCCACTGCCTGCGCAATATTCTGCCGTCCTATCTGAGCCTGATGGCGATCTCGGTGCCCCACATTCTGGGCGGGACCTACATCATCGAGACGGTCTTTTCCTATCCCGGCATCGGCACACTGTCATACGAGAGCGCGCGCTTTCAGGACTACAACCTGATGATGGTCCTGTGCATCCTGACAGGGGCTCTGGTCATCCTGTCCAATATGCTGGCCCAAATCATCAACGAGCGTATAGACCCCCGGATACGGGAACTGGAAATCGTAGAAACGACGGAGGTAACGGAGCTTGGATAATCAATTTGTACAGGTGGGGCTCCGTCCGGCTGCTGCCCCCAGTGTCCAATCGAAAAAGCGGCATCAGGGGATGCCTCTGGTATCGATGGCGGTTCTGGGGCTGATCATTCTGTCGTGCCTCTTTTGTGAGCTGTTCATCCCCAAAGACCCCACATATATGGACCTTTACCATGCAAATGTGGCCCCCAATTCGGAGTTCTGGTTTGGGACGGACACCATGGGGCGGGATATTTTCTCCATGATTTTTTACGGAGGGCGGATCTCTCTGCTGATCGGCTTTGCGGCAACTGCGATTTCTACCGCAATTGCGGTGATCTTCGGGGCGGTCAGCGGTCTGGTGCCGAAGTGGCTGGATCATCTGCTGATGCGCTTTACCGAGATCCTGCTCAGTATCCCGGGGCTGCTGCTGATCATTTTTATTCAGGCGATTCTGGGCAAGGCCAATGTGCTGAGTATTTCCTTTGTTATCGGTGTCACCGGATGGACGAGCGTTGCAAAGGTGGTCCGCACCGAGGTTCGCCAGATCCGAAATGCAGAATATGTGGTGGCCTCCAGATGCATGGGGGCAGGCTTTTTTCGGATTCTGAACAAGCATCTGGCTCCCAACTTTATCTCCTCGATCATGTTCATGGTGGTCATGAATATCCGTGGGGCTATCGGCGCAGAATCAACTTTGAGCTTCATGGGGATCGGACTTCCTCTGGAGGTGGTCAGCTGGGGCAGTATGCTCAGCCTATCTGAGAAGGCGCTGCTGTCGGGATCGTGGTGGATCATATTGATCCCGGGGCTTTTTCTGGTGGTGACGCTGCTGTGCGTGACTAATATCGGCAATTACCTGAGAAAAAGAGGAAGCCGCAGCGTCAGCAATCTGTAATATTGAAAAATGCCTGACAATCACAAGGATTGTCAGGCATTTTGATTTGCGTTTTCACGGCGGGCAGGGCTTATACCTCCGGGTCCAGACCCATTTGCTCAATGGGCTTGCGCAGCCATGTTCCGCGGAAATAGGTGATGAAGAACACCACAGCAGCCAAAAGCCAGCTGATGGGATACACGATTGCAAGAGCCGGGATGGTGTGGAACCGGTTGACCACCACAATCACCCACAGCACCCGGAACAGGCACACGAATACAAAGGTGATGACCGTGGGGATCACCGAGTAGCCGGTGCCGCGCATGGCTCCGGCAAAGACCTCTACCGGTACATAGATAAAGACAAAGGGGATGGTGTAGATCATCACGTAGGCACCAAGCTCGATCACGTCCGTATCCGTGGTGAAGATCCCCAGAATGAAGCCCCGGAACACCATCAGAAGCGCACACAGCGAGCCGACGATCACGGTGCCCATGCCCATGCAGACCCAGATGCTCCGGCGGACACGCTTGTATTTTTCGGCACCGAAGTTCTGTCCCACAAAGGTGGTGATGGCAACACCAAGCGCACCCATGATCATCCAGACAATGGCCTCGGCCTTGTTGGCGGCGGCCCATGCTGCAACGGCGGTGTCGCCGAAGGAGTTGACACCGAACTGGATCAGCACGTTTGCCAGATCAAAGGTGATAAATTGCAGGCCGGCGGGAATGCCGATCTCCAAAATGTTGCGAAGCAGGATGGGGTCCATGCGCATCTTGTTCACATGGAGCTTTCGCTCACCGGGCAGACGGAACATGACCCAGATGACAAGCAGTGCGCTGACGATCTGGGAGATCACGGTGGCAAGGGCTGCTCCGGCAACGCCCATCTTGAACTGGACCACAAAAATCAGGTCGGTTATGATGTTGACGATACAGGTGACGATCAGAAACAGCATCGGCCGCTTGGAGTCACCCATGGCACGCAGGATGCTGGCACCCATGTTATAGATCATGGTGGCAATGGCTCCGGCGTAATAGATCTGGGTGTAAAGCTGGGCATCCTTGATGCAGCTTGCCGGCGTATCGATGAGCTTCAGAACGACAGGGCCGCCCAGACAGCCGATGACGGTGACCATGATGCCCAGAATGACGGACAGCGTCATGCCGGTGTGGATGGTTTTTTCAATGCCGCTGCGGTCGGTTGCACCGTAAAACTGAGAAAGGATGACGGTGGCACCGGAGCTGAGTCCAATAAAAAATCCATTGATCAGGCTAATCAATGGGGCGGTGGCACCAACGGCGGCGAGGGCGTGGGTCCCGACAAAGCGGCCGACGATAATGGTATCGACGGTATTGTACATCTGCTGGAAAAAGGTACCCAACAGGATGGGAAAGAAAAAAAGCAGAAGCTGCTTCCAAATGACACCCTCGGTGATCTGATGCACGACAGGCTTTTTCTGCATACTCACGATTTCTCCTCTCAAGTTCATAATGGCCATTTTACCACGAAAATATAGGAATGTCTATGGTTTTCTCTAGAAAAAACCATTATTTTCCCGATGAAGATAATGTATATTCATTATGCATAAAGACCCTGTTGACAGTCAAAACATTCCTGTACTATAATACTAAGGTCAGGATACAGACACACGTTTTTATGGAAACAGAGGCGATCAAAATGACCCATCGATCCAAATGCAGGACTGCGGATATGACGTATATTGCCATGTTTTCGGTCCTTATTGCGGTATGCTCGTGGATATCCGTCCCCACCGTGATCCCCTTTACCTTGCAGACCTTCGGGGTGTTCACTGCCGTTGCTGTGCTTGGCGGATGGCGGGGCACGGCATCGGTGCTGCTTTACCTTCTTCTGGGGATTCTGGGGCTTCCGGTTTTTTCAGGATTCTCCGGCGGGATCGGCACGCTTGCGGGAGCCACCGGGGGCTATATCGTTGGATTTCTGTTCTCTGCCCTTGTTATGTGGGGGATGGAGGCGCTCCTCGGCAGAAAGCCTTGGGTTTTGGCTGTGTCCATGGTAATGGGGCTTGCGGTGTGCTATGCCTTCGGGACCGCGTGGTTCATGGCGGTTTATGCAAGGCAGACCGGCGCGATCGGCGTCTGGACCGCTCTGAGCTGGTGTGTGCTGCCCTATATCGTGCCGGATGCTGTGAAAATCGTGCTTGCGCTGATGATGCAGAAGCGTCTTGCAAAGGCGCTGAAACTGGACTGAGGGGGAAATATGGAGAAGGATGTTGTAACCCTGAGAGCCCACCACGGCATGTGCCTGAGCTTCTTTCAGGGGAAAGGGTACAGCGATGGGTTCACCCAACATATGGCTACGGTACAGCAGAGTCTGATGGAGGATCGGCTTGTCCGGATCGTGGATGGGGTGGACGAAATCTGTCGGGAATGCCCCAATCGGGAGGGAGATCGCTGCGCGACGCAGGAGAAGGTCTGTCGGTACGACCGTCAGGTGCTGCGCCTGTGCGGTCTGGAGTCCGGCAGTGTCCTGCCGTATTCCGGATTTCACCTCCTTGTAGAGGAACAGATCCTGCTTTTGGGAAAGCGGGAGGAAATCTGCGGAAGCTGCGAATGGAATGCGTTATGTAAATGATAAAGGGAGGATGCTCCTTCTGTGCGTCAAACAGTCTGCCCGAGTTTGCCGCTTTGGCGGAAAAAATTGCCCGAAAGTCCTGGAAGGGGTTTCGGGCAGTCTCAGATGCCCTAGACCTGTGTGCAGGTCTAGGGCATTTGTCGTTTTATGGGAAATCAGTGGTTGCCGCACTCGTGAGCATGCTCGTGCTTGTGACATACAGATCCGGTAGACACCAATTCACCCTTGAGGTAGGTCTCCACTGCGGTGCGGGCATCGCCCTGAACGCCAACGATGACCTCTACCTTGCGCTCGTTGAAGATGTCCACTGCGCCGCCGCCCATGCCTCCGGCGATGATGACCTCTGCGCCGTTGTCTGCCAGAAAATTGGGCAGGAATCCGGGCCGGTGACCGGGGTTGGGGACGCTCTGCTCAGAGACGATCCTGCCGTTTTCTGTGTCGAAGAAGATAAAGTTTTCGCAATGTCCAAAGTGACCTGCGACGGTGTTTCCCATAGCTGCTACTGCGATTTTCATAATGATGACTCCTTTGAAAAATTATAGTGCAAGCAATTGGCTTGCTGCTTCATATATTTGTTTCAGCGCATCCCGGGCAGGGCAGTCGAGCTGTGCGATGCTGCGTCCGGAGTTGATGGCTGAGGATGCACACTTGTCGTAAGGGACCTTTCCCAGAAAGGGGAGATGGTTTTCCTTGCAAAAGGCTTGAATGGATGCGGTGTTTTCCGGGCTGATGTCCCATTTGTTCACGCACACGGCAAGCTTCGTCTGAAAGCTCTGGGTGGTTTTCACCAGACGCTTCAGGTCAGCGATGCCTGACAGGCTTGGCTCGGCGACCACCACCACAAAATCCACGCCGCTGATGGAAGCGATGACGGGACAGCCGATCCCGGGGGAGCCGTCGATGATGGCAAGGTCCGTTTCGGGAGCGTGCCTGAGCATATCCCGCTTGACCTCGGTTACAAGCTTGCCGGAATTTCCTCGGCCCATCTTCAAGGCGGCGGTGGAGAATACCTGCTGACCTTGATAGAGGAATCGGGTCCCTGCCACATCGGTGTGCAGGGATACGGCCTGCTGCGGACAAACGTGGCGGCAAACGCCGCAGCCTTCGCAGGCATATTCGTCCACGCGATAGCGCCCGTCTGTTTTCACGATGGCATCAAATCGGCAGTGCTGCTGACAGATGCCACAGCCGATGCAGGCATCTTGTTGGATGCGGGCCTTTTCTCCTCCGAGAAAGTCACTGGACAGGGGAGCCGCCTCCTGCTCGGTGACCAGATGCAGGTTTGGGGCATCCACGTCGCAGTCGGCAATGGCACGGGCCTGAGCAAAGTGAATAAATGCAGCGGCGGCCGTGGTCTTTCCGGTGCCGCCCTTGCCGCTTAGGATCAGTAATTTTTTCATGTCACATCACCTTCGATGGCGGATAATATGCGCAGGAACAGCCTGTTCAGCTCAGGGGAATGGGGGCCGAGCAGCTGCCCCTGAGACAGCAGGGCGGCGATCTCGGGGGCATAGGGGATCAAACCCAAAATGGGAAGGCCTCTTTCTGCACAGAATTGCTCCAGAGGGGGATAGGTGCCGTCTGCCTTGTTCAGCACAACGCCGCAGGGCTTGCCTAGCAGGGTGACCAATTCGTGAACCATGCGGAAGTTGTGGAAGCCGAAGGCGGTGGGCTCGGTGACCAGAACACAATAGTCGGCATCAGACACACATTCCATGACACCGCAGGCGCTGCCCGGGGGGCAGTCTATGACGGTGGTTGGGTGGTCAGACAGCGTCAGGGCCCTGCGAATGATGGGGATGCCGGAGGCTTCGCCCAGATTCATCCTTCCGGTGATGACCTGCAGCTGTCCCCGTTGGCCGATCTCCACGGAGCCGATCTCCTTGGGGGGTTCGCTGATGGCGTGTTCCGGACATACCAGCGAGCAGCCGCCGCAGCTGTGACAGACCTCAGGGAAGATCATAGGCTTATCCTTAATGTAAATCAGGGCGTGAAAATTGCAGAATTCCACACATTTTCGACAACCTGTGCATTTTTCTGCATCAAACTGGGGCAGAAGCGTACTGACCGCGGTTTTGCAAAGGGGCTCGGGGCGTAAAAACAGGTGTCCGTTTGGCTCCTCCACATCGCAGTCAATATAGCAGGCTTTCCCGACGGCAAGGGCCAGATTTACCGCAATAGTGGTTTTTCCGGCGCCGCCCTTTCCACTCAGAACGGCGATTTTCATTGTACCCCCTGAAATCCTGCATGGAAGCGGGTCAGCTCCGGCAGGGTGCCTGCCAGACATGCGGTCAGGTTTTCCTGAGCATCGAGGCCCTCTGCTTTGTAGATCTTGATTTCAGCGGCCTTGAATACATCGGCGGCATTCTGACCGCAGCGGACGGTGATCAGGGCGTTTGTCTGCTGATCCATCAGGAACTGGGCGGCCCGCAGTCCTGCGCCGCCCTGCACCGAGGCGGCAGGATTTTCAAGGATCACGGAGCCGCCCTCCTGCGCGAACAGGAAGTACGGGGCCCGGGCAAAGGCAGGGCATACGTCTTTTTTGTTTTCATCCAGTGGGATCGCGATTTTCATGGATTTTCCTCCTTACAGGATCTTTGGCAGCAGGACTGCCGATGTCTGTGACAGCCGCCGCAGCCGCAGTGACTCTCCTCGCCGCTGCACAGCTGATAGTCGCCGCCCTCGATTTTGATGGTCAGGCCGTCGACCAAGGCATCTGCAAGCTTTTTTCGGGCGGAGGTATAGATCTGCTGAACGGTGGCCCGGGCAATGTTCATGTAATTGCCGCAGGCTTCCTGAGAAAAGCCCTGCTGATCGATCAGGCGAATGGCCTCGTATTCGTCTACGGTCAGGATGACCGCAGGGGCACTGCTGTCGCCGCCTATGGGCGCAAATACCGAGTGGGCGGGCATCTGGCAGACCTTGCGGCATTTTCTTGGTCTGGGCATGGTGGTTATCTCCTTTTGCTTATGGCATATGCTATTAACTGCCTTTATTATAGTGCGGTTTCTGGCATATGTCAATAACTTGTGGGAAAACTTTTCGTCCGAAATAAACGAACCGCCCTGTGCTGCTGCACAGGGCGGACAGTATTTCCAAAAGTCATCGGGGAGGTTTGCCGCTTCGGCGGCAAAGGGCGGAATGGATCACTTAGGTATGTTCGGCAAGTGCCTGCTTGTTGTTCCACTGACCGGAGCGGTAGAAGATCAGAGACAGCACCGTGCCCACGCACCAGCCCACGGGCCATGCGATCCAGATACCGGTGGTTCCCATATGCAGGGGAAGTGCAAAAACATGGGCCAGAACCACCCGCAGGATCAGGTCGGTGAAGGTCGCTGCCATAAACTGCTTCATCATGCCGGCGCCCCGCAGGACTCCGTCGCAGACCAATTTCGTCGCGGCGATGAAGTAGAAGGGGGAAACGATTTGCAGGAACTGCACGCCGGAGGCCATGGCCTCGCCGTTGGGAGAATCCATGAAAATGGACATCATGGCCCTTCCTGCGAAGAAATACAGCAGGACGATGGGGATGCAGATGACCCATACCAGCTTCAGTCCGGCGTGGAAGCCCTCCCGTATCCTGTGAAGGTGGCCGGCACCCAGATTCTGGGCGGTGTAGTTGGAGATGCCGTTGCCCAGCGTGGTCATGGAGGAGATCACCAGATTGTTCAGCTTCACCGAGGCACTGTAACCTGCCATAACACTGGAGCCGAAGGAATTGATGACACCCTGAATGATGATGTTGCCAACGGAGATGAAGCTCTGCTGCAAAATACTGGGGATGGCGATCACGCTGATCCGCCCCAGAAGCATCCAGGAAAACAGCGGTGCCTTTTCCTCGGACTTGATGGTATGGAAGCGCTTGAACATGACGATCAGGGCCAAAACACAGCTGATGCCCTGACACAGGAAGGTTGCCCATGCAACACCGTCTACCCCCATATGGAAGGTGGTTACAAACAGGATATCCACTGCGATGTTTGCGGTGGAGGACAGGGCAAGGAAAATAAACGGGGTCTTGGAATCGCCGAGGGCAGAGAAAACGCCCGTTGCGATATTATAGTAAAAGACAAAGGGCAGCCCCAGAATATAGATATCCAGATACAGCATGGAATCGGCCATGACATTGTCGGGGGTGTTAATCAGATGCAGCAGCTGCTCGCTGAACAGCATTCCGCCGATCATCAGGCCGCCGCACAGCACACCGCCTGCAATCAGGGTAGTGTAGACTGCGGTTTTCAGATCCCGGTTTCGCTTTGCGCCAAACAGCTGGGACACGATCACGGAGCAGCCGATGTTGGTGCCGAAGGCAAAGGCGATGAAGATCAGGGTGATCTCATAGCTGTTGCCGACTGCGGCCAGAGCATTTTCACCGATAAACTTGCCTGCTACCAGACTATCGGCGATGTTGTAGAGCTGCTGGAAGATGATACTTCCAAACAATGGGAGGCAGAACTTCCACAGTACTGTCGTAGGTTTTCCAACGGTTAAATCTCGGTTCATTGTAAACCACCTCACCTTTCAATTCTCAATCTTATGTATTATACTGCTGGCGTTTGCCGATGTAAATAGACACAATCACAGTATGCAAGGGGAAAAACAGTAAAAGATTATCGAATTTCACAACAAATCTCAAGGCAGATCGGGGCGGCGGAGGGGGAGTGATCTCCGGGCCGCGGTGCAGGAAAAAAGCGGCGTGATTTTTGTGCTTTTTTGCTGTTGTTTACAGGATGGTACTATCTTTTTGCGGCACAGGCGGTATAATGAAATGGTATTTATGCAAAGGGTGGTTACAGGTATGATTTCGCAGAAAAAGGAAAAAAGAATTTTACTGCTCTCTTTTATCGCAGGGCTGGTCTTTGCTCTGGCAGAACTGGGCTTTGCCATTTACAGCCATTCTCAGTCGGCGCTGATGGATGCGGTCTACGATTCTTCGGAGCTGGTGTTCATAGCGCTGCTGCTGTTTTTGACACCGCTGTATCACAAGCCCATATCGGAAAAGCATCCCTACGGCTATTTCCAGATCGAATCGGTCTTTTTGATCATAAAGGGCTTTATGCTCATTGCGGTGACGTTGAGCGTTTCCACGCAGGTCATCGAATCGGCCCTGTCCGGCGGCAACCTTGTCAGCGGCGCAGAGGTTTCGGCGTTCCAGTTTATTCTGGGCAGCGTCAGTGTCATCGTCTATCTGGTAATGAGAAGGATGAACCGCTCGCTGTCGTCGCCTACGGTGGATGTGGAGCTGATTGGGTGGAAGATGGACGTTGCGTACAGCTTCGGCCTTTCGGCAGCGTATTTTGCATCCATGTTCCTGGAGGGGACGTCCCTTGCCTATCTGGCCCCGTATTTTGACCCGCTGGTGGCGGTCGGGGTGATGGTATTCATGCTGCCGGAGACGGTGAAGATGCTCTGGGGGGCCATCAAGGATGTGTTCCTGTTTTCGCCGGATGATGAGACCATGGAGCAGATCAAGGTCCTTTGCACCGGTATCATGGAGCAAAACGGGTTCGAGCCGGAATTTTTTGATATCACCAGAACCGGACGGCACCTTTGGGTGGCGGTATATTTCAGGATCTCGGGGGAGAGCCTTCCGGTGAAGGAGCTTGCGCGTGTGACGGATGATGTGACCTGTCAGCTGCGGGAGGTCTTTGACCACTGCACCTGTGAGCTGATCCTGAAGCCATAGAAGCCGGACATATGGGGGGATATGGAGCATGTTTTTGGCAGTTTGACAAAAAATCATCCGTTTGACTGCCTGCTTTGGGGCGGAATCTGGTGCAGTATGCCGGAGAAATTGCACCAGTTCCCATAAATCCCCAAGAAAATGCCCCGTATCGGGATAATGCATGGAAAAAAAGCGAACCCCGGCGGGGGCTTACATAATGGTGGATCTGTGTTAGAATGATACCTGCGATTGATCCATCTGTCCAAACAAGCAAAAGGCATCACACTGATGATTCGGTGTGGTGCTTTTTGTTTGCGATGCATCACAAGCAAGAGCCTGTGGCTTTTGCAAAAATACAGACGCTTCTGCTGAGGGAAGCTGCAAAAAGAGGACCGAAATTCGGTCCTCTTTTTTATGTGGGGGTATTTTGGGGACTGCGGGTGCCTTTTTTCGCATCCATTGTCCAAGAGCAGACGCTGACGGCAAACAGCACCAGAGACAGGATCTGCGAGGTGGACAGGCCAAATAGAAATCCACGGTAATCGTCCCCACGCAAAAATTCCAGCAGGAACCGATAGGCGGGATAGATAAGCAGATACAGGTGCAGCAGATGCCCTTTCAGACGATCCTTTCGGAGCAGACGGAAAAGCAGGAGAAAAAGCCCCAGATTCAGTCCGGCCTCCACAAGCTGAACGGGAAAACGGGGGACAAAATTGGCCGAGGCAACGGCTGAGTGGGTATAGGTGAAGCCATGCTCCCATTCAATGCCGTAGCAGCAGCCGGAAAGAAAGCAGCCCAGTCTGCCCCAAGTGTGGAACAGGGGGATGGAGACAGCGGCGATATCGGAATATGCGCCCCGATCCAATCGGTTCTTCCGGATATAAAACAGAGCAACCAAAATGGCGCCGATCAAACCTCCGTAGAATACCGAACCGCCGAAAATAAAGACGATGTGATTCCAGAAATCCTGAAGGGAGGAAATGGCATCCATATGGGTGAAAAGCCAGACAAGATGCTCAAGATGGGTGATGCCGTACAGCAAATGTCCGCCAATGGCAACGCCGATCATGGAAAAGAGCATCATGTAGAGCATGTGAATCTCGTCAAGCCCCTTTTTCTGGGCGGCCCGATAGGTGAAATAGAGGATCAGCAAAATGCCGATCAGGGCGGTGATCATATATACGGATATGACTTTTCCAAACAGAACAAAATTAGGTATCATGAAATTCTCCAAAAAAGAAAGCAGACACAAGAGAAGCTCTTGTGTCTGCGGAAGCATCGATTACATTGCGCCGGCGGCACCGATGATACCAAAGGCGCAGACAACACACAAGACGGCAAGAGCGCCAAAGACAGTGCCGATGATGCCCAGAACCAAGCCGGTAACAGCCAGGCCGGTGGGCTCGCCGTTGGCCTTAGCAATCTTCATAGCCTTTGCACCAAAGACGATGCCAAGAATCGCAAGAACCAGAGTAAAATAAGCTACCACGGGGATAAAGGAGCCTACAATACCCAAAATGCCGCAGATCAACGCTGCAATTGACATGTTCTTAGACTGCTGGGAATCGGAAGGATTGTTTTGCACATTCATTTCTTCGCTCATGATCAGGTCCTCCTAAGTATTCATTTTACAGGTTTGATGTTAACATATTATTCAAAATGTGTCAACAAGATCAGACAAATTCTTCCATAATTTTTGCAAGGCAAAAGCCGCAGATTTCGGCGTGGAGCACCGAAGAGCCTTGGCAGGGGGGAGATGATAAATGTTAAAATTTATGGAAAAAAGTGTTGACAAAAAAATACTATCGTGATAGAATCCTTACAAGGACAAAATCCTAATAAGGAATGATTTCTATTATGATGAAACGAACAACAATACAAAACACCTTGGTATATGAGGCGGTGCATAAGCTGCAATGCCACGCCACCGCCGACGAGATCTATGCAGAGGTGGTTAAGGAAAATCCGCATATCAGCCGAGGAACGGTATATCGGAATTTGCAAAAGCTGTCTGAAATGGGCAAGATCAGGAAAAGAGAGATCCCCGGCGGGGCTGATTGCTATGACCATTTGTGTCACGATCATTACCACGCCAAGTGCATCAAATGCCACCGGGTATTTGACGTGGACATGGAGTATATCCCCAATCTGGAAAGCTCCATCTCCGATGCCCACGGCTTTGTCTTTACCGGTCACGATATCGTGTTTCAGGCGATTTGCGCCGACTGCAATCGGAAGGCGCAGCACTGATTGGACAGGAGTTGTCCACACATATGTCATATAGACCTTTTTTGGGGTCTGTAAATATATTATATTAAGGAGACGATTTATGAGAAGTATCACAGTTTTGGATTTGCAGTATGCACACAGATTTTACGGCTTCCGCGGTGAGGCCCAGTACCTGCACGGTCATACCGGCGTGCTGACCATTGAAGTTGAAGATTCCATCGAATCCGGCGTCAACATGGTTTTTCCATGTAACGAGATCAAAAAGACTGCATGGGAAGTTCTGCAGAACTTCGACCACGCATTGATCCTGCGTCATGACGATCCTCTGCTCCCGGCGATTCTCGATGTTTATGAAAAGCAGGGGATCAAGGATGGCGACAAGGACAACACCATGAAGGGTCCTGCATTCAAGACCGAGCTGGCAACCGCCTACCCCGATTGCCGTCTGGTCGTCACCAAGGAGACCCTGACCGTTGAGGGTATGATCAAGATCGTCTACGATCTGCTGAAGGACAAGATGAACATTGCAAAGCTGACCTTCACCAGCGGCGTGAACGCAGCATCTGCTGAATATGACACCCACAATAAGATCGATCGTTGCCCTCTGTGCGGCATCGCTCTGGATGAGCATGGTGTCTGCCCCAAGTGCGGCTACAAGAAGCAGTAATACGGGCGAAGTTATAAACAGACAGGGAGTACGTCATCGTACTCCCTGTTTTAGATTGCCCAGAACCCCTTTCGGGGCTTTTGGGGTATTTTTGCGGTCTGAGCAGTGTTCCGTGTGGGGAGATCCTTCTGTGAAAAAACCGTCATGAGCCGCCCTTTAGGATGCGCTATCCCCACGGGAGGAAGGGGGAACCGTGTAGGGGAGGAAATTCATACGGGGAAAGCAGTAAAAAAACGATTGCTATTTGGAAAAAGTGTGGTATAATCTCATTGTCCTTTGGTTAGTTGAAACTAACTTATTTGGAAGAAATCATTTTTACTTTGGAGGATCAAATGAAGTACCAGAATTTTTGGAAGAAAATGCTGACTGCGGCCGTGGCTGTGACCATGCTTGCCGCTTCAGGCTGTGCCGCCGCAGGCGGAGAGACGCAGAATACTGCGCCCGAGACAAGTCAACCCCTTCAGTCCGGACAGCTGCAGCAGGTTCCTGCTTTGAAGGATACCCGGCCCACTGAGGCAAAGGAAGTCACCTTTACGGACCTGAACGGCACCGAGGTGACCTATAACCAGAATACCCGCAAGATCGTAGCACTGTCCGGCGCAGGTGATCTGGCGGCCTTTGGCCTCCGTCCCAATGCGGTCATCGTGGAGGAAAAAATGAAGAGCAAGTATGCAGATTTCTTTGAGGGGGTCCAGGTCCTGCAAAACACCCAGCCCTTTGACGAGGAGGAGATCATGAGCTATGAGCCTGAGCTGATCCTTGTATATCAGATGATGGAGGAGCCGGAGCTGGAGAAGCTGCGCAAGATCGCACCGGTGATCCCCCTGTACCGTGAGGAGTTTGATTTTGAGAAGCGTCTGGGATATATCGGCGAGATCTTCGGCATGCAGGAAAATGCAGATGTGCTGATCGACTACGCAAAGAAAACCCAGCAGACGGCTGTTGAAAAGCTGCAGGAGATGAATGTTTCCGATAAGACCGTTTCGATGTTTTACTATATGGACGGTGTATCCATCCCACCCACGGATTACTGGTATTTTAACAAGATCGTCTATGATTACATGGGACTGAAGATGACCCAGACCACTCAGGATTTTCTGAACGATCCCAATGTCAATCCCTTTACCCCCATCAGCAACGAAAAGATCAAGGATTTTGAAGGGGATATCGTGATCTATGTGGATCTGATGACCGATGGAGAGCCGCAGGTCCCCGAGGCATTGCAGAGCAATCCCGGCTGGATGATGCTCAACGCGGTAAAGGATCAGAGGGTAGGTGCCATCGACGGCATGCTGTATGCAGAGAAGGATGTCCTTTACCTGTATGAGCAGTACACCGGTCTGATGAATGCCTTTACTCAGGCGGCTGCATGATGAAAAGGCGGGATTTTACAGCCGCCCAAAAGACACCGAATCATGTTTTAAGCTTTGCTGTGCTGATGACGGTGGGGACGGTCCTGCTGGTGGGAGCCTCTGCGGCATTCATGCTGTTCGGCGCAGAGCCCACAGGGCTTCAGGATGTGATCGGGGGACTGTTTTTCTATGACCCTGATTCCTTTATCCACATTGTCATTCGGGATATCCGCCTGCCGAGGCTTCTGGCGGATATCATTGTGGGCGTGTCACTGGCAGTGGCCGGCGCAGTCATGCAGGGCAACACCAAAAATCCCATGGCAGACTCCGGGCTGATGGGCATTAGCTCCGGCTCGGTGTTTGCCATCCTGCTGATGATGCTGTTTGTACCCCACGCCACCCGTTTGGAGCGCATCGGTTATTCGTTTCTGGGGGCTGCGGGGGCAACACTGCTCATATATGCCATTGCAATGCTCGGTCGGAGGAATATCACCTCCGACCGAATGGTGTTGGCAGGCATGGCGATCTCTACCTTATTTGGTTCGGTGACAACGGCGATCATGCTAAAGGACGGTCTGAGCGCAGGAATGATGAAGTATTCCGCCGGAAGCTCCGCCAATACCCTCTGGTCGGACGTGGCGGTGGCGGCGCCGTTTTTTATTGTGGGCTTTTTGGTATCGATCCTGATCTCGCGGATGCTCACGGTGCTGAATCTGGGGGAGGATGTCTCCAGAGGACTTGGGGCGAATGTGAAGGTCATCAAATTTTTGAGTACGATGGTGGTACTGGTGCTTTCTGCCACGGCGGTCATCATCATTGGACCGGTGGGGTATGTGGGACTGATGGTTCCCCACATCGTCCGATATTTTGTCGGCACCGATTACAGACTGATCCTTCCCTCGTGCGCGGTGATCGGCGCACTTTTTGTCGTTCTGGTGGATCTGCTGGCAAGGGTGCTGATCGCGCCTCTGGAGTTTCCCATCGGGGTGCTGGTCACCATGATCGGCGTGCCGTTCTTTATTTTCATCTCTCGCAGGCAGAAAAATGATACATTTGCAGGTTAACGTGTGAATTATGAAAAAGACAAGAAATATCTCCCCCTTGCAGAGGGGGATCTGTATCAACCTATGTCTTGTGGCATTACTGGCGGTGGTGTTCGTCATCGGCTGCGGCGTAGGACAATACCGAATGAGCGTGCAGCAGGTGTTTGCGGTGCTGACCGGCGGCGGTGACGACTATGGCAGACTGGCGCTGTTCGATATCCGGCTGCCCAGACTGGTGCTGTCGGTTCTGGTGGGGCTGGGGATGGGAGTGTCCGGCGTTATCATGCAGGATCTGATGCACAACGATCTGGCATCCCCCGGAACTCTGGGTGTGAGCGCCGGATCGGGGCTGTTTGTCACGATCTATGTGGCGCTCATCAAGCAGCGGGGCACCAACCCCTTCCTCATGCCGGTTCTGGCACTGGCAGGAGGCCTGCTCTCGGCGGGGATCATTTTCCTACTGGGGATGAAAAAGGGGCAGCGGATACAGCCCACACGGATCATTATGACAGGCGTTGCCATGAACAGCGCATATGGTGCGGTGTCCATGTTTTTTATGCTGCTTCTGGATAATACGAAGCTTGAATTTTTACAGCGGTGGCAGTCCGGTGAGCTGTGGGGCACGGAGTGGCGGTTCATAGGGGTGTTTTCCCTTTGGCTTACGGTATTTCTCGTGCTGACCTACCGCAAGAGCCTCACCCTCAATGTCATCAACATGGGCTATGACGTGGCCCGGGGACTGGGGGTCGATGTGGGCAGGCAGTTTGTTTATCTGGCCGTGTGTGCGGTGGCGCTGTCCTCATCGTCGGTTGCCTTCGGCGGAAACTTCTTCTTTTTGGGGCTGATCGGCCCTCATATCGCCCGCAGAATGGTGGGAACGGATGCCCGGGTGCTGTTTCCTGCGTCGGCGACGGTGGCGGCGATCATCGTCCTGACGGCGGATATGCTGGTCAGGGGGCTTGCAATGTTTGCCAATATCCCAACGGGCATCATCATATCGGTGATTTCCGTTCCCTATTTTTTATATTTGTTGATAAGGTCATAAGCTATGGAAAACAGTATTATTACGCAACAACTGAAGGTCGGTTACGACGGCAACATCATCGTGCCCTGTTTTGATGTGGAACTGAAAAAAGGCAGGATCACCTCTGTGATCGGGGCCAACGGCTGCGGAAAATCCACAGTGCTGAAGGCCATCGGCAGGATCATCAAATCAGAAGAGGGCGTGGTGATCATCAATGACAGGGACATGATGAAAATGCGCAGCAGCGAGATCGCCAAGCAAATGGCGATCCTGCCCCAGTCGCCCTCGGCCCCGGGGACACTCACCTGCAAGGAGCTGGTGAGCTACGGCAGATTTCCCTACCAGAAGGGACTGGGGAAGCTGACGCCGGAGGATAAAAGGATCATCGAATGGGCGCTTTCTGTCACCAATATGAGCCGGTTTGCCGACAGAGAGATCGCAGGATTGTCCGGCGGTCAGCGTCAGCGGGCGTGGATCGCAATGGCACTGGCCCAGCAGACCGGCATCATCCTTTTGGATGAGCCCACCACATATCTGGACCTTGCCCATCAGCTGGAGGTTCTGGAGCTGCTGAAGAAGCTGAACAAGGAGCACAACACCACCATCGTGATGGTGCTGCATGATCTGAACCTGGCGTCCAAATATTCCGATTATCTGCTTGCCATGAAGGACGGCAGAACAGAGAAATACGGAACACCACGGGAGGTCATGACGGAAAAGACCCTGCGGACCTGCTTTGGCATCGACGGCAGCATTGCAACGGATGAGCGCAGCGGAAAGCCCGTGTGCTATTCCTATGAGCTGGCAGCAAAGACCGATGAACAGGACTGAAATGAGGTAGTTACAGTGAGAAAAATCGCATTTTACGGAAAAGGCGGCATTGGAAAGTCCACAACGGTTTCCAACATCGCCTCGGCACTGGTGAAGCTTGGATATCGGGTCTTTCAGATCGGCTGTGACCCCAAGTCCGACTCTACGGTGAATCACAATCAGGGGCGGCGCATCCCCACCATTCTGGATGTCATGCGTCAGGGAGATGCCGATGATATGGACTCGTTCGTATTTCAGAGCGAATCCGGCGTGTACTGCGTGGAGGCCGGCGGCCCTCTGCCCGGGACGGGCTGCGCCGGACGGGGGATCATTGCGGCCTTCGAAAAGCTTGAGGAGCTGGAGGTCTACGAGAGATACCGCCCCGATTTTGTGCTGTATGACGTACTGGGGGACGTGGTGTGCGGAGGCTTTGCCATGCCCATCCGCAACGGATACTCTGATCAGCTGTACATCGTCACCTCCGGTGAGATGATGTCCCTGTACGCAGCAAGCAACATTGTGCAGGCGGTGAAAAATCAGCAGAACAAGGGCTATGCCCAGATCAAGGGGCTGATCGTCAACGAGAAGAACATCGAAGATGAGGGTCGGATCGTGGCGAAGGCCGCAGCCGAGATGAATGTGCCCGTGGCCTTCACCCTGCCCAGAGACAAGATCGTTCAGGAGGCCGAGCAGCTGCACAAGACCGTCGTGGATGCATTTGCAGACAGTGACATGGCGCAGCGGTATCTGGCACTGGCAAAGGAGATCGCCAATGGATAAGTTCATTCCGGCCAATCGTGTCAAGAATCTGCCCTTGGTAAAGTCTTACAGTGTCAATGCCTGCGGACACTGCCCCATGGACCTGATCATCGAGGAGCTGTGCGGCTTTCCTGACGTGAATGTTCTGGTCATGGGGGTGGGGGAATGCGTTTACTACGCAGCCAAGCAGCCCTTTGCCGGCGGCAGGAACTGGGGCTTTGAGCTGACCGATCAGGAGCTTGTTTTCGGGAACACCGCCCAGATCGAGGAGGCGCTGAGCCGGATCGCCGATAACGGCATGATGACGGTATGTATCGAGACATGCATCCCGTCGATCATGGATCTGGAGCCGGAGCTTGGGGCAGTAGGCACGGAAAACTGCGTGATCGTAAAGGCACCTGATTACACCGCCATCAGCCCTGACGATATCCTGTCGGAGCTTTATCTGCAAATAGGGAAGAAATTGTGTCCCCATTCAGGACAGGACCAGCTCTGGGAGCAGGTGGACAGCATCAGCCAGATGCAGCAGAAGCTGACACGGGGGGTGCATGTGGTGAAAAATCGGAAATTTCTGGATTTTCTCCGGTATTTTGAAGGTCAGGGCGTTACCGTCCTTGACCAGACGGTGTTCCATCCCTTGGCGTATTATGAGCAGAATCAGGCCCTTTTGGGGATAGACCAGAGGGAGATCGACGAAATGCGGGGCATTGTGCGGCGCTTTGCAGAAAGCGGCGCTGTATTTCAAATCAAGAGCCGGCACGCAGTTTATCTGGCAAATTTTCTCAATCAGGAGCATGTTTGCGTGGCCTGTGCGGTAGTGGATGGGGCGGACCGATACCAGTACGCCCAGTGTGCCGCTGCCGATGCAGGGCTGAGGGTAAGCTTTGATTTTTCGGAACCGCTGCCGCCGGGGAACAATCTGGAGCTGACAGCGGATGGCCCGTGGGGGAATTTCGAGACATTATGTAAACTGCTGCAGGAGGCGAACGAAAAATGGGCTTGAAAAAATATGGCTGCATGCCAACGGCGCGGATGCAGATGTTTTACATGACTGCCGGGTATCCGGATCTTGGGATACTGGATTTTTCCACCCGAGGGCATGCGGTGTTCAACTATGGGCATTTGGGGTGGACCAACCCCATGTCCGCCGCAGAAAACCTGTTTTCCGCTCAGGTCAGTGAGGCGGATCTGATCACAGGCAGCAGCAAAAAGCTGTTTGCGGCTGTGGAGGAGATGATGGAGCGGGGGTACCGCCATATTTTCCTGATGCCCTCATCCATATCAGAGGTCATGGGTATCGACCTTGAGGGCTACGCATCGGAGGTCAGAGAGCAGACAGGCGCGGACATCTTCACGGTAAAGGCGAAACTGAATGGAGATTTCTATCAGGGCGCAGAGGCGCTTTATACGGCTCTTGCACGGAGATTTGCAGACTCCTGCACGCCGGAACCACGGACTTATAACATTCTGGGGGGACATCGCTACGCCGACGGAGTGAATCACGGTTATTTGGTACAGAGGATGGCTGAGCTTGGCATGAGACTGAATGTCGATGTGCAGAACAGCCCCACCTTTGGGGACTTAGAAAGGCTGCCCTTGGGACAGATCAACATTGTCACCAATGACTATGCCGTGAAAGCAGCGGAAATGTTGAAGAAGCGAAACGGCACCCCCTATCTCTGCTTCCATGCACTGTCTATGGAGACCGAGGACCGTTTCCTGTCCTCAGTGGCCCGGCTTGTGGGGGTGGAGGCTCCGGCGGCGGAACCTGACCGTCAGTATGAGATGCTCACGCAGCAGCTGAGGAACATCCTGTCCGTGGCAGATCGGGAGCTTCTGTGCTATGCAGATGTGGACATGCTCAGAGCACTGGAGGGGTTCTTTGAGGGGCTTGGCTGCCCGGCGACCTATCTCTGCTCCCACCAAAAATCCCGCTATCCCTACGCAGAGCCGGAGGAGGTCATTACCGGATGCGGGGATCGGCTGCTGCTGTCGTATGACAGTATTTGCAATCATGTTCCAAATTCCATCCCCATTGATGAGTCAGGACTTGTGTATCAGCTCCACATTCCGGTGCAGGATCACACCGTTGGAAAAGAGGGGGCATACCGTCTGATCCGATCGATTGGTCAGACGCTTTTGCAGAAATGAAAAATTCCGGAACCCAAGGGCAGATGCAGGCGGGTTCCGGAATTTTTTATATCGCCGGACAGTGCCGGCAGGTGTACAGGGTCAATTTTGCAGGGTCAGGTTCACGGCCCATTTGCCGCTTTTCAGACGGTTTACGCCGATCAGCATCCGCACCAGATGCTCCAGCTGTACAAACAGCAGGACGTAGACAATGGAGGTCACACCCAAAACCTCGACGATCAAAAACGTCAGAGGGATGCCCACCAGCCACATGACACCGCTGTCGATGAAGGTCAGGAATTTGCTGTCGCCTCCTGCCCGAAGGGCGGAGAAGGACACCACGATGAACAGCCGCAGGGCAATTTTAATGGCAAAGACCTGAACGACCTGTGTGGACAGACGGACAACGGCTTCATTCTCGATGCCGAACATCCAGACCAGAGGCTTTGCAAAGAGGATGATGGACAAAACGGAGATGACTGCCAGAATTCCGGCAAAGCCCAGAAAATAGCCGCTCTGTTCCTTTGCCTTTTGGATCTCGCCCTTGCCCAGGGCGTTGCCCAGCATGATGGTCGCGGCACTGGACAGGCCCATGATCAGGATGTAAAACACACTGCTGATCTTGTTGCCCACGAAATAAGCGTCCATGGCGATGGGGCCGAGGGTTGCGAAGGCCTTGATGTACAGGGTCTCGCCAAAGCCGAAAAACACCTCGTTGAGGATCAAAGAATAGATACGGCCCAGAACCCTTCGGATGAAGGAAAGCTCCAGAGAGAACATTTCCTTTATGCTGCCGATAAAGGGCTGATGGGTCTTTACGGAAACGAGGATATAGGCCGCGACACCGGCCCAATGGGAGATCACCGTGGCGATGGCAGCACCCTGAACCCCCATTGCCGGAAAGCCCAATTTGCCGAAAATCAGCAGATAGTTCAGCACCACGTTCAGCAGCATTTTCAAGGTGCTGACATAGAGGGGGATTTTTGTGTTTTTACCGGAGCGGAAGGCATAGCTGAAGGCGAAGGCCAGACCGCTGGGGATGAAGCTGTATTTGATGATCTCCAGATAGGACACGGCATGCTGCCCGACAAACTGGTCCGGAGTGTAGAAGTGAATGATCTCCGGGGCGAACAGTGCCGAGGCGGCAAAGAAGCAAAGGCCTGACAGAATTGACAGCAGGACAGAAAGACCAAAGGTCTTTTTCAGGTTCCGGCTGTCGCCTGCACCGCTGTACTGTGCAAGAAAAATGGCTGTGCCAGAGGTGGCGCCCAGTGCAAGCAGCGTGTTCATGGAGTCGATCTGGGTGGCGGTTCCTACTGCGCTGACCATGTTGATCCTTGCGACCATCATGGTATCGATCAGTCCCAGACACGATGACAGCAGCGATTGCAGGGCGATGGGAATTGCGATCATGGCGGTTTCCCTGTAAAAATGTTTGTTTGCGATGTACTTGATACGATGTTCCTCCTTTGTCAAATAACAGACCACATATGATGAAATCTGCATGAGATAGCGGCACATATGCCGGAATGAATTAGAGTTAGTTTTCGCTAATCTTGTATAACCTACCATAGCAATAGGTTGATTGTCAAGCATTAAATTCCATTTTTTATCAGTGGCTGAGAAAATACATCATTTGTGGAGCAATTCCGTGGATATAAAGCGAAATGTGGAGAAATATGTGGCGATTTCTTCATGATTTGACAAATTGTATCTGCCATAACATGGGGGAGGTGCAGCTCCGGACGATACAGGGCAGAGGGGCAGGCTCAAGGGGCGGACCAACAAAATCCCCCTGCGTCAGAATTGACACAGGGGGAGAAGCTTATTTCTTTTTGGGCTTTTTCTGTTTTTTCTGCTGCTTCAGCAGGGCTTGCTCCGCCTGCTCCTGCTCATAGCGGTCAAACAGGTCGGCACAGCCGTTTCGGTCAAGCCCTCTGCGCACCAGCTTGCGGGCAATGTCGTAGAGGACTGCAAACAGGGGGACGGCTACCACCATGCCCACGATGCCCCACAGTCCGCCGAACAGCAGGATGGAGAACAGCACCCAGAAGCTGGACACACCGGTATGGTCACCCAAAATTTTGGGGCCGATGACGTTGCCGTCGAGCTGCTGCAGGAACAGGACGAACAGCACAAACCACAGTGCGTCGATGGGGCTTTCAATGAGGATCAGCAGTGTGGCGGGGATGGCGCCGAGGAACGGCCCAAAGAAGGGGATCACGTTGGTGACACCCACAATGGCCGACACCAGCAGGGCATTCGGAAAACCGAACAGGATGCAGCCGATATAGCACAGAATGCCGATGATTGCAGAATCCACCAGTTTTCCGTCGATGAATCCGCCGAACATCCGATCCACAAAGGCGATTTCCCGCAGGACGATATCCGCCCACCGCTGGGGCAGGATGCTGTGTACGATCATGACACCCTGACGGCTGAATTTCTTCCGGCTTGACAGCAGATACACCGCAACGATCAGGCCGATCAAAAAGTCCTTGAAGAAAATGAGGACCTTCCACACGCTCATGCCCAGACCGCTGACGATTCCCGTGATGTAGGGGATGAGGGTATCCTGCCCCCAAGTGGTCAGCTTTTCGTAAATGGCGCGGTAACTGGTATCAAATACCTCCAGAAGCACCTCGTTTTCGCCAAAATGATCGGTAAACCACCGGATGGTCTGGTCGATCTTGGTGGGGAGGGAGTTCCACAGGCTGAGGATGCTGTGGTAAAGCTGAGGAGCAATCATGATGATCAGGGCATAGATCACAAGCAGGCCTGTGATCATGCTGAGCAAAATTGCCAAGGGGTCGGCAAATTTCTTTGCCTTTTGGGGAAGCGCACCGGAAAGCCACCGGGAATAAAGGTTACATGCAGGACGGAGCAGGTATGCAACAACACCGCCGTAAATAAAGGGCTTTAGGATGTTGATGATCCGGTCGATGGCCTCGCCGATGCCCTGAAGCCGATAGATAAAAAAGAACAGCAGGACACTCAGACTGATGGCACCGAAGCCGGCAAGCATGGCATAGATGTAGGGTTTATGCTGTGGGTTTTTCATAAAATGGCATCACAACGCTTTCTCGTGGATTTGTTATCCAGTATAGCATAGCTTGGGGATGTTTTCAGCATGGATTTAATATTTTTAAGAAAAATGTAATAATTACCTGACCGCAGGAGCCGCTGCAAAAGCTGCCTGAAAGTCCAGAACGGGCTTTCGGGCAGTTAAGAAGCTCCTGCCGAATCTTTCGGCAGGAGCTTTGAGATGAGATTCAGTTACATTCTGCTGTTTCCTTGGCACCGGTGACGGGGATCGTCTTGATGCCGAAGATGAAATAAACCAGATGGAACAGCCAAACGCAGGCAAGAATGATCCGACCCACGGGGACGGCGTGCATCATGATAAAGCCGATGGACATCAGCAGGGTGACCGTGACCATAATGCGGATCTTGGTTTTCTTAGTCATGCCCTTGCCCTCCACGTAGCTTTGCAGGTTGTCCTTGTAAAGCTTTGTGGCGGTAAACCAATTATGCAGCCGCTGGGAGCTTCTTGCAAAGCAGTATGCTGCCAGCATCAGAAACGGGAAGCTGGGCAGCAGAGGAAGCACCGCACCCACGGCACCCAGTCCCAGTCCGATACAGCCCAAAACAATGTAAACTATTTTCTTCACATTCATATTATTTCTCCATTCTGCGTTGTTCTTTCTTGGATTCGATCACATGGCGGATGGCCATGACCGGGTGATAGAAGATCATTCTGGGGCCGGAGAAGCGCATAACCTGGCGAATCTTCTGCCGCATTTCCGGCTTGTAGCAATGCACCTTGCAGTTGGAGCAAAAGGTCTTTGTCTCCATAAAGGGGCAATGCTCGCTGCGCTTTTTGGCATAGGCATCCAGTGCCGCGCAGTCGGGGCAAAGGGTCTTGCCCCCGTGCTTTTTCCGGCAATACAGGGCGATCATCAGGGATACGACTTCTTTTTCCTGTTGACGTTTGGCTTCTGCATCCATCAGCTCATTCTCCCATGCTCAACAGAGTGGACAACATCAGCGATGCCCATGGTGGATTTGCGGTGGGATACCAGAACGATGGTCTTGCCCTGACGCTCCTGAGCCAGAGATTTCAGGATCACGGCCTCGTTCAGGCTGTCCAGATTACTGGTGGGCTCATCCAGAAGCATGAAGGGAGCATCGTGCAGGAAGGCTCTTGCCATGCCCAGACGCTGCCGTTCGCCGCCGGAGAGAGTGTCACCCAGTTCACCAACAGGAGTGTCGTAGCCCTGCGGCAGCTGCATGATGAAGTCGTGGACAGAGGCTTTCTTGCAGGCCTCTGCGATCTCCTCGTCGGTTGCATCCAGTTTGGCGATCCGCAGGTTGTTGCGGATGGACTCGTGGAACAGGTGCGTTTCCTGAGTCACGAAGCTTTCCATGTCTCTGAGGTTTGTGGTGTTCACCTGATCGATGTTTCTGCCGGAGATGGAGATGGTGCCCTTCTGGGTCTGCCAGAAGCGCATGAACAGCTTCAGCAGGGTGGATTTACCGCTGCCGCTCTTGCCCACGATGCCGATGATCTTGTTCTGGGGGATGTCCACGGTGAAATCGGACAGGATCTCCTCGTTTCCGTAGGAGAAGGTGATGTCCTTGGCGGCAGCGCCGCTGAAGGTGACAGGCTCCTTGCCGGTGACCTCTTTGACAACGGGGGACTCTTCCAGAATGTCAAGGACACGGTTGCCGGCGGCGAAGGTGTTTTGCAGGGTCGCGCCCAATGCGGCAACTGCGACGACGGGGCCGAAGGAGCTCATCAGGGCCAGTGTGGCGATCAGGGTGCCCTCAAAGCCGCAGAGTGCGGCAGACAGGAACAGCATGGCGATGTCGAAAATCAGAATAACGGTGTTGGTGACGGCGGTATTGCGTCCGGTGACGCGCTTCATCCGCTGCTCCTCCTCCGAGAGGCTGTCGGTCATTTCGTTGATTTTCTGAACCCGGGCCTCTCCCTGACCGTATTGCAGGATCTCGGGCAGACCTCTGAGGCTGTCAAGAACGAAGCTTGCCAGATTGCCTGCCTTGCTGCGGAAGTTGATGCCGTTGTCGCCGCTTTGCTTGGAGGTGACAATGGGGATGATGACACCGACCACGGTGTAGGCCACCAGTGCCAGAAGGCCCAGAGCCCAGTGGTAGGAGCCGATGAACAGCACCATGATGACGGTGAACAGTGTAGCGATGCACATGGGGGAGATGGTGTGGGCGTAGAACACCTCAAGCAGCTCGATATCTGATGTGATGATGCTGATGAGGTTGCCCTTGTCTCTGCCCTCCAGTTTTGCCGGACTGAGGACCCGCAGAGCGGCAAAGATCTTGTCTCTCAGCAATGCCAACAGCTTGAAGGCAATAAAGTGGTTGCAGGCCTGCTCGGCATAGCGCAGGAAGCCGCGCATGACAGCAAAGACCACAAGACTGATAAAGATCGCGGTGACAGACAGGCTGACCTCGATACCCAAAAGATTCAAAACGGCGAAGCCGCCGAAGATGGTGATGAAGGTGGCGCATAAATGGCCAACAAGTCCCATCAAAACTGCTAATGTCATATAGCCGGTCAGAGGCTTGACAAGACCGACCAGTCGGGACATGACATGGAATCCACTTCTTTTCATTGTGCGCCTCCTTTCGTGTAGTGCTCCAATTCCTGCTGAGTCAGCCAAAGCTTTGCATAGGTGCTGTTCCGGCTGAGCAGCTCGTCGTGGGTGCCGGACTCGCAGATCTGCCCATTGGCAAGGACATAAATGTTGTCAGCGCCCACAACATTTGCCAGACGGTGAGAGATGAGAATGACGGTTTTTGTCTTTGCCAGCTGATAGATCTGGGCCATCATGTCGTTCTCGCTCTCCACGTCGATGTTGGATGTGGTTTCATCAAAGATATAGACGGGGCTGTTGTGCAGCAATGCTCTTGCAAGGGCAAGGCGCTGGCACTGACCGCCGGACAGATTGGATGCTTTTTCCGCCAGCTGGGTGTCCAGACCCTTTTCGCTGCGCAGGAATGCGGCCAGATTGACCTTTTCCAGTACATCCCAGAACATGGCATCGTCTCCGTCGGGGCAGCCCATTTGCAGGTTTTCCCGCACGGTACCCTTGAACAGGTAGCTCTGGTGGCTGACATATGTAAACGACTGCATCAGCAGCTGTTCGGAAATTTCGCTCAAGGGGGAGCCGCCCACCGTCACGCTGCCGGTATAGCCCCGGTTCTTGCCCATGAGGATGGAGGCAATGGTGGATTTGCCGCAGCCGCTTTCGCCCACCAGTGCGGTGAAGCTGCCCTTGGGGAAGGTCATGCTGATATGGTTCAGGATCTGGCGGTCTGCCTCATATGCAAAGGACAGATCCTCGCAGCGGATGGTGCAGTCATCGGGGACAGCGCCGGTTTTCTGCTCGGGGTCCTTCAGATCGAGGAGCCTAAAGATCTTGTCGGAGGCTGCCATACCGTTCATGGCGATGTGGAAGAAGGAGCCGAGCAGCCGCATGGGCAGGAAGAAGTCTGCTGCCAGAAGGATGATGAGCAGGCAGCCGGCCAGATCCACGTGACCGGAACGGAATTGGGTGGTGGAGAGGATCACGCCCAGAGCGGCACCGCCATAGGCGATCAGATCCATGATGGTGATGGAGTTGAGCTGCATGGTCAGAACCTTCATGGTGATCTTTCTGAAGCTTTCTGCATGCTCGTTCATCTGCTTGTGCTTGAATTCGTCTGCCTGATAGATCTTCAGAGTGGTCAGACCCTGAAGGTTTTCCAGAAACGTATCGCCCAGAGCCGTGTACTGGCCCCAGTATTTGCTCAGCAGCTTTTTTGCCCAGGTCTGCACGGCTGCGATGGAAACGGGGATGAGGGGGACGCATACCAGCAGGGCAATGGCAGAGGGCAGATTGATAAAGCTCAGCACCGCAAACAGGGTGATAGGAGCCAGCATGGCATAGAAGAACTGGGGCAGGAATGCGCCGAAATAGGTTTCCAGCTGCTCAATGCCCTCGGTGGCAAGCTGAACGATCTCGCTTGTCTGGACCTGCTCTTTGTAGGAGGTGCCCAAACGCAGCAGCTTGCGGTAGACCAGCTCTCTCAGGGTGCGCTTTACGGTTTTGGAGGACAGGTAGCTCATGTGGCTTGCTGCACTGGTGCAGCAGAAGCGGATCACGATCATGCCGATGGTCACTCCTGCGGTGATGCCGTATGCTTTTGGATCTGCTGTCTGGGCGTAGATCTTTTGCAGCAGGACTGCGATCGTCGCCATCATGGTGATGTTTGCCAGCAGGGAGATCCATTGCAGAAAGACATTTGCCGCAATGTACTTTTTACTGTCTTTGACTGATCCGATCAGTCGTTTGTCAATCATCATAACGATTAATCTCCTGATTAAATTTTTTGTGTATGAGAGATATGTTGTTTGGTGCTGTCGGATTCACCGACAGCGGTTTCGTGCTGCATCACGTGGCGCTTCAGTGCGGCATAGCTTTCATCCCCTAGGCCGTGCTCCATCTGGCAGGCGTCGTGCGATGCGTTTTCTTCGGTCACACCCAGCCCTACAAGAAAATCGTGCAGGGCCTTATGACGTTCAAAGGTATAGGCCGCTGTTTGATAGCCCTTGTCGGTCAGACATATGATGTTTGTGTCACTGATGGTCACATATCCCTCCTTGGCCAAGCGTTTCAGCGTTACACTGACGGTTGGTCGGGAGAGATTCAGCTCCTGTGCAATGGAACAGGCACGGACCTCCTGAGTTTTGGACAAAATATAAATGACCTTTAGATAATCTTCTGTGGATTTGCGTTCTTTCATCATTGGCACCCCCATTAGATAGATCAAATAATTAGCTATAACTAACTTATACCCCGAAAAAAATAACCGCTTTGTTAGCGGTTACTAACTGAATGATAATACCACATAATTCGCACCCTGTCAATTGCAACGGATCGGATAATTGTGAATAATTTTTAATGCCTTTTCAGAAAAATAAAAATGGGAGATTAGATAATCTCCCATTTTTGTCATATAACGGATCTTAATTTGTCAATGCAGCACCCAGAGCCTGGCAGGCATCGTTTGCTTCATCCTCAGGAGTGCCCTGACAAATCACGCTGTCGCAGACCAAAACTGCACCGGCATCCCGGCAGGTATCCTCCCAAGTGCGCATCCATTCGCCGTCACCCCAGCCGTAGGAGCCGAACAGTGCGATCTTGCGGCCCTTCAGGGCGCCCTGACAGCTGCTGAACATGGGCTCAAATTCATCCTCCTCCAGAGCCTCGGAACCCATAGAAGGGCAGCCGAAGGCGATGGCATCATAAGAATCCATCATATCGGCGGAGAACTCGTTGCAGTTTGCCAGAAGGACCTCTGCGCCCTTGGCTCTTGCACCGTCTGCTACCTCGGAGGCCATAGCCTCGGTGTTACCTGTACCACTCCAATAAACAACTGCTACTTTAGACATAATTATAACAACCTTTCTTTATTTGATATCAACTAGCTACGGTGAGCTGTTCGATACTTTTTCCTTTTTCCCACTGGGTGCAATAGACATCGGTGCATTTTTTATACAGCGCAAAGGTCTTTTTTGCAGACTCTTCATCGCCGTAGACCTTCCAGCAGCCCACACATTTCTGGCCGCAGGCCTTGTTTTCGATGAAGCCGCAGACATCCTCCGGAGGATAGCCCAGAAACAGACCGACCTCATGGGGAAATTCCTCGTCGGCGCGGAATCTGTTTACCAGCTTGCAGATGCAATGCTCCAAATGGTTATCCTTGTAACCGAATTTTTGCAGGACCTCCAAAGCTGTCTGATCCTCCAACACCTGCTGAAGTGCTTTCGTCCGGTACACATAAATCAGTGCACGGCCGTTTCTCTGCCGCAGGGGCAGTACCCGCAGCCCCTTTGGAACCAGGACCCGGTTTACCTGACGCAGATATTCTGCAAGCTCCTTGACAGAGTCATAAGAGCAGGGGAACATGCTGCCGGCCTTCAGTCGGGCCAGGGTGGGGGAGCAGTGTCGGATAAAAAGCTCTTCGGACATGGTTCTGCCTCCTTATTTTGCGTGCTGATCCAAAATGCTGCGCAGGGCAGACATGGAGCTGGAATGACAGCGTGCCACGTTTACGTTCTGACCCTTGATGCTGCTCAGAGCACAGTTCACCATTTTATGTGAAACTGTGTTGGTAAACAGAACCAGCAGATCCGGATTTCCCATGTTTCGCAGGGCGCCGTTCATTTCGACAATTACTTTTGCGGTGCAGTTATACTGCTCACATAGGTCTTTATATCGACGAATCATCCGTTCGTTTCCACCTACAATGACAACACTCATGGTGAAGCCTCCTCCTTTTTGTGGTTAGCGAAAACTAACCGATGTTGATTGTCCCGCATCCGTGAGACTGTACACATCATATAATAAACCAAGAGCCTGTTCCGCTCCATTCAGACGGAATCAGGCTCCATTTAGACATTTCCACACTATTCAAATATGTTTTCCACGGGAACGGGAGAATTGCGGAATTCCTTCGGCGTGAGGCCCATGACGGTCTTGAAGGCTCCGGCAAACTTGCTTGCGTTGTCGTAGCCGTGCTGTCCTGCGATCTCAAGAATGGTCAGATCGGTATCCTGAAGGAGTCGGGCAGCTGACTGCATCTTCTGTATCCGGATCATGGTGTACAGCGATGTCCCGAAAACGCCCTTGATGCTTGCCTTGATCTGGGTGCCGGAGACGTGAAACCGCTCAGAAAGCTGCTCCAGCGTGACCCGCTGATCCATATGCTCCAACAGATATGCAGACACCCGCTCGGCCAGCATTTTCTGGTTGTGGGAGTAGCATCTGTTGGAAAATTCGTCGGTTTTCACGTCGATGCTGCATAGAAACAGCATCAGCTCCAGAATCTTGACCTTCAGATACCCTGTGCGGATGGAGTCGGGGACGCTGTAAAGCTCCTCGAACACGTGGGCGATCGAGGGCATGGAGCGGGCCACGAACACACCGGATCGGTCGCAGAATTTGTGCATCAGGGATTTAGGCTGGACATTCACGTCAGCAAGAAAACACGACAGGCAGTGGGGGGCCTTCTCCACGTCGATGATCACGGTGATGCCGTGATAATGATGCAGGGGATAGTGGACGGAGTGCTGTCCGCTCCGGGGCTTGCTGATGGACAGATCCCCCGGCCCCATGTAAAACAGATCCCCATGGGCGGTGCTTTCCAGACGGCCCTCCCGGCAGTGGTGGACCTCGAACACATGCTCGGGCAGGGAACGCCTGAATTGACATAGATGGGAATGGACATCCTCGTACACCAGAGCGATCCCCGGGAAAACCGGGTAATAGTGCATCAGGACCTCGCCGTCGGCATCGGGGAAAATATAGTGGGTGGAGCGCTCGTCCTGAGACTGGATGAGGGCATCATACCCAAATAGTTCTTGATCACGCTGTATCAGTTCCATAATAACTCCTGTAATGGCAAATGGGAGGCGCAAATACTGCGCCTCCCAGAATGATTCAATGCTCCGAATGGCAGGAACAATCCGTACCGCAGCTGTCTCCGCCGGAGCAGCCGCAGCCACAGCCACCGGACTTGGTGGAGCAGCCATCGGGACAACCAATGCACTTTTTGCCGCTCTTTTTGGCCTTGTAGACGTACCATGCGGCACCGCCGAGGACGACCACAAGCAGAGCGATAATAATGAAATCAGCCATAAAATTACTTCTTTCCGCTCAGTGCGTATTCTGCTTTCAGCTTCTTATCGGAGTTGACGCACAGGTAGGTCACGAAGCCGGCCATAACAGCCACGGCGATCAGACCGGGCAGGAAACCGGAACCGACAGCGCCGGTGGTGACCAGAGTACCGATCTGGTAGACAAGGAAAGCGACGGTGTAGCCGGTGCAAAGCTGAAGAGCGATGCCGCCGAACATCCACTTGCGGTCCTTGATCTCAGAGTGCATAGCACCGATCGCAGCGAAGCAGGGGGGTGTGTACAGGTTAAACATCAGGCAGGCCAGAGCGGCAGCCTTAGTCAGGTGGAAGATCGCAGCAACCTCGGATGCACCGCCGGTAAGTGCGAGCTCATCCACATCGATGAAGTTGGTGACACCGTAGCAAACAGCCAGAGTGCCGACAACATTTTCCTTAGCAATGAAGCCGGTGATGGCGGCAGCAGCCATCTGCCACACGCCGAAGCCCAGAGGCACCAGCAGCACGGCGAAGGGAGATGCGATGGAAGCCAGAATGGAGGTGTTCTCCATGCCTTCCTCTACCAGCTGGAAGCTCCAGTTGAAGCTCTGCATGATCTGAACAGCGGTGTTGCACAGCAGGATGATGGTGCCGGCCTTGACGATGTATGCCCAGCCGCGGCCGCACATGGAGACGAATGCACGAGACAGAGAAGGCAGCTTGTATTCGGGCAGCTCCATGATGAAGAAGGATTTCCGGTTCTTGTAGCCGGAGATCTTGTTGACCAGCAGTGCGCCCAGGAAGATCAGGGCAATACCGACGAAGTACATCAGCGTACCCACCCAGGATGCGTCGGCAAAGAAAACACCGGCGAACAGGGCGATAACGGGCAGCTTTGCGCCGCAGGGCATGAAGGGAGTCAGCATAGCGGTGGCTCTGCGCTCACGCTCGTTGCGGATGGTACGGCAGGCCATAACACCGGGGATTGCGCAGCCGGTACCGATGACGAAGGGGATGACGGACTTGCCGGACAGACCGACCTTTTTGAAGATGGGGTCCAGAACGACGGAGACACGAGCCATGTAGCCGCAGTCCTCCAGCAGTGCGATCAGGAAGTACATGACCATGACCAGAGGCAGGAAGCCGACAACGGCGCCCACGCCGCCGATGATGCCATCGACCAGCAGGGATTGCAGCAGAGGAGATGCATTTTCCACCAGACCGGCGACCCAGCCTTGGAACATTTCGATCCAGCCGACCAGAGTGTCAGCAAGGAACGGGCCGAGGGTGGACTGAGAAATATCGAACACAAGGAACATGACAACGGCGAAGATGGGGATACCCAGCCAGCGGTTGGTCAGAATGGCGTCGATCTTATCCTGAGAATTCTTTTCCTTGGTCAGGACCTTACGGGTCTCGACCTTGGCAACGATCTTGTCAACAAATTCAAAACGCTTCTTGTCCGCCTCGACGACCACATTCTTGTCGGTCAGGTCGATGTTGCCCTGTGTATAGGGGGCGGTCTGGATCTTGCCTCTGCTCTCGACAGCCTTCTGGACAACTTCCTTCAGGCCGGTTGCGGAGGTGGAGATGGTCTTGACAACGGGACAGCCCAGCTTTTCCGAAAGGGCAGCCTCATCGATCTTGGTCTCCTTCTTTTCGTTGATGTCGGTCTTGTTCAGTGCGACCACAACGGGGATGCCCAGCTCCAGCAGCTGCGTGGTGAAGAACAGGCTTCTGCTCAGGTTGGTGGCATCGACGATGTTGATGATGACATCGGGGTTCTCGTGCTTCACGTAGGAGCTTGTGATGCTCTCTTCGGAAGTGAACGGAGACATGGAGTAGGCACCGGGCAGGTCAACTGCGATCAGCTCCTCCGAGCCGGTGTAAAAACTCTTCTTGATGGGATGCTCTTTCTTTTCAACGGTAACACCGGCCCAGTTGCCCACGCGCTCGTTACGACCGGTCAGGGCATTGTACATGGTGGTTTTACCGCTGTTAGGATTGCCTGTTAAAGCAATTCTCATGATAAATTCCTCCTCTTATTTCAATCCTCATGGATTTTTTTACAACATCATGTGGCTTGCTGTGGCTGCAAACGGTTGCTTGAGGCTAACCTTTTCGGTGAAAAAACGGACGCCGCATATCCGATCTTCGTTCCGGGAGGGAACCGGGGGAACAGAAGGAAAAGCGAAATCCCCCGACCGATGCAAAAGGTTAGCGAAAGCTAACAATGCGTTGTATAAAAGAGTTAGCATTTGCTAACCTTGTACATATTAGCGCATGAAGCATTCTTTGTCAAGAGGAAGTGTTCATTTTTTGTTCAGGAAATTTTCAGAGCTTTGTTACAACCCGGCAGGGGGGGATCAGGGTCTGCAAGGCATGGAAAATTGCTGCTGATATGGGGATAAAAATGAAGGGATTGACAAATGGACGCAATGGTGCTATGCTTATTCACGAAAAGAGAATATCAGTTTAAGTGCCCCCTTATTCGGTCACAGATTTGGGGGATAATCGAGAATCGTGTGCAAATCACGAACGGTACCGCCACTGTAAGCGTGGAGGTGTCTGCATATGGCGAAAGCCGGTCATTGGGGTCCGCCCTGAGAAGGCCTTGCAGATACTGACGATGCGCAAGTCAGGAGAACTGCTTAAACGGTGCTTTTTACCAGAATCTGCAAGTACAGAGACTGGTTCTGTTTGGCGCAAAAAAACGGCTGCGACGAGCTTCCTTCAGGGAGCTTATCGCAGCCTTTGCTGTACTCGGATGCCGAAAAGTACCCCCTTCTTTTCGGGTAGCCCTTCCGGGTGCAGCACGCCGAATCACCTGCATGCAGAACCGCCCTCTTTTCACGCGGAAGCGGTGGCGGCATGTGCAGGATCGGAAAAAGCCCTATTTTCAATTCAAATGAGGTGTTCTTTGTGACAGATGAAGCGTTGGTTCAATGCGCAGTTGACGAAGGCTTTGCCGCTGCTGTGATCGTGGATACGGCAGACATTGTTTTCGATCCATCCTTCCGGCCGTACTGCGAGGAAAATCTTTGCGGACAGTACGGCGTGAATTACTCATGTCCACCGGATTGCGGCTCCCCCGAGCAGATGAGGCAGAGGGTGCTGGCCCATAAAAAGGCACTGGTGCTGCAAACCATTTGGGAAATTGACGACTATTCAGACAAGCCTGCAATCAAGCAGGCCAAGGGCACGCACAATGCTGCCGCGATCCGCCTGATGAAGCATGCAAAGGCGGAGGGCTGCGACGGATTTCTGGTGGGAGCCAGTGGGTGCAGCCTATGTACACCCTGCGCCATCACCAAGGGTGAGCCTTGTCATTTCCCGGATTTGAAATACTCCTGTATGTCGGCTTACTGTATCTTTGTCAAGAAGCTGGCAGACCACTGCCGGATCGATTATGATTGCGGTTCCGGGCAGCTGGCATTTTTCGGGATGTATGTTTATGATTGATACCTCTCTGTAAGTAATAAAAGGAATGGAGCCGTCGGATTTTCCGATGGCTTCATTCCTTTTTCTGTACAAGCTGTCGGAGCTTTTTCCGGCACTTCCGTTCCTGCCGAAGGCTCCAAATAGTTTTTCGGGGATTTTTGACGAAGAAGGTGCAGAGGCTGTCACCTTTACAGCGGGAGGAAATATTATATGGACCGATAGCTGCTTGCGTCGATGACATAGCCGTGACCGGGAGCAGGCTGCCACTGGTAGCGGTTTTTATCCTCCTGTGGAAACAGGTGAGCCATCAGCGCGGCTATGACACCGCCGTGGGTCACGATGACAACAGGCTCCTTTCGCCCCTGATAGCGGCTGAAGGCATCTATCACCCGAGCGGTCATCTGTTCGCCGCTTTCACCCTGCGGGGGGATGTTTTTTTCATTGTCGCCTGTCAGCCATTGCTGATAGTCTGCCCGATCCTTCAGCTGCTCGTAGCTGTGCATTTCAAAGACCCCGAAATCCACCTCTCGGAATCCGGGCTCCACCTGATGAGGCACATCCCCAAACAGGATGCGCAGGGTCTGCTCAGTGCGCTTCATGCCGCTGGTGACAAACTGCGCCCCTTCGATGGACGGGTGCAGCGTACCCAATTGGGCAGCTCCGTCATCGGACAGGGGCAGATCGGTGCTGCCGCAGTAGAGATGGGCCTCGTTGGCCACGGTTTTTCCGTGGCGGATCAGATAGATCATGCTCATTTCAGCCGCTGCTCCAAGCCGCAGAAGATCCGGCTGACCCGGTCTGCATGGCGGCTCAGGTACTGACACAGCAGACCGGTGCTGTGCCGCCATGCCCGCATATCGGCCCCAAGGGGGACGACTCCGCAGAAGATATCCTGACAGATCAGGGTGCTGTTCTGCCACTGCTCTCTGCGGGTATCAAAGTATTCCACCGGGTCAACTCCCGATTTGACGCAGGCAAGGACAAATTCTTCCACACGATCGACACAACCTGTGGAAAAATCTATGGATTCGTCACTGCATGTAAAAATATCCTCAGGATCATAGCCAAAGGCGGAGATGGCAAAATCCCGTTTGCCCTGATAGGCACCGCCGATAATCAGATTCATGGTTCTTCCTCCTTATAAAAGCGCAAATACAGCCGCCGCAGCAAGCTCGCCATAGGTCAGTGCGTATCCGGCGATATCGCCGTTCATGCCCTGAAGGGAGCGGTAAGCACGGCTGAGGGAAAGTCCGTATCCGGCAAGTCCCCCCAAAAGACACAGACCATACCTTCCCGTCAGCAGGAATCCTGCGGCTGTGACGGCGGCAAGCATAATCAAAATGACAGCGATTCGGCCGGAGGAGCGGCTGCGGTCGGCATACTGACTGGTGGTCATGGGGGGCAGTGCCGTCACGGCAAGGGCAGAACAGCACCGGCTGAGGACGGGGATGAACAGCAGGATGCGGATGTCGGCCTTTTCAGGGACCGATGCAAAGCATGCAAACTGCGCAAGGAGCAGCAGGATGCATCCGATGACCGAGAACGACCCCACGTGGGAGTCCTTTAGGATCTCCCGTCGGCGGGGCAGATCCCGATAGGATTTGACTGCGTCGGTCACATCCATAAAGCCGTCCAGATGCATAAAGCCCGTGGCAAGATAGGGAAGGGCCGACAGGATCAGGCCGCTGATCAGCGGGGGGAGCCCCAAGAGCCGGCACAGCCACGCGGCGGCCCACCACAACACACCGATCACCAGTCCCACAAGAGGGAGAAACAGCAGCATCAGATCCTTCGCCTTTTCGTCCCAGATTTTCCAAGGGCAGGGGATGGCGCAGAACATGGACTGACACATGGCATATGCGTGCAGGTATCGTTTCATACAGGCATGACCCCCTTGTGCAGCAGGATATTTCCGGCAGAGACCTCGATGACCGTGTCGCTGACCGAGGCAAGCTTCCGATCGATGGAGGCAAGGCATCGGCGATAGGTTTCCGTCACCTGATCGTAGCGCTGAGCATCGGAATAGATATAGTCGCTGACAATGACGATGTTTGCAACTGTCTGGGCCAATTTTACAAGATCATCGCCGCAGCGGTGGGCGGAGTCGGTGTCCATTTCACAGCTGGTGGGATCGGGGAACAGCTCGTTGAGCAGCAGGGCGGTGGCGCTGTCGAGCAGGAAGCTGGCGTTTGCATCCACCTGCTCAAGGCAAGACAGGATGTTTCTGCCGCACTCTACCGTCTCAAAGCCCATTCCGGCCCGATCCTCCCGGTGGCGGCGGATGCGCTCCAGATCCTCCTCGTCACTGGGGATCATGGTGGCGATATAGTAGTGCCTGCCTCCGTTTGCCATGGCGGCGGCGATATCCTGAGCCAGTGAGGACTTGCCGTTTTTGGCACCGCCGGTGATAAATACGATCATGGCGTGACCTCCACGGTAAACTGATCCCCCTGACGGATCTCCTCCAGATAATCGTCATTGATGCCGGCCTGATCAAAGGTTGCCATGTCGTTTATGACGGCACAGGCCGCGTCAAGGACACGGAAGGCCAGAGGACAGCCGCTGCCTTCCCCCAGACGCATGCCCAGCATGAACAGCGGCTCAAGACCCAGTGCCTCCATGGTCTTTTCGTAACCGATCTCATAGGAGGCGTGGCTTGGGACAAAATATGCCGCGGCCGTGGGGCAGAGACGGGCGGCGCACAGGGCAGCTGCGGCAGAGATGAAGCCGTCGATGACCACCGGACGATGGGCGGCTGCGGCCCCCAGAAAAGCGCCGCACATGGCGGCAAGATCAAATCCGCCTACCTTGGAAAGAACATCCACCACATCCTCAGGGTCCGGACGGTTCACGGCAATGGCCTGCGTGATCACATGCTTTTTCTTCTGAAAGCTCTCGTCTGTGATGCCGCCGCCTCTTCCGGTCACTGTTTCCACATCCAGACCAAGCAGAACCGAAACCACAGCGGAAGAGGTGGTGGTGTTGCCGATACCCATTTCGCCAATACCAAAGGCATCGGCAGAGGTGGACATGGCAAGCTCTGCACCGATATTGATGGCGGTAAGGGCCTGCTGGCGGGTCATGGCAGGACCCACGGCGATGTTCTGCGTGCCGTAGGCGATCTTTCGGTTCAGAACGGCAGGATCTTTGATGTCTGCGTTGACACCCACGTCGCAGACGATGATCTCGTCGCCAAAGTGCCGGATCAGAACCGAGGCGCCTGTTTTGGCACGGGTGAGGTTCACGGTCTGCTGAAGGGTGACGGATTGGGGTGCGCTTGACACCCCCTCGCATACCACGCCGTTATCCGCGGCAAATACCAGGAGCACCGGGTGACGGATCTGATTGTGTACAGAGCCGGTGATCCCTGCCAGCTGAACGGACAGATCCTCCAACCGCCCCAGACTTCCGGGGGGCTTGGCAAGCATGGCCTGTCTGGTTCGGGCAGCGTCCATGGCAGAGCTGTCCAGAGGGGAGATGGATTCGATGAGCGATTGCAGGGTCATATGTTATACCTCCAAAAATCCGTTGTCGATCAGCCATTTGATCGAAGCTGCTCCGTCCGGCAGCTCAAGGGTCATGGTAGCATGGGGGCAGAGCCTCTGGGCATCGGTCAGCAGCTCCTTCATGGGGATGGTGCCGCAGTCCAGAGGGCTGTGGGTATCCCATGAACCGTCGTTATTATGGATGTGAAAATGGTCGATCACATCTGCGCACTGACTCAGCCATTGGCTGACGCTGTGCTTGGAATAGGCATGGGCGTGGCCCACATCCAGACACATCCGGATCTTTGCGCTGTCTACACCTCGGATGATCTGCGCCAGAAGCTCAGGCTCCTCCTCCAGAACATTCTCAACACACACGGTCATGCCTTCGGGGATAGCGGGCAAAAGCGCCTGCCAGAAGGGGACGGACTGCTCGGTGTACCAGCAGTGGAAATAGAGCCACGGGTTGTAGCCTCCGTGCAGGATCACCTTGGTGATGCCGTAGCTTTGGGCAAGGTCGATGGTCTGCCGAAAGCGGTCGGATGCAAGCTGCCGTGCCTTTGGGTCGATGGCGCAGGGGAACAGCTCGTTAAAGGGTCCGTGGAGAGTAAAGCGTTTGGCGCACTGCATTTTTTCACGGACGGCAGCATCCGTTTTCGGGAAATCCTCGTCAAGGTTCCATGCGGTGCAGTATTCTGCCAGCTCCAGACCCAGTCCGTATTCCTTAGCCAGCAGATGCGCTCTTTCATCGACGGTGGACAGAAATAGCATTTCTCGTTTCATAGAAGAATCTCCGATGCATTCACATTTTTGAAATCAGAATATGCCAGTAGAGGGCTTCTCTGATATGCAGAACGGTGGGGATGGACAAATAGATGCAGTAAGTGCCAAACCCCCAAGTCAGGGGTGCGATGGACAATTGCGGTGTGTAGGTGGCGGCGGTGCCGCCTGCTGCAACAACGGAACAGAACAGGATCAGAAGCAGTGCAAGTGTGATCCGGTCCCGATTTTTCATGTGGTAGATCTGGAAGCTGCTCCGTCTGGCGGTGCCGTAGCCTCGGGCACGCATGGAGTCACCGGTGACGACACTGCCCTCCAGTGCCCAGTCGGTGAGGGCCGAGAGGATGGTGATGCCGTCCATGAGCTGTTCTTTTTTTGTGCTTTGCTCCCCTGCACCCTTGCCGATGCATCGGCGGCTGCCGGCGATCTGCTTGGTCTTGCGGATGAAATTGGGGATCATCCGCAGCACCATCACCAGCAGCAGGGAAATGGCGGGGATCAGATTGCCGAACAGACTGGTGAATTTGTCACTGGTCAATACGGCGTTATAGCAGCCGAACCAAAGCATCATGGAAGTGAACATGCCGGCGATGATGAGGCCGTAATAAAGGGCCTCCAGTGTATAGGGACGGTGAAACACGGTAAACAGCACCCGAGTGCCGTAGGTATTGAACAGGGGATTTACTCCGGCGATGAGCAGCGCTATGGGCAGCATGCCAAGGATCATCCGGAGTCCCTTGCGTCCATGGAGCAGAAGATAATATGCCGCACCTGATGCGCAGCCTGCAAGGGTATATGCCGGGTGCTGAATGACAACACCCATTCCGATGGCACCCAGAAAAAACAGGAAGTTCACAACGGGGTGGTATTGAGAAAATGCATCTGATCTCATATTGGCTCCTCACAAATAAAAAAAGTCCCCGACGGGGACCTTTGGTGTGAAAGATGGGGGCGATCCGCCGTATCGCTTCTGTCACAGTCAACCCCGGGTGTTTGGATGGAATCTTTCTACATACTACCACAATCCGACAGGATTGGCAATCCCCGCAGGGCCGACAGGGCGCTTTTGCGGCAAAGAAATGGACTGCTGAGATTCTCAGCAGTCCATTGGGACGATGATAAGTTATTCCATGGAAAACAGGATACCCGCTGCGGCAGAAAGGCCGATGAACACAATGGGGTGCAGTTTTTTCGTTTGCTTGACCCGATTGGTCAGGAGCCACAGCACCAGTGCAAGAACCAGACCCTTCCAGTTGATGACAGAAGCGGAAGCTCCACCGATGCCTTGCAGCAGGGTGGCTGCCGCAACGCTCAGCCCTGCGGCAGCGATCAGGCCTGTGGAGGCCGGACGCAGTCCGTAAAATGCACGGTTGACATAAATATTATCCCGAAAGCTTTTCAGCACCATGGCGATCAAAAGAATGATGATGATCGAGGGGGTGACCAAGCCCAAGGTCGCAGCGACTGCGCCCATAAGGCCGTAAAGCGTGCCGCCGGACTGAGATCCGGAGAGATAGCCTACATAGGTGGCCATGTTGACACCGATGGGCCCGGGGGTGGACTCGCTGACGGCGATCATATTAGCAAGGTCTGCATGGGTGAACCATCCCGTGGCATCGGACATGCTATACAGGAATGGGATGGTAGCCATACCGCCGCCCACGGCAAACAGTCCCACCTTGAAAAATTGGTAAAACAGCTGCAATAACAGGATCATGCGTCACGTCCTCCCAGAAAACCGAGGATCACGCCTGCGGCTGCCGCAAGCAGGACAAAGACGGTGGGGCTGATGGGGGTGAGCAGACTTCCAAGCGTGACCAGAACGAAGATCACCAGAGTGGGAACATCCACAACGGCTTTTTGAAACAGCTTGACCACAGCGTTCAGAATCAGCACGCATACGCATACCCGGATTCCGGCAAAGGCATGCTGGACCCAACGGAGGTGGGAGAAGGCGTCGATGATCCCGGCCAGTGCCGAAATGATGACCAACGAGGGGAAAACCATCCCCAATGTGGCGGCGATCCCGCCGAGGACGCCCCGGCGCTTCTGTCCCACAAAGGTGGCGGTGTTGATGGCGATGATCCCGGGGGTGCATTGTCCGATGGCGAAATAGTCCATCAGCTCTTCCTCGGTGGCCCAGTGCTTTCGCTCCACCACCTCTCGTTGTAAGATGGGCAGCATGGCGTATCCGCCGCCGAAGGTCATCACCCCCACCTTGGCGAAGGTGAGGAACAGGTCAGGTAATTCTTTCATAATAAGCTCCTTTGCCGCATGGCAGTATCACATAGGGGACACAGTGAAGCACCGGCTCCGATGAAGCCTTCATCGAAGCCGGTGCTTTGTAGGAAAGGGTGGCCCGGAGGTATATCTGCGGGGAATCAAGCATTCTCCGGCGTGGTTTCCGTTGGTGCTTCGGTGGGGGGCGCAGTTGTCGCCTCGGTGGTGGGCTCTGTGGTTGTTTCGACGGGACGGCCGTCCGGTGTGGTGGGGCCGTTCGGATCGCCGATGGCAACGATGATCTTGTCCCGCTTTGCAAAGGTCGAGCTTGCCTCGTACTCGCAGGAGATCTTTTCGTTGGTTTCCTTGTTGTATTTGCAGCGGTAGGTCTTGACGGTTCTGCCGGTATAGGCCGTTTGCAGGACCTGACCGTCCCGATAACCCTCGGCATTGTCCGGCGCATAGATCTTGTATTTGGTCTGACCGTAGTGAGGACCGGAGACGGTCTCATAGGTCATTTCCACATAGTAATCCTTGTTATCGGTGCCGACCAGCTCCACATGGACCTGACCGTTGGAGACGCTGGCATCGATACGGACGGGGTAATCGGTGTTGTTTTTGAACTTGAAGTCGTAAGATCCCCAGTAGATGGTCGCGTCCATTCCGGGGGGGACATAGCTGACCTCGAACATATGCTCAGAACGCTCTACGATCTCCATGTCAGCCAGCAGTGCGGCATAGTAGATCGTGGATGCCACCTGACAGATACCGCCGCCGACAGCATCCGTGGTCAGACCGTCGGAGTAGATGGCCGCAGGCTTGTATCCCTTTGCGGCGGTGCGCTCTCCGACGATCTTGTTGAAGGAGAATACGTCACCCGGGCGGAGGATGGTGCCGTCGATGGCCTCGGCAGCCAGGATCAGGTTGGTGGTCCTGTTGGTGTTGTAGACGTGGTCGGTATCGACCTTTGCCAGAGAATCGCTGAACAGATACTCCTCGATGGAAGCCTTGGTGACCTCAGGGTTCAGGAAACCGAATTCAAAGGTCACCTCGTCACCGGGCTTGTAGTCAGCCAGACGCTCGGTGTAGTCCTCGATATCAAAGCCATAGCCAAGGACCTCGGGCGTGATATCGTAGGTCTGCTCATCCAGAGTGGCATCCACAGGCTCCACGCAGTATTCCTTGAACAGCTTGTCAAAATCAATGGCATCCGGCTCCTTCACATCATATTCAAAGTGGATGGTGGAGAAATCGTTGCCTGCATAAGCCTTCAGGATGGTGTCCATGAGGGCCTTGGTATCCAGTGCGCGGTAGGGGGTGCCAAGCCGGAAGGTCATGGTCATGTGGGCGACACTCTCGTCCTTGTCGGCCTCCTCAAGGGTCCGGTTCAGATCCGGAGTTTCACCGGTGACGGTGATCTCTGTCTGCTTCAGTTCGCTGGCAGCAGCCTGGGCCGCTTCGTCCAGAACCTCGCCGATGTATCCGGTGTCCAGAGACAGATGCTCCAGTACGTCCACATCGTGGCGGGACAGGGAGGCCTGCATCTTTGCCTGATAATTCTCCCAGCGGTTTCCGGTCCGGCCGTATTGGAAGGCCGAATCCACAAGCTTCTCCACGTCCAGCTTAGGCTTGGTGGTGGAGGGGGTGAAGATCAGGCTGTAATCGGGAAGCTCCACCGTCAGGTTTTCGTTGGGGTAGGTCTTGTCTGTTTTTTCGTGGATGGCCTGAACCGCCTGCTCGGGGGTCATGCCGCCCAGATTGACGTCGTAGACATACACGTTGTTGTAGATCAGTCCGTCATCCTTGGTGGTGTCCATAAACCACCAGATGCCAAAGCCCGCGGCGATGACCACCACGGCCGCAGCAATGGAGGAAACGATCATGATGGTTTTTTTCTTTTTGGCAGCAGCCTCCGGATCGGAAGCAGGCAGATCATCGGGCGACTGGGGAGTACCCTTGCCGGCGCCGTGATTTGCCATGGCAGTCACCTGCTCGAAAGCCTGATCCAGCTCTGCGTCCTCGTCTCGCTTTCGGGCTTGCTGAAATGTTCCCTTTTTCTTCATGGAATGCTCCTATCTTCAGTGGTAAAACCACGAATACTTTTTTACAATTCATATACTAACATAATTCGCAGATATTGCAATGAATATTCTGTTTCAAATTCATACAAATTGTTAACAAAGCGCAAACAATATTCACACATTCTGATAGTTTGTATATTTTTCTACAAATACTTTGCACTGCTTCAGGGAATCTATTCCGCCGGACAGCTTCAGCTTCAGCGTGGGCTGCTTGGCGGTGGCGACGAACATGGCCCGATTCTGATAGTCCTTGTCGGCGCACAGGGCGCTGACGGCCTCGAAATTCAGATTCGTCATGGTAAACAGCACCTCCGAGCCCTTTTGGCGGATGTCTGTAATGCCGGCGGCTTTTGCCTTTGCCCGCAGCAGGGCAACGTCCACAAGGTTCAGCACGCCCTTCGGCGGCTCGCCGTAGCGATCCACGATCTCGTCGAGAAGATCGTCGGCATCCTCGTCGGTGCGGATGGCCGCCATGCGGCGGTAAAGATCCATGCGTTCTTCGCCTCGCGCGACGAATTCCTGAGAGATATTTGCGGTAATGTTCAGGTCGGCGGTGCATTCCGGAGCCTTCGGTGCTTCGCCCCGTTCCTCAAGGACCGCCTCGTCCAGAAGCTTCAGGTACATGTCGTAGCCCACGCTCATCAGGTGACCGGACTGCTCGGAGCCCAGCAGATTGCCTGCGCCGCGGATCTCCAGATCCCGCATGGCGATTTTGAAGCCGGAGCCGAATTCTGCAAAGTCACGGATGGCAGACAGCCGCTTTTCTGCAATTTCCGACAGGGATTTGTCCGGCCGATAGGTGAAATAGGCATAAGCGTGTCTGGTGGAGCGCCCCACGCGCCCTCGCAGCTGATGGAGCTGGCTCAGGCCGAAATGGTCGGCATTTTCAATAATGAGGGTGTTGGCGTTGGGGATATCCAGGCCCGTTTCCACAATGGTCGTGCAGACCAGAACCTGAAGCTCGCCGTCAGTCATGGCCTGCATCACGTCAGCCAGAGCCTCCTGCGTCATTTTTCCGTGGGCCACGCCGATGCGGATGCCGGGAATGCGGCGGGACAGGGCGGAGGCACACTGGTCGATGGTTTCGACCTTGTTGTGCAAATAGTATACCTGACCGCCGCGCTCTACCTCCCGGCGGATGGCATCGTCCAAAATGGCGTTGTTATGCTCCATGACGAAGGTCTGCACCGGATAGCGGTCAGAGGGGGGCTGCTCGATGGTGGACATGTCCCGAATACCGGACAGGGCCATGTTCAGCGTTCTGGGGATGGGGGTGGCAGACAGGGTCAGCACGTCCACGCCCTTGGAGATCTCCTTCAGCCGTTCCTTGTGGCTGACGCCGAAGCGCTGCTCCTCGTCCACGATCAGCAGCCCCAGATCCTTGAATTCCACGCTTTTTTGCAGAAGCTTGTGTGTGCCGATGACCAAGTCCACCGCGCCGGATTTCAGATTTTGCAGGGTGCGCTTCTGGGCGGCTGCCGGACGGAAGCGGCTGAGGACATCGATGTTCACCGGGAAGCCTCGGAAGCGGGACAGGGCCGTCTGATAATGCTGCTGGGCAAGCACCGTGGTGGGGACCATGATGGCCACCTGCTTGCCGTCCATAATGGCCTTCATGACAGCCCGCAGCGCCACCTCGGTCTTTCCGAAGCCCACATCGCCGCAGAGCAGACGGTCCATGGGGATGGGGGACTCCATATCGTTTTTGATGTCGGCGATACAGCGCAGCTGATCGTCGGTCTCGGGGTAGGGGAAATTGTCCTCGAATTCCTTCTGCCAAGGGGAATCGGCGGCGAAGGCATAGCCCTCCTGACGCTTTCGGGCCGCATAGAGCTGGATCAGCTGTGCAGCCATATCCTTGGCGGCCTTTCTGGCTTTGGCCTTTGTTTTCTGCCATGTGTCCGTGCCGATCTTGTTCAGCCGGACATTAGAATCCTCACCGCCGCTGCCGATGTATTTGCTGACAAGATCCAGCTGCGTGGCAGGGACGAACAGCACATCGGTTCCGGCATAGGCGATTTTAATGTAGTCTTTGATGGCCCCGTCGATGCGCATTTGCTCCATGGCGACAAAACGGCCGATACCGTGCTGATCATGGACGACCAGATCGCCGGGGGTCAGATCCGTGAAGGAATTGAGCTTTTGGCGGTTGGTTACGGTCTTTTTGGGCTTTTTCTTCACCTCGCCCCGGGCAAGCAGCTGCCCCTCGGTCAGCACGGCAAGCTTGGAGGCGGGGTATTCCATGCCAAAGGGGAGTGTCCCCTCGGTCAGCAGGATCTGTCCCGGCTGGGGCATCACCGTCAGGGGGATGCACAGCATGGCGCTGAGGTTTCGATCCCGCAGCATTTCCTGCAAAAGCTCCGCCCTGCGGCGGCTGCCGCAAAGGACAAGAGAAGCAAACTCCATTTTCTGGTAGTGGGCAAGGTCGGCTGCTGCGGTGTCCAGATTGCCGCCGTAGCCGGGCAGCTGCTTTGCCGCAAGGGGCAGCAGCTGAGCGGGCAGGCACTGCTCGGGGTAGGCGGCTCCGGCAAAGGAATCCACATACAGTACGCCCCGGTCCTTCAGATGGTCGCAGAAATCCTCCCACTGGCAGACAAAATCGCAAAGCTCGCCCACCACAAGTCCTGCATGGAGCATAGAGTCCAGTCCCATGCCGATCTCCTCCATGCGGGTCTTTGCGGCACGGTGCAGGGCAGAATGGTCGCACAGCACCAGCAGGGCATCTGCGGGGATGTAGTCCATGGCGGTGGCCATCTGGGGATAGATCAGCGCCATATAGCGGTCGGCGGCAGGATGATGGATGCCGGAGCTGAATTTTTCAAGATCCTGCGTCAGTGTTTTCAGCAGGGCCTCGTTGGGATTTTTTCGGCGGTTCTGGCGGGCAATCAGATGCCGGATGTCCTGACAAAGTCCCTCCATGCCGTGGGGGTGGAGCATGGGCTGCGTCTCGCTCACCGGAAGGATGACCGCAGAGTCCACGTTTTCCGTGCGCCTCTGGGTGGATGGGTCAAAATATCCCATGGTGTCCAGCTCGTCGCCGAAAAATTCGCCCCGAATGGGGGCTTGCGAGGCCGGAGAGAAAATGTCGATGATCCCGCCGCGGACTGCGTATTGTCCGGGACCTTCGACCATGTTGCACCGGCTGTAACCGCACTGGCTCAGTCGGGACAGAAGCGCCTCCATGGGGTACTCCTCTCCGACGGTCAGCGTGAAGGCGGCCTGCTCCAGTACCTGAGGGGGCATGGTCCGCTGACTCAGGGATTCCCAAGTCAGGATTTGCAGCTGCGTCTGTCCGCTGTGCAGCAGATACAGCTGCTGAAGCCGCTTCTGCTCCCAAGAGCGGGAGACAACGGCGGCGTCATAAAGGGTCAGCTCCCGCCCGGGCAGGATGGGGGCGGTGAAGCCGAGAAAGGCGGACAGCTCCTGCTGCAGCCGCTTGGCGGTCATGTCGTCCTGACACACCAGCACCACCGGACGGTTCAGGTCCTGATACAGCCCTGCAATCAAATGACTGCGGTTGATCTGACCCAAGCCGGTGACGGCAGTGGTCTGGTTTTGTGCCAGAGCCTGAACGGCCTGATTATATTCCGGAATGGATTTTAGAAAAGAAAGCAGTTTTTCCATAATACCACCTTGATCGATGTGATTTTTCTCCACGTGACAACGCGGAAAGGGGAGCTTTCCCCTTTCCGTCAGGAAGTGCGTGATTTTGTTATGCCTTGCCGCCGTAGCGGTTGGAGGCCTCGGCTGTGCCGTGGTCGATGATGCACAGGGCGGCATCGGCGGCACGCTCCAGTGCAGGAGCAAGGGCAGCCTCTTCATTGGCAGAGAATGCAGACAGCACCCAGTCTGCCAGATCGTAGTCCGGGTGGGGCTTTGCGCCGACCCCGATCTTCACCCGGGGGAAATCCTGACTGCCAAGCTCCTGAATGATGGACTTGATGCCGTTGTGTCCGCCGGCGGAGCCGTTGGCACGGATGCGCAGGGCGCCGGGAGCCAGAGAGATATCGTCAAACAGGACGATGATCTGCTGAGGGGGGATCTTGAAGAAGGCTGACAGCTGCACCACACTGCGTCCGGACAGATTCATGTATGTCTGGGGCTTGAGCAGCAGCAGCTTGCTGCCGTGATAGGTGCATTGACCGTAAAGGCCCTGAAATTTTCCCTTGTTGATGGGGCAGTTCAGCTTCCGCTCCAGAAGATCCATCGCCCGGAAGCCGCAGTTATGCCGTGTTTTTTCGTATGCGCCGCCGGGATTGCCCAGACCGACGATGAGCCATGTGCTCTGATCCTTTATCATGTTACTCAGTTCCAATCAAAACAGTTTTCTTTTGATTATACCATTGTACAGCGAGAAAATGCAACAGATAAAACAGACCAAAATGGAAAAAGAATCTGGATTCGTTCCTGTTAATCTGCCGATCCTGTAAAAATAAGTTGGAAATTTTAGTTGTATGGATGGGCGGTAGGTGGTATAATAGAGGATAAGAAATTTGACTTATTTTGCGAGGAATCCAACATGAAAGAAACCATTCGTGTAAAAGGCGCAAGAGAAAATAATTTGAAAAATGTGGATTTGACCATACCCAGAGATAAAATGGTGGTGTTCACCGGGTTGTCAGGCTCGGGAAAATCCAGTCTTGCCTTTGATACAATCTATGCCGAGGGACAGCGCAGATATGTCGAGAGCCTCTCCAGTTATGCCCGCCAGTTTTTGGGGCAGATGGATAAGCCCGACGTGGATGCCATCGAAGGCTTGTCCCCCGCCATTTCCATCGACCAGAAAACCACATCCAAAAATCCCCGCTCCACGGTGGGAACGGTCACGGAGATCTATGACTATCTGCGTCTGCTTTGGGCCAGAGTGGGCATTCCACACTGCCCCAAATGCGGCAAGGAGATCAGCCGCCAGACCATCGACCAGATCGTGGATCGGGTGGAGGCTCTGGGGGAGGGGACCCGCTTTTTGGTGCTGTCTCCGGTGATCCGGGGGAAAAAGGGTGAGCATGTGAAGGTGTTTGAGGATGCCAGAAAAGGCGGCTTTGCCCGGGTACGTGTGGACGGCATCCTTTATGACCTGAGTGAGGAAGTAAAGTGCGAAAAGAATAAAAAACACACCATCGAGCTGGTGGTGGACCGTTTGGTGCTGAAGGAAGGGCAGCGCAGACGTCTGACAGACTCCATCGAAACTGCATGCGCCCATTCCGGCGGACTTGTGACCATAGAATTGCCGGACACCAAGGAGGAGCTGACCTTTTCTCAGAATTATGCCTGCGAGGACTGCGGCATCAGCCTGTCTGAGCTGGAGCCGAGGATGTTCTCCTTCAACAATCCGGCAGGTGCCTGCCCCCACTGCACGGGACTTGGCTTCCAGCTGGTGGCCGATCCGGATCTGGTGATCCCGGATAAGGATAAGTCGATTTTTGACGGGGCGATCCAAGTCTCCGGTTGGAACAGTGCCAGAACCGATTCGGTGTTCCGCATGTATTTTGAGGCACTGGCCCAGAAATATCACTTTTCCCTGACGGTCCCTGTGAAGGAACTGCCCAAGGAGGCACTGGATGTGATCTTTTATGGCACGGGCACAGAGAAGCTCCGCATGACCTATAACCGCGGCAGCGGCATGGGCGTTCTGGAGCAGCCCTTTGAGGGGATCATGAACAATGTGACCCGCCGCTATCGGGAGACCCAGTCAGATGCGGCCCGCAAGGAACTGGAGGAGTGCATGTCCAGTGCGCCCTGTCCCCACTGCCATGGGGACCGCCTGTCGGATATTGCCCGGGCGGTGACGGTGGGCGGCATCGGGATCATGGATTTTTGCCGGATGAGTGTGAAAGAGGCGCTGCAATTTGTGGACGGGCTGCACCTTGAGGGCAACATGGCTATGGTGGCGTCCCAGATCCTGCGGGAGATCCGCTCCCGCCTGCAATTCCTGACAGACGTGGGCCTGCAATACCTGACCCTGTCCAGAGCCTCCGGCACCCTGTCCGGCGGCGAAAGCCAGCGCATCCGCCTTGCAACGCAGATCGGCTCGTCCCTGATGGGGGTGCTGTACATCCTTGATGAGCCGTCCATCGGCCTGCATCAGCGGGACAACGACAAGCTGCTGCAAACCCTGAAAAATCTGCGGGATCTGGGCAATACCCTGATCGTGGTGGAGCATGACGAGGACACCATGCGCGCGGCGGATTATATTGTGGATGTGGGACCCGGTGCAGGCAGCCACGGCGGACAGATCGTTGCCAGCGGCACCCTGCAGGAGATCCTCGACTGCGAAGAATCCGTCACCGGTCAGTATCTGTCCGGCGCAAAGAAAATCCCCGTACCTGCTGTGCGCCGTTCGGGGAACGGCAATTTCCTGCGGGTATTCGGGGCAGAGGAAAACAATCTGAAGCAGGTGGATGTGGAGATCCCCTTGGGGACACTGACCTGCGTGACGGGTGTTTCCGGGTCCGGAAAATCCAGTCTGGTGAATCAGGTGCTGAACAAGACCCTGACGGCAAAGCTAAATCACGCAAGGACCCGACCGGGCAAGTGTCGGGAGATCACGGGACTTGAGCATCTGGACAAGGTCATCGATATCGACCAAAGCCCCATCGGACGGACCCCTCGGTCCAATCCGGCTACCTATACGGGGCTGTTCAATGACATCCGGGACCTGTTTGCCTCCACCAATGACGCAAAGATCCGGGGCTATGGACCGGGCCGCTTCAGCTTTAATGTAAAGGGCGGTCGGTGCGAGGCCTGCTCCGGTGACGGCCTTGTCAAAATTGAAATGCATTTTCTGGCGGACGTGTATGTACCCTGTGAGGTCTGTCAGGGCAGGCGCTACAACCGGGAGACTCTGGAGGTCAAGTACAAGGGTAAGGACATTTCTCAGGTTCTGGACATGACCGCAGAAGAGGCGGTGGAGTTCTTTGAAAACATCCCGAAGATCCGGAAAAAAGTCCAGACTATGGTGGAAGTCGGTCTGGGATATGTGAAGCTGGGCCAGTCCTCCACCACCCTCTCCGGTGGTGAGGCGCAGCGGGTGAAGCTGGCAACAGAACTGGCACGGACCTCAACGGGCAGGACCATTTATGTTCTGGACGAGCCGACGACCGGCCTTCATGCTGCTGATGTGCATAAGCTCATCGATGTGCTGCAAAAGCTTGTGGATGCGGGCAATACGGTTCTGGTCATCGAGCACAATCTGGACGTGATCAAAACCGCCGACCATATCATCGATTTGGGGCCGGAGGGCGGTGACGGCGGCGGTAATATCGTTGCTGTCGGTACGCCGGAGCAGGTGGCGCAGGTGGAGCAGAGCTACACCGGAAAATATCTGAGACAGTATTTGCAGTAAATAAAACTGCGCCCTGTTTTTACAGGGCGCAGGAGCATCAACGATTGTTGGGGGTATATAGGGTATAGGGCAGTGAGTCGGAAAGCTCCACCAAGGCGTGATTCCACTCGCCGGCGTAGTCGATGTGCATAAACGGGGAATGGACCGTGGATGTGTTTTGACGGATGGGAAGGCTCAGGGTGATCTTCGTTCCGGATTCACTGGTGGGGTCTAAAAGGACCGTGCCGCCGTGGACTGCGGCAGTGTTGCGCACCAGTGTCAGCCCAAGGCCCAGACCGTGGCGGATGTCCTCGATGCCCGGTTCACGACGGAACCGATCAAAGGGGGCAACGGACTCGTTGAGCCGCATGCCGGAGCCGGAGTCGGAGATGGTCAGATACATGGTGTTCTGCCTGCGGGTCAGCCGCGCGGTGATGCGGCCGCCATGCTCGGTATATTTCAGAGAATTCGACAGCATGTTGTAAATGGCACGCTCGATGCGCTGGGTGTCGATCAGGGAATAAACGGTGCTGGGGTGGTTGTGAAATTCCAGTGTCACCCCGACACAGGCGCAGTATTCCGCAGCCTGATCAAACAGCTCCTGCATAACGGCGGTGACATCCCGCAGCTCCATTCTGGGGGCGGTCTGTGCGCCGGCATCAGACATGTTGTTGACCATTCTAAGCAGCTGATACAGCCCACGGTTCATCCGGGCCATCAGCTCGGCAGACTGGGCATCATCGGTGATGGAGCGGGGGAGATGATCCGAGATCGACATAATTCGATTCAGCGGCTCCCGCAGCTCCTTTGCAGCCAGAGCCAAAGCCTGAAGCTGACAGGCAGAGTCGCTGCTCATGGTGAAAATGTGGTGATCATCAATGTTTGTGACGGATGTTACGTATGCCGTCCCCTCGATGGTGAGGCGCAGATACAGGCATCCATGGGTAAATGCGGCATATTCCTCAGCGCCAACGCTGATCAGCGGTGCAACGGGGGATCCCAGCGGCACCAGATGGGCAGCGGCGGTGGAGTTGGCATAGACGATCACACCGTCATCTACGCAAAATGCCGGGCGTTCAACCAGTTCCAGCATGTGCCTGATGCTTGTCTGTGTATCTATGAAGATCCCCTCCTTTGGCATTAGTATGCACATATTTTGAAAATTTTTTCATCGACAAAATCTGACAGATGAATTTACTATATAGTACAATATGAATCAAAAAATAGCAAGATAGTTCAATACATAATCAAAGATATTATCTAATATTAAGAAACGTTAAGGATTGATTGGATTATCTTATCAATATGCACCATATAACGTGAATAACAGGGGGATAGATTGATGTCTGTTCACGATGACCATAGACAGCGTGTGAAGGCACGCTTCCGAAAAGAAGGCCTAGACGGCTTTGACGAAGTCCACGTATTGGAGCTGCTTTTGTTTTACTGTGTGCCCAGAAGGGACACAAATGTACTGGCCCATGCGCTTCTGGAGCGGTTTGGCTCCCTGTCGGCAGTACTGGAGGCTCCGGTGGAAGAGCTTGAAAAGGTCCCCGGAGTCGGAGAGCATGTGTCTACACTGCTTTCGCTGATCACAGAGGTGTCACGGTACTATCTGGTCAGCAAGTCCACCAATGTGGAGATCCTGAAAACAACAAAAGAATGCGGGGAATACATGCTGCCATTCTTTCTGGGGCAGCGTGACGAGTCGGTGTATCTGCTCTGCCTCGACGGAAAATGCAAGGTCATTTGCTGCAAAGAGGTGGGAAAGGGGAGCGTCAATTCCGCCAATGTCTCCATCAGACGCATTGTGGAGCTGGCCCTGGCGGTCAATGCAACAACGGTGGTACTGGCCCACAATCATCCAAGCGGCATCGCTGTGCCATCGCATGAGGATATTGTCACCACAAAAAAGTTGGCAACGGCACTGGATACTGTGGACGTGATACTGGCGGACCATATCGTGGTGGCAGACGATGATTTTGTATCCTTGGCAGAGTCCAATCTCTATCGGCCTGAGGACTGCTATTTGGTGGTTTAAGGAGGAAATCACATGGATCAATTTAAGCTTGTTTCGGATTATTCCCTGTCCGGCGATCAGCCGGAGGCGGTGCAGGGGTTGGTCAACGGCGTTAACTGGGGCTTGCGGGAGCAGACCCTTCTGGGTGTCACCGGCTCGGGCAAGACCTTTACCATGGCCTCGGTGATCGAGAAGCTGAACCGACCGACACTGGTACTGGCCCATAACAAGACCCTTGCGGCCCAGCTTTGTTCGGAATTTCGGGAGTTTTTCCCAAATAATGCGGTGGAATATTTCATCTCATATTACGATTATTATCAGCCGGAAGCATATATCGCCCACACCGATACCTATATCGAGAAGGATGCGGCCATCAATGAGGAGATCGACCGCCTGCGTCACAGTGCCACCTGTGCCCTGTTTGAGCGGCGGGATGTGATCGTGGTATCCTCGGTCAGCTGCCTGTATGGCTTGGGTGACCCCATCGATTATAAAAGCATGGTCATTTCTCTGCGGGTGGGGCAGGAGCGGCCTCTGGATGAGATCCTGAAAAAACTGGCAGAGATCCGATATGAGCGAAACGACATTGATTTTTCCCGTAATAAGTTCCGCCTGAGGGGAGACACTCTGGAGGTCTATCCGGCCTATTGGACCGGAAAGGCCATCCGTGTTGAGTTTTTCGGTGATGAGATCGACCGAATTTCGGAAATCAATGCCCTGACAGGACTGGCAGAGCGCTACATCGATCACGTGTCCATCTATCCGGCGAGCCATTACGTGGCCTCTCGGGAGAAGCTCAGCCGTGCCATGCGGGATATTCAGCGGGAATGTGATGAGCAGGTGGCGTGGTTCCGCAGCCAGAATAAGCTGATCGAGGCACAGCGCATCGCCCAGCGGACGGCATATGATCTGGAGATGCTGACGGAGATCGGGTTCTGCAATGGCATCGAAAATTACTCTCGGGTCATTCAGGGACGGGAGCCGGGAACACCGCCCACCACGCTTTTGGACTATTTCCCGGATGATTTCCTGATGTTCATTGACGAGAGCCACGTCACACTGCCCCAGTGCCGGGCCATGTATGCCGGGGACCGCAGCCGGAAGGATTCTCTGGTCAATTACGGTTTCCGCCTGCCCTCGGCATATGACAACCGCCCGCTGAATTTCGGGGAATTTGACAAGAAGATCAATCAGGTCATCTATGTCTCGGCAACCCCCGGGGAGTACGAGCGCACCCGCTCCGGACAGACCGTGGAGCAGGTGATCCGCCCCACGGGACTGCTGGACCCGATCGTGGAGGTCCGTCCCATTGACGGGCAGATCGATGATCTGATCGGGGAGATCAATGCCCGCACCGCTCGGGAGGAGCGCGTTCTGGTGACGACCCTGACCAAAAAAATGGCAGAGGATCTCACCACCTACCTGCAAAAGGCGGGCATCAAGGTGCGCTATATGCACTCGGAAATTGCAGCGATGGAGCGTATGGAGATCATTCGGGATCTTCGGATGGGAAAATTTGACGTGCTGATCGGCATTAACCTGCTGCGTGAGGGCTTGGACCTGCCGGAGGTCAGTTTGGTGGCAATTCTGGATGCGGATAAGGAGGGCTTCCTGCGTTCGGAGACCAGTCTGATCCAGACCATCGGACGAGCCGCCAGAAATGCAGACGGAAAGGTCATCATGTATGCCGACAACATCACCCCCTCCATGCGGGCGGCAATGGATGAAACGGCACGCCGTCGGGATATTCAGGATGCGTTTAACAAGACCCATGGGATCGTGCCAAAAACAGTCATCAAGTCGGTTCGTGACCTGATCGAGATCTCTTCTGCCACGGCCGAGCGCAAGAGCCGCTCCGGTGTGAAGATGACAAAGGCAGAGAAGGAACGGGAGATTGCCCGACTGGAAAAGCAGATGAAAGAGGCAGCAAAGATGATGGAATACGAATATGCGGCAGTGCTGCGTGACCAGATCATCGAGCTGCGGGGGAAGTAAATCTTACTTTGAAGTGCAAAATCACCTCAGTCCCGTATGGGGCTGAGGTGATTTTTGAAAATGGGGTCGGTTATTCGCCGATATACTGAAATCTGGGGCCGCAGTAGCCGTCCCTCTGGACCTGCTCTGTCCACATTGCCGCAGGCCGCACCCACAGCCCCTGCTCTGCGTACAGCGCCCGATAAACGACCATGGGCTCTAGGGTTTCCGAGTGGGTCGCCACAAAGAGAAGCTGATATTCTCTGCCTTTGAAGTGCCGGTATTTCCCGGGAAGTAATTCCATATGCATACGATCCTTTCAAAAAAGCGCCGGAATCCTCCGGCGCTTTTGCGATTTAGGATGGGACCTCGCCGCGTTTTGCGGTGTCCAGAACGGCGGAGGCATCAAACAGGTCGCTGTACAGATTGGCCTTGTGTGCCATCAGACGACCGGTCACCCAGCGGCGTGTCTGGCGGGCGTAGTTGTCTGTGACCTGAAGCCATGCAGGGACGGTGGTATCCTGTCCGATAAAATACTTGAATCCGAAGTCGGACAGCACCTTGTACTGGTTTCCGGTGTACTCCTTGGCATCGCCGATATCACTGCCGTTGGGATATACCAGAATGTCCACATCGCCCAGCAGGGGAGTGACCTCCTTTTTCCACAGATCCAGATCCTTTTGGATGTCACCGGAGCTAAGCTCGCCGTAGCTGATGTTATCGTAGGTGAAGCAGGCGAGGTCGTAGCCGCTGTCACGGACCGCATTGATCACGGGGACAACTGCGGCAACGTCGTTATCGTAGTATTCCTTGCTGATCTTGGTTGCGGTTTCCGGATCGGTGCGGTAGCCGAACAGTCCGTCATAGCCGGTCAGTGCGATGGTAGCCTTGGCGCCGTGGTAGGAGAAATCCGGGTGAGACTCCACAAATTCATCCAAAATCGGGATGAAATCGAATGCACCTACCGTGGTGGAGCCGTCGGCCGCGATGAATTCATTCATCAGCTTGCCGTTTTCATCGATGATCAGCTTGCTTGCAAAGCCGGCACCGCCCTTGTCGGGCTTACCGTCCTTGTCGCTGTCGACCATATATGTATAGTAGTTGGTGCCCTGCTGCGTCAGCATCAGGGGCTTTTTCCCTTCAGGCAGGCGCAGGGTACCCTTGGTTACGACGGTATTTCCTTCGTCATTGGTGACCTGAGGGGCGATGTCATACATGCTGACCAGAATATAGCCGTTGTCGTACAGCTGCTGCAAAATGGCCTTAAATTCGCCGGTGGTGACATAATTCTGGTTGTACTTGCTGCCGTAGGTCTTGTCGGCTAAGGCACGGGGGAGATCTTCAATCAAAAGATTGAAGGTCAGATTCGGGACCTTATCCACATCGGTAAACTCCACAAGCTTGCTCATGGCATCGCTGTATTCGTTGTACTTGGCCTTCAGCGACTCGTTGGAGTCCAATCCGGCAGAATAGGTACCGAGCAGATCCATGGCACCCTGATAATCAAAGTGGGAGGCCATTGCGTCAGCCTGCTTCAGCAGGGAGTCGGCTTCGGCCAGCAGAGCGTCACTTGCGCTGATGGTGGTCTCGGCGGTAGGGGTGTTACCCTTGGGGACCTCGACCTTTGAACGCCGGATGGAACCGACGATAAATACGACGATCAGAATCAAAGCCGCTCCGGCGATGATTACAGGCAAATATGCTTCCTTAAAGTCTTGCCACTTCGTGCGGCGCCGACGGCGTCGAGGGGGGACGGGCTGAACAAATTCGTTGTTGTTTTCTTCCATGGCAATACCCTGCCTTTCGTGATAGTTTAGTTTATTATACCCAAGTGTGGGGAAAAAAGCAAGACAAAACCGCAGAGTGATGTCTATACAGATAGAAAACGGAGGCATAGGACAGCTGCGAGTTCGGCCTGAGGTCGGCTGAATCCCATCTGTCGTTATGCCTCCGTATATTTTATTTTACCAGTACAGCTCCCAGTCACAGGAAAGACGGGTCAGCAGCTCCATGTAGAAATAGTCGCCCCAGGTGTTGCACTCATCCACACCGTTGTCCTGTGGGATGGGGTTGTAGGGGGAATTTTTTGCATATACCCCGTGCAGCAGCAGTCCGTTGGAAATCTTGGGGTCCTTGACGGCATAGTTCTGCCACAGGCTGGCTGCGATCTTCTTTGCGTGGGCAGTGTAGCGCTCAGCCTCCGCTTCGGGGAGGTATTTGCTCATTTCCAGCATGCCGCAGGCGGCGATCGCCGCGGCAGAGGAGTCCCGAGGCTCATCTCCGGAGGTGAATTCCAGATCCCAGTAGGGAACCAGATCCTCGGGAAGATGTGCAAGGTAATATTCCGTCACGTCACGGAACAGCTCGATGCACTGGGGATCGCGGGTATAGCGGTAGCTGAGGGCCATGCCGTACACACCCCAAGCCTGACCTCTGGCCCATGCACTGCCATCCCGATAGCCCTGCTGTGTGGAGCCCCGGACGGGTGCGCCGGTTTCAGGGTCAAAGAAGAAGGTATGGTATGTGGAATGATCCGGACGCATCAGGTTTGCCACACTGGTCTTGGTGTGGGCCAAGGCGGCCTGACGATATTTTTCGTCTCCGGTGATTTCAGCAGCCCAGTACAGCAGGGGCAGGTTCAGAAGGCAGTCGATGATGAGCCGATAGTTGTCCTTTGCGCCCAGCTCGCCCCATGCCTGAATGAACTGGCCCTTTTGCTGAAAACGGGTCATCAGCTGATCGGCTGCCAGTAAGGCGGCCTTCTTTCCGGTTTCGCTTCCGGTGAGCTTGTAGGCAGCAACGCAGCTGGGGGTGTAGAGGAAACCCATGTCATGGTGATCCACATTCACCTTAGCGAGGATGCGCTGCAAAAAGCTTTCCACCTGAACCGCGGCGGCCTGCCGGAAGGAATCGCTTTTGGTATGCTCGTAGGCAAGCCAGTATTCGCCGGTGCAGAAGCCGGTGGTCCAGTCCACGTTTTTACTGGGCGGATAGAAGCCGTTCACCGAGCAGGGGGCCTGAAACTGATGGGTAAAGTCTGCTAAATTCTTTTCCAGAAGGCTGCATGCGGTGTCCAGGGCATGCAGGGTCTGTTCCTGAGTAATCATGTGCTGATCCATAGCGTCATTGCTCCTTGTCACAATTTTAGGAGGCTCTTGCGGCCTTTTGCCGGATATCCGGCCTATGGGTGATCGTGTGCGGCGGCGGAGTGATTCTTCCGCCTGTGATCAGGGCTGCTTGCCGATGTAGGCAAGGATGCCGCCGTCTACATACAGGACGTGACCGTTGACAAAGTCCGATGCGTCGGAGGCGAGGAATACCGCGGGACCCACAAGATCCTCGGTGGTGCCCCAGCGGCCGGCGGGGGTTTTGGAGATGATGAACTGGTCAAAGGGATGGCGGCTGCCGTCTGCCTGACGCTCACGCAGGGGGGCAGTCTGCTGTGTTGCGATATAGCCCGGGCCGATGCCGTTGCACTGGATGTTGGCACCGCCGAATTCGGAGCAGATGTTCTTGGTCAGCATTTTCAGGCCGCCCTTTGCTGCTGCGTAGGCTGAAACGGTTTCGCGGCCCAGCTCGCTCATCATAGAGCAGATGTTGATGATCTTGCCGTGGCCCTTTTCGATCATGCCGGGGATGACGGCCTTGGAGCAGATGAAGGGGGCGACCAGATCCACGTCGATGACCTTGGAGAAGTCCTCCACGCTCATGTCGCACATGGGGATGCGCTTGATGATGCCGGCGTTATTCACGAGGATGTCGATAATGCCGACCTCATCTCTGATCTGGGCGACCAGCTTCTGCATGGCGGACTCATCGGTAACATCGGCAATATAGCCGTGGACATCCACGCCGGCCTCTTTGTAAGACTTCAGACCAAGCTCCAGACTTTCCTGATTTGTGGTGTTGAAGCAAACCTTTGCGCCGGCCTGAGCCAGACCCACGCCGATGGCGAAGCCGATGGAATGTGCGCCGCCGGTGACCAGAGCGACCTTGCCCTCTAAAGAAAACATATTCATAGTAAGAAATCCTCCTTAATCTATACACCTATCATACAGGTATCATACACGAAAGAGAGAACCTTGTCAATTGCTTTCGGATTGTAGGATTACACAAAGATAAGCCCTCCCAATGTGACAAAACGACACATTGGGAGGGGCGGTCAATTGAAATATTTGGAGCAGCCCTTCAGATGGGATTCCATGGCACGGAAGGCCTCAGCCTCGTCGCCGGACTTCAGCACCTGAAGGATGCGCTGATGGTACTGGACCCCAAGATCATTGCCGTCAGCGGTGGAAACTGCGGTGTCCATCAGGGTGGCGATCATCTGCCGGACGGCGTTCACAAAGCAAAGCAGGATGGGGTTTCCGGACAGGCGGGCGATCTCCACGTGAAATTCCAGATCGTTCTGCACACGCTTTTCCTTATCATCACGGTACTGCACCGTGTCATGGAACAGCTCTTCAAGACGGGCAAAGGCCTCGGGGTGACCGGCGCAGTTTCTGGCAGCCATACCGCAGGCGGCCGGCTCCAGAATCAGCCGCAGCTCATAGATCTTCTCCGAGTCTATGCTGTCCATCAGGATGATGCGGCGCAGGACCTCTGCCAGTGCGTCATTTTGGGGCTTTTCCACATAGACACCCTCGCCGTTGCGCACGCTGACCAGATGGCGCTCCTCCAACAGCTTGATGGATTCCCGCACCACGGTCCGGCTGACGCCGAAGCCGGTGGCAAGCTCCTGCTCGGAGGGGAGCTTCTGCCCAACCTGATCGGGATTTTGCAGGATCTCCAATTCAATTTTATCGGCTACGATCTCATAAAGCTTGGGTTTTGAAACGGGAGTGTCAAATCGCATGTTTACCTCACAACCATTATTCAGAATCTGATTTTGAAAAAAGCATACCACTACAAAAGATAATTGTCAAGATTGTGACAAATATACAAAAAACAAGGATTCGGGATTTGGTACTGGATTTCTTGAAGGGGGTCTGCTATAATGCTGTATGATAGGTCTAAACCTTACAGAAAAGATGAATCCGCATCCGGATCTCATATAGGGGGACATCATATGCAAAATCGTATCTATGTTGCAGACCAACAGGGTCTTTATAAGGCAGAGCTTGCCGGTCAGAGTGAAGTCGTTTTGGCTTGGGAAGGCGAATATCAACCCGGCGATGTGATCGTTATGGAGGTTGCAGAGCCCGGATACTATGTCATCCGCGTGGATGACTGTGTGGATGAGGCTATGGTCTATATGGCGGAAACGACCCTGCGCTATCCCGTTATTTTCGGGGAAAAGAAGCTGGCCCACAACCCCAAGGCCTTCACCGGTCAGCGGCACTATCTGTCCCTGCGCCCTGCTCAGGCATGGGAGCTGGGGTATCGGGATCTGGCAAAGAACCCTGCTGATCAGCACGATGTAAAGGGCTGCTATCCTCACGCCAGTGCCAATGTTGAGACCCGAGGCGAGTCGGTGTTTGCGGCAAGAAATGCCATCGACGGCACCTTGGCCAACCGCTCTCACGGAAACTGGCCCTACTCATCCTGGGGCATTAACCGTCAGGATGATGCCGAGTTTACCTTGGATTTCGGAAGGGCGGTGGACTTCGACACCATCATCCTTTATACCCGTGCCGATTTCCCCCACGACAACTGGTGGACAGAGGCCACGTTCACCTTCTCCGATGGGACCACCGAGACCGTTTCTCTGGAGAAGAGCTATGAACCGCATAAGCTTTCCATTCAGCGAAAGGGGATTCGCTGGCTGAAGCTCGGGAAGCTCATTAAGGCGGACGATCCTTCGCCCTTCCCCGCGCTGACCCAGATTCAGGTCCTTGGTACGGACGCAAAATAAATCAGAATAAAATATTTTTGAAAGAGGTATATATTATGGATATTCGTTATTCCTGCAATCAGCGCGATTTTAAGCGCTACACCACCGAGGAAGTCCGCGATGAATTCCTGATCACAGGTCTTTATAAGGCAGATGAGGTCGTTGCGGTTTACAGCCATGTGGATCGCATGGTGACTCTGGGCTGCATGCCCGTTCACGAGGTCGTGTCCATCGACAAGGGCATGGATGTTTGGGCAAACTTCGGCACCCACTACTTCCTGGAGCGTCGGGAGATCGGTATCTTCAATCTGGGCGATGGCGCAGGCACCATTACGGCTGACGGTGTCGAGTACCATCTGGGCTTCAAGGACTGCCTGTACATCACGCAGGGCACCAAGGAAGTCACCTTCGCCAGTGATGAGGCAGACAAGCCTGCCAAGTTTTACATGGTCAGCGCCCCTGCCCACTGCCGTTACGAGACAAAGCTGATCACCATTGCCGACGCAGCAAAGCGTCCTCTGGGTGCGCAGGAGACCTGCAACAAGCGTACCATCAACCAGTTCATCCACCCCAGTGTGCTGAAAACCTGCCAGCTGTCCATGGGTATGACCGCAATGGAGCCCGGCAGCAACTGGAATACCATGCCCAGCCACACCCATGAGCGCCGCATGGAGATCTACACCTATTTTGAGGTTCCCGAAAATCAGGTCGTTTTCCACATGATGGGTGAGCCCACCGAGACCCGCCACGTTGTGATGCAGAACTATGATGCTGTCATCAGTCCCTCCTGGAGCATCCACAGCGGTGTCGGCACCAGCAACTACACCTTTATCTGGGCCATGGGCGGAGAGAACATGGAGTTTGACGACATGGACGTCATCGCAACGACTGACTTGAGATAAGCGGTCCTGTACATACCGTGTTGAACCGGACCTCTTACGGGGTCCGGTTTTGCTTTTGGCGCATATGCCGGAGTCTCTATCTCCCTGCCGGAATGAGGCGGCCGTAAATCTGACAGAAAGAGCAGGTAAGTGTAATGGCAGAAAAGAAGAATTTGTTGTTCGTGTTTGCCGACCAGTGGCGGGCCGATGCCATGGGGTATGCGAATGCAGACCCGGTCATGACGCCGCATATGGATGCGTTTTGCCGGGATTCGACCTACTGTGACCATGCTTTCAGCACGTTTCCCGTGTGCTCGCCCCATCGGGCCAGCTTGATGACCGGAAAATATCCCCTGTCTGCCGGTTTTTTTACCAACTGCAAAAAGGGGCTGTCTCTGCGTCTGGGTGACGATGAGATCTGCATGGGGCAGATCCTGAAGGATGCAGGCTACCAGACGGCCTATATCGGAAAATGGCACTTGGATGAGCCGGAGCAGAATCATTGCGATGCACCTGCGTCGGGGGCGCGGGACTGGGATGCGTTCACCCCGCCGGGGGTGCGGCGGCACGGATTTGACTACTGGTATTCCTACGGGACCTATGACATGCATCTGTCCCCCCACTATTGGCAGGACACACCGGAAATGATCAAGCCCGGCGTCTGGTCGGTGGAGCATGAAACGGATCAGGCCATCGAGTATATCCGCAAGGTCCGTGATCCGCAGCGTCCCTTTGCCATGTGCATCTCATGGAACCCGCCTCACAGCGTCTATTCTCAGGTCCCCCAGAAGTATCTGGATCTGTACCCGCAGGTGCGACTGAAGGACAATGTGGGCTATACGGACATCAAGCAGCACACCGGCGAGCGGCTTAACTACACGCCGGAAGAGATGCAGCTGACTACGCGCCAGTATTACGCGGCGATCACGGGAATGGACGAGCAGTTCGGCAAGCTGATCGAGGAGCTGAAGCGGCAGGGACTTTACGACGACACTGTCATTGTCCTGTCCGCCGACCATGGTGACATGATGGGCTCTCACGGCTTGATGGGCAAGCACGTCTGGTACGAGGAGTCCATTCGCATCCCCTTTGTGATCCACATTCCGGGGAATGAGAAGCGATACAGCAGTACCTGCATCGGCAGTCAGGACATGCTGCCCACTCTGCTGAGCCTTCTGGATGTGCAGATCCCCGATACCGTGGAGGGCGGCGACTGCTCCCGATATATGACAGAGGATGTGGAGGACCCGGACCGGGTCAGCTTCCTTTGCGCTTGCCCGGGAGGATATGCCGTGGTGCAGAAATTCCGTGAGGCGGAAAAAGACCCGAGGAAATATGGTTGGAGAGGTGTGCGCACGCAGGATCACACCTATGTAATGGAGCTGGGATACGACGTGACTCCGAAGCCTGTCCGATACCTATACTGCATCAAAACAGACCCCCAGCAGCTTCACCCCCTTGACTTGGAAAAACCGGAGCATGCCCGACTGGCGGCGGCACTGGAGGAAAAGGTCATGGCGTGGATGGGCCGTCAGAAGGATGGCTTTGCCGAAAACTGGCAGGCCAATTCCGGCAATATATAACTGTAAATGCCGCCGAGATCAGAGGAATTCCCTGATTTCGGCGGCATTTTTTTGGAAGTCCCTGTGCCGCAAGTCAGACAGCACAGGGACCATTTTTGCTTATCGTTTTTCGTCGTAGAGGCGCTTTTTGCGGGTGGCCTCCTTCATGGGCATGCCGTCGTCATAGTCCAGCTGACGGGGCTCATATTCCTCATTTTCCCGCTGACGGGTGTATCCGTCATTGCTCCAGGAGGGGTGCTTGTCTCGACGCCAGGGGCGGCAGCTCCACTGATATCCCCGGTAGAGATCACGGGTCTGGTTCATATGCTCCAGAAGCTGATCGTGGAGATGGTTGCGGATGGCGGCGCAGCTTTCGTCGTTGATCCGATTGTGGATCTCGCAGGGGTCCTCCTGCATGTCGTAAAATTCGTCGGTATCCAACAGGTGGATCACCAGCTTGTATCGCCCGTCGGTGACCGCACGCATGATCTGCAGACCGCCGAAGCCGTCATGATCAACCTCATATCTGGTGAACTCGGTGTAGACCATGTCGTTGATGCGGACGGAGGTGTCATAGATCTGGGGCAGCATGCTGCGTCCTTCCAGAAGCTTGGGGATGGGCAGACCCATATAATCCAGAATGGTGGGGACCAGATCCAGATGGGAGGCGGGGAAATCGACGACCTTTCCACGCTCACCGCCCTTGATGATCAGCGGGATGTTGGCGATCTCCTTGTATGCGGCGGCATTTTTGGTTTGCAGTCGGTGATTGCCCAGCATATCCCCGTGGTCGGAGGTGAAGATGACCAGTGCGTCCGGCGCGACCTGCTGGATCTTGTCCAGAACTCTGCCGATCTCGTGGTCAACAAAGGAATTGCACCCCAAAAACAGCGCCAGAGATTTAGAGGGCTTGTTCAGCATATCCTCGGTCATGTTCATCCCTTCTCCGGCCCAGAGCTGCTGATAGAAGGGCTTCTGGGTCAGATCGTCCTGATAATTGGGATTATGGTCGAACCGGAAGTCTGCGTACATGGTATTGTAGGGGGCAGGGCAGAGGGAGGGGCCGTGGGGCTCGTCATAGGATACGGTCAGGAAGAAATCGGTCCCCTGATTCTGCTCCAAAAAGCGCAATGCCCGGTCGGAGCATCTGTGCGCGTATGTAAATTCGGCGGTCATCTCCGGATCGTATGAGGTTTCGGAGCGGCGGGAGCGTCTGCGATCCTCCTCGCTGAGCTCCTCGAGATAGCACTTCATGTCATACCAATATTCCGGGTCCCATCCCTCGGGGCAGACACCCAGACCGAAATAATCGCCCCCGTCCAGATGCCATTTGCCGATATAGCCGCAGTGATAACCCTGATCGGTCAGCCGCTGACCGATGGTTTTGACGTTGTCGCCCATGGCGATGGAGTTTGTCACTGCGCCGTTGGTGTGGGGGAAGGTGCCTGTGAAGATGGCGGATCGGGCAGGACCGCAGACAGGCTGTGCGGTGTAGGCATTTTCATAGCGGATGCCCTCTGCTGCCAGACGGTCCAGATTTGGGGTGATCATACGATCGTTTCCGTAACAACCCATCATATCCTTGCGGGTCGTATCTGTCATAATCAGAATCACTTGTTTATTCATGATAATCCCTCGCTTATTTTTTATGATATGTATGAAATTCGTATTGCGGATGTATTTGGAACTGCCGAAAGATATGCGCTTCTTTACGGGGTCAGGCGGTCCATGGCTGCGTACATGCGATCATAGGCCTGCTGAAGCACTGCACGGGGCGCTGCCAGATTCAGCCGGATATAGCCATCGCCCTCCGGTCCGAATACGCTGCCCATATAGACTGCGACCTTAGCTTCCTGCAAAAACCACGACTCCATCTGCTGGGCGTTCAGCCCTGTTGACTGATAATCGATCCACAGCAGGTAGGTGCCCTCTCGGGGGAGGATGCGGAACTGGGGAAGTCGGGACTGGAAGTATTCCCTTGTAAAGGCCTCGTTTTCGTCGATATATGCCTTGACGGCCTCATACCAGTCGTCGCATTCGGTGTATGCCTTTTCCAGTGCCGTGATGGCGAAAATACTGGGGTTGTGCATACCGATGCGGTCGATGGCGTCGGCGATTCGGCTGCGGATCGCGGGATTGGGAACGATGAGGAAGGAAACGATCACACCGGGGATGTTGAAGGTTTTGGCAGGAGAAGAAGCGACGATCAGCCGGTCGTTGATCTCCTCGTTGAGGAACAGGGCCGTGTGGTGGTTCTGTCCGGCGGCGGTCAGATCTCCGTGGATCTCATCACTGAACAGCAGCAGGTCGTGTTCCTTGCAGAAATCTGCGGCTTTGAGCAGTTCCGCCTTAGTCCACACCCGTCCCGTGGGGTTGTGGGGGCTGCACATGATCAGCATTTTTGTTTTGTCATCCACAAGGGACTCCATCTGTGCAAGATCCATGGTGTAGCGGTCACCCTGCCGCTTGAGGGGACTCTCCAGAAGCTCCCGACCGTTTTTCTGCACGGCGGCCTTCAGGGGGCCGTATGCAGGGGCGTGGATCATGACCCGATCCCCCGGCTGGGTCAGCTCTTGTACACAGATGCTGGAGGAAATATTGATCCTTGGGCAGAACATGATCCATTCCTTGGGGATCTCCAAACGGTACTGTCTGCGGTACCACCGCTGTATGCTGCTGAAAAATCCGTCAAATGGGTCGGAATATCCCAAAACACCCATGTCTACCACACGGTGCAGACCCTCGGCGATGGGGGCAGGAATGCGAAAATCCATATCGGCTACCGCCAGATGGATCAGGTCCGTCGAGCCGTATTTTTCGTCCATGGTGTCCCATTTTGCGCTGTTGGTATTTCTCCGGTCGATCACATCGTCAAAGTGAAAACGGTTGGTCATATCTGAAGTTCCCTTTCTTCGGTGTTTCTTTTATCGCCCTGTGACGGCGGCGCATCACAGGGCGGTCAGTCCAAGGCCGGAGGGAAGGCGGGGCCTGCCGCAAAAAGGCCGATAACTGACCAAACTCCCCCAAGAATCTGGGGGAGTGGGTGATGTTTGGATTATTTTGCAACCACGGCGATGACTTCTACTTCGCAAAGGACATTTTTGGGAAGAGACTTCACGGCAACACAGGAGCGAGCGGGCTTTCCGGTGAAGTAAGAGCCGTAAACTGCGTTAAATGCAGCAAAGTCGTCCATGTTGTCCAGGAAGCAGGTGGTCTTGATGACGGAGGAGAAATCGGTGCCTGCCTCGGACAGGACTGCGCCGAGATTCTTCATGACCTGCTCGGCCTGAGCGGTGATATCGCCGGAAACGACCTCGCCGGTAGCGGGATCAACGGGGATCTGGCCGGAAGTAAACAAAAGTTCATTGAATTGCATTGCCTGAGAGTAGGGGCCGATGGCCTCGGGGGCATTGGGCGTGTAGATCTTTTTAATCATGTTTGTCCACCTCAAATTTTATAGTATGTATACATTATAATAATAAACGGTATTTTAGTCAATGAAATATTGAAAAGTTGCACATACAAAAACAGATAAAAAATTTATACATCTTGCGATTTTTAAACTTACCATGTATAATATAGGTCAGCAAGCAGCAAAAAATATTTCAGTGAAGGCTATGATCGGAGGTGGCGGATGTTGGAGGATGGATTTCTGACCTTGAGTGAGCTGGACCGTCAGATCCTTGATTCTTATGCGCAGATGATGGACGGTCTGGGGGCATATCTGGGCGGATGCTATGAGATCGTCCTGCACAGTCTGGAAAGTCTGGATCATTCCGTGATCAAGATCATAAACGGACATTATACGGGGCGGAAAGAGGGCTTTCCCATTACGGACATGGCGCTGAACATGCTGAGCCGTTTACAGGAAGATCCCCGGCATACAGTGGCCCCTTATTTTACAAAGAACAAATACGGGAACTATCTGCGCTCCTGTACCATCCCCATCCACGGCGAGGGCGGTCGGATCATCGGGCTGATGTGCATGAATTTTCATATGGAGTCGTCTCTTTCGGATATTCTTGCAAGCCTGCTGCCGCCGGTGCAGAGCGGCTTTGACGGAAACCTGTCGATGGAGAATTTCTCTGAGAATGTGGATGATATCATTGATGCAGCACTGCAAGAGGCAAGAGCCGCGGTGTATGCCAATGATGCGGTCTCCTTGGTCAACCAGAACAAGGAGATCGTGCTTCAGCTGTACCAGAGGGGCATCTTCCAGATCAAGGATGCGGTGGCCAAGGTGGCTGAGCGGATGAATATTTCCAAAAATACGGTGTATATGCACATTCGCAACGGAAAACAGCGGGGATAACAGACGGAAACGGAACAAGAAAACCGGCACCACCGGAATGGGAAATTCCTTGGGGTGCCGGTAAATTCCGGAGTTATTCACATGCAGGGGCTTCCGGCAGGAAGGGAGCAAAAACCTTCCGAAGCAGGCGGGCGTTCAGATAAGCCGCAGTCGAAAAATAAAGTGTGAGCCAAATTGCGCCGGCGGACAGGAAGCCAAAGGGGTTGAGCAGAAGCACAACAAAGGGGATCAGGTTGAGTATCGTCATCAGGAAGGATCGGGGAAGATAACCGATGCTGAAGATCAGGGCATTTTTCAGGACAAGGCGTGTCTTGTTTTCAAACTGGCTGATCAGAGGGAAGATGTATCCGACAATGGCAGCGATCCATGTCAGCATGGCGATGGCAAACAGACTGATGTAGCGGACCGGCCCGCCTTGGGGCAGAGTGAGCCACACCGTCAGGGCAAGATCGGCAATCAGGAAGGCAGCAGGGACCCAAATCAGGGTGGACTGCTTGAAATTTTGCCGGAAAGCGTGAAAATAGGTGTGGATCAGCTGACTGTCGCGTCCGTTGACGAGGCGAAAGCACACGGTATAAAGTGCCGTGGTGGCAGCGCCGATGGTGATGATCGGGATGCAGGTCAGAAGATACATCAGATTCAGTAGGATCAGGTCGCCCACCCGGCTCAGCGCCTGAATGATGGGGGAATCATGCGAGATCAGTTTGCCCATAACAACAGCTCCAGTTCAGGAAAATAGTAAAATTGCTTAGAGTATCCTAGCATACTATGACAAAAAACGCAAGGGGCGTTTCATTTGCCCTCAGGCCACCCGTGCGGCACACGGCGGCAGACAGAGCGGGGATAAACGGCAGACAGACGTTATTTCAGAGAGAAAAAAGGGGATATCGGGATATGCGTCAGAAGAAATCGGACTATACAAAATTTGCACTTACGTACTATCTGGTGGTGTTCATCCCACTGCTGATGATCATTGTGGGGGCTTTTTTTATTCAGACACACCAGGCAGCCAAGAGACTGGAAAACACCATGGCGGAATATTGCGCCCGGGAGACGACCTATTGGCAGGATCAGATGAAGGTCATGAACTCCTATATCAGTGACTGCAAGAGGAACAAGATCTACTATCCGGAGTATTCCGGGGACCCAAGGATTGCTTCAATGGAGATCACATGGGATCTTATGGAAAAGGAGGCGGAGTTTCCTTTTGTATCGGGGATCTACTTTGTGAGAGAACGGGGCGGGGAGATCATAACCGCCCACGGCATCTATTCAAATGAGGGTTTTGTAAAAAATCTCATCGACATAGAGGAGCGGCTGCGTGACGGAAAATCCCGCGGTCTGTATGCCTATGGGCATCAGGTGGGGCAGTCCGGCAGTCGGGTGGTGATCTTTACGCCCATTGAGATCGGAGAGAAAGCTCAAGACAGACAATATCTCACCTTCACCATCTCCGAGCAGGATATCCGCAGCCAGTTTGCCGTGGGATCGGTTGCAAAGCAGCATGTGACGGAGCTGTATTACAAGGATGACCTGATCTATTCCGATTCCAATGTGGATACACAGCTGAATCGTTACAGCATTTACCGCTCGGATCTGGGAAATGGGTTCTGGATTCTACATAAGATCCCTGATACAGAGAAAATGGACAGCATTTTCCTTTACCAGCGGGGATTTTCGATCATGGCGGTGTTCACGCTTATGGTGGGGCTGTATCTGGCCCAGAGATGCTCTAAAAAACGATACGGGACCCTGCAGAGCATCATCGCCAGTAAGGAAAGTCTGGAAACAGAGAGAAATGTGCTGCGGCAGGAAAACTGCCTCTATGAGGTGCTGAACCAGAGGATCAGACCGAAGGATGAGCTGTGGACCCGATGCATGGAAAATAACATCCAATTGGATCGGAAGTACAAATTCTTTATCTTTATGCCGGAAGGCTGCCATAACGCACGGATCAGCAGCTGGCTGCGGGAGTGGACAGAGTGCGAAGATCCCAATACCCTTGCCTACGGGGTACGCATCCATGAACAGCTGACGGCGTATCTCGTCTGTTCGGATGCAGACCGAAAGGAACTGGAGAAGCAGATCACGTTCATCAACAACACGGCCGAGGCCAGTGCCGGCGGGATCTGCGAGGATATCACCAAGCTTCGCAGGGCCTACCGTGAAGCCAGAAAAATCTATTACCATACGACCGGAACCGTCAAGATCGATCCCACCGTAGAATTGCAGGCCTTTCAGGAGGCACTGGAGATGGGGGACTGGCAGAAAAGCGAGACGCTGCTGGAGAACATACTGGAGTTCCTGCCGGAGCTGGACGGTCGCACGCTGATCGGGTTTGTGAACGAGCTTCTGCGGGTTGTGGACTCTGACATGAATGTGACCTATGACAGGATGAACGGAAATGTCAGCATCGACCTTGTGGAATTTCAGGAGTCGGCAAAGCGCCAGTTCAGAGAAAAGGTCCGCAGGATGATGGAGGCCGAAGCACAGGCGGCGGCACAGGCACCTCGGGAGGAAGAGGAAAGACCGAAGAGAAACATCGTGGATGTTCTGTTTTACATACAGGAGCATTATCTTGAGGATGATTTCTCCATCAAGCAGATGTCGGCCAGTTTTGAAACCACCCCGTCCAATCTGGGACACTTCTTTAAAAAGCAGATGGGGACCAGTCTTGCTCAGTATATCGAGGGGCTGAAAATGGACAAGGCCAAGGAATTGCTGAAAAATGAAGATATGAAGATCGTCGAGATCGCGGCATGTCTGGGTTACCGCAACAGCACGGCATTCATTGAGGTGTTTAAGAGACGGGAAGGTCTTACCCCGGGAATGTACCGAAAGAACCTGTGACAGCCGGAAGGCGATCCGACCACCGATGGGTGTGCGCTTTGAATCAATGCGCACACCTTTTTTCTTTGACGGGGAGCGGCAGGGTGTATCGCACCGCGGAAAGGAGGAAGATGCATTCACAGATCACAGGTCTGACGGGGGGAGGGAGGCGGTGGCAGCGGAGAATGGAACTGTGCATAGTGTCAAAAGAACCTGCCGGGGGCAAAAATAAAAATAGGCATTATGGCAACAGTGTGGAAAAATGCAGTCAAATTGAAAAAAGTTTATGAAAAAAATATATCGAATTTTTGAATGATGCGTCATACGGATGAAAAATATACAAAGAAATGGGGAAAAAGAGGGTGAAAATCGTAATATATTCATGACATTCAAAAATACAGGATAGACAATGTACACAAAATCATGCTTTAATAAAGATGCTTTTTCAAGCGAAATAAACATACTGCTGGAGGAGAAAAAATGAAACGTAAGAACCTTACCAGATTCTCAAGAGTCGTTGCATTCGGCTTGGTTGCAGCAACCCTGTTTGCAGGATGCGGCAAGTCAGAGAACGGTGAAAACCCCAACGAAGTATCGGACAACTTCAATGCTGAGGGACTTCCGATCGTAAAGGAAAAAGAGACATTTACCATTGCGGTACCTCAGGCCAGCCCCATCAAGGCGGCTGCCGAAAAGGCTTGCGTGCTTGAAACAGAAGAGGCAACCAATATCCATATTGAGTGGATGGAGATCCCCCTCTCCGGTTGGGACGAGAAGATCAACGTTATGGTCAGCACCGGCAACATGCCCGATGCGATCCTCGGCGATTTCAACCTCTCCAGCAACTACGATCAGGTCGTAGCACTTGACGAGTATCTGGAACTGTACGCACCCAACGTGACCCAGTTCTTTGAGACAAGAGACGACTACCCCAACGCGCTTTACGCACCTGACGGACACATCAAGTGCCTGCCCACCGGTGACGAGGCAACCCCCAACATCATCGACAGCCAGTACTGGATCAACAAGAAGTGGCTGGATAATCTGGGCCTTGAGGTGCCTGAGACTCCCGAGCAGCTGCGTGAGGTCCTGATCGCATTCCGTGACAATGACCCCAACGGCAACGGTCAGAAGGACGAGATCCCCTTCACCTTTGGCTCCACATGGGGCTGGGCCGATGCCATCGACAATTTCTTCGGTGCATTCGGCGTGCTGGAGAGCGGCTACCATGTTTACATGGACGAGAACAATCAGGCTGTGTTTGCAGCAGAGCAGCAGGGCTACTATGACGCACTGAGCTATCTGCACGGCCTGTATGCAGACGGCCTGATCGACAAGGACGTCTTTACCATGAGCTCCGATCAGTATAACTCCAGAGACCCCGAGGGCAGCAAGGTCGGTCTGCTGGCAGGTTACAGCCCCACGCAGTGCGGCTTCAACGGCGAGATCGGCACCTATGTTGCACTGCCTGTCCTGAAGGGCGCTGACGGCAAGCAGATGATCGGTGTCAACAACGTGACCAAGACCGGCGGCTTCGTAATCAGCAAGAACTGCAAGAACCCTGCAGCTCTGGTCAGATGGTATGATTATGTAAACTCCTCTCTGGAGATGTCCCTGAAGTGGGGCCGCGGTGCAGAGGATGTGGCATGGAAGATCGTGGAAGAGGACGGCAAGGAAGTCCCCATGTTCCTGACCATTGATGATGAAGTGCTGAAGGCAAACGGCGGTTACAAGAACAAGGCTGAGTACAGAAATGCTGAATCCTTCAGCGGCCAGACTCCTTCCCTGTGGAGAGCGGCTTACGAAGAGGTGCTGCAGCATGATGAGAAGTGGCCTGTTGACCAGAAGCTCGATGCAGTTAAGGACCAGATGAAGTACGGCGTGAGCTACATGCCCGCAGGCACTGCAACTCAGGAAAACTCCGAGAGACGTAATCTGCTGAAGGCTGATATCGACACCTACCTGAAGAAGTTTATCGCTGACTCTGTCATCAACGGCATTGACGAGGCTCAGTGGCAGGCACACCAGGAAACCCTGGTCAAGCTGAAGGTCGCAGAGTACAGAGATCTCTGCCAGGAGTACATCGACTCCGTTATCAAGTAACAAACAGCAACCGGTATCTGTGGTGGTTCCGGTATGACCCCGGCGGTCATACCGGAACCACGCAAGAGAGGAAAGAAAATCTATGGAATCTAAAAGAAGTAAGTTTGCGCAGCATTTAAAGAAAAATTGGGGGATGTATCTGTTCATCCTGCCGATGGTGATTTATGTTGTCTTATTCAGCTATCTCCCCATGTACGGCATTCAGCTGGCATTCAAGAACTATCGGGCGTCAGATGGCATTTGGGGAAGCGCATGGGTAGGCTTTCAGCATTTTAAAACCTTTTTCGAGTCCTATCAGTTCTGGGATCTTCTGCGCAATACCCTTGTTCTGAGTATTTACTCACTGGTAGCGGGCTTTCCTCTGCCCATTATCTTTGCACTGTGTCTGAGCTATGTTACCCGCAAAAACTATAAGAAGTTTTCACAGCTGGTCACATATGCGCCGCACTTTATTTCCACCGTTGTTTACTGCGGCATGATCCTGATCTTCTTGGCAAGTGACGGTGTTGTCAATCAGATCCTGATGCTGCTGGGCTTTGACCCGGCAGGCTTCCTGTCGAATCCCAAGATGTTCCGCCATATCTATGTATGGTCCGGCGTTTTGCAGAACATCGGCTGGGGCTCTATTATGTACATTTCCGTTTTGACCTCTGTCAGCGAGGAGCTGCATGAGGCAGCCAAAATGGACGGTGCAAACCTGTTCCAGAGAATGCTTTACATCGACATCCCCTCCATTATCCCCACCATGGTCATCATGCTGATCATGCGTACCGGCGAGATCATGGACGTTGGCTTTGAAAAGGTGTTCCTGCTGCAGAACGATATCAATCTGGCATATTCTGAGATCATCTCCACCTATGTTTACAAGGTCGGTGTTCTCGGCGGCCAGTTCAGCTATTCTGCTGCAATCAGCCTGTTTAATAATGTAATCAATCTGCTCTTGCTGGTGGCTGTGAATGCCATTGCAAGACGCAATTCCGATACAAGTTTGTGGTAAGAGGTGAAAAACATGAAAAAAATTCGCAATCATACGCTGGCGGACAAAATTTTCCTGTTCTTCGTCTATACCTTTGTGACGCTGCTGACACTGCTCATTTTGTACCCCCTGTGGTTCGTTGTGATCGCATCCATCAGTGATCCGTCCTTGGTATCCTCCGGTCAGGTCCTTCTGGTGCCAAAGGGGATCACCTTCGAGGGCTTTAAGTACATTCTGGATGACAAGCGCATCTGGCTGGGCTACTACAATACCATCCGCTACACCTTCTTCGGCACCCTGCTGGCGCTGTTCATCACTCTGCCTGCCGGCTATGCACTTTCCCGTACCGATATGGCGGGCAAGGGCATCATCATGAAATTCCTGATCGTCACCAAGTATTTTTCCGGCGGTCTGATCCCCACCTACCTGATCGTCAAGGCACTGGGACTGGTGGACACCCCCTATGTCCTGATGATTCTGGGTTCTTTCAACGTGTTCAACCTGATTTTGTGCAGAACCTTCTTCGTGAATACCCTGCCCCTTGAGCTGCAGGAGGCAGCGGAGCTGGATGGCTGCAACATTTTCCAGTATTTCTGGAAGGTCGTTCTGCCCCTGTCCAAGGCAATCATTGCCATCATGGTCCTTTACTACGCGGTCGGACACTGGAACTCCTTCTTCAACGCTTTGATCTATGTCAACGACAGCAAGCTGTATCCCCTGCAGCTGATCCTGCGTGACATCCTGATCCAAGGTCAGTCGGTGGACATCACCGTGACGGACCCCGAGCAGATCGAGATGATGCGTCAGATCGCCATGACCATCAAGTATGGTGTTATCATCGTGTCGTCCCTGCCTGTTCTTGTTATGTATCCCTTTGTACAGAAGCACTTTGTCAAGGGCGTCATGATCGGCTCTGTGAAGGGATGATATGACCGTGAAAAAGAATGTTCTGATTATCTTTACCGACCAGTTGAGACGGGACGTTCTGGGGTGCTACGGCGGACACGAGGTGGAAACACCGAATATCGATGGGATCGCCGGAGACGGCGTTGCCTTGGATCGGTGCTATACAGCCAGTGCCGTCTGCACACCCTCAAGAGGATGCTTTATGACAGGCCGGTATCCCTATGCCAACGGCGCTTACCGCAACGGAAGGGCGGTCGACAGGGAAGAGCATGGCTTTGCCGAGGCATTTCAGCAGGCCGGATATTGCACCGGATATCTGGGCAAGTGGCACCTGAGCCAAAATGCCCATCTGGGCGATCCGTTGGAAAACTACAATCCGCTGGGCTTTGAGAACTGGCAGTACCGTGTGGAATACGGACACTGCAAGTCGGTCAATAAGGTGGACGGCAAGGCCGTCCCCAGTCCGGTGGTGGGCGATGCGTCCAACTATACGACAGACTTTCTGGCAGACGAGACGATCTCGTTTCTGGAGCAGCGGGACCGGGACAAGCCATTTTTGTTCATGGTCAGCATCCCCGATCCCCATCAGCCCCATACCGTTCGTCCTCCTTATGATAAGATGTTCGATCCCCAGAAGATGGAGATCCCGGAGAGCTTTTATCAGGATACCCTGCCGGACTGGGCCGAATGGGATGAGTGGGGGCGAAAGCACTATTTCCCCAGAGGGCTGTTTGAGCGCGAGGGGCATCTGCGGAGACTGAAGGCCCAGTATCTGGGCTCGGTCAAGTGCATCGATGACAATGTGGGAAAGATCGTCTCCTATCTCAAAAGCCATGACCTCTGGCAGGATACCATCGTGGTATTCACCACAGATCACGGCGAATATATGGGAGAGCATGGGCTGCTGGAGAAAAACAATCTCTATGAGAGCGTCTATCATATCCCCATGGTGATGCATATCCCGGGCTTTGACAGACCCGGGGAGCGGAACGGGACCTACGTTGATTTCGTGGACTTCGGTGCAACCTTGGCCGGATTGGCCGGGGTAAGCTATCCCTTCCCCATTGATGGCAGGGATAAGTCCGATCAGATCATGGAGGGCAGAGCCGACGATCCTCTGGAGGTCTATATCCACCCCAGTGACGTGGCAAGGGCCGGCATCATCACCGAGGACTATGAGCTAGCCTATGTGGATCGGGGATATCGGGGCGAGCAGTTTTATGATCATGTGCTGTTCGACCGAAAGAAAGATCCGGCGCAGCTGCACAACCTCTTCTTTGACGAGGACTATCGGCAGGTCGTTGAGCAGCTGACTGAAAAAATCAGAATGCATCATGCCCATTTCGGTACACCCAGAGAAGCCTTGCCCCGGGCGCTTTACGAGGATCGTCCCTTTACAAAGGATAAGATTCAATAAAGCGGGGCGGCATTTGCTGAGGTGTGCCGGCGGGTGTGACGTGCGAGGTGAAGTGGAATGAAAATCGTGAACGGGACCGTCTGGAAGGATACCGACGGAAATGTGATCCATGCCCACGGCGGGCATATCCTGAAGCATCAGGGGGTCTATTACTGGTATGGTGAAAACCGTCTGGATCAGCTGTATGTAAGCTGCTATTCTTCTAAGGATCTGGTCAACTGGAAATTTGAAAATCATGTACTGACCTGCGATTCCCCCACGGAAGCCACTCGGGTTCGGGCGGACCTGAAGCTGCGCAATGAAAACGGCGGCAAGGTCAATATCGAACGGCCCAAGGTGGTGTATGATCCGGTCAACGGGAAATTTGTCATGTGGATGCATTATGAAAACGGCATCGATTACCACTGTGCAGCGGCGGCTGTGGCTACCTGTGATACCCCCACCGGTGATTTTGTATACCACGGCAGCTTCCGTCCCTATGGAGAAATGTCCAGAGACTGCACACTGTTCCGGGACGGGGATCGGGTGTATTTCCTTTCCTCCTCCAGAAACAATGCCGATATGCACATGTATCTGCTTCAGGAGGACTGCCTGAACGTGCAGAATATGTGCGGAAATTTCTGGCCGGGAGAGTTTCGGGAGGCACCTGCACTGGTGAAGAAGGACGGGCTGTACTACGCGTTTACTTCATTTTGCACAGGATGGGACCCGAATCAGGCCAAATACGCCAAAACACGGGCGTTGGAGGATGGATTCGGTATGCTCAGCCTCATCGGCGACAGCACCACCTATCGATCCCAACCGGCATTCATCCTCACCGTCTCGGGGAGTGAAACGACCTCCTATCTTTACGTGGGAGATCGGTGGGACGGAAAGAATTACACCAACTCAAGATACGTGTGGTATCCTCTGATTTTCAAGGAGGATGGTACAGTGGAGCTGGTCGATTGTCAGGAACTGGACGTGGATGCCCAGAGCGGCAGAGTTACGGTCATCCGGTAACGCGGCTCCGAGGCGGCGCATCTTCCTGCGTGGCTGTGTGCAGGCACAGCCGTGAAGTGTCTCAGTAACAGATACACGGTGCCGACTCTGTTTGGAGTCGGCACTTTATATTGGGCGGCAGATATGCCCCATACGAAAAACGCCAAAAGGCCGTGCGTTCTGCACGGCCGATCACGACAAGGAGAATGATTATGCAGGCTGATCTTAAATGGCTTACAGACCCGAGGGTATTTGCGGTGAACCGCTTGGATGCCCATTCTGACCACAACTGCTATATAAGCGAACAGGAGATGCGGACGGGGCAGATGTCTCTGCGCCAGTCATTGGACGGAACATGGAAATTCCGCTGGAGCCCTGCTCCGGCAGAGCGCCCTCAGGATTTCTGGCAGGAGGGCTTCGACGATACCGATTTTGACAATATTCAGGTCCCGGGGCATATCGAGCTTCAGGGCTATGGGCAGCTCCAGTACATCAATACCCTGTATCCGTGGGACGGGCATGCCGAGCTGAGACCCCCTGAGATCGACTGGGATGACACCCCCGTGGGCAGCTATGTTCGGGAGTTCGACCTGAGCCCAGATTTTGAGGGGAAGCGGGTGTGCATCTCCTTTCAGGGTGTGGAGCAGGCTTTTTATGTGTGGCTCAACGGTCACTTTGTGGGTTATGCCGAGGACAGCTTCACTCCCTCGGATTTTGACCTGACCCCTTACGTGAAAAGCGGCAGGAACCGGCTGTGTGTGCAGGCCTACAAGCACAGCAGCGCGGCATGGTTGGAGGATCAGGACTTTTTCCGCTTCTTTGGTATTTTCAGATCGGTGTACCTGTATGCAAAGCCTCAGATCCATGTGGATGACGTGTGGTTCCGGACAGAGCTGTCTGAGCAGGGGCAGGGCAGCCTGAAGATCCGGCTTTTGCTCAGCGGCGGTCAGGGCCGTGTGCGATGCAGGCTCAGCCATCCGGAGCAGGGCATCCTCTTTGACGGAGGACTGGAGCTTTCCCCGCAGGACGGTTATCTATACAGCCAGCAGCTGGAGTTTCCTGAGATTCGGGCATGGGATCACGGCACGCCGGAGCTGTATCAGGCGGTGCTGACGGTTGAAAATGAGGCAGGGGAGACGGTGGAGGTCGTCCCGTATGAGATCGGGTTCCGCCGTTTTGAGCTGCGCGACGGTGTGATGATGCTCAACGGCAAGCGGCTGATGCTTCGGGGCGTCAATCGCCATGAGTGGAACCCTGCAACGGGACGGGCCATCAACCGGGATGACATGGATGCAGCCATGGAGGTGTTCCATCGAAACAACATCAATGCGGTGAGGACCTCCCACTATCCCAACCAGACCTATTGGTATGAGCTGTGCGACCGCAACGGCATTTATATGATGGATGAAGCCAATCTGGAAAGCCACGGCACGTGGCAGAAGCCCGGTGTGATCGATCCCAGCTGGAATGTTCCCGGGAATCTGCCGGAGTGGAAGGACTGCGTACTGGACCGAGCCGTCTCCATGTTCCAGAGGGATAAAAACCACCCCTCGATTCTGTTCTGGTCCTGCGGAAATGAATCCTATGCCGGAGAGGATATCCTTGCTATGGCAGATTATTTCCGTGCTCAGGACCCCGGCAGACTGGTCCACTATGAGGGCGTGTTCAATAATCGTGCATATGACCAAATCTCCGATGTGGAAAGCAGGATGTATGCTACCCCCGATGCCATTCGGGAATATCTCCGGAATGATCCCCGGAAGCCCTTTATTCTGTGCGAATACATGCATGATATGGGCAATTCTCTGGGCGGTATGGAAAGCTATATCCGTCTGGGTGAGGAGTTTGAGCAGTATCAGGGGGGATTTATCTGGGATTACATGGATCAGGCCCTTTGGTATGAAAATCAGAACGGACAAAGGGTTCTGGGCTATGGCGGCGACTTCGGCGAGCGGCAGAGCGACTATGCCTTCAGCGGCAACGGCATTGTTTTTGCCGACGGCAGGGAAAAACCGGCCATGCAGGAGGTGCGCTACTGGTATTCAGACGAGTCGGTCCGAGAGAAAATGGATGCACAGAAGGGGCAGAAATTCTCCCCTGCAACTCCAAAAGGCTCAGGCGAACTGAAGATCGTCCACGGCGACGGAGCTCTTGGTGTCCGGGGTGGGGATTTTGAGATCCTGTTCTCCCGTGTGATGGGCGGTCCGGTGTCGGTTCGTGCCCAAGGGGCCGAATGGCTGTGGAGAGCGCCGAGACCTGCGTTCTGGCGGGCCCCCACGGAAAACGATATGGGCTGCGGCTTTGATCGGCGCAGTGCCATCTGGTCGGCCGTGGATGGCGGGCAGTCCTGCACCGGCATGGAGATTCTGTGGGAGCGTAAGGATTCGGTGGCGGTGCGCTATGGATATCAGTCTCCTGCGATGCCCGGTCTGAAAACGGAGATCACCTACACGGTGGAGGCCTCGGGCTTTATGGATGTCCAGTGCCGCTATATCGGAGGAGAGGGACGGCCGGAGCTGCCCCTGTTCGGCATTCGATTCGCCACTCCGGAGCCTGTCAGTCTGGTGCATTGGCAGGGACTGTCGGGAGAAACCTATCCCGACCGCAAGAAGGGCGGCGTGTTTGGCATTCACAGCGAAAAGCCCCACATTCCGGACTATCTGGTTCCGCAGGAATGCGGCGCGCATACCGATACCCAGCGGTTCACGCTGACGGGGGCCACCGGTCGGTGCCTGACCGTTGAGCAGAAGGATGCACCCTTTGTGTTCTCTGCCATCCCCTATACACCCCAGCAGCTGGATCAGGCGGCGCACAAATGGGAGCTGCCGAAGCCCTGCCGCACAGTGGTGACCATATGCAGCGACATGCGTGGTGTCGGCGGCATTGACAGCTGGATGTCCGATGTGGAGCCCGCCTATCGGGTCAGCGGCGAGATCGACCATGTGCTGAATTTCAGGGTCATGCTGTAAAATAAAGAGGACATTCCGTCTGCGATCAGACGGAATGTCCTTTTGTGTTATGGGGATCATGCGGAGGAAGGCGCAGCCGATGAGGTTATAAAAGCTTCTCGTAGGCAAAGCGCAGGCTGCCGTCCTCCACGGCGATCGTGCCGCATTTGCAGAATCCGTTTTTTTCCAAGGTGCGCTGCATGATGAGATTGTCCCGGTGGGTATCGCACCGCATGGAGCTGATGCCCTTTTCAAGGCACTGCGCGGCAAGCAGAGAGATCACGGCGGAAGCGGCGCCGGTATTCCGCAGGGAAGGGTCCACGGTGATCCGATGAATGATGCCGTATTGGGAATTGTCCGTCAGCCAGCTTCCGTCCCAGATGCGGTCATAGGTGGGTTCGTGACCGATATAGGCCGCCGCCACACCGATAACGGTGCCGTCTGATTCTATGGCAATGGCTCGTCCGTCCTGAACATCCCGCAGGAAATCCGAGCCGTTGGGATATGGTCCCTGCCATTGGTCGATGCCGGCGGCTTTCAAGCCTTCCTTTGCCAGTGCGTAGAGCCGGTCGGCACGGAGCTGATCGGCAGGGGTTCCGGGTCTGATGAATGGGGTGTTCGTCATAGCGTTGTTACTCGTTTCTTTCAAAGATAATGTCAGCAATAGTATATAATATTTTATCGTATCCTGCAACAATTCGCCCCCATGAAAAGAGCCTGCTGCATAGTATATCAGACTGTAAAACAGTATTAATGATCATTAATGATTTTGTTAAAGTTTATATAAGCTGAGGAGTAATGTGTTGACATGCTTAAAATATGAGATGTATAATCACGAAAACAGAATATTATTAAATTATTCATATATTTTTAATTTATTGATTTCTTTGAAATGAAAATAACAGGCTCCACGGTTAGTATGCAGCCTGCAAGTATTATATGATAGGTGCAGCGTATGAGGGACAGAACAATGTCTATCTGCGCACCGGGGACGTGATACAGGCCAACATGGCCCAACTCACGGAAAATGACAAGTTCGACCTTTCCAAGAGCTACACCCACTACACCCTGAAAGCCAACACCAAGGTCAATACCATGTGGTCCCGCTTCACCGATGCCCTCGGCATCTGGGGTCTCATGGATTCCGACGGTTGGAAATCTACATCAATCACTACGTCACGTGGTTATTAAAAAGGAGAATCATTATGAAAACTTTGCACAAAAGACTTACCACTGCCACTCTCGCTGCCCTCATGGCCGCAAGCATCAGCGCCTGCGGCAGCAAAAAGCCTGCCTCGGATGCCACCGTCGCCATCACCCCGGAGATGAACCATTCAGACGTTCTGGACTCCCTTGAGTCTGTCGGCAAGGAAAATGCCAAGGCCGACGTGGGGGAGTATGTCACCCCGGCGGAGGCCGACTTCACTTGGGAAGAGGTGGATGGCGGCGTGTCCGTCACCGGCTACTCCGGCGAGGCCCGCGCCATTATCATCCCGGCGCAGCTTGGGGGCAAGGACGTGGTCAGCATTGGTAAAAAAACATTTGCCAAATCTGCCCTTACTGGCATAAAGCTGCCGGACACCGTCCATACAGTGGGAGAGCAAGCCTTTTGGGCAAGCACATCTTTGAAGGAGTTTGAACCGGGCAGTGGCTTAAAGGTGATTGATAAGAAAGCCGTCATGCTTTGCCCTGCTCTGAGCAAGATTACATTGAATGAGGGGTTAACGGAAATCAGAGAGAGTGCATTTAGTGGCAGTGGCTCTCTTCAGGAGGTCACCTTGCCCAGTACGCTCACAGTATTAGAGCCTGGAGCCTTCTATGGTACGGGAATCTCAGAAATCACCATTCCCGGCTCTGTCAAGGTCATTGGCTATCAGGCTTTTCAGGATTCTAAAAATCTGAAAACCGTTGTTGTCGAGGAAGGCGTTGAAGAGATTGAGCATACTGCTTTTCAAATTTGTGAAAAATTAGAGCGTGTGGACTTGCCTGCCTCTGTCAAGAAGTATGGCTCTAGCGTATTTGCCAACAGCCCTAATGCGGTGCTATATGCCCCTGCGGGTTCTGCTGCTGAGGCTTATGCAGAAGAGCGTGGATACAAATTCGAAGCAAAGTGAGAATGATTATGAAAACTTTACACAAAAGACTTACCACTGCCACCCTGGCTGCCCTCATGGCCGCAAGCATCAGCGCCTGCGGCAGCAAAAAGCCTGCCTCGGATGCCACCGTCGCCATCACCCCGGAGATGAACCATTCAGACGTTCTGGACTCCCTTGAGTCTGTCGGCAAGGAAAATGCCAAGGCCGACGTGGGGGAGTATGTCACCCCGGCGGAGGCCGACTTCACTTGGGAAGAGGTGGATGGCGGCGTGTCCGTCACCGGCTACTCCGGCGAGGCCCGCGCCATTATCATCCCGGCGCAGCTTGGGGGCAAGGACGTGGTCAGCATTGGTAAAAAAACATTTGCCAAATCTGCCCTTACTGGCATAAAGCTGCCGGACACCGTCCATACAGTGGGAGAGGAAGCCTTTTGGGTAAGTACATCCCTGAAGGAGTTTGAAGCAGGTAGTGGCTTAAAGGTGATTGATAAGAAAGCCTTTATGCTCTGTGCAGCTCTGAGCAAGGTCACATTGAATGAGGGACTGACGGAAATCAGAAATGAGGCGTTTTCGGCAGGGTCATCCATACAGGAAATTAGCTTGCCCAGCACGCTTACAGTTTTGGGAAGAGGTGCTTTCTATCGGAATGGAATGACCGAGGTGGTAATTCCCGGCTCTGTCAAGGTCATCGGGGAGCAGGCTTTTCAGGATTCTAAAAATCTGAAAACTGTTGTTGTCGAGGAAGGCGTCGAGATTATCGAGAAGAAAGCGTTTGCAAGCTGCGACAATTTGGCAACAGTGGATCTGCCTGCCTCTGTTCAGGAATATGGATACAGTGTGTTTGGCTATCCGCCCAAGGCAGTTTTGCGTGCCCCCGCAGGCTCTGCCGCAGAGGCCTATGCACAGGAAAAAGAATTTAAATTCGAAGCAAAGTGAGAATGATTATGAAAACACTATACAAAAGCCTCACATCTGCCACCCTGGCTGCCCTGCTGCAAAAGGGATTTGTAAGCATCCGGAAGTTATAACATGCCATAGAAGAAGCAGGGGCGAACATGTCGCCCCTGCTTTCAGATTTTACTGACGCGTATTCTGTTTTTCGGGATTTTTTCAGCCTGACCTGCCTGAGTCTTTTGGCAGGGTCATTTTTTCGGGAACCACGGGATGCACCGATTAACACGCTTGCAATAATCAAGATAGGCCTGCCCGTATTGCTCGGTCAGCCATTTTTCTTCCGTCAGCTTCATCAGAACCGTGATGTCCAGCCAGAAGATGGGAGGAAGAAGCAGCAGCCAGAAATTCGCGGCAAGAAGTGCGATGCCGGTCAGTGCAATGGCAATGGCGGAGTAGATGGGATTGCGGACCCATGCGTATATTCCGGTGGTGACCAAGCAGTTGCGGACGACCGCCTGATCGATCTTTGTGACCAGAACGGCCTGCACCCAGATCCACACACCAAGCAGGATCAGAATAATGCCCAAGGTGAGAAAGGGAACACGGAAGGCCTCTGCTTTTCCGGAGTCCAAGCAGCCGAAATGATGCAGGAGTATGCCTGCCAGTAGGAATCCCGCCATGGATATACCGCAGAGCGGTCCGACACCGAAAACCGGTAAATGCGTGCGTTTTGACATATGGCACCTCCAACGTTCGTTTGATCATAAAATCGGAATATGACAGCTTATCGGTACAATGGTTAGTTTTTGCTAACTTCATACTACCATAGCTCGGATGCTTTTTCAAGATGTCCTGCCTGCACGCTCGCCATTTTAGCGGCAGACATAAGCCGCAAGGGGAGATATCGGTAGGGGGAGATGAGTCCCATGTATGCAAAAGATGGTACAGCGTAAGCTGTACCATCTTTGCTTAAAGAATCAGCCGATGGGGGTCGACTGATGCCGGAATTGTGAAGAGGAAAGAAAAATCTGATTTTGGAAAGAATATACCCTGTTGGATCACATTGAATCATGGGGGCGGCTCGATCCTTACCAAGCAAGGCAGAGTCCGTCCGGGTGGGCATCGTCAAACAGGATCGCACGTCCGTAGCCTTCATACCCCCCTGCCCGAAGCAATGCAGCAGGAGGTACGGCATCACCGCTGCGGTGCATCACAACGGCTCTTTTCTCACCACGGCAAAGCTCTACTGCCTTGGCTCGGGGATCGTCAAGGGGGCCTGCGCCGCAGGAAAGGGGGAGCAGACGGGCGCTCAACGGCTCTTTTGCGGCTAGATCCACCACGGTCACGAACCAGCCGAAGCCGGATTGACGGCGGCTGACGGTCAGCATACTGCCGTCCAAAAGCTGATTGTAGGTTGTAGAGTAGGGGGCCTTTTCCAGTCGGCAGTCCACATCCCCCAGACAGATCAGGTCGGCCTGTGCATGCGTTCCCTGCCAGCTCAGCCGATTGTCCTTCAGTCGGGTCTGTCCCTGCGCCAGATGGAAATACTGCTCATAGCAGTGGGCAGTTTCGTCATCGGCAAAGAACTGGTCGAAGATCACGGCAGTTTTCCATTCCTTCAGCCACAGGATTTCACGGCCCACGGCTACACCCTGCTTTAAGTAGCCAAGATGGTGACCGCTGACAAAATCGACGCATTCTGAGAATCTGTGCTCGCCCTTCAGTGACACGGCGATCCGTTCCCAGCTCCATGTGTCCCGACATTTTGTGAAGTCCAGACCGTCGACGGTGGTGGTATTATGGGCTCTGGGGCTTTTCAGGGCGTGACGGGTTGGATTGTTTACATAGGTATAGCGTCCGGAGTCAACCAGTACGCTTTCTCCGCCGATGCCTGCATCGATGTGCAGCAGGTCAGCGTGACCGTGACCGCCGCCCACACTGCCGCAGTGAAAATGCAGGTAGGCTGCATCAGAGCCGCAGTCGGAACGCAACAGGAAATTGCCGCTGTCCGGCAGGGCCATGGAGGAGGGGGCCGGCTTGGCAGCCATCTGGGCCAGTCGGCAGGCTTCTTCTCCGAAATCCCACAGGTTTTCAGAGAAGGCTGATGCGCCGGAGGCGCTGCGCAGCTGAGGGTCATCAAAAACAAGTGCGCCCAGTGCCAGCACGTCCCTTGCGTCAATGGCGTCGGAATCGCCCTGACAGATCAGTCTGCCATCCGGCGTGATCATGGCCAGCAGCGCCCGGCACATCTTGCGAACATTTTCTTCAAGCCGGCGAGGGAGGGACAGACCGTTCTGCCGGGCGATCAGCACGGCATCCATGGCGCAGCGCAGAACCTCGCAGTGGTACATGGGGCTTTGCTCCCAGTGGGTGCCGTCTGCCATGATTTGGCGATGGAGCTCACTGTCCAGTCTCTGGGCGGCCAGATCCTGCCAATCCCGGCGATCAAACCAGACGCCCATCAGATACAGACCGTGATCCTGCAATACGCCCCAGTTGCTGAATTTGTGGAAATCACCGCTCTGCTCAACCAGATATGCACCGTGGATCAGGAGGCAGTCATCGATCTTTTTCCGCAGATCATCGGTCAGGACGCTGCTGCCTTGGAACATTTGCAGGGCACGAAGCCAGTATTCGCACCGCAGTCCTGCTTCCAGACTGCGCCACGTGGTTTGCTTGCTTTCTTCCGTCAGAGGGACACGATCGATCCAGTCCTCGATCAGCTCGGCATAGCGGCGGGCATAGCGATCGTCATGGGTGTGCAGCCATGCCTTGCCCAGATTCATAAAGTAGGTATGCCGGTTAAAGGAATACATCCACTCCACGTCATCAGCCGGGACGTGATCCCACGGGATGTCCTTTGCATTCGGTCCGAAATCTACAACTTGGTTGGTGCGCTCAAGCTCCCAGTGATCCTTGAAAATAAAGCGGCCCTTCAGCACGTTCTCGGCAGATACGATGGCATGCTCGATCTCCTCGGGCCATTGCCGAAAGATCTCACTGCATGTCCAGTCGGGATTTTTACACCAGAAATGTCTTTGCATAGCTTACCTCTCTGTTCCATTGGACCGAGCGCCGGAGGCATTCTGCCGGATACGGCTTGAAAAGCTGCGCCCCATGGCAGCAGGTCCGATTGTGGTGATGGTGTAGACCTATCATATAGGCATGATATACGAAAGCACGAAGCTTGTCAATCCATTTTGAATCGTGGGATTACACAAAGATGACCCGCCGGAATATGGCAAAATGACGGGGGCGGAGACAGGGGCTGAAGCCTGCCGGAGGCTATGGTCCGGTTGGGGCAGAGAAGGGGCGGTTTCGTATGGAAAAAACACTGGCTTGATGAGAAAATAAAGAAAAAATACATTGCAATTTCTATGAGCCTTGCATTATGATATAGAAAATCATCTTCGGGATCGGATGGGGCCTTGGAAAGCGGTTTGTGCCCGATCCTTTGCAGGAACAGCCATTTGTAATTTCGTCAGTGCAGGGATTGCGCTGCGTAAAAAGAGAGGTAACTGCCATGAGAATGTACGAAAATCTGGAACACTTGCAGGAAAACCGACTGGATCAGCGTGCCTACTATATACCGGAGGGCGCAGGCGAATACAGCAGCCTGAACGGTGAGTGGCATTTTGATTTCTACGAACGGGATGATGACGAGCAGCCGGCGAAAACAGGCATGATCGATGTCCCTTCCTGCTGGCAGTGCAGGGGCTATGAGGCGCCGTACTACACCAATGTGGTGTATCCATATCCGGTAGACCCGCCCTATGTACCCATGGATAACCCCATGGGGGTGTACAGCCGGAGCTTTACGGTCAGGGACGCATCCCAAAAGCACTATATGGTGTTTGAGGGGGTCAGCTCCTGTCTGGAGCTGTATATCAACGATGTGTTTGCCGGATATTCTCAGGGCAGCCACCTTCAGGCGGAATTTGATATTTCCGCTCTGGTGACCCCGGGGGTCAACCGTGTGACGGCAAAGGTGCGCAAGTGGTGCTCCGGTAGCTATCTGGAGGATCAGGACTTTTTCCGATACAACGGCATTTTCCGTGACGTTTACCTCCTGTCCAGACCGGAGGGACACATCGGTGACATCCACGTTTACACCCAGAAGGACACCGTCTGCATCCAGTTTGAGGGCAGCGGACATATCGAGCTTTATGACGGACAGAAACAGCTGATCGCCTCCTGCGATGGGGAGCAGGCGGTTCAGATCCCGGTGTCCGACCCCATCAGATGGAATGCAGAGCATCCTTACCTGTATGAGCTGGTGTTTTCCAGTCACGGGGAAGTGATCCGCCAGAGCGTGGGTTTTGTGGAATATGGCATCAACCATCGGGGGGCCTTTACGGTCAATGGGGTGGAGGTAAAGCTGAAGGGCATCAACCACCACGATACCCACCCCACCAATGGCTATACCATGACAGACGAGGAATTGATGCAGGAATTAAGGCTCATGAAAAGCCTGAACATCAACTGCATCAGGACCTCCCACTATCCGCCCACACCGAAATTTTTGGAGTATTGCAACCAGCTGGGCTTTTACGTCATGCTGGAAACGGATCTGGAGACCCATGGATTTGCAAACCGCTTTGCAGGCGGCACCGGATACGACTGCGTGAACAATCCGGAGTGGATCGGCAATCAACCCCAGTGGCTTCCGGCCTATATGGAGCGGATGGAGCGGGCATATCATCGGGATAAAAATTTCGCGTGTATCTTCTCGTGGTCCACGGGAAATGAGAGCGGTCACTGCGACAACCACTACGAAATGGTCAGGTTTCTGCGGAAAACGGATCCCCGCAGACTGGCCCACTGTGAGGATGCATCCAGAGCCTCGAGGTCTTACAATCCTGACCACAGGGTGCCGGAATACTATCATCATTCTGACCTTCACTCTGTCATGTATCCGGCGTATGATGAACTGGAGGCGTATGCAAAGGATGAAGCCGCCCCGCTGCCCTATTTCATGTGCGAATACAGCCATGCCATGGGCAACGGCCCGGGAGATATCGCAGATTACTGGGATGTGATCTATCGGTATCCCAAATTGATCGGCGGCTGCGTATGGGAGTGGGCAGACCACACGTTTGTGGAGCATGATGTGCCCAAGTACGGCGGAGACTTTGGCGAGCTGACCTCTGACGGGAATTTTTGCTCCGACGGCTTGGTGACCCATGACCGCAAATTCAAGGCAGGCTCCATGAATGCAAAATATACATACCAGTATGTGGGCTTTGCACTGGATGGAAATACGGTCAAAATCACGAATCTATATGACTTCACCAACCTGAATCAGTATCGTCTGGAAATGCAGATCGTGGTAGACGGGACCTGTGTCCGGAAACGCACCCTTGTACTGGAGCTGGAGCCGAAAGCCACTGAAGGAGTTGCCTTTGAGATGCCGGAAGCCTGCACCTACGGGGCATATGTGGTCTGCTATGCCTATGACCAAAATGATCAGACTGTGGCTATGTGGGAAAAGCAGCTGCCTGTGCCCACTGCTGCGCCGCACCCGCATCGTGAGGGCGCACAGATCACCGAAACCGGAAGAAGCTACCGGATTGCGGGAGAGGGCTTCTCCTATGAAATCTCCAAGCACACGGCACTTCCTGTTCACATGATGAAAAACGGGAAGGAGCAGCTGGGGGCGCCGGTGGCAATGTCTGTTTGGAGAGCGCCGGTGGACAATGACAGGAGCATCAAAAACCTCTGGGGTCATCCCAATATCTGGGAAGGCGAAAACTACGACAGGATCTTCAATCACGTGTATGATTCCGCCGTGTCCGAAAATGAACTGACCTTCACAGGCAGCCTTGCAGGCGTTGGACGTGCGCCGTTTATGCACTATCAGCTGCGATACCAATTCTTTGCAGACGGCGAAATGAAGCTTAAAATCGAAACAAAGCTTCGGGAAAATTGCTGCTGGCTGCCCAGATTCGGCTTCGATTTTAAGCTGAACTCCGGGGATGGCAGCTTCCGTTACTTCGGAAAGGGCCCCATGGAGAATTACCGCGATATGGATGCCCACGTCACCACCGGATGGTTCGACAGCACCATGGAGCAGGAGTATGTGCCTTATATCATGCCGCAGGATCACGGCAACCACACGGGCTGCAAGGAATTGCAGATCCCCGATGGCTTGCGGTTCTTCGCAGAGGACACCTTTGAAATGTGCGTCAGCAAGTTCACTGCCGAGGAACTCACCAAGGCCCGGCATCTGGATGAGCTGACCCCCAATGGCTTTATGAATGTGCGGATCGACTATAAGGATTCCGGACTTGGCTCCAATTCCTGCGGGCCGAGACTGCATGAAGCGTACAGACTTCAGGAAAAAGCGTTTGCCTTTGGGTTCTCTGTCCGGGTGTAAGGGTGCAGGGCCTAAGGCAGTATGATTTGACAGAAACAAAAAAACAGCCGTGAGTTCACGCTCACGGCTGTTTTTTGCCGATTTACGTTTGTCCTGGGAAGCCCTTGAGGGGGTGTCAGCTTTATCTTAAAAAGCATTAAGCTTGCTTGAAAAAATTTTTTCGACAAATTATAATATGAAAATCCTAACGAGGATAGAGAATACTCCGGAAACGAAAGAGGGAGAAAAGATGAAGTTTACGATTGAACATCTGTCCAAGAAATATGAGAAGAAGGAAGTTCTGCGAGATATCAATTTTTCCTTTGAAGAGGGGAGGATCTATGGTCTGTTGGGACGAAACGGCGCCGGAAAGACCACGCTGTTCAACTGCCTGAATCGGGACATCAAAGCAGATCAGGGCCGTTTTTTTCTGGAGGAGGCTGGCGCCCAGAGGGAGGTCCGGGCAGAGGATATGGGATATGTCCTGTCTACGCCCACTGTGCCGGAGTTTCTTACCGGACGTGAATTTTTAAAGTTCTTTATGGATATCAATGAGGCATCCATTCCCAATCCCAAAACACTGGACGAATATTTTGACGATATGAGCATCGATCGGGATGATCGGGACAAGCTGCTGAAGGATTATTCCCATGGTATGAAGAACAAGATGCAGATGCTGGTCAATATCATTGCCCAACCCAATGTCCTGCTGATGGATGAGCCGCTGACTTCTCTTGATGTGGTGGCGGCAGAAGAAATGAAGCAGCTGCTGCGGTCACTCAAGGATGGCAGGATCACGATTTTTTCCACCCACATCATGGATCTTGCCCTTGACCTGTGCGACGAGATCGTGCTGCTCAGCCATGGGGAACTGGAGGTAGTGGAGAAATCCAACCTGAATGACCGTGAATTTAAAGAAAAGATCATTGAAGCCTTGCGGGAGGAAACGCATGTATAAAACACTGTGCCTTTCTTTTTCTCTCAGAAATACATACCGGGTCAATGGCATTCTCTATTCACTCAAGCAGATTCCGCTGCTGAAAAAGATTTTGCCGCAAAGCCTTTATCAGGCGCGTGAACTTAAAATCCTTGCCAATGTACTTTCTGTTCTTTGGGAGATCATTTCTATTTTTGCAGGAAAGCTGATCTATTTTATGACAATGGTCATCGGTATCGGAGCTTTGTTTACAGCAGTACCGTCAGATCGGTTGTTTTTGCATATGCTTCTGTTCCTTTCTGTCATCGGCGCTTATATGAATACCAGTATATTCAATCCCACCGAGGATAAATATTACGCGATGATCTTAATGCGGATGGATGCAAAGGCATACACCTTGGTCAACTATGGCTATGCCATTTTGAAGGTGATCCTTGGCTTTTTGCCCTTTACGGTGATTTTTGGCCTGTCTCAAGGGATCTCCCTTTGGGTGTGCATCCTGCTGCCGTTTTGCATCGCAGGCGTGAAGCTGTCTGTGGCCGCATATTCGCTATGGGTTTATGAAAAAAGCGGCTCTGTCCGAAATGAAAATAAGATCGACAAGAAGCTTTGGCTCTTCATTGGATGCTTACTGGCTCTGGCCTATGGCCTGCCTGCTGTCGGGATCGCTCTGCCGTCAACAGTATCGATGATCCTGATGCTTGCTTTGATCCCTCTTGGGGCGATCAGTGTGCGTAAGATCATTTCCTGCCGGCACTATCGCCAGATCAATCAGGAGCTGCTGTCCCAGATGCGAAATCAGATGGACGAGATCGATATCAAGCAGATTGCCAAAACCTCCAGTGAAAAAAGCATCTCGGCAGACACGGCGATCACCAGTGATCGGAAGGGTTTTGAATATCTGAATGAATTGTTTATTAAGCGTCATCAGAAGATCCTGTGGAAGGCTACCGTAAAAATCGCAGCAGCCTGTGTTGTGGGAGTCATCGCTCTATTGTTGGTGATGCAGTTTGCGCCGGAGTCCAAATCACATATCCGTGAAATGACGCGAAACGGACTTCCGTATTTTGCCTTTATCATGTACGCGATCAATCGGGGGACCGGTTTTACACAGGCCCTGTTTATGAATTGCGATCACAGCCTGCTGACCTATTCCTTTTATAAGCAGCCAGAGTTTGTGCTGAGGCTGTTCAAAATCCGTCTGAGGGAAATTGTGAAGATCAATGCGGTACCGGCATTGGTGATCGGTACGGGGTTATCATTGATCCTGTACGCTTCGGGCGGAGTGGAGAATCCGCTTTATTATGGGGTGGTTTCTGTATCCATCCTGGCTATGAGTGTGTTTTTCTCCATCCATTACCTGACCATGTATTATTTGCTTCAGCCTTACAATGCCGGAACAGAGTTGAAAAGCGGAACGTATCAGCTGGTCATGTCCGCAACGTATATGCTTTGTATGTTCGTGATGCAAATGAGGGTGCCGGTTTTGGTATTCGGCATTGGTTGTATTGTATTTTGCGTATTGTATTCCGTGATCGCCTGTGTCCTTGTCTACTGGTTTGCACCGAGTACATTTCGCATACGGAGCTGACAAGGCTTGAGCTCTGAAATGTCACAATCCGGAACCCAAAACTGCGGCGCAGACCCGAGAGGGGACTGCGCCGCAGCGCTTGAATAAGCCTATGAAAGGGAGCCCCCATCGGGGCTCCCTGAGACTACCCGAAAACCCTTTCAGGGCTTTCGGGCAATTTTTACAGCCTGACATGCGCATAATTTGCCCGTCGTTGACGGGTAAATTCCACACGCTCAGGCTGAGCAGTATTTTCCCCGAGGTACACGCCCCCGGGGAAAATGATTTTATCTTTTTTGCCGCTAAAGCGGCAAACTCGGTCAGACCGTTTGACACACTGAGGGGGCCCATCGGGGCTCCCTCTTTTGCTGCGGATCAGTCGATGGAAGTGACGGGATAGCCCTGCTTCTCAACGGCTTCCTTCAGCACGTCGTTGGAAAGTTCTGCGTTCAGGGTCACCACGGCGGTGCCTTCGGCAGCGCTGACGGCGGCGGACTGAACCTGCTCCATAGCCTCCAAGGTGCTCTTTACCCGGCCTTCGCAGTGGGCACACATCATGCCCTGAATATGCATAGTCTTTGTCATAACAATTTCCTCCTGTTTGTGTGATTTGTGACGGATTTTTCTATCTCTTTTCGGATCATAAAGATCAAAAAGGTTCAATCTGAGGGCGTTGGATACCACGCAGAAGCTCGACAGGCTCATGGCGGCGGCACCGAACATGGGGTTCATCTGCCAATTCAGCAGCGGGATAAACAAACCGGCTGCCAATGGAATGCCGATAACGTTGTAGATAAACGCCCAGAACAGATTTTCATGGATATTGCGCAGGGTCGCACGGCTCAGCCGGATGGCTGCGGGAACGTCGCTGAGCTGGCTCTTCATCAGAACGATGTCAGCGGCATCCACGGCCACGTCGGCACCTGCGCCGATGGCGATGCCCATATCAGCACGGGTAAGGGCAGGGGCATCGTTGATGCCGTCGCCGACCATGGCGACCTTGCCCCGTTCCTGCAAGCGGCGGATGGTGGCCTCCTTGCCGTCCGGCAGGACGCCGGCGATCACCTCGTCCACGCCGGCCTGCTTGCCGATGGCATTTGCGGTACGGGGGTTGTCTCCTGTTAACATAACAACACGAATGCCCATGTTCTGAAGCTGACGGATGGCCTCGGGGCTGTCCTGACGGATGATATCGGCCACGCCGATGATGCCGCACAGGCGGCCGTCGCAGGCAAACAGCAGAGGCGTTTTTCCGTTTTCAGCCAGATCGATGGCCTTCTGCTCCATATCGGGGGAGACGCTTACCTGTGAGGAGATATAGCTCAGGCTGCCGCCAAGAAGTGTCTTGCCTTCCAGAATTGCGGTCAGACCGTTTCCGGGCAGAACACGGAACTGCTCCACGCTGCGGGGGGAGAGGCCGGATTCCTGTGCTTTGGCAAGAACGGCCTTTGCCAGAGGATGCTCGCTGTTCTGCTCCAAGGCATAGGCCATGGAAAGAAGCACGTCGTCAGTAAAGCCCTCGGCGGGGATCATGTCGGTGACAGCAGGCTCGCCCCGGGTGATGGTTCCGGTCTTATCCAGAACTACGGGTTCGATTTTGCCGGTTTCCTCCAAGGAAACGGCGGTCTTGAACAAAATGCCGTTTTTGGCGCCTCTGCCGTTGCCGACCATAATGGAAACGGGAGTAGCCAGACCCAGTGCGCAGGGACAGCTGATGACCAGAACGGAAATACCGCGGGCCAGAGCAAAGCCGAAGCTTTCGCCCAGCAGCAGCCAGACGGCGATGGTCACAATGGAGATAGCAATAACGGTCGGGACGAAAATGCCGGAAACCTTATCTGCGATTTTTGCGATGGGGGCCTTGGTGGCGGCAGCGTCGCTGACCATTTGGATGATCTGTGACAGGGTGGTATCCTGTCCTACGCGGGTGGCCTCGCACTTGAGGAAGCCGGACTGATTGGTGGTTGCGGCGGAAACACCGTCGCCGATGGCTTTGTCAACGGGGATGCTTTCGCCGGTAAGGGCGCTTTCGTCAACGGCAGCCTCGCCCTCGATGACGATGCCGTCCACGGGGATATTTTCACCGGGGCGGACCACGAACACGTCACCCTTGCGGACCTGATCGATGGGCACCTCCACCTCCTGACCGTTTTTGATCACGGTGGCGGTTTTGGGAGCCAGCTTCATGAGGCTCTTGAGTGCATCGGTGGTTTTTCCTTTGGAGCGTGCCTCCAGCATTTTGCCGACGGTGATCAGGGCAAGGATCATAGCGGCGGCTTCAAAATAAAATTCATGGACAAGTGCGTGGGCCTCGTGCATGTTTCCCATGGCCTGAAGGTGGCTCATATAGAACAGCGCAGCGGTGCTGTATGCAAATGCGGCGGTGGAGCCCAAGGCCACCAGAGTGTCCATGTTGGGGGCCCGGTGCATCAGACCCCGGAAACCGCTGACGAAGAATTTCTGGTTTATGACCATGATCATGCCGGTCAGCAGCAGCTGGATCAGACCCAGCGCAACGGGGTTATCCATCAGGGCTTTGGGCAGCGGCAGACCCACCATGTGGCCCATGGAGAAATACATCAGGATCACTAAAAATCCGATGGAGGATACCAGTCTGCGCTTGAGGGCGGGGGTTTCCCGATCCTTGAGTGCATCCTCGGAGGTATCGACTGTTTTTGCCGCACCCTTTAAGGATGCGCCGTATCCGGCCTGCTCCACGGCGGCGATGATCTCCTGCTCGGAAGTGGAACCATCGACACTCATCGAGTTTGTCAGCAGGTTTACAGAACAGCTTTCCACGCCGGGAAGGGCAGATACGGTTTTTTCGACACGGGTTGAGCAGGCAGCACAGCTCATGCCGGTAATATCGTATTGTTTCATAGCGACTCCTTTCTAGGGATCATTTCATCAATTTGTACAGGGTATTCAGCAGATCGTCGATCACATCGTCGTTGCCCTTGCGGATGTCGTCGGCGACGCAGCCCCTGATATGACTGTCCAGCAATTCTCGGTTGAAGGCATTGATGGCAGCGCCTGCTGCGGCACTCTGCACCAGAATATCGGTGCAGTAGGCATCCTCTTCAATCATGCCCTTTATCCCCCGAATCTGGCCTTCCAGCCGGGATAAGCGATTGACCAGTTTTTTCTTCTGCTCGTCACTGCGGAGCGTTGTTTTTTCGTGGCAGCATTGTGCCATGGCTTCGCCTCCTTTGTTATATACCCCTGGGGGGTATTTTGATTATAGATCCGGCGTATCATTTTGTCAAGGGCCGGTTATGTGATTTTGTCACAGAGCAAACACCGGACAGGATCGGTCTTACAGTTATTATACATGGAATCTGCGGAAGCTATTCCAAAAGGGCGAAGCCTGCACGGATAATGGGGAAAAAGAATCTGTTCGGAAAGGTTTACAGATACCCATCAGATGTGCTATCATGTACGTTAGGATAATATGAACAGAGGTTTCAACATGGACTATATTGTTTTAGATATGGAATGGAATCAGCCGTGGCCCGGCTCGCCCTCGGCGCGGAAGGTCCTGCCGGTGCAGATCCGTGGAGAGATCATCCAGATCGGTGCAGTTCGGGTGACAGAGGATCAGCAGGTTGCGGATGAATTTCAGGTGATGATCCGCCCCAAATATTTCAGGACCCTCAATCGCCGGGTCAGCAAGCTTACGGGGATCAAGGAATCCCGCTTGAAGGCGGAGGGTATCTCTTTTCCTGAGGCCATTCAGCGGTTTCAGCAGTGGTGCGGGGAAAATGTGGTGTTCCTTACATGGGGCTTTGATGATATTTCCATCCTGCGGGAGAATTTGCAGTTGTTTGGTCTGAATACGGGATGGATCAACTGTTGGTACAATGCGCAGATGATCTTCAATGCGCAGACGGACGGCTCCACGGCGCAAAAGGCTCTGAAAACAGCCATGGAGATTTTCGGGATCGAAGCAACACGTCCGGCCCATGATGCACTGGGTGATGCGTACCACACGGCGCTGATCTGTGCCAGACTGGATCTGCGCCGGGGGATGGAGGACTATGCTCAGGCCCTCCGCAGCCACGACAACGGGTTCCACGGCGCTCAATTGCCCGGATGCATCTGCCGGAAGGTATTTTATGATGTGGCGGATAAGCAGGCGGCACTGGCGCTGATGTCCGGGGCGGAGAATACATGCCCCACCTGCGGCCGCCAGATGCTCAGCTCCCGTTGGTTTGCACAGGCCGGACATCGGTATATGGATTTGGCGACCTGCCCCGAGCATGGGAAATTCCTGATCCGGATCCGCCTGTCGGAGCAGCCTGACGGTCTTGTCCGCATCAGCAGACTGACCTATGAAGCCACCTCAGAGGCGGCCGATGCCTACCGCACCAGAGTGGAAAAGGCAGAGCCGGAGCGGCAGAATCCCCGTCGCCGCCGCCGTCGCCGCAGGTCCTCGGGCCAGACAGCCCAGCCGGAGTAACAGACCAGTGCGCATGTCCTTGGATGTGCGCACTTTTTTCAATAATTGCAGAATAAATATTGACAAATATGAATGTGTGTGGTAAGATACCATGCGTATGGTGCTTAACCGCCCAATATATGGGCCTTTAGCTCAGTTGGTTAGAGCCTCCGGCTCATAACCGGATAGTCCCGGGTTCGAATCCCTGAAGGCCCACCAGTGTGTTCAGGCTTGCGTGCCTTGGAAATATAAATAAAGGGGTATAGCTCAATTGGTAGAGCGGCGGTCTCCAAAACCGTAGGCTCAGGGTTCAAGTCCTTGTGCCCCTGCCACGAAAACAGTCAGTAGTTGTTAAGCTACTGGCTTTTTTCTTTTGTTTTGGGGGATTTTGTGAGCAATATTGTTCGGTTTATGCCGATTACGATATTTCTGTTTTTTTGTTTTCCCTTATGTTTTCCCTTATCGGTCCGCCGTACTAGGTGCTTCCCGGCGTGATCGGTAAAAACCCAATTGCAGGTGTTTGTGGTTGCAATTAACCACAGAGTGTGATAGTATGTAGTTGCGACACAAAATCTATATACCAGCCCTTAGGAAGTTTGCGTTATTACTTTGGTAAAAGCGCAGGCTCTTTTCAGCATACTTCCTGAGTAGGTTGGGTTTTGTGTCGCAACAAAGCGGAGCTGTGCGTTTTTCGGTGCGCAGCTTCGGCTGCGCAGCAAAAGCTGCGCACTTTTTTTATACCCATTTGAAGAAAGAAAGGAACTTGAAGAAAAATGAATCAGAGCATGAAAAAAGTTGTATGTGGTGCATTGGCATCTGTGATGCTGCTGGGTACTGCGACTATGGCAAAGGCAGCGACTCCCTTTACCGATGTGTCCGGTGATTCTTGGTATGCAAGCTATGTGGACTATGCCTACAACAACAAGCTGATGGCAGGTACTTCTGACACCACCTTTGCACCGAATCAAATCATGACCCGTGGTATGCTGGTCACGGTCCTGCACAGCATTGCCGGAAAGCCTGGCCACAGCGGAAACAACCCGTTTTCAGATGTGGGCGATTCTTGGTACACCAATGCAGTGCTGTGGTGCTATGAACACGGCATCGTGGCAGGAACCTCCGAAACGACCTTTGATCCGGACAGTTCCATCACCCGTGAACAGATGGTGGCAATCATGTTCAAATTTGCTGCCGCGAACAAGCTGGACACCAGCAGCCGTGCCGACCTATCCGGCTATGTAGATGCTGAGAACATCTCTTCTTATGCTAAGGATGCATTCTCTTGGGCAGTTGCAAAGGGTGTTATCAGCGGAACCGATGACAAAACCCTGTCACCACAGGATGGTGCTACACGTGCCGAGTGCGCTGTTGTATTGCAGAGATATCATGAGCTGCTGAATGCGAAGCCCGAGCCTCAGCCCACCGAGCCTCCTGTGACTGAGCCTGAGAAGCCCGAACCTCAGCCTACCGAACCTCCTGTAACTGAGCCTGAGAATCCTGATCCCTCCGTTCACAAGCATGAATGGGTACACACCCATCATGATGCGGTTGGACATAAGGAGAAGAAGTATGTTTGTACAGACTGTGGTTGGTATGTAACTCAGTCTATGGCAGACGCTCTGGGGACAACTCTTGGTAAGTATTGGCATGAGAATCACCAAGACCCGATGGCTCAAAAGGGCGAACAGCATTCCTATTATGTCGACTATGATTGGCATGTAGACATTCCTGCATACGATGAATGGTCTTGTTCTTGTGGCGAAGTGGTATATTCCGACCCGAACAAGTAAGATCTAAATAAAGAATGACCCCTGACCTTAATTGGTCAGGGATTTTGATCCCTGTCCCATGTTTATGATTATCCGTGTATCTGCTATGTGACTTGAGAAAAAGTTTTCCCTTATTTTTTCCCTTATGCCCATAATACGAGGTAACACAAGGTGGTAAATAAAGGGATAAAAAGTTTGAAAATCATAAAGAAATGGGAGTAAAAGGAGATAAAAAACACGAGGAAACAAATGGGGACTGCAATTCAAGTCCTTGTGCCCCTGCCACGAAAACAGTCAGTAGTTGTTAAGCTACTGGCTGTTTTCTTTTGTGCAGTCATCGGAAGAGAAGGGGGCTGCCGGAGGAAAGCGCTGCAAAATATTCCGATGATGGCTCTTGCGTTTCTGGTTCGGCAGTGGTAATATTAAGGCACGATGCAATGATTTCGCGCCTTGAGGCAGACGGCTTGCATTTCCCTTATTTGACAGTACAGCCTGTTTTTCTACATGTGCGGATCTGTGTCGCGGCAAGGCTGAGCTATGCGCTTTTGCACATGGCTTGTGTTGCGTATTTTCCATATCCATGATGTAATACGGAAAGGCAGGCAGAAAAACATGAACAAAACACTGAAAAAACTATTTTGCGGTACGTTGGTATCGGCGCTGCTGTTGGGAGCGGCACCTGCGGTGAGCGCAGCGCATCCGTTTACGGATGTGCCGGAGGATGCGTGGTATGCATCCTATGTTGATTTTGCATACAACTTGGGTGCCATGGTCGGCGTATCGGATACAGAGTTCGGCCCCGATGAACAGATGAGCCGTGCCATGTTTGCAATGATCCTGTACGCCGATTTCGGTTATCCCGAGCCTACCATTGACAATCCGTTTACGGACGTGGGGGATACATGGTACACTGACGCGGTGACTTATCTGTATGAGGAGGGTATCCTTGCAGGCACCAGTGAAACGACATTCTCCCCCGAGGAACCCATCACCCGAGAGCAGCTCGTGGCACTTTTCTATAAATTAGAATTGTGGTATGTGGAAGAAATCGAACTGACCGGGGATTTGTCCGGATACAGCGATCAGGAGAAAATCTCCCCCTATGCACGGGATGCGGTCCTCTGGGCGGTCTCCAACGGCATCATCAGCGGAACTACACCCACGACCCTGTCCCCCAGTGAGACAGCCACAAGAGCCCAGTGTGCGGCGATGGTTCAGCGTTACGCAGAATACTGCAATCCTGTGGAATAAAGCCCACACCGAACCAATTTCAACAAAGCAAGGTCCCCACTGTGCAGCAGTGGGGACCTTTGAGACTGTCTAAAACCCCTCTTAGGGCTTTTAGACAAGTTTTTGCAGCCTGACCCGCGCATAATTTGTCCGTCAACAACGGACAAATTTCACACTCTCAGGCTGATATGTATTTTCCCCGAGGTACACGCCCCCGTGGAAAATGATTTTTATTTTATTTGCCGCTGAAGCGGCAAACTCGGGCAGACTGTTTGACATACTGAAGATCCCCACCGCGCAGCAGTGGGGATCTTTTTCTGTGATAAAATGAAGGATTGCAATTCACGGGATTCTGTGTTACTCTGGTTGGCAGTTTAGACTTCTGGAGGAAAGAATGAAATATCTCAAGCAATTTGGAATAATCCTGACGATTTCGTTTGCAGGTGAGCTGATGAAGCACTGGATCCCCCTGCCGATCCCTGCAAGCATTTATGGCATTGCCATTTTGTTTCTCGGATTGCAGACGGGTCTTATCAGGTTGTCGTCGATTCGGGAAACCGGCAGCTTTTTGGTTCAGATCATGCCCATCATGTTCGTTCCCACGGCGGTGGGGCTGATGAATTCATGGGGGGTCATCAGGGATGCTTATATGGAATACCTGATCATGATTGTCCTGTCCACCGCGGCGGTCATGGTGGTTTCGGGAAAGGTGAGCCAGTTCTTCGTGGACAAACAGGAGGAAAAAAACGGGGAAGGGGAGGCAAGCCATGGCTGAATTCTGGGAAAATGCTGTGTATTTTGGGGCAACCCTTACCTTCTTGACTTATGGGATCGCCGTGGCGGTGAAAGGAAAATTCAAGCATGCGCTGCTGAATCCGATCCTCATTTCCATGCTCCTGTGTATCGTGTTCCTGAAAACCTTTCAGATCGAATATGATGTTTACTATGACGGAGCAAAATATATCAACTATCTGCTGACCCCAGCTACGGTATGTCTGGCGATCCCGCTGCACAATCAGTTTCAGCTGCTGAAGAAAAACCGCACGGCAGTTTTGGCAGGGATCGCTTCCGGCGTGATCACCAGCCTGTGTGTGATCCTTGGACTATCGGTTCTGATGCGGGTGGGGCATGGGGCGTATGTATCCATGCTGCCCAAATCGATCACCACGGCCATCGGCATGGATGTTTCTCAGCAGCTTGGAGGGGATGTGCCGGTTACGGTGGCGGTGATCCTGATCACGGGCATCTTGGGAAATGCCATTGCCGAGACCGTGTTCAGGATGTTTGGCATCACCCACCCCATTGCCCGAGGTGTTGCGCTTGGCACTGCGTCCCATGCGGTGGGAACGGCAAAGGCTCTGGAGCTTGGGGAGGTCGAGGGGGCGATGAGCAGTCTGTCCATCGTGGTGGCCGGTATTCTGACCGTGTTTGCAGCGCCGCTTTTTTCAATGCTCTATTAAGAGAAGGAGCCTGATCCGGAAGAAATTTCCGAGTCAGGCTCCTTTTGTTACATGGTCAGCTTCCGGCAGGCGCTTGCAAGCGCATTCAGGGTGTTACAGGAAACCATGGGACAGATCGATGCCATGAGCTGCACACTGCGGATATAGCTCCACTTACCTTCGGGGATGGGGTTTAGCCAGAGGATTCGCCCCGACTGGCGCTTCGCCTCCAGCAGGGAGCGGATGGCTCGGGGCTGATCCACCGTCTTTGTGTCGGACAAGATCAGCAGAGTGGTGGAGGCGTTCAGAATGGAGGGCTGCTGCCTGCACAGACCGTCAAGGGCGGTGCCGAGATCAGTGCCTCTGCCGTAAGCGCCCGACTCCTTCACATAGCTGCGGAAGGCATCCATATTTTGCAGATGAAAGGGATCGGCCTCCAGCAGCTCCTCGGAGAACAGGAAGATCCGGGAGCTTTCCGCAACCTGATTCAAAGACTGAATGAATCGCAGCGCAAACTCGGAAAACTGCATCATTGAGCCGGATACGTCGCACAGGATCACAAGATGCTTTTTCCGCTGCCGCTTTTTCCGATAGCGCAGGCGATAGAAGCTGCCGCCGGTCTCCAGACCCTTCCGAATGGTTTTGCGGAAATCCAAGGGACCGGAATGGGCGCAGCCCCGACGCTTGGCAGAAAGCTCGCTGTTGATTTGCTGGGATACCGTATGGATTAGGGAAATGGCCTTTGGTATCTCGCTGTCCTTGAATTGAGAGATGTCACGGTACAGCAGCCCCATTTCCGGGTCGGAGCTGTCGCAGCCGGTTCCGGCGTTTTCCATGAGCATCTGCTGCTCCAGAATGGCCCGGGCAAAGACTGAGTGGATGAAATTTCCGTAGAGATTGGGGTTTCGTTCCACATTGCCCTGATAACGCTCCATAAAGCTGCGAAGCTTCTGGCGCTGCTGCTGGGACATGGAGATATAGGCATCCCGCTGCTGCTGGGACAGCTCCAGAGGCTGTCCGTTGAATTGCAGATCCTTTTCAGCCTCCTGACGGGCCTGCTCCAACTGCGCCTGCTGCTGACGGCTTTCCTCTGCCTGACGGCGCATCGCCTCCTCGGAGATGAAAAATCCGTCGAATACCCGGTCAAAGGCGGCTTGCTCCTGCTGTGACTTGGCGTAGACCGTGCGCAGGGCAGTTTTGACCTGCTGACGATCCTCAAGCCCCAGATGAATCAGGATTTGGCAGGCATCCGCTGTCTCCTGAGGGCCCACAGCCATGCCCTGCAGCCGAAGCATCCGGGAGAAAAGGGAGATCTTCTCCAGATAGACCTCAGGCTCAACCATGGTGATGACCTCCGCAGGCATGGGAGCAGGTATGTGGGGCAGATGCATCCAATGTGTCCACGGCGGAAAGATCCTCGTTATTTTTCAGGATAAAGCCGGCGGTGCTGCGCAGGGCATCCGGTGTCAGCTCCTTGATGCCCAGTGCATCCAATGCGGCGGCCCAGTCCAGAGTCTCGGCAATGGAGGGCTTTTTCAGGATGGCTTCGTTGCTGCGAAGCTTGGCAACGGCCGTGGCGACCTGCACACACAGGCGGTCATCCACATGGGGCAGCTTGGCCCGCAGAATGGCAAGCTCCTTTTCCACATCCGGATACTGGATGTAGAGGTAGGCACAGCGGCGGCGGAGCGCCTCGGACAGGGGGCGGGCCCGGTTTGAGGTGAGGACCACAAAGGGGACGGTCTTTGCATGGATCGTCCCGACCTCTGGGATGGAGACCTGCATTTCCGAAAGCAGCTCCAGTAGGAAAGCTTCAAATTCCTCGTCAGCCTTGTCGATCTCGTCGATCAGCAGCACCACGGGCTTTTCCGAGCGGATGGATTTCAGCAGGGGACGTTCCAGCAGATATTCGTCCCGGAAGAGACTGCGGGTCAGGGCATCACGATCTTCACTTGCCATGTTTACCTGAATGGACAGGAGCTGCTTTTGGTAATTCCATTCATACAGGGCCTTGCTTTCGTCCAAACCCTCATAGCACTGCATGCGAACAAGCTCCCTGTCCAGAGCCGAGGCCATGACCTTGGCAATCTCAGTCTTGCCGACACCGGCGGCACCCTCGATGAGCAGGGGGCGGCCCAACTGGAGCGCCACAGACAGCACCGTGGCAAGGGTGTCGTCATAAATATAATGGGCCTGATCCATTTTTTCTTTTAGCTGTTGCAGATTCATTGTATCCCTCCGTTTTCTTTTCAGTATAGCAGAAAAATCCTGTGGGTCAATTGCATAAATAAAAAACGGACCGGATTCCGAAGAATCTAGTCCGTTTTTCCGGAAATGTTTAATTTGTGAAGCAGGATGCTCAAAATCACCATGACGCAGGAGACTGTGACCCAGCCGAAGCCCTCTGAATAAAGGGGCAGCAGATGGAAGATCCGCTCCAGAGCGTGCAGCGGCAGCAGGGACTTTAGGCTGAACACAACGCTGACGATGCCCGTGCCGGTAACGACCATGGGGTAGATCAGGCGGTTGCCCTGATGCCATCGGTCGGTCAGACCCAGTAAGATCAAAACAATGGCGATGGGGTAGATGGCATTGAGGATGGGGACGGAAATGCTCAGGATGGTGGTCAGCCCCTGATTGCAGACAAGGAAGGAAAAGGCAATGATGAGGACCACCATGGTGCGGTATTTCAGCTTTGGATACAAATCAGAGAAGAACAGCGAGATAGAGTTGACCAGTCCCACGCAGGTGGTCAGACAGGCGATGGTGAAAATGGCGGCCAAGAGGATCGCGCCGGGAGCGCCGAAAACCTGATAGACGATCTGGCGCAGGGCAAAGGCACCGTTTTCGCCGATGGTATACACTCCGGAGCTTGCCGCACCCATATAGGTCAGCATCAGGTAGACCAGTGTCAGGATGCTTCCGGCAAGCACGCCGCACAGTACGGTCCCGCGTATCATGCTCTTCTTTTCCTTCAGTCCCAGACCGGTGAGGGTCGTGGCGACGACCAGACCGAAGTTCAGCGCGGCGATGGTATCAAGTGTCTGGTAGCCGTCGATAAAGCCTTGAAGGAATGACAGCTGCTGATATGCAGGCTGAGGCTGAGCGACGGAGGTTTCGCCCTTGAACAGGAACGCGACAAAAAATACGATCAGCAGGATCAGCAGTGCAGGGGTCAGGATCTGGCCCATGCGGTCCATCAATTTTTGGGGGTTGATGCACAGCCAGCCCACGATCAGGAAAAACACAAGGGAATATCCGACCATCCACAGATGCAGGGCAGAGCCCTCGGGCAGGTAAGGGGCGACGGCCATTTCAAAGGGTACGGACGCGGCTCGGGGGACACCAAGACCGGGACCGATGGAGATATAGATCAGGATGGTGAACCAGAACGCAAAGGTCTTGCCGACCTTTTGAGACAGGTTGGTCAGTCCGTCAAATCGGGCGATGACAAAAATACCCAAAATCGGCAGGACAACAGAGGTCATCAAAAAGCCCAAAAAGGCACCGATGCTATGGGTTCCGGCATTCTGTCCCAAAAATGGCGGGAAAATCAGGTTTCCGGCACCAAAGAACATGGAAAACAGCATAAAGCTTACCAAAAGTGTGTTTTTCTTAGATAGTTTCATATGTTGCACGCTCCCCTGAAAAAAATAATTTCGAATAATATATCACACATGTTTCCCAAAGTAAATTCCAGTTTTTGAAAAATGTGTCGAAATTTTGAACAAAATTCAGGCGTAGTACAGGGGGAATGATTATGCAACATGCTGTGGCGTGGGTCGGCCGAGAGGTTTTCTCGGGATGGCACATGCGGCAATGACCGAAAAACGGGAGCATCCGCTCAGGATGCCCCCGTTTTTGCTATGCTTCGGAGAACTGATCCTTCCCCACGTAGCACAGCGGGCAGAGGAAGTCATCAGGGAGATCTTCAAATTTGGTCCCCGGGGCAATGCCGCCCTCGGGATACCCCTGATCCTCGTCATAGATCCAGCCGCAAATATCGCAGATATACTTCATAGTGGTTTCCTCCTCAATGTCTGCATATGGTATGCCGCAGCAGATTTATCATATGCACGCCGGAGGCAGTATATTCATCAAATAACAGAAATTTCCATTGACGAACGTATGTTTTTGTATTAAAATAAAACATATGTTTATAAAAGACGTGAAATGGGGGAAGGATATGAAGCAGAGAACGTATATTGCCATCGATCTGAAGTCTTTCTATGCATCGGTGGAATGTGTTATCCGAAAACTGGACCCTATGACAACCAATCTGGTGGTGGCAGACCCGAGCCGCACGGAAAAGACGATCTGTCTGGCGGTTTCGCCGACACTCAAACGCTACGGCATCTCAGGCCGAGCTCGGCTGTTTGAAGTGGTGGAGCAGGTCAGACAGGCCAATGCCCTGCGCCTTAGCAAGGCTCCGGGGCGTGTATTCACCGGAAAATCCAGTGATGCACGAGAACTGGACGAAAACCCCGGTCTTGCCATCGACTACATCGTGGCACCGCCCCAAATGGCGTATTACATGGAATGCAGCGCCGCGGTGTATCAGGTTTATCTGAAATACATTGCGCCGGAGGATATCCATGTATATTCCATCGACGAGGTGTTCATGGATGTGACCGGCTATCTCAAGACCTATGGCTGCACCCCGAGGGAGCTTGCCATGAAGATGATTCTGGATGTACTGAAAACCACTGGAGTCACCGCAACCGCAGGGATCGGCAGCAATCTGTATCTGTGCAAGGTGGCGATGGACATCGGGGCAAAGCACATTGCGCCGGATGAAAACGGGGTCCGTATTGCGCAGCTGGATGAACTGAGCTACCGAAAAAATCTGTGGTCACACCGTCCGCTTACAGATTTTTGGCGGGTGGGAAAGGGGTACTCCAAAAAGCTGGAGGCCCACGGACTGTTCACTATGGGGGACATAGCACGCTGCTCCATGCAAAATGAGGCGCTGCTGTATAAGCTCTTTGGGGTGAATGCGGAGCTGCTCATCGACCACGCATGGGGGTGGGAACCCTGCACACTGGCGGATGTCAAGGCCTACAGACCCCAGAATCACGGAATCTGCTCCGGGCAGGTGCTGAGCGATGCATCCACCTATGAGCGTGGGAAGCTGATCACCCGGGAGATGATCGACCTTCTGGTACTGGATCTGGTGGATCAGGGATTGGTGACCGATCAGGTGGTGCTGACGGTTGGGTACGATATTGAGAATCTGACAGACCCAACCATCAGCCAGAGCTATACGGGGCCCATTACAACAGATGCCTATGGACGCAAGGTGCCAAAGCACGCCCACAGTACGGTAAATCTGGGGGAGCATACGGCTTCCACCATCAAGATCACAGAGGCGGTAATGGGGCTTTATCAGCGGATCGTAGATCCGAGGCTGTTGATCCGCAGGATCAATATGAGTGCCAACCATCTGCTGCCGGAGGATGCGGTAAGGCAGGATAAGCCCTTTCAGCAGCTGGATCTCTTTACGGATCTAAACCGGCTGGCTGAGGAAAAGCAGCGTCTGGAGCGGGAGAAGCGCAGACAGCATGCTTTGCTTGTGATCCGAAAGAAGTACGGGAAAAACGCGATCCTGAAGGGCATGAATCTGGAGGAGGGAGCCACGGCAATCGAACGCAACGGTCAGATCGGAGGACACAGGGCATGAGTGGAAAATATGATGATATGCTCTATATGCCCCACCACGTTTCCGCCACACGGGCCAGAATGCCGGCGGCGGATCGGGGGGCACAGTTTTCGCCCTTTGCGGCACTGGTGGGGTATGATGCGGTGATTGCCGAGACGGCCCGACTGACCCAGTGCCGCATAGAGCTGACCGAGGGGGAGCAGCAGGTGCTCAACGATAAGCTCCTGCTGCTGTCGGAGTGGGGCGAGGAAATGCCGCCGGTCAGCATCACCTACTTTTGTGCCGATGATAAAAAAGAAGGCGGGGCATATATCACAACCTCCGGAGTGGTGAAAAAGATCGACAGGTATGGCTGCTGCGTGCAGATGGCGGACGGAAGCTGCATCCCCATGGCGGACATGATCTCCATAGAAGGCGACTGCTTCCGCCGGATAGATCGGGACAGTATCCAATAAAACACCCCATCCGAAGTTTCGGATGGGGTGCTTTGGTCGATCAATTGATCTTCAGGTTTTCCCAAAGGGTGTTCAGATTGTCCAGCATATCGCTGTCCATGTTACGGTAAGCAAAAGCATTATAGCTTTCGGAGAAGTTTTCCAGCTGGGGATAGAGGATCTTGATGGCATCCTCGCCCATGTCCTCGATATAACCGGGGTTGTTGTAGACGATGCTGTTGGGGGATGCATAGTTGGTGAATTCTGCGTTGGCAACAGCAGGCTCCTCCGAGAGCATATAGTTGATGAAGATCTCAGCCAGTTCCTTGTTCTGGGTGCTGGTGGGGATGCACATTGCATCCACGTAGAAATTGGTGCGCTCGGGGTAGTAGAACTGCAGGTCAACACCGTCGGCCTGAGCGTCCCGCATGGTGAAGTAGTCACCGGCGTAGTAAGAGCCGACTGCGGCTTCGCCGGACTCCATCATGTTGTAGATCTCATCCATGACGTAGCTGCCCACCAGAGGCTTCTGGTGCATCAGCTCCTCGTAAGCGGCCTGCCAGACAGCCTTGTCGGTGCTGTTGACATCCAGACCCAGCTTGTACATGGCGGTGCCGAAGGCATCGCGGGAGTTGTTGTATTGCAGGATATTACCGGCATACTTTTCGTTCCACATCAGATCCCAGCTGCCGATGTCAGCCTGATCGACCACGTTTGCGTTGTAGATAATGCCCACAATGCCGTAGGTGTAGGGAACGGAATACTGGTTTTCGGGGTCGTAGTAAAGGCCCTTAAAGGACTCGTCGATCTGCTTGTAGTTGGGGATGTTCTCAAAATCGAGGGGCAGCAGCATTCCTTCGGAAGCCATGCGGGCGATCATGTAGTCGGAGGGGATGATCACGTCGTAGCTGACAGCGCCGCTGGAGAGCTTGCTGTACATATCTTCGTTGGATGCATAGGTGCTGTAATTGACCTTGACCTTGGTGCCGTAGGTTTCCTGATACCATTTTTCAAATTCCTTGATGGTATCAAAGCTGTCCTCACTGCCATCGGAGATGTATTCGCCCCAGTTGTAGACGTTCAATGTCAGAGTGTCCGAGCTGCCGCAGGCGGTCAGAGCGATGGCCATGACCATTACCAGAGCGAGGCAGAGGGCAATCATTTTTTTCTTCATAGATGAGCCTCCTAAAATAAAACAAGTATATCATCCGCCAATGCGGTATGAGATGGATATCAATGCTTTCCCTTTGCGCGCCGATGCTCCCGCAGCTTGCGGCGGTCGTCGTTGTCAACCAGATTGCTGATCAGCAGCAGGCTCATGGTCACAAAGAAAATAATGGTGGCAAGGGCGTACATTTTCGGGGTGACGGTTTTCTTGGTCATGCTGTAAATCCGGATCGGCAGGGTCTCAAAGCCATTGCCGGAGGTAAAGTAGCTGATGACAAAATCGTCCAGAGACAGCGTGAATGCCATGATGGCACCGGTGATGATACCGGGCAGCATTTCCGGAAGCTCCACCTTGAAAAATGCCTGCATGGGTGTGCAGCCCAGATCCATGGCGGCCTCGGGCAGTGCCTTGTCCATCTGCTGCAATTTGGGCAGGACCTGCAGGATCACATAAGGCAGGCAGAAGGTCACGTGGGCGATCAGCATGGTGACAAAGCTCAGGCTGTTGGCGGCACCGAACAGTCTGCCCACGAACACGAACATCAGCATCAGGGAAATGCCGGTGATGATATCGGGGTTGGTCATGGGGATATCGGTGACGGTGTTCATGGCCGCACGGTACCAGCGGGAGCGCAGACGGTCAATGCCCAGAGCGGCGGCCGTCCCCATAACGGTGGAGATGGCAGTGGCGCAGCCGGCCAGAAGCAGGGTGTTGCGGACGGTTTGCAGGGTGTTGCGGTCGTTGAACAGCTCCTGATACCATTTGAAGGAGAAGCCTGAGAACACCGACAGGCTCTTGGATTCGTTGAAAGAGAAGATCAGCAGGATGACAATGGGTGCAAAGAGAAATGCAAAGATGATCCCGCTGTAAATTTTGGAAGAAAGCTTCATTTCTTTTCACCTCCGTACACATGGCGCGTGGTTGCGTATTTCAGCACAGCCATGCACAGCAGCAAAATACCCATCAGGATAAAGGCGATCGCTGCGGCGAAGTGCAGATTGTTTGCGACATACTGCCCCTCGATGGCATCGCCGATCAGGAAGAACTTGCCGCTGCCCAGCTTCTGAGAAATGTAGAAGGTGCTGATCGAAGGGATCAGGACCATGGTGATGCCGGAGATCACACCGGGCAGACTCAGGGGGAAGATAACACGGCGCAGGACGGACAGGCTCCCGCAGCCCAGATCTCGGGCAGCCTCCAGAAGCTTATCATCCATTTTAGCCATGATGGAGTATATGGGCAGAACCATATAGGGGAAATAATCATAGACCATGCCGATGACAACAGCGGTTTCCGTACCGATGATGTGCAGAGGCTTGATCCCCAGAATCCCCAGCAGGTTGTTGAGGATGCCGGTATCCTGCAAAATGGTCATCCATGCGTAGGTCCGGATCAGGAAGTTCATCCACATGGGGATCATGATCAGGGTGATCATGGTTTTCTGGGCCTTGGCACTGGCCCGGGAAATGATATAGGCGATGGGATAGCCCATCAGCAGGCAGATGACGGTGGAGATCACTGCAAGCTTCAGCGACCGCATGAAAATCAGCAGATAGGTGCGGACCTCGGTGACGCTGCCGTCATCGTTTTTCAGATTGCTGGTTGCGGTAAAAAAGCGGGTGAAATTTTCGGTGGTGAACTGAAAGTTGTTGTCGGTGAAGGCGTAGTAGGCCACAAAAATAAGCGGCACGATCACAAACAGCAGTGCCCACACGGAGTAGGGGATGAGGGAAGCCCGATAGCTGTTGAGCTTGCCCTTACGATTTACGGCTTTCATTCTTCGGACTCACCTCCGGGGTTGGAGAGTTCGTCCAGTTCGTTGGAGAAGGAGGAATAGTCACCGAACATGCCGGAATATTTGGACTTTTTCATGATATGGATGGCGTCGGGATCAAGGCTCAGACCGATGTGGGCGCCCTCGTCCACGGAGTCGGTGGTCTGGATCATCCACTTGAAGCCGGCGATATCCACGATGATCTCATTATGGACACCCATGAAGGTGACGGAGGTTACAAGACCGTTGAGCATGGCGTCCTTTGCAGGGACGATATCCACGTCCTCGGGGCGGATGACCACATCTACCGGCTCGTTCTTGCCGAAGCCGGTGTCCAGACATTCAAAGGTGTGACCGGCGAAGCGAACCTTGTAGTCCTCCAGCATCACACCGTCCACGATGTTGCTCTCGCCGATGAAATCGGCAACAAAGGCATTCTTCGGCTCGTTGTAAATGTCAATGGGGGTGCCGATCTGCTGGATCTTGCCTTCGTTCATGACCACGATGGTATCGGACATGGACAGGGCCTCCTCCTGATCGTGGGTGACAAAGACAAAGGTGATGCCGGTGCTTTTCTGGATCTTTTTCAGTTCCTGCTGCATATCCTTACGCAGCTTCAGATCCAGTGCGCCGAGAGGCTCGTCCAGCAGCAGGACCTTGGGGTGGCTGATCAGCGCACGGGCAATGGCCACACGCTGCTGCTGACCGCCGGACAGACTGGTGACACTGCGGCTGCCGAAGCCGGGCAGCATGACAAGCGCAAGCATCTGATTGACCTTCTCGGTGATCTCCTTTTTGGGGACCCGGCGCTGACGCAGGGGGAAGGCCACGTTTTCAAACACGTTCAGATGGGGGAATAGGGCATATTTCTGGAAAACCGTATTGACGTTCCGCTTGTGAGGAGGCGTGTCGTTGATCCGCTCACCCATGAACAGCACGTCGCCTTCGTCCGGCTGTGTAAAGCCGCCGATCATGCGCAGCGTGGTGGTCTTTCCGCAGCCGGAGGGGCCCAGCAGGGTGATAAACTCGTTATCATTGATATACAGACTGATATCATCCAGAATTTTTTCACCGTCAAAGGATTTTGAGATGTTTTTTAGTTCAATGATCTTCTTCATGTTCTTTCTCCCATTTCAACGACAGATTATATACACAATAGCCTTATGCTGAGAATACAAAAAAGTGGCATGCCGCGGATGCAGCATACCACTTGCATATGGTGATGGGACAACGCATGTAGCCCCCCGAAAACGCCGAAAGTTCGTCATTTTCCGCAGGACTGCGTATCAAATCACAATGGGATCAGAGTCTATATAGCAAAGATTACTTTTACTACTCTTATTGACCATTTCACAAGTATATGCCACCTGGCACTGGTTTATAGTAACCAACTTATAAAACTGAGCTTTTAACTCAATCAATAAGGCAACAGAAGTTGCCAACCGCACCTGCGGTCTTCGGCATTCGACCCGGCTGTCCGTATGGCCTCAGCCGATCGTGGATCGGCGGTCGCATCTTGCTTTGGAAAGACTCTTTCCAAT
>DYCR01000039.1:7260-16241 GCA_019418025.1 Clostridiales bacterium | reverse complement strand
CCCGCTGCCAACGGGAGAAAAGGTTTGCTGCTCCGATTGCTCTACTTTCTCAAGAAAACGGCTGATACGATCCAGATCCAACATGCAAGACGCTCCTTTTGTTAATTATGCGGAGAACGAATGATTCGTCCCAATGTAAATCCGCTGACCATAGCTGCGTTAGCCTCATCGAAATCAATGTGCATTTTGCAGCGGAACTGGTCGCTGACGCGGACGACCACATCCTTGAATATGATCGGGCGTTCGGTCAGCACCTCTACCGAAACCTTCTGCTTGTCCTTCAGCCCCAGCTTGAGCGAATCCGCCGCAGACACATGGATATGGTTGCGGGCAATAATCACGCCCTCGCTGATTTGCAATGTGCCGCAGGGGCCGACAATGGTGATTGCACCGGAGCCCTTGACATCACCGGATTCCCGCACGGGTGCGGTGACCCCAAGCTCTACACAGTCGCTTTTTGACAGCTCAACCTGAGTATCCTTGCGGACAGGACCCAAAACAGCCACCCGTTCTTTCTTTCCCTTAGAACCCACCAAGGTGACACGCTGCTCGGACAGATACTGCCCGGGCTGAGACAGGGGGCGTACCGGGATCAGCTGAGCCCCCTGTCCAAACAAAAGCTCTACATCGGTCTGTGTCAGATGAACATGGCGGGCAGAAACCTCTACCTCCACCATTCCGGCGTTGTGGATGGCATTCATCACGGCAGATATGATTTGTTCCATTATGAATCCCCTCCCTGCCGATACTGCCCTGCCAGATACATACACATCATAATGTGTACCGTGCTGGAAAGGCGGTTGAGTGCTTCGATGATGTCACTGCGGGTGTAGTGGTTTCCGCTGCGGAATGCTTCTGCTGCAGCTACCTCTGTTTCGCGAATCGCTGCACGCAGCTGATTGAGCAGTGCGTAGCTTTTTCCCATGGAGCGGTCAGGAAGCACCATTTGCTGAATATTATAGAATTTTAACGGATTGTGAGAACGCTCTCTCAGCTCTGCATGGGTAAGACCGATCACTGTTTCGTTGATCAGCTCCTCATCCAGAACGTCGCACCGCATCATCTCACGGAGTATGCCCAGAATATCGTCCAGATCGGCTACCAGCTTGTCATTCCCCTCCTCGCCGATCAACACCTGATCCAAAACCACTAACGCTTGAAGGCTGTCCAGTTTTCCGCGAAACAGAATTCTGGGATGGTTTTTCGGTACAAGTGTGTTCCCGAACAGGTGGGTCATATGCTCCGGCTTTGTCATGTAATATGCTCCGGTTTCATAATCGACAAATTTGGGCTTGGCCTGCCCCTCGGGAACCGTGATCTGAGGCATTGGAAGCACCTCAGTTGCAATGATGCGGGGCTGCTCTGCCGCCGGCTTTGTATCTGGCTTTGCAATTTTGATCTTGCGCTGCTGCAGATATTCGCGGGCAGCAGGTGTCAGCACACATCCTTCGGGGACATGATAGACCTCTGGCTGGCTGTTCCGCAATTCGATCCGGAGGGCACCTTCTGTAATTGGTTTCAAACAGCTCATCCCTCTCAAATTGGAATCATGTCAGGCTTTGTCTGCCTGATGCGTTATTTTCCCAAAGCAGGGAGAATGCCTTCCACCTCATTATGGGGGCGGGGAATCACATGGACGGATACCAGTTCGCCAACACGTTCAGCGGCTGCTGCTCCGGCATCGGTGGCAGCCTTGACTGCGCCTACATCGCCGCGGACCATGACGGTGACCAATCCGCCGCCTACATGCTCCTTGCCGATCAGTGTGACATTTGCTGCCTTGACCATTGCATCAGCAGCTTCAATAGAACCAACCAGACCCTTTGTCTCGATCATGCCCAGTGCTTGCATTGTATTTGCCATAATATATTCTCCTTATCGATTCGATTTCAGATTACTCACCCAGCTTGGGAAGGATCATTTCTACTTCCTCGTGGGGACGGGGGATCACATGGACGGATACCAGCTCGCCAACACGCTCGGCAGCAGCTGCTCCGGCATCGGTAGCGGCCTTGACTGCGCCCACATCACCACGGACCATGACGGTGACCAATCCGCCGCCTACATGCTCCTTGCCGATCAGCGTAACATTTGCTGCCTTGACCATTGCATCAGCAGCTTCGATAGAACCAACCAGACCCTTTGTCTCGATCATGCCCAGTGCCTGCATTGTATTTGCCATAATAGTTTCCTCCTAAAATTGGTATATGTTGAATGGTTTTAAAGAGCTTTCAGTTTGTCAATCACACTGCGGACGATAGCGTCCACGTCCATCTGGCTGACAGCCGGAGCGGCAGAGCAGATTCCATCCTTGCAGTCAGGTATTTCTGCGCGGATCTCGTCCAATTCCTTGATCCCGTAAGCCACATAGCGCATGTTCAGCAGGTTCATCGGTCCGACATTTTCAGAAGTTGCAGAGCCGCCTACTGCACCGCAGCCAAGGGTCAGGGCAGGCTGTAAGCCTGTGGTCCCCCCAATGCCGCCGAGGGCACTGGAGGAATTGACGATGATGCGGGACGCCGGGACACGCCGTGCAAAATAATCAACCAGCTTTTCATCGTTTGCATGCATGGAGAACGTGTGACCGGCACCCTCATAGTGCAGGATCTCACAGACCTTATCACAGACATCCTTGTAGTCTCTGCCGGTGTAAAAAGCGAGGATCGGAGCCAGTTTCTCGTTGGAATACGGATGCTTTCGTCCCACACCTGTTTCCTTTGCCACCAAAACCCGAGCTGTTGCCGGAACGTTCAGGCCTGCCAGCTTGGCGATGGTTGCAACATTGCGGCCCACGATTTCCGGATTCATGGTACCATTGGCACGCAGAATGTATCTGCCCAGTTGGGCGGCTTCCTCGTCGCTGAGGAAGTATGCACCCTGCGATTCCATCTCGGCACGGACTGTGTCGACCATATCTTCCTGACAGATAATGGACTGTTCGGATGCACAAATGGTGCCGTTGTCAAAGGTCTTGGAATCCATGATCCGCTTAACGGCCAGCTTCAGATCACAACTGCTGTGGATGAAAGCCGGTCCGTTTCCGGGACCGACACCAATGGCGGGGGTTCCCGAAGAGTACGCGGCGCGCACCATTGCGCTGCCGCCGGTGGCCAGGATCAAGGCAATATCCCGATGGCGCATCAGATTATCTGTTGCCTCCATGGTGGGGATCGTGATGCACGACACCAGATCCTCGTTTCCGCCGGCCTCGTTGATGGCTTGGCGAATGACCTTTACGGTTTCCGAAATGCACCGCAGTGCGGCCGGGTGCGGCGAAAATACAATGGCGTTTCCTGCCTTGATGGAAATTTCCGCCTTATAAAGAGCCGTGGAGGTGGGATTGGTAGAGGGCAGTAAGCCTGCCACCACCCCAACGGGAACGGCGATGGTTCGGATGCCCTTGGCATCGTCTCTTGCAACCTCACCTACGGTTTTCATATCCTTGATATGCTCGTAAACCCCACGGCTTGCGAACACATTCTTGATCACTTTATCTTCCACAACACCAAATCCGGTATCCTCGTGAGCCATCACAGCCAAACGCTTGGCGTTGCGGACACCTGCATCGGCAATGGCACGAACGATGCGATCGACCTGCGTCTGATCCATCTGTGCCAGCTCCTGCTGTGCCTGCTTTGCACGCTCAACAAGTTCACGGACTTCCTGCATGGACAGTAAATCCTTATCAATTAATTGCATAATGCATATCTCCTATTGCTGTGTCACATTTTCTCCGCTTTGTTTTCCAGAAAATCGGTAATGGCCTCCACAAGGACTTCCTTGTTTGCGAAGCGGATCTCTTTTCTGGTCATGCTGTCCACATTCAACGTGCGGGCAAGTGCGCGGAGTTTGGTGACGGTCATGCGCTCCAATTCCTGACAGGTGAGGTTTTCTAATTGCACCTCAGGCGGCCGATCCGGTATATTCTCTGTTTCTGCTGAGACTTGAGCAGTCATCAGGTCAGGATCTGAAAATACGGGAACAGCAGCCTTATTGGACGTCTGATCAGGAGGAGCTGGCTGAGCCGGTCCATTACTGGGATGCTTTGGCTGCAGCATGGGTTCCAGATCCTCATGGGGACGGGCGATCACATGTACCGAGCGAAGCTCCCCGACACGTTCAGCTGCGGCAGCACCGGCATCGACAGCGGCCTTGACCGCACCCACATCACCGCGCACCATCACAGTCACCAGTCCGGCACCGACATGCTCCTTTTTTAAAAGCGTAACATTGGCGGCCTTGACCATAGCATCTGCTGCCTCGATGGCTGCTACCAGACCTTTGGTTTCAATCAAACCCAATGCATTCATATGAGCCTCCTTCTGCCTTGCTCAAAAAGTATGCTCAATACTCCTTGGGGCGGTCGGCAACGGCTTCAACAGCTGCTGCAAAGGCATCGCAGGCGGACTTGCAGGCGGACTGGCTGCCTGTCAGCAGCGCACCGCCGAAGTTTGTTTCCGAAGGCGGTGCATACAGCACGCACATCCGTACGTCTGCGGCCTTCAGTGCCGCATCAATGCCGTACATTGCCTCCAGAGGCGGTGCAATCAGGTAAGCGATCGCCTCCCCTTCAGCAATACCGCAGCCGTCTGACAGATAAGAGCCCGTTCTGGAGATGCAGTGTGCATAGTAACAAACGCTGTCATCTTCATTTGCAGACACAAAATGGCAGACGTTTTCGATCATATCCACAGCGGCATCCAAGCCGGCTCTGGCTTCAGCAGGATTGGGAGCAGCAAGAATACCGATCACTTCACCGGCAAGCTTCGTGTTTGCGTTTGCCGCTCCGCCATAGAAGCTCTTGGCGTAAACGACTTTGCAATCTGCCTTCTTTGTGGCCTCGTCCAACGCGGTGTATGTGACATCATCGCAATCGGCTGTGATCAGTGCCAGAGATTTCATCTCAGGCTCCAGACCAAGCTCCTTTGCCATGTCCTGAGATACATTGGGAATCAGTCTGGTTGCCAAAACGTGGGCGGGCAGCGGATCTCGTTTCATATCAATAACCTCCCAAATTTATTATAGTTTCAGATCGGTACCGCTGGCCTTCTTTTCCAGCATGATCTTGATGATTTCTGCAATATGGGCACCGGCTTCTGCGGGGATGGTGCCGGAACGGTGGATATTGGACACCACAGTACGGCGGGCCTCCGGCATGCCGACGGTACCCTTATAGGTGATGTATGCCGACATTGACTCGGCAGTGATCAGGCCGGGACGCTCGCCGATCAGCACGCAGGTGACGGTTGCACCGGTCAGCTCGGTGATTTCATCCATGACACCCACGCGTCCGTATTTTACGAAGAACGGAGTACCCACATCGATATTGTAGCTCTTGAGGCCCTGCATCAGAGAGGGCAGCAGGTCGGCGATATTACCGGAAACAGCTGCGGAGGACAGGCCGTCGGAAACATAGATCTGGACAGTGGGATTCATTTTCAGCTTTTCCTTCAGAGTCTTTACTGCTTCAGGGCAAAGCTTGCGCCCCAGATCCGGCCGGGTCAGATAGGTGTCCTTGGAATCGCACTGAGTCTGTACGCTGAACAGCCCCTGCCCCTCGACAAAGTCCATGTCTACTTCGCTGAAAACGGCATCCTGAGCCGCAGAGTGGGCCGCACGGAACTCCAGCTGCGGCAGAGTGTTGTAGCGTGCGCCCGCCTTTCCAATCCCCAAGCGACAGGGGGCAGCGGTTTTCAGCTCGGCATACTCCTCGCCATGCTCCGGATTCTTCACCAGATATTGCTTGCGGATATCGATAGCCGTGATATCCGGCAGCTCGCCGCCGTCGACTTGAGGCTGCTGGCTGATGCAGGCCTCGACGACCTGATCTGTGTCAGCACTGACGTTCATCTCTGCAAGCACCTGTTCGATGATTGCTCTCAGATTCTTTTCATCCATAATTTACACCTCCTCACTTTCTCAGGAACACGGAAGCGTCGCCTGCCTTGGGGGTCAGCCTGCCGTTTTCAGAGAAGCCCATCTTCTCAAGCCACATATCGAACTCCTTGATGGGCCGCAGTCCAAATACTTCACGCAGAGCAGCTGCTTCATGGAATCCGGTGCACTGATACATCAGCATGCAGTCGTCGCCTTCAGGAACGCCCATGATATAGTTGCAGCCTGCTGCAACCAGAAGTGTAGCAAGATTCTCGATGTCGTTCTGGTCGGTTTTCATGTGGTTGGTGTAGCAGGCATCGCAGCCCATAGGCAGTCCGGTCAGCTTGCCCATAAAGTGGTCCTCCAGACCGGCTCGGGTGACCTGTTTGGAATCGTACAGGTATTCAGGCCCGATAAAGCCGACAACGGTATTGACCAGGAACGGGTCATAACGCTTTGCGAAGCCGTAGCAGCGTGCCTCCATGGTGACCTGATCCCAACCATTGTGCGCATCGGAGGACAGCTCGGAGCCCTGACCGGTTTCAAAGTACATTACGTTGGGGCCGGTGCAGGTGCCCTTGGACAGCATGGTGGCGCGGCCCTCATCCAGCATCGCGGCAGTCAGGCCGAAGGCCTCATTTCCCTTCTGGGAGCCGGCGATGGACTGGAACATCAGATCCAGAGGCGCGCCGAATTTCTGGGCGGCAGCAACCTGAGTCGTTACGTGGGCCAGTACACAGATCTGAGTGGGGATTTCCCATTTGTTCTTAAATTCGTCAAACATTTTCAGAACACGGGCCACACTCTCCACGGAGTCATCTACGGGATTGAGTCCGATCACAGCATCGCCGCAGCCCAACGACAGACCTTCCATGACGGAGGCGATGATGCCGGTGGGATCGTCGGTGGTGTGGTTGGGCTGAAGTCTGGACGAGAAGGTGCCGGGCAGACCGATGGTAGTGTTGCAGTGAGCCGTCACCGGCATCTTCTTAGCCGCATAGATCAGATCCAAATTGCTCATGAGCTTGCAAACACCTGCCACGATCTCGCTGGTCAGGCCCCGGGAGGCACGGCGGATCATCTCCGAGGAGGTGGTTTCGCTCAGAAGCCACTCACGGAATTCTGCCACGGTCATATTTTTAAAGTCATTAAAAATGGTTTCGTTGACGTTATCCTGAATGATACGGGTAACCTCATCTTGCTCGTAAGGAACAGCGGGGCAATTGCGCAGATCGTTCAGGGTCAGATTAGACAGAACAACCTTTGCCGCAACACGTTCCTCAGCGGATTCGGCGGCAATACCTGCCAGCTTGTCGCCGGATTTTTCTTCGTTCGCTTTTGCCATGACTTCCCGAATGGATTTAAATTCGTAGACATGGCCGAATAGCTTGGTCTTTAGGATCACGTTATTCACCTCTCATAAGTTTTCAGGAATTAAAAATCAGAGTCTTGATCACAACGGGAAGCACTTGTCCTCCCGCTACGGGCTCGCCGATATCGATGTAGTCCCCGCTCGATGCGTGGATGCTGTCGATGCAGATCACATTCTTTCGGTTCTCCAGCATTACGTTCAAGGCGTTGCCAAGAACCTTTCCGATATCATTTTCCACAACAACGATCAGCGGGTACCGACTGTCGATCACCTCCTTTGTACTTTCTATAATCGCTGCTGCCAGCTTTTGGATCTCGGCAAAGCCTGTCCGATGCTGTCCGGTAAAGGCGATTGCTACCTGTTCCATGACACCTTCGGGTTTGTAAAGGGGCAGTTGGTTTTGAATGGATTCTTTCAGCGTCTCCAGAGAAGCTTCGTCATCTGCAGAGACCTTCAATACAGGGACGTTTTTCACCGGAAGCGTTTTCTCGTCATATCGGATTGTGCTTCCGCTGACTGTGGTTGCGTGGGTGCCTGCACCGACCACTGTGGCACGGATGGTCTCGGCGGCACGGTATTGCTGCACCGAGTTGAGTGCTTTATTTCTTCGAATGGACCGTCCCAAAAGTACGCCGATATCTCCGTATCGGAACAGATCTTTTTCATCTTCCTCATAAACACAATCCGCAACGCCGCCGGAATAAGTCACGCCTTGAACAGAGGGACTGTCAGGCAGCGGTCTGCCGGAATTGGTATATAGACCATCGTGGTATCTATCCGAGGGAGTCAGATGGAGTGCCTGAGCCAATTGGTCAGCCATCAAATCGCAGATCCTCGTCAGTACAGATACATCCGCCGGATCACCGGTACGGATCGTAATTCCATGATCCGCTGCAAGCTGTTGGATTTTCGGGAAAATATATGCGATTTTACTGTCTTGAATTTTGATCAGTCGTCCGCCGATATCCAGACAGCTTGTCCCTCTCAGCACGCCCTTTTCATAGAGTGCAATGTTGCTGGTACCGCCGCCGATATCGATGTTGGCAACACAGATACGTTTTTCCTTTGATATCGTATCTGCACCGGCTCCCCGGGCAGATAGGACAGATTCCAGATCAGGTCCTGCGGTGGCAACAACGAAATCGCCTGCCAGATCGGAGAGTGCTTCCAATACGTCATTTGCATTTTGCTTTCTGGCGGTTTCTCCGGTAATGATAACGGCACCCGTTTGCAGGTCTTTCGGTGTTTTTCCGGCTGCGGCATACTCATCCCGAACAATTTGCTTTACCGCCTCTGCATCGATCTCGGATGTGGATCTCAGCGGAGTAAAATAGATCCTGCTGCGGTAGATGACCTCCTTGCCCACGATACAGATTTGCGGGACCGTATAGCTGCTTGCACGGTTTTCGATGGTCAGCCGACTGAAGATCAGCTGCGTTGTCGAGGTACCGATATCGATCCCGACACTTAAAATAACCTCATGCAAAAATTTCACCTGCTTTCTAAAAAAAGCAGCCTAAACACAGAGGAACCCCTCTGTTGTTCAGGCTGCATCGCGCTGTACCGACATTGATGCTACGTCACATCAATGGAATCTGTTATTTTATTTTTGAAATCAAATGTAACACGTGTCCCGCTGAAATCCGAGTCGATTTCCAGATCGCCGTGCAGCTTATCCTGCACCAAGGTCCTCACGATAGAGAGTCCGAGCCTTGAACGATCGGTGCTAGAG
>DYCR01000039.1:0-7250 GCA_019418025.1 Clostridiales bacterium | reverse complement strand
ATCCAACTCCGTTGTCAACCACCTGAATCTGGGAATAAAGCTCTCTTTTGGATACGATAATTCGAATCAAGCCGGAATATCCATCTGGAAACGCATATTTCATAGCGTTTTCTACTAATTCGTTGATGATCAGTGCCACCGACGTTGCAACATCCGAGGAAACCTTGAATGAATCCCCTTCCAGTGTTGTTTCAACATGAAAACGGGCGGCGCTGTAATATCTCAGTGCGTTACTGGTAATGTTTTGGATGACCTCGCCGATCATCACCTCGTCGATCCCGCTTTGTGCCAACAGCTGATGGGTACTGGCGATGGACAAGATCCGGTTCATGCTTTCCCCAAGTACCTGACGGGTCTCGGCTCCGTCTGTCCTGCGCATCTGCAAGCGCAGGAGACTGGCGATGGTCTGCAAATTATTCTTGACGCGGTGATGCATTTCTTTGATTGCAACGGATTTCAGGATCAGTGCTTTTTCCTGTTCCTTTTGCAGCGTGATGTCACGCAGGATCACTGCAAAATCCATCCCCGGGACGTCTAACTGGACACGCTTGGTGCTGAGAACACACGAACCGATGGTTGTCTCCATGTGGGAATATTCCCGCACCCCTGACATCACAGCTGCCAAATCTACCAGACAAACATTCTTGTACGGCTGACCAAGGATATCATCTACATAACCAAGTTTCTGATACAATTCTCTGGCCTTTCTGTTCCGAAAAGCCACCGTTCCGAATATATCGACCATGATCAGCGCTTCGTCGATGCACTCGGTAAGCCAGTTGTCCTCGTCGATCAGCTGAGCCAGATTGTTGGCGATGGTTTGACAGCTGTCCTTTGAAAAATGAAGCCGATCGTCCAGTTGAAGCTGTTCTGAGGCCTTTTTCTCACTGATCAGTACGCCGATCACCCGCTTTCCGCTGAAAATCGGCTCCACGGACTGAATGGTCGAGCTGTTCTCCTGCGTAACGGCCTTCATTTGCCGGGTACTGATCCCGAGCCGAAGGGTCCGGGATACGGCAGGCTCATTTTCCTGCTTGGCAGGCAGTCCCACCACGGATTTTTTATAGGATGACGGCACACCGGACGGCTTTGCCTCAGCGACGACGATTGCATCGCCATTGCACGCAGGACAATCGATAAATACATCTGCTTCAGACAAATCGGCAAAGGTTTGTATAACCGATGCCATATTCCGAATGATTTGTATTTCGTCCTCTGTCAGATCTGTGTACTTTTGGCACAGCTGTCCAATGGTATCCACAACTTATCCCTCACTTCTGGCCAATATCATCTCAGCCACCCGTTTCATGGAAAGATGCTTCGCCTGACTTAGCTTTCGTATGTAATCATATGCATTTTGCTCGCTCAGATTCTGCTTCTGCATGATCTGCCCCTTTGCCTTTTCTACAAGAACACGGCTCTCCAGACGGACATTGGCTTTTTCGATGTCTTTTCGCAGCCTGCCGATCTCCTGACTTCGGTTTACCCCGACCTCAATGTTGGGGATCAGGGATTTTTCATCGATCGGCTTTACGAGGTAGCCGCCGACACCGCACTCCTTGGCTTGCTCGATAAATTCACGCTCACTGTATGCGGTCATCATAATGATGGTTTCGGCCAGATTTTCCTCATGAATGATCTTTGCGGCGGATAATCCATCCAGCAAGGGCATTTTGATATCCAGCAGGATTAAGTTCGGTCGGGTCTGGCGGCAAATCTCAACAGCATCAAAACCGTCGGATGCTTCGCCGACAACCTCGTATCCGGCCTCCTGTAACAGCTCGTTGAGATCCATCTTGGTGATCGGCTCATCATCGGCGATTACAACACGGATCGTCGTGTTATTTTTCATATTAGCGGTCCCCTTTTATAAAATCTGTAAGCGCTCCACCAATCGATCCACACCCTGACCCGTTACACTGCTGACATAGTATATCTCTTTGGCACCGGCAGCATCAAGATATTTCCCGGCCTGCTCCATCTGTGTCTGTGTGGCAATGTCACATTTTGTGACGACGCCCACGATGGGCTTGGTAAACATGGTATTAAAATAAGGCGGGAACATTGTTCCGGATTCGGTCGCATCCTGCACCAGAACAATGATATCTGCATCGGTGGATGTGACGATCAGTGCGCCTCTCATGTTGAATCGCTCCAGATATTCACCGGGGGTGTCGATCATATTTTTGTTGATGATCTGAACCGTCTGGGTTTTGTGATATCGAAGATCTTCATGGTTGATGCACTGGCATAATGTTGTTTTACCCGCTGCGGAACGGCCAATCAGCATCATGCGCTGTTTTCTCTGGGTCTGTTCCATCAGGTTTTTGTGATTGGAGCGGAAGAGAAGCCCATCATATCGCACAGAACGCGAATGACGTCACGCAGAGCAGCTTCCACAGCAGCTACGTCTCCGGTGATGATCAGCGAGCCGTTAAATCGGTCTACAAACCCGATCTGCACATCGGCAGCTTTTGTTGCAACATCTGCCGCAATCATGGCACCTTCACTGGGTGTGATCGTCAGGATGCCGATTGCACCGTCGGCATCAATCAGTCCCAGTTTTGTATATAGGTTGTCGTCCGGGTTTGCGATCACATGTGCCAACGTGACCTGTTTTCCGGGAACAAATTCCTGTATGATTCGTTTCTTTTCATCTAATTCAATCATATGCTCACTCCTTTCGGCAAATATCAGCCCGGCAGCTGTTAAGCATCGCAGCTGCATGGAGAGAAATCTGCCTAAAAAGCAAAAATAGCCCCTGGGTCATAGACGAAAACCCTAGAAGCTACATTGCTCACTCGGTTAGCAACAGAAGGACGCTGCGTCGCGTCATATATCTGTTTGACTAAATTTTTATGGAAGATGTGCCTGCCTCTTTGGGCAGGTTCCTGCATCTATTGGAGATATTACCACTATTGCTGTCGGATGTCAACAGAGTTTTGTATATTTTTACAATTAATATCTTAATTTCACAATATATGCATCATTCATTCGGAATTGCCGATGCAGGAACCCATCTCGGTTAGAAACCTTTGGAATACAAAAATCTGGCATTGATCGGAAAATTACGGTAATTTTCCCACATAGGCCTTGCGGAACACGTTTTTGATTTCTTCTGCTGTACAGGATCTGGGATTGCTTGCTGTGCAGCGATCGGCCAAGGCCGAGGCGGTCATCGCATCCAGTGCAGCCTCAAACTCTGTCTCGCTGACACCCGCTGCACGGATACTGGTCGGGATATTCAGCTTTTCCATATACTTGCGGGTAGTGCGGATCACGTTCAGGGCGCTTTGCCGGATACTGGGACTTTCCATCTCCATCAGGCGAGCAATTTCGGCATAGCGATTTACAGTTGGTGTCAGCTGCTCTGCACAGCCTGCATTAAAGCTCATGACATAGGGCAGGAGGATTCCGTTTGCCCGTCCGTGGGGGATATGAAAATGGGCACCCAACGCATGCGCCATGCCGTGATTCAGCCCCAATCCCGCATTGGAAAAGGCGATTCCGGCCAAGCAGGAGGCGTTATGCATCCCCTGCCGTGCTTCCAGATTTTGCGGATCGGAGAAGCAAAGCAGAAGATTCTTCTTTACAAGCTTGATGGCCTTTTCTGCCACTGCGTCAGTGAAGTCGTTGTGTCCGGTGGAGACAAATGCTTCGATTGCATGCGTCAGTACATCGATTCCGGTATCCGCAGTGATGGCCGGCGGCGCACTGGTCACAAGGGATGCATCCAGTATGGCAAGATCCGGTACTAAGGAATCGTCGATCAGTGGATACTTGATCGAGCGTTCCCGGTCGGTAATGACGGAGAAGCGGCTGACCTCTGACCCGGTTCCGCTGGTTGTGGGGATGGCGACGAAGAGCAAATCAGATGTCTGATGGGTCTTTGCGGCAAAGTAGACGATAGCCTTTGCCGCATCGATCGCAGCTCCGCCGCCAAAGCAGATCACCGTATCCGGCTGAAATTCGATGATACTGGATACACCAGCCGTTACGACCTCGATCCCAGGATCTACCGTAACCTCGGAAAACACCTGATATGGCTTCCCTGCCCGCTCCATGCACTCGGTCACGTAGGCGATCTTACCGCTGCTGACCATGAATGGATCTGCGACGATGAATGCTTTTTGAATCTGATCCATCACGGTATCCAGTCCGTCTCCAAATACGATTTTGGTTTTTACGTTGAAAATGCCCATGAGATTCTTCCTTTCGTAGATATCGTTGAAAAACAAAAAAGCGCCCTGAACAAACGTGTTCAGGACGCTGCATCGCACCCGTAGGTATGGCAGACCGCTGCAACGAGATCTGCTTGCCTTTAAACTACCACCACTTCTGTAAGATGTCAAGTCTTTTTATCAGAAAGCTCCGGATGATTTTATACATGATATGCATGCATTGACTCTTTTGCGGTTTATAGACCAACTTTTTTCTCTCTCACGGACCCCTTTTTTGAAAAACCCAGATATCCTTCATATATCTGAGCTGAATTTTCACCGTATTATTTTCGCAGAGCCTTGCCTGTTCCAATAGATCAGAATAAAATTCGGCATCTCCCGATTTTCCCATGAGCAGGTCGATCATTTCTTCTTTTTTCCTGATCGATACATCGGAAGGATCATCACATATCAGCTCAATCATATCAAACAAACCTGACAGCCACTCTGACTGCTCCAGATGCAGCTCTGATATGGCAGCCTGCAAAAGCGTGATCACGGCCTCGTTCTGAATGGATCGACCCATGCACCCGCCACCATTTGAAGTTTTTTCATTCTGAGCGGCTCGATTGGCAAGCTGACATCTCCATGCCAGATACGCACTTCCATCGGCCCTTGTTTTGCGTCTGGCGGCGCAGCGATGTCCGCACAGGCCGCAGGTTATTTTTCCGGAAAGCGGATATCGGCAGCTGTGTCTGGTTTTTCCTGCCTCGGATGTTTTGCGGTTGTCCAAAATCCGATTTGCAGCGTCGTACAATTCCCGTGAAATAATGGGCGTGTGGTGATCCTTTAGAATTACAAAGGATTCCTCCCCGTTGTTATATTTTTTCTCATGAGAAAGATAGTCCGGCGTATATGTTTTTTTCTGAACCAAGTCTCCACAGTACTTTTCATTCCGTAAGATCCTCAGAAGCACGCTCCGGTTCCATCGCTCCGCATGGACAGGATAACAGCCTGCCTCTAACAGCTCCTGCCCAATGACGCCCAGCGTCTTACTTTCATAGACAAATTTATGAAAAATCAGCCGCACGATTTCAGCACCGCTCTCGTTGATATACATTTTCCCGTTCCGCACATCATAGCCGAGCATGCTTCTTCCGAAAACGATGCCCTGCTCCATCTGCCGGCGCTGTCCCCATTTTACCCGTTCCGAGGTCCTGCGGCTCTCCTCCTGCGCTATGGAGGACATGATTGCAAGACGAAGTTCGGAATCTCCATCTAGCGTATTGATATTGTCATTTAGGAATATCACGCCGACACCGTGTTTTTTCAGATCTCTGGTGAAATAAATGCTGTCCAATGTGTTACGGGCGAAACGGGAGATTTCTTTTGTCAGGATCAGATCAAACTTGCCCTGCTTTGCACAGGAGATCATCTGATTAAAGGCTTTTCGTTTTTTGGTACTGGTTCCTGACAGCCCCTCGTCCGCGTAGATTTCGTGGAAGATCCAATCGGGATTCTGTTGGATGTATTGACGGAAAAACCGCTGCTGACTTTCAAAGGAGTTGATCTGATCCTCCCGATCCGTGGATACACGGCAGTAAGCGGCAACACGAAGCTTTGTTTGTGTTCTGAGGCTTGTTTGATTCAGCTGTTCATATCGTTTGACGCTCATTTTACAGCAGAGCCAACCGATTCCAACCGCTCGATGCATGCTGCTGCCTGTGCTTCGGACAGTAAATCACTCCGCTGTAAGGATCGGATGATAGCTGTCTGCAAATGCAATCGAGCGTTTCGGGAAATTGACCGATGCTCCTCCTGATGGATTCTCTCGATCAGGACCCACTCATCCTTATTCACCATGGCTCCCTCCTTCCCTGTGTACACCTTATGACACAGTCGGAAGGAACATTCGGCCCCAACAAGAGCAAAGCCCTGAAGCGTCTGCAAAGGAACGCCTCAGGGCTGGTTTAATCAATGTTCAGGCTGCTGCGGTATTCCTGAGGCACCATACCTGTTGACTCCTTGAATAGCCGTGCAAAATATCTGGGGTTTTCGTACCCGACCATCTCTGCCACATGGTAAACCTTCAGGTTTGGGTTGGCAAGAAACTGCTTTGCCTTTTCGATTCGAAGTGCGGTCAGATATTCCACAAAATTTGTGCCTGTCTTTTTCTTGAACAGTCGGCTCAGGTACACGGGGCTGACATAAAAGCTTTCAGCAAGGACGCTCAGTGTCAGATTTTCCGCAAAATGCTTTCCGATATATTCCTTCACCCGATCGATCAGCTGAATGTCGATGCGCATCTCATCTGCTTGGTTCAGCTGATCCAGAAGCTGCTGAAGGTAAGGTGTCATACAATTATTGATCTCGGTCAGGCTTCCGGAGGCCAGCACATCGATCAGCGTCTCGCTGAGCAGAACGTGCCTTGGAAAATCCGGCAAATCTATATTCTGCACGGATGCATCCAGTTCCACCAAAAGCTCTGTGCAAAAACGCTTTGCATGGACCAGAGCATCCTTTTGGTCATGCCCCGATGCATACAACGCACAGGTAAATTGAGATAGCAGCTGAGGACGCTTTTCTGCGACAGATAGGTTCTCTACCAAACTGCGGATATCCTGATCCTCTTTTGGCGCTCTTTCAGCTGTGCTGAGAAAAATACCCTTGATCTGCTGATAAAAGGTCACGCCGGTCACGCTCCGGGCATTCTGGTAGTGCATCGCCTTTGCCGCCTGTCTTGCTGCCAAGCGAGTCTGGGCGTATCCTGACTGAACTTCCGAAACGCCGGCGCACAGCTGGATCTCGGAGGTATATCGGTCGAAGAAGCAGATGATTTTTTCGTCGGGAACAGTTGTGTCCCCGTTTAACTCCACAACCGCAAGGAATTCGTTCACACTGGGAGAAACAACATGACAGGGTGCAAACGATTTGCAGAAGGCGGTGACCACTTCCTCCGGCATGGCTGATTTATCCTTTGTAATGGTGCGTACCACGACGATGGAGCAGGTGGTATCCAAGCACGCACATGCGCGGGCCGGGTCGTACGGAAAACCGTTTACATAGTTCATGATCAGGGTGTCTGCAAGC
>DYCR01000038.1 GCA_019418025.1 Clostridiales bacterium | reverse complement strand
CTTGCCGCGGAAGGGCTCCGGCGACATGTAGGGGCAGTCGGTTTCCAGAACGATGCGCTCCAGAGGCACAGAGGCGGCGACCTCGACGGCCTTGCGTGCATTTTTAAAGGTCAGCACTCCGGTGAAGCCGATGTAGTAGCCCCGCGCGATCAGTGCCTTTGCCATTTCCGCCGAGCCGGAATAGCAGTGGAACACACCCTTGACATCGGGGAATTCGTCGATGATCGCCATTCCATCCTCGTGGGCCTCCCGCTCGTGGATGATGACCGGAAGATCCAGCTCCCGGGCCAGCTGCATCTGCATGCGGAAAGCACGCTGCTGAATGTCTCTGGGGATGTCCTCGTAGTGGTAGTCAAGACCGATCTCCCCGATGGCCTTGACCTTGGGATTGGTTTTGCACATGGTGCGGTAGGTCTCGATGAGGTCGGGATCTACTGCGTCCGCTGCATCCGGATGGGAGCCGACAGCGGCATAGAAGAAGTCGTACTGCCGGGCCAGAGCAATGGCCTGCTGAGATGACTCCAGATCGCAGCCGGGGTTCATCACCATGGAAATGCCGGTCTGCTTCAGTCCGGCGATGACCTGATCCCGGTCTGCATCGAATGCATCGGCGTTCATGTGTGCGTGGGTATCAAAAAGCATAGGGGTCCTCCTGTTGGATCGTTGCAACCAGACAGCCCTGCAGGATTTGGATTCTGGGGTCGTCCGGAGAAAAGTCGGTGTGGTTGGGGTAGCCGTGAAGTCCCTCGCCGGACAGCTTTGCGGCGGCCTCCTTCAGCACCCACAGCCGAAGCAGGGCATCGTGGGGGTCGGGGTGCCGCAAAAAACGCTGATATTCATGGTCAGAGAGGATTTTTTTTGCCAGCCGGAGCTTCACGGGGCGGTCGCACTCCTCTGCATCAATGCCGACGGGACGGTCAGAAAGGGCGCAGAAAACGTGGTGCTTGGTGTGGGAAATGGAAAAATGGAGCCGATCGCCGGGGAAATAGGGCTTGCCCTTTGGCAAAACGGCGATCTGGGGCATGGGCCTGCCGGTTTCCTGCTGATACATCTGCATCAGCAGCTGCCTTCCGGCATCGTGTCCGCTGCGGCCCATCAGCGGCTCTGCTTTGAGTTTCAGCACAGAAAGTCCTCCGAATAAAAAAGAGTCGGTCCAAAGACCGACTCTTGATGTTGCAGACAGATTAGCCCTCGGCACGCATCTGAGCGAAGCACTCGCTGCAGTAAACGGGACGATCGGACTTGGGCTGGAAGGGCACCTTAGCCTCACAGCCGCAACGTGCGCAGGTAGCGGTGAAGTACTCACGGGGGCCACGAGCGTTGTTCTTGCGAGCATCACGGCAGGCCTTGCAGCGCTGGGGCTCATTCTGGAAGCCGCGCTCTGCGTAGAACTCCTGCTCACCGGCGGTGAAAACAAATTCGCTGCCGCACTCTTTGCAAACTAGATTCTTATCTTCGTACATTGATTTTACCTCTCTTCGGTTAGTTGATTGCCCCGTGAAAGCACCAGTTTGATCATGGTATATAACGCGGAGTATGATATTTGCAAACGGAAAAATGCTCCGCTTACGCTGAACTTACTCTTGCGCGGCGGGACAACAGAAGAAAGGGTACCGCATCGGCAGTCAAGAGATCATGACATGTGGTCACAATCGGGATTATACACGTATTGCATCGATTTGTCAATCCTTTATTCACAATTTTACGTGACAATGCACAATTCTTTCGAGAAATTTGCACCGTTTACAGGGGAATTTGCATCTGACCCTGGCATGGGATGTGCAAATGCTCATAAGCAAGGGGGGTGACGCACCGGCCTCTGGGGGTGCGGGTCAGGAAGCCCAGCTGCATCAGATAGGGCTCGTACACATCTTCAAGGGTGACGGCCTCCTCGCCGATGGTGGCGGCCAGAGTCTCAAGCCCCACGGGGCCGCCGTTATAGTTGCGGATGATGGCCGTGAGCATCCGGCGGTCGATGGCATCAAGACCCAGATGGTCCACGTCCAGCTGCTCCAGAGCCATGGCCGCAGCCTCTTTGGTGATGACCCCGTCGGCGCAGACCTGAGCAAAGTCCCGGACACGGCGCAGGAATCGGTTGGCGATTCGGGGGGTGCCGCGGCTGCGGGATGCGATTTCGTAGGCCCCGTCCGGATGGATCTCCATGCCCAAAATGGTGGCGCTGCGGGTCACGATCTTCACAAGCTCCTCCGGAGAGTAAAGCTCCAGACGCAGACTCACGCCGAAGCGGTCCCGCAGGGGGGCGGAAAGCTGTCCGGCTCGGGTGGTGGCCCCCACCAGTGTGAAACGGGGCAGATCCAGACGGATGGAGTTGGCACTGGGGCCCTTGCCCACGATGATGTCGATGGCAAAATCTTCCATGGCGGGGTAGAGGATCTCCTCCACCACCCGATTCAGCCGATGGATCTCGTCGATAAACAGCACATCGCCGGGGTTTAGGTTGGTCAGCAGGGCCGCAAGGTCCCCGGGCTTTTCGATGGCAGGGCCGGAGGTGACACGGATACCGGCCCCCATTTCACTGGCGATGATGTTGGCAAGCGTGGTCTTGCCCAGACCGGGGGGGCCGTACAGCAGGGTGTGGTCCAGAGGCTCACCTCTGCGGCGGGCGGCCTCCAGATAGATCGAGAGGTTGGCCTTTGCCTTTTCCTGACCGGTGTAGTCGGCGAGGAATTTGGGGCGCAGACCCACCTCCACTGTGTCGGTGGATAACTGGGTCGGGGTTATGATAGGAGCCTCCAGCTCCTCAGAAAATTCTAAACTCATGAAAACCTCCAGATTCGGGGATCGTAATCAGACGGGGGATCACCCCTTCATCACCATGGCCCGCAGGGCGTAGCGCACCATTTCTTCGGTGGTGGCCTTGGGATCGCAGCCTTTCAGAGCGGCGGCGATCTCGGCGGCGGAATAGCCAAGCTCCTGCAGGGCGGCAGAGGCAAGGGCGGAATTGTTGCTGACGGCGGGGGCCTCCGTGGTCTTGACACCGGAGAAATCCAGTGCCATATCAGAACCGCCCACCTTGTCCTTCAGCTCAAGGATGATGCGCTGGGCGATCTTCTTGCCCACACCCTGCGCAGCGGTGAGGAGCTTTTCGTCTCCGGTCATCACGGCAAGGGTGAAGTTCTGGGGGCCGCCCACGGACAGGATCGCAAGGGCGGCCTTGGGGCCGACTCCGGTGACGGAGGTCAGAAGCTCGTAGCAGTGCTGCTCGTCCTTGGAGGCAAAGCCGAACAGCTCATGGGCATCCTCCCGAATGGATTCGCAGATATAAAGCCGCGTCTGCTGATTCAGCTTCAGCTGAGCGGCGGTGTATGCGGTGATGTGGCAGCCGTAACCCACGCCGCTGCATTCGATGACTGCAAGATTCGGCTCAAGGACGGTGACGGTGCCGGATAGATAGTAGATCATGGGGCTTCCTCCATGTTATTTTGGTTGGATGCGGGACAGCAGTGAGGTGCTGGACCGGGCGTGGCACAGGGCGATGGCGATGGCATCGGCGGCATCGTCCGGCTTGGGCAGCCGCTCCAGATGGAGGATGCGCTTGGTCATGTCCTGAACCTGATGCTTGGTGGCGTTGCCGTAGCCCACGACGGACTGCTTGACCTGCATGGGCTTGTAGGCATAGACCGGAACGCCGGCCTGACGGATGGCAAGCAGGATCACCCCGCGGCTCTGGGCAACGCCGATGCCGGTGGTGACGTTCTGACCGAAGAACAGCTCTTCGATGGCCACTGCATCGGGCTTTGCAAGCTCCAGCAGCTGCCGCATATCTTCATAGATCATCTCAAGCCGCGCGGAAAAATCCGTTCCGGCGGGGGTCGTGATGGCACCGTAGCGCAGGAGCGCGTAATTGCTGCGCTGGGCCTCGATCAGACCGAAGCCGGTGATGCCGTAACCGGGGTCGATTCCCAGAATTTTCATAGTTGGGTTCACCTCTTGGGCTATTGTAGCACATTTGTTCTGGCTTTCCTAGGGGCGTTTTTCAAAATTCCCCGGAATAATTTGTAAAAAATCCCCGGATAGGGGATTTACATTTTGGGGAAGATGGTGTAAGATAGCCCCTGAACAGAGTAGGATATTCCGCGTGAAGTGCCGCCAAAATGGGGAGTTGTCTGACGGACGAAGGGCTTTGCCCGCGATGGAGCATCCGCACCCGCTGTTGCATATTGGTGGAAAACCTCCTGTATGTAGCAACGATACTCGGTTGGGTAATGGAACCGGACTGATTTCGCCTCCGTCTACTCTACTGGTATTTTTTCTGACATATTGTGACTCCCCCGACGGCTTTGTGCCGTTTGGGGATTTTTTTTGTTGGAGATCGCAGCGACGATGGGACGAGGCCCGGTGCTATGCCGAAATATTAGGAGGTAGTTTCATGATCAACAAACAAAAGTCAACACAACTGTATCCCCATCCGTTCAGCAGGGCCTACTGGCGGGATGCTGCACTGGAGCTGAAGGATACGAAGATCCTCGTGGTTGCGGCGCTGCTGATCGCCCTGCGTGTGGCGATGAAGGGTCTTGCGATCCCTCTGGCGCCGAACCTGAAAATCAACATCGCATTTATCGTCAATGCCCTTGGCGCCATGATCTTTGGGCCTGTGGTTGCGGCTCTGGCGGCGGCAGTCTCCGACACACTGGGCGTGCTGCTGTTCCCTCAGGGGCCCTATTTCTTCCCGTTCGTATTCATCGAGATCGCAGGCAGCGTGATCTTTGCGCTGTTTTTGTATCGGGCAAGGGTGACCCCCACACGGCTTGCTCTGAGCCGCTTCTGCATCGATTTTTTTGTCAACATCGTGATGAACGCCCCCATTATGGCGGTGTACTATAAATATGTATTGGGTCAGAGCTACACATGGATGCAGCTGCCCAGAATCGCAAAGAATCTGTGCATGTGGCCCATCGAGGCTATCGTGCTGATCGTGTTCATGTCCGTTATGATCCCCATTGCCTACCGTCAGCGTCTGGTGTATTTCTCCGGCGAGAGCTTGAAGCTGACCAAGAAGCTGGCACTGGGAATGGTGGGGCTGTTTGCGGCGGCAGCCATCGTCACCGGCTCTTACATGGTCTACAATTATAATACATCCAATCAGGCAAGCTGGCTCAACGGCACGGAAAAGCAGCAGCTGAACACGGCCCTGACCCAGATGGCCAAGGAGCAGGGTCTGGTAGAGGAAAACCAGATCTGCATCATCAAGACCGTCAACAAGAAGCTGGGGGACGAGACGGTTCAGGTCAAGTTCAATGTCTATGACACCACTGCCGAGACGGATCTGGAGGGGGCCATGAAGTACCGCAGCACCGATGCCAAGAAGGACAAGTCTCTGGCAGAGGCCGCCGGAGGCAGTGCCCAGACATCGAAAAAGGATTTGAGCGCAGTCACGGAACTGAGCGTCAAGCCGGCGGAATAACACCGACCCTGTGAATAAAAGAAGCGGACGGCTCCCCGAATGGGAAGCCGCCCGCTTTTTGTGGTTGCGGCGCATATGTGTTTTTGTTATGCGAAGGTCTTGTACATAAAGGTGACGATCTGCCCTCTCTGGCAGTTGTCAGCAGGGCCGAAGCAGCCGTCACCAATGCCGGCGGTGACATTGTTCTTGACGGCCCACTGGACGGCATCGTAGAAGTAGTCGCCCTGTGCAACGTCATTGAAGGAAGTGCCGCTCTCTACAACGGGCTTGCCCTCGCCGGCCCACAGCAGGGTGACGGCCTGCGCTCTGGTGCAGACCTCATAGGGTCCGAACTCGTTCTCGGACACGCCGGAGGTGATGCCGTTCTCGGCGGCCCACAGGACAGCCTTGTAGAAGTAATCGGACTCCTTCACGTCGGTGAAGGGGTTTTCGGTGGTTTCGGGGTCAGGCCGACCGGCAGAGGCCCACAGGAAGGTGGCGATCTGGGCTCTGGTGCAGGCCTCATAGGGTCCGAACTCGGTGTCGGACACGCCGGAGGTGATGTTGTTCTTGACGGCCCACAGGACGGGCTCATAGAAGTACCGATCGGTGGGTACGTCGTTGAAGGGATTTTCGGTGGGTTCGGGGTCAGGAACCTCGGGAACCTCAGGGGCCTCGTAGACCAGCGTGAATTTAGCAGGGGTCAGTTGGGTGGTTCCGGTGTAGCCGGTGTCGTATTCGTAGGTGGCAGATTCGGCATCGGCATCAAAGCTGAAGGTGTGGGTGTCTGCGTCAAATGTGCCGCCGGACACGTTGGACACCTTGCTCACGTCAAAGCTGCCGGGCAGGGTGGTGCAGTCAAATCCATCCTTCTGGTTGATTGTGATACCGTTACCGTTCAGTTCGAATTCTATCAGCTTGGGATTGTGGCTCAGGTCCAGAGAGGTCAGCTGATTGTTGTTGCATTCCAGACGTGCCAGAGCGGTATTTTTGGTGACGTCCAGTTGGGACAGCTGATTGCTGCTGCATTCCAGACGTGTCAGGGCGGTATTTTTGATGACGTCCAGCTGGGACAGCTGATTTTGACTGCAGTCCAGACGTGACAGAGTAAAATTTTTACTCAGATCCAGTTGGGTCAGCTGATTATTGGCACAGAACAGATCTTTCAGCAAGGCATTTTTTGTGACATCCAGCTGAGTTAGCTGATTGTTGCGGCAGCCCAGATCGCTCAGCACGGGGTTGTTGGTCACATCCAGTTGGGTCAGCCGATTGTCGTTGAAGTACAGACGTTCCAGGATAGTATTTTTGGTGACATCCAGTTGGGACAGCTGATTGCTGCTGCATTCCAGATGTGTCATGGCAGTGTTTTTGCTGATATCCAGCTGGGTCAGCTGATTGTCATAGCAGAGCAGCCAGTCAAGCACTGTGTTGTTGGAGGTGTCTAACTGGGTCAGCTGATTTCCCGAACAAAACAGCGTGTCAAGCGCTGTGTTGTTGGTGACGTCTAGCTGAGTCAGCTGATTGTCGTCGCATTGCAGCATTTTCAGCGCAGTATTTTGGGTGACATCCAGTTCGGTCAACTGGTTCTCGTTGCATTCCAGATGCGTCAGGGCAGTGTTTTTGCTGATATCCAGTTCGGTCAGCTGATTGCTGGAACAGTGCAGCTTTGTCAGTGCAGTGTTTTTGCTGACATCCAGTTCGGTCAGCTGATTGTCGTCGCAGAACAGCTGTGTCAGTGCAGTAAAATGCTCTACACCCTTCAGAGAAGAAATAGAGTTCCCGACGACTCCAATTTGATGGACATCGGCAAGTTCTTGTTTGGACAGGACGGAATCCCTTTCCACATCAAATTTCTGCACATAGGTTCTGAAGTTTGCATCGGGGAAATTGGTTTCATCGATGGTGATGTCGCCGTCTGCTGCAAGGGCAGACAGGGGGATCATGCTCAGGGCCATGCAGGTAGAAAGAAGCAGGCTGAGCAGCTTGGGGGTGCGTTTACTACGTGTGGTCATTTTATTTCCTCTCTTTACAAAAATATTTGCTGAATCTCCGATTTATGCACCACAGAAGATCAGATAGAGCAATTTTACCATTTCTATTCCTTGCTTTCAATAGCACTTTTGTGAAAAATGCAAAATTGGTATTTTTTTATTGAAAAAGGACCCTGCCATCGGTATTTCTTGATAATCCGACGGGCCTGTGGTAAAATGTTGACAAATAAAACACTCAGCCATAAAGGAGGCGCAAGATGTTTGAAGGATTCTCTCCGGAGACGGTGGATTTTCTCTGGGGCATACGGCTCAACAACAACCGTGACTGGTTTTTGGAGCATAAAAAGGACTACACCCAATATCTGTATCAGCCCATGAAGGAGCTGGGGCAGTATCTGTTTGAACCGTTTATGGACGAGCCGGGAATGCTGCTGAAGGTCAGCCGGATCTATCGGGACGCAAGACTGCACCATCCGCTGCCCTATAAGGAAAGCCTGTGGATCTGCATCCGCAGGGATGTCCAGTGGTGGGCGGAAAATCCCTGCCAGTTTTTTGAGATCACGCCGGACGGGATTTCCTACGGGATGACCTTCTGGAGCCCGAAGGCCGCCATGATGGAGCAGTTCCGCCGGACCATTGCCCGAGAGCCGGAGCATTTCCTTGCACTGGTAGAGCAGACGGAGCGGGAGACCGGCGTGAAGCTCACGGCAGAGGAATACAAGCGGGGCAAGCCCTGTGAGGACGGCCGTCTGGAGCGGTTTTTCCGGTGGAAGGGCCACATCTCCTGCGTGGTGGAGGAGCCCTTTGGACCGGAAAGCTTCACTCCGGAGCTTGCCGCCCGGGCAAGGGAAATGATCGTCAGGCTTTCACCCCTGACCCGCTATCTGGAGCAATTCGGAAATTAAATAAAAAGGTCTGCCGCGGATCACAAATTCTGCGGCAGACCTTTTTGCATGCCTGCTTGAAAGCACCGGGAATCGGTGGTACATTATCAGAAAAAAGGTGGTGAGGATATGGCAGAATACGAAATGGTTCGGGAGATCAAAAACCTGTGCAGGAACAACCAGATGCGGGACGTGCTGATTGAGGAGATCGAGACAGACGATCCGGAGGCATACGTGCGCAGCATGCTCAGAGGGAAGCAGGTGGAGATCACCGCCGTGGCTCAGCCCGATGGGGGAGCGGTCATCGATACGGTGTGCGATGGGCTGATGCAGCGCTTCAGCTTCACCAAGCTGTGAATCCGGCGGCTTTTGTCACTTTTATGAATTTTGAATTAAAAAATGGATAATTTTAGTTGAAATGTGGGTTGAATTTACAATTCATATGTGATACGATAACGTTGTATCGATATGGGCGTAATGAACACCCGTATGATCACACCCCAAAAAGCAAGCAATTGCTTAAAATTAGGAGGTAAAGACAAATGAGCGTTATGGACATCTTGGACAATCGCAGCGCATTCTCTTTTGAAGTATTCCCTCCCAAGACCGATGTCGGCATGGAAAAGCTATGTGGACAAGGTGGCGTTCTGGAACGGCTTTACACGCTGAACCCGGACTACATCTCCTGTACTTACGGCGCAGGCGGTACCAACGTGGGCAAGAACCTGGAGGTGCTGGACAAGATTGTTAAGGATGGAAAGACCACCGGTGTTACCCACTTCACCTGTATCGGCAACACCAAAGAAGGTATCAAGCAGCAACTGCAGAACTATCTGGATCACGGCATCAACCACATGCTGGCGCTGCGCGGCGACCTGCCCTTCGGCTGGACCGGAACCGGCGGCGACCTGCACTACGCAACAGAGCTGGTCAAGTTTACCCGTCAGGAGTTCGGTGACAAGTTCACCATCGCCGTGGCAGGCTCCCCCGAGGGCCACATCCAGTGCCGCAGCTTGGAGGCTGACATTGCCTTCCTGAAGCAGAAGCAGGACAACGGCGCCGATTACATCATGACGCAGCTGTGCTGGGATATGGATCAGTTCCGCTACTGGCTGGATGCGATCCGCGCAGCCGGGATCTGGATGCCTGTGGACGTGGGTATCATGCCCATTCTGGACCAGAAGGCAACCATCAACATGGCACTGTCCCGCAACGGCTGTGTGATGCCCCGGAAGCTGTGTGAGATCATCTCCAAGAACTGGATCTTCCCCGATCCCTTCTGCGCCGAGCCCTTCGATGCGGATGTGGCAGGCAAGAAGGCTGCGTTCCGTGAGGCGGGTATTGAATATACCATCAACCAGATCGATGAATACCGTGCATGCGGCATCAACGGCATCCATCTGTACGCACTGAACAAGTTCGACGATGTGGCCCTGATCGCCAAGGAAGCCGGTCTTTTGGACCTCGTTTGACTTTGATTGAAACCACGGCTCCCTTGGGGGAGCTATGACAGTGGGTCAAAAGCTCACAGAGTTTGCCGCTTTGGCGGCAAAAAGATAAAATCATTTTCCACGGGGGCGTGTACCTCGGGGAAAATACATATCAGCCTGAGAGTGTGGAATTTGTCCGTCATTGACGGACAAATTATGCGCGGGTCAGGCTGTAAAAATTGCCCGAAAGCCCTGAAAGGGGTTTCGGGCAGCCACCCACGGCTCCCTTGGGGGAGCCGTGATACTGACCGCAATTTTACCTAAAGGAGTATTTTGTTATGGCAACACCCCATACCATCGCAGTGGCCGGCAAGGGCGGCGTGGGCAAAACCACCACCTGCGGCATGCTGATCGATTATCTGTGCAAGAAAAACCGCGGCCCCGTTTTGGTGGTCGATGCAGACGCCAACTCAAACCTCAACGAGGTTCTGGGCGTGGAGGTGGAGACCTCTCTGGGTCAGATCCGTGAGGAGATGGCACAGGCGGAAATGAAGGGCACCATCCCCGCCGGGATGACCAAGGCCGACTATGCCGAGTTCAAGTTCAATTCCGCACTGGTGGAAGAGGACGATTTCGATATGCTGGTCATGGGGCGCACACAGGGCAAGGGCTGCTATTGCTATGTCAACGGTGTGCTGAAGGCTCAGGTGGACAAGTATGCCGGCAACTACTCCTATATTGTTATGGATAACGAAGCAGGACTTGAGCATGTGGCACGGGGGACACTGCCCCACGTGGATACCATGCTGCTGATCTCCGACTGCTCCCGCAGAGGTGTTCAGGCAGTTGCCCGGGTGGCTGAGATGATCGACCAGATGGAGCTCAAGCCCGGGAAAATGGGTCTGATCATCAACCGTGCGCCCAACGGCGTTCTGGATGCAGGTGTGAAGGCCGAGATCGACAAGCACGGTCTGGAGCTGCTGGGGGTCCTGCCGCAGGATGAGGAGGTCTACCGCTGCGACTGCAACGGCGAGCCCTCTGCCAAACTGGACCAGAATAATCCCGTCAAGGTCGCTCTGAGGGGCATCATGCAGGAGCTGGGCCTGTAAAAGCGGCCGTGGCTTTGACCGCAGGGCGTGCCGCTTCCGGCCCCGCGCAGCGGGAGATCGGAAACGGCGATGCCCACAAGAAAAGCCGTTTTATGTACGTTTATCAATTTTTTAATCAATATAAGGGGGATAACCACTATGTCTTTCGTTCCCAAGAAGCAGGCATACAATGCGCATATCAATGCGGTTACCCTGGGCACCGGTGACAAGGCTACTGTCATCGGCGGTCAGAATGTACTGCCCTTCTACACGTTCGATGCACCCATCGAAAATGCGCCCAAGATCGGTATCGAGATCTCTGACGCAGCCACCGAATGGACCGCTCCCGGTCTGAAGGAGTTCTACGCAGGATGCACCACGATGGTCGATTTTGCCAAGAAGGCAGAGACCATGGAGGGTGCCGATTTCCTGTGCCTGCACTTCGAGTCTGCCGACCCCAACGGCGCAAACCGCTCTGTTGAGGACTGCGTTGCAGATGCCAAGGCGGTTGCTGAGGCTGTTTCTCTGCCTATCGTTGTCATGGGCTGCAAGAATATGGAAAAGGACGGCGAGCTGTTCGGCAAGATCGCTGAGGCTCTGCAGGGCAAGAACATCCTTGTGATGTCTGCCAAGTCCGAGGACTACAAGACTGTCGGTGCTTCTGTTGCTCTGGCTTACGGTCAGAAGGTCGGTGCGGAGACCGCAGACGACATCAACCTGGCCAAGCAGCTGAACATCATGCTCAAGGGCCTGTCTATCAATCCTGAAAACATCATCATGAACATCGGTACTGCCGCTGTGGGCTACGGCTTTGAGTACGTGGCATCCACACTGGATCGCGTCCGTGCTGCTGCACTGGCTCAGTCCGATGAGGACCTGCAGATGCCCATCATCGCTCCTGTCTCCACCGACACTTGGGGCGTGAAGGAGTCTGTTGCTACCGTAGAAGATGTTCCCGAGTGGGGCGATCAGGAAGAGCGTGCGGTCGGTATGGAGGTTTCCACCGCTGCTGCAAACCTGACCGGCGGCGCTGACGCAGTCATCATGCGTCATCCTGCTGCTGTTGCCACCATCAAAAAGTTCATTTCTGAACTTGTCTAATCGGTAAGGAGGATACATATAATGGCTCTGAAAGGTCTTGACATTTTTAAGCTTTCTCCCAAGAAAAACTGTAAGGAATGCGGCAGCCCCACCTGTATGGCTTTCTGTATGAAGGTCGCACAGGGCGCAGTCGAGCTGTCCAAGTGCCCTTACTTCTCTGAAGATGCGATCGCAACCCTGTCTGAGGCAACTGCCCCCCTGATGAAAACCATCGAGATCGGCAACGGCCACAAGCTGGGCGGCGAAACCGTTCTGTTCCGCCACGAAAAGACTCTGGTTCACCAGAATCTGTTCGCTGTCTCTGTTGACACCGAGATGGACGCTGCCACTGTCGACGCCAAGCTTGCCGAGATGGCAAAGGTCGATTATGAGCGTATCGGCGAGCGCATGTACGTTGAGAGCATTCTGGTCTCCAACCGGGGCAGCGATGCTGCCGCTTACACCGCTCTGGTGGAAAAGGCTGCTGCTACCGGCCGCACCCTGATTCTGGAGTGCTGGGATGTGGAGTGTGCTAAGGCTGCTCTGGAAGTATGCAAGGCAGGCAAGCCCGTTCTGCACGGCGCTACCCCCGAAAACTGGGAGGCTATGAGCGAGCTGGCTACCGCTGCCGGTGTTACGCTGGGCGTGTGGGCAAACAACATCTCCGATCTGTACGACACCGTGAAGAATCTGGAGGCAAAGGGCAACAAGAACCTGATTCTGGATGTCACCGCTGCCACCGCTAAGGAGACTCTGGCCAACGCGGTTAACGTGCGCCGCACCGCTCTGAAGGACGGCGACCGCACCTTCGGCTACCCCTCCATCGTGAACCTGACCCGCTTTGCCAAGAACGACGAGCATCTGCAGACTGCATATGCCACCATGTTCGTTGAGAAGTACGGTTCTATTATTGTAATGGATCAGATGTCCTATGCTCAGGCTCTGCCTCTGTACGGCCTGCGCCAGAACATCTTCACCGATCCTCAGAAGCCCATGAAGGTAGAGGCCAAGATCTACCCCATCAACGGCGCTGACGAGAATGCACCCTGCTGCCTGACGGTTGACTTTGCCCTGACCTACTTCCTGGTCTCCGGCGAGCTGGAGCGCTCCAACGCACCTGTCAACCTGCTGATCACCGATGCATCCGGCATGTCCGTTCTGACTGCATGGGCTGCCGGCAAGTTCTCCTCCTCCACCGTCAAGAAGTTCTTCGACGAGAACGATCTGGAGAACAAGATCAAGAACCGCACCCTGATCATCCCCGGCAAGGTTGCCGTCATGAAGGGCGAGATTCAGGAGAAGCTGCCCAACTGGAATGTTGTTGTCGGTCCTCTGGAGGCCGTTCAGCTGCCCAAGTACATCAAGGATAAGGAGTACGAGGCTGCTGCCGCTGCTGCCGCCGCCGAGTCTGCTGCCAAGGCTGCCGCTGCCGGCGCTGCCGAGGAGGTCAAGGAGCTGTCCTTCGACGAACTGCTGGAGACCAAGGTTCCCAAGATCGAGGTCGTCGATATGGGTGTCAAGTACAAGGGGCACAACCCCGAGTCCAAGACCTTCGTTACCATCGGCGAGCGCATCCACTGCATCTCTCCTGCCATCCGCAAGGCCATGGACGAGCGTGATCCCGCTCCCATCCTGAAGCGTGCTGCCGAGCAGATCGCTGCCGGTGCCACCTATCTGGACGTGAACATCGGACCTGCTGAGAAGGACGGTCCCGAGCGCATGATGTGGGCTGTTAAGCTTCTGCAGGAGAACTTCAACAATGTGCCTCTGGCTCTGGATACCGCAAACAAGCGGGCTATCGAAGCCGGTATCAAGGTCTACAACCGTACCAACGGCAAGCCCATCGTCAACTCCGCCGATGCCGGCTCCCGTATCTCCAACATCGATCTGGCTGCTGCAAACGATGCAATTTGTATTGCCCTGTGTTCTGCCGACGGCATTGCAAAGGACAACGAAGAGCGCATGAAGCACTGCCACAACATGCTCGAGCGTGGTATGTCTCTGGGCATGGCGTCCGACGACCTGTGGTTTGACCCCCTGTTCCTGGTGGTCAAGGGCATGCAGGACAAGCAGATGGACGTTCTGAATGCCATCAAGATGTTCGCTGACGAGGGTCTGAAGTCCACCGGTGGTCTGTCCAACAACTCCAACGGCGCACCCAAGGCTGTCCGTCCCATCATGGACTCCGCTCTGGTCGCTATGGCAATGATGCAGGGCCTGACCTCTGCTATCGTCAACCCCTGTGACCTGCGTCTGATGGAGACCATCAAGTCCTGTGACATCTTCAAGGATCACGTGCTGTACTCTGATTCCTATCTGGATCTGTAAGCAGGCGGTGCCTGCCCCCTCTGCGTTACCGACCCGGGCGGTGGTCTATGGGCCACTGGTCCTGCTCGGTAACGAAGAACGGAGGAAAACGACAGGCAAGCTTACGTCAGGCGGTGCCTGCCCCCTCTGCGTTACCGACTCAGGCGGTGGTCTATGGGCCACTGGTTCTGCTCGGTAACGAAAGACGGAGGAAAACGGCAGGCAAGCTTTTGTCAGGCGGTGCCTGCCCTCTCCGCGTTACCGACTCAGGCGGTGGTCTATGGGACTCTTGCCCTGATTGGCAACAAAGAGGATGGCAAATCCGATCGAGTAATTATCATGAAGCCGGAAGGGAAAACCCTTCCGGCTTTTGTCGTATGCAAAGCATTTTCGTTGACAAATATGGTGCCAATCGATATAATATCAGTACGTGAATATCGAAAAAACAATCGATTTTAGGAGAATGTATATGAGTAAAGTGATCTTTGAAATCGAGGGCGGGCAGCCTGTCAGCGCAGAGTGCAACCCGGGGGATAATCTGTTGGAGTTGGCGAGGAGAGCCAACGTGGCCATCGATGCGCCCTGCTCCGGTAACGGCTCCTGCGGAAAATGTCGTGTGCGGCTGGTGGAAGGGGAACTGGACAGCATCAGGAGCCGCCACATCACAGACGAGGAATATGAGGCCGGATGGCGGCTGAGCTGCAACTGCAAGGTCACGGGGGATGTCACCGTGTTCGTTCCTGACATTGCCTCGGCATACCAGTCCAGAATGAAAACGGCAGATTTGTCATCGGGCAAGGAAGTGGCCATTTTTGAGCAGATCCAAGAGAACCTGAAGCAGGCGGGGATCTGCTTCCAAAACAAGTTCCGCGGGTTGGAGCTGACCATGAGCGAGCCGACCTTGGACGACACCATGCCCGACAACGAGCGGCTGACATGGGCGATTCAGGAGGCAGTGGGTGTGGATCAGGTGAAGATCCCCTTTGAAGTCATGCTGAAAATGGCCTCCACCCTCCGTGAAAATCATTTCCACGTCTGCGTGAAGGGTCAGCTGTTTGAGGATCGCTTTGAATGTATGGACATCTGTCCGCCGGAGGATAACCGTCTGGTGGGCTGCGCCATCGATATCGGCACTACCACCGTCACCATGGTTTTGGTGGATCTTGCGGACGGTAGAATTCTGGCGAAGGGATCTTCCGGAAATGGTCAGATCCGCTACGGCGCAGACGTGATCAATCGGATCATTGAGCAGGGCCGATCCGGCGGCAAGAAAAAATTGCAGGATGCCATCGTGAAGGAGACCCTGAACCCCATTATCACCAGTCTGTGCAAGAGCATCGGTCTGAATGCCCGCAGCATTGTCCGCATGTGCATCGCTGCCAACACCACCATGAACCATCTGCTTCTGGGTGTGGATGCCGAAAGCGTCCGTATGGAGCCCTACATCCCCAGCTTCTTCCATTGGGAGGGACTGTTGGCCGGAGATCTGCATCTGCCGGCCCATCCGCTTGCTCCCGTGAGCATCGCGCCGAATATCGGCTCCTATGTGGGCGGCGATATCACCGCAGGTACACTGGCATCTCTGATTTGGGATAAGGACGAGATGAGCCTGTTCATCGACTTGGGAACCAACGGTGAGATCGTATTCGGCAATCGGGATTTCCTGATGAGCTGCGCCTGCTCGGCAGGGCCTGCCTTTGAGGGCGGCGATATCTCCTGCGGCATGCGTGCGACGGATGGAGCCATTGAGGCATGCACCATCGACAAAGACACCATGCAGCCCAGTCTGCGCATCGTCGGCGAGGACGGACAGAAGGCCGTGGGCATCTGCGGCAGCGGCATCATCGACATCATCTCCGAGCTGTTCCGCTGCGGCATCATCAATGCCAAGGGTCTGTTTGTTCGGGAGGGGGATCGTGTCCGTCGGGATTCTCACGGCAGCGGACGCTATGTGCTGGCATTTGCGGATGAAACGGAAACCGGTCGTGAGATCTCTTTGAATGAGGTGGACATCGACAACTTTATCCGTGCAAAGGGTGCCATTTTCTCTGCGATCGATGTGCTGCTGCAAAGCGTGGATATGACCATTGAAATGATCGACCACGTCTATGTTGCCGGCGGTATCGGCTCCGGCATCAACATGGGCAATGCGGTGAATATCGGCATGTTCCCGGATGTGGATCTGGAAAAGTTCAGCTATATCGGAAACTCCTCCCTGACTGGAGCTTACGCCATGACCGTCAGCGATGAGGCATGGGACAAGTGCAGCGAGATCACCGCAAACATTACATATCTGGAGCTTTCCACCTATCCCGGGTATATGGATTCGTTCGTGGCGGCCTGTTTCCTGCCTCACACCGATGCCCGGCTGTTTCCCAACAGCAAGCAGGAAGTCTGATGACCTCCTGAGAATTACATGAATAGGAGTAACCTACCCATGCAGATTGAAAATCACAAAGAAGAAGTACCCTTTTCCCACTATGAGGAGCTTTTTGGAAAGATAGACCCCAAGGAAGTTACGGGCCGTCTGCCCTTTGTCCAATGGGACGGCCAGGCCTTTGCGGTCACCCTGCTCGGCAGGGAGTACCGGATCACGTGGCCGGAATACAGC
>DYCR01000037.1 GCA_019418025.1 Clostridiales bacterium | reverse complement strand
CCTGTCAGGCCCGTCCCGATGGCTGTCGATGGCCCTGCGCCAGTCCTGCCCATCCAGAAGCATATGAATATGGCAATCTGCTTTCATATCGTCCCTCGCTTTTTCAAAAGGCCGCAGAATCTCTCTGCGGCCTTTTATTTTGATCAATACGCTTACACCAAACGGCTGCCCGCTGCGATGGCATCATCCAGCATAACCAGATTCAGCTTGTCGCCGCGCTCTGCACTAAGCAGCATGCCGCAGCTCTCCTGACCCATCATCTTTCTGGGAGCCAGATTCGTGACGGCAACCAGAGTCTTGCCCACCAGTTCCTCAGGCTTGTAGAACTCTGCAATGCCGGACAGGATCTGACGGGGCTCCTTGCTGCCATCGTTCAGCGTGAACTTCAGCAGCTTTTTGCTCTTTTTCACATTTTCACAGGCCAAGACCTTCACCACCGTCATCTCGACCTTCTCAAATACGTCAAAGGTGATCTGGGGCAGAGGCTCGGGCAGAGGGTCCTCCTCAGGCTCTGATGCCTGAGCAGACAGCTCCTCCAGCGCCGCCAGCTCCTTTTCCATGTCGATTCTGGGGAACAGCACGGGACCGGCAACCACCGCAGCTTCCCGAGGCAGCACACCGTAAACATTCAGGCTGTCCCAGTCCGCAGCAGGGCTGCCCAGTCGGCGGTTGATCTCATCGGCTGTTGCAGGCATGAACGGAGACAGCAGACCGGCACAGATGCGGACAGTCTCCAGAAGGTTATAAAGCACCCTTGCAAGGCGAGGCTTGTTTTCCTCGCTCTTAGCCAGAATCCAGGGAGCGTTCTCGTCGATATACTTATTTGCACGGGAGATGACCTTGAAAATCTCGCCCAGAGCATTCTGGAATGCGTAATGCTCCATCTGCTCTTCATAGCGATCCCGCAGTGTGGAGACCATCGTGACAAGCTCGGTATCCAGTTCGGGATTCTCTACCTGCTCATCAGGCAGATGCTCACCGAAATACTTCTGAGCCATGGCCACCGTGCGGCTGACAAGGTTGCCCAGATCGTTTGCAAGATCGGTGTTGATGGTGGAGATCAGCAGCTCATTGGTAAAGTTGCCGTCGGAGCCGAAGGGGAAGGTGCGCAGCAGGAAAAACCGCAGTGCATCCACGCCGAAATGCTCCGCCAGAACATAGGGATCGACCACATTGCCCCGGGACTTGGACATTTTCTCACCATTGAAATTCAGCCAGCCGTGGCCGTAGACCTTCTTGGGCAAGGGCAGATCCAGACTCATCAGCATTGCAGGCCAGATGATGGAATGGAAACGAACGATCTCCTTACCCACAAAGTGAACGTCTGCCGGCCAGAAATCATTCAGATCGTGATACTTGTCATTCTCAAAGCCCAGTGCGGTCATGTAATTAAACAGGGCATCGATCCAGACATACACCACATGACCGGGGTCAAAGTCCACAGGGACACCCCATGTGAAGCTGGTTCGGGATACACACAGATCCTCAAGACCCGGTTTGATGAAGTTGTTGACCATTTCGTTGACGCGGCTTCTGGGCTCCAGATAGTCGGTATTCTCCAGAAGATCCTGGATTCGGTCGGCATACTTGGAAAGCCGGAAGAAATAAGCCTCCTCCTGTGCATCCTGCACCTCACGGCCGCAGTCAGGGCACTTGCCGTCCTTCAGCTGGCTCTCGGTCCAGAAGGACTCGCAGGGCTTGCAGTATTTGCCCTGATAGGTCCCCTTGTAGATGTCACCCTTGTCGTACATCTTCTTAAAGATCTTCTGGATAGCGGCGACGTGGTAGTCGTCAGTGGTGCGGATAAAACGGTCATAGGAAATATTCATCAGCTTCCAAAGATCCAGAACGCCCCGATCCCCCAGAACAATGTCATCGACGAACTGCTGCGGGGTGATGCCTGCCTCCTTTGCCTTATCCTCGATCTTCTGTCCATGCTCGTCCGTGCCGGTCAGGAACTTTACGTTATAGCCCTGAAGGCGCTTGAAGCGAGCCATTGCATCGGTCGCCACGGTGCAGTAGCTGTGTCCGATATGCAGCTTGGCAGAGGGATAATAGATGGGGGTCGTGATGTAATAATTGCCCTTACATTTTTCACACATTTGAATCTTCCTCCTAAAAAAGAAAATCGCCCTTGAATCACTCAAGGGCGACAAAATTGACGCGGTACCACCTTGTTTCGTATCCGATCGGATACCTCTCAGCGCAATGACGGGCGCACCCGGATCGGCCTACCTATCGACCGATCGGCTCAGAGGCCATGTTCACCGAGCTTCTGCGTCCCCCTTCCCAGCTGCCGGGGTTCTCTGTCCGCAATCACAGGGCTACTCTTCTCTTCACTGCCTTTTTGTGGAATTGTAGGACTATTATAAAATGTTTTTATGGGTTTTGTCAACCACAATTTCCCGTATTTGACACAACGCCAACAATTGCCGCATCAACAGGACACTCAGCAGCCGCCAGATGTGCCGCCTCACCTTCACACAGCAGCACCAGATCCTGTGCCTTTGCTCCGGCCAGATCCAGTGCCACCGTGGTCGAGTCCTCCGTCCGAACCTGTAACCACCGAAGCTTTTCTGCATTTTGCAGTGTGCTTTGCAGGGAGATCACGCCCAAAACACGTCCGATCACCATAGGATTTCCCTCCTTTCAACCTTATTCTATCCAGTTATAAAAATGCTATCATGCCAATAAATGGCACACCTGCCCTTCCGATCATGCAAAATATGACCTCTAAAAATATTAAGCAGATATTAACGAAAAACCAGTTGCATTTACATTTGAGGCTGTGTAGAATGGACTTAGGTTGGTATGTCCAATCAAGATAATTTAGGGAGGAACAACTATGCGTAAACGATTATCCGTAGCTCTGGTTCTGGTTATGCTGATGACCCTTCTGGTCCCCGGCGTAATGGCAGAGGGTGTCAAATCCGATGATATCGTGATCCTGTACACCAACGATGTCCACAGCTACATTGACGGACCGCTCAGCTATGACGTTCTGGCTGACATCAAGGATCAACTGGAAGAACAATATAACCATGTTCTGCTGGTGGATGCAGGCGACCATGCTCAGGGTACCGCTTTCGGCTCCATGGACAAGGGTAAGCGCATGATCGAGCTGATGAACGCCGCCGACTATGACGTTGCCACCCTCGGCAACCACGAGTTCGACTACGGCATGGAAGGTGCCATTGCCATGCGGGAATGGGCAGACTTCCCCTATGTAGACTGCAACTTCAACGAGGAAAAGGACGGCGTTGCAGGGGACAATGTCCTCGATAGCTACAAAATCTTTGATTTCGGCAAGGAAAAGGTGGCGATCATCGGCGTTCTGACCCCCGAATCCTTCACAAAGTCCACCCCTGCCTACTTCCAAGATGAAAACGGAAAGTACATCTACGGCATCGCAGGCGGCGAGGACGGACAGCCTCTTTACAACGCTGTCCAGAAGGCCATCGACGAGGCAAAGGCCGAGGGTGCCACCAAGCTCATCGCTCTGGGACATATGGGCGTTGATGCCTCCTCCGAGCCTTGGACCAGTACCTCCACCATCGAAAATACCACCGGACTCGATGCCTTCATCGACGGTCACTCCCACACACTTGTGGAAAACAATATCGTCAATGACAAGGCCGGCAATCCCGTTGTGCAGACCCAGACCGGCTCTTACTTTGAAAGCATCGGCATGATGGTCATTCATACCGACGGCACCATCGAGACCGATCTGATCACCGCAAATCCGCTGACCAAGCCCGTTCTGGATGAAAACGGTCAGCAGAAAAAGGATGACAAGGGCAAGGACATGACTGAGATCATCGGCTATGAGCTGGTCTCTGATCTGTTTGACGGTGAATACGGCTATGACGAGGAAGTAAAGGCACTGAAGGACGAATGGATCGCCGAGGTCAATGATAAGCTCGGTGTCGTCATCGGCTCTGCCAACGTGACCTTTGACAATTTTGACGGCGAGACCCGTCTGGTCCGGAGTCAGGAAACCAACACCGGAGACTTTGCCGCCGATGCACTGTACTACCTGTTCGACCAGAAGGACATGGATGTCGATGTGGCAGTCATGAATGGCGGCGGCATCCGCAACAAAGCCATCACCGGCGACATCTCCTACCTCACCGCCAAGAGCATCCACACCTTCGGAAACGTGGCCTGTCTGCAAACCGTGACCGGTCAGCAGATTCTGGACGCACTGGAATGGGGTGCCCGTACCGCCGGCACAGGTGAAGAATGCGGCGGCTTCCTGCAGGTTTCCGGCATGACCTATAAGATCGACGGCGAATGGCCCGACAGCACCCAGAAGGATGACAAGGGTGTCTGGATCGGTCAGCCCACCGGCGGCTATCGTGTCCACGATGTAAAGATCTATAATAAGGAAACCAACTCTTGGGATCCTCTGGATCTGAATGCAGAATACAACATGGCAGGCTATAACTACACCCTGCGTGATCTGGGTGACGGCTTCAGCATGTTCGAGGGTGCCGTAAATGTTCTGGACTATGTTATGGAGGACTACATGGTCCTTGCAAACTACGTGCAGGCATTCCCCGGCGGTGTCATCGAGGCCTCCAACTCTCCTCTGACCGCCAAGTACCCCGGCCTGACCACCGACTACGGCTCCGTCAACGGCAGCGGCAGAATCGTTCTTGAGAAGGCTGTCCGTGAAGAGCCGACAGAAGCACCGGAGACCTCTGCTGAAAGCACCGGCGCCCCCACCGAGCCCGCAGCTCCTGCCGAGACAGGCATGAGCACCGGCACGATCGTTGCTCTGGTTGTGATCGTCCTTCTGATCGGTGCATCTGTTGTGGTCCTCGTGATGAAGAACAAAAAGAAGAGCAGCTGATCTTAACAGTGACCGCTGCATGATATCAGATATGCGCGCCCCCTGCTGCACAAATGCAGCAGGGGGCATTTTTATGCTCTGAGCGAATCCCACCGATTCATCCGATCAGACGGGGATCACAAAGGGCTTTCCGTCCACATGCTTGATTTGCAGGCTTACTCCGTAGACCTGCCTGACAAGCTCCGGCGTAATCACTTCCTCCGGCAGACCGTGGGCAATGATGCTGCCGTCCTTCATTGCGACGATCTCATCGCTGTAATAAAGGGATTGGTTGATGTCATGCAGCACCATAATGACCGTAATGCCAAATTCTCGGTTGAGTTTTTGGACCAGATGCAGGATATCCAGCTGATACCGCACATCCAGATAGGTTGTGGGCTCATCCAAAAACAAGACCTTGGTATCCTGCGCCAGTGCCATGGCGATCCACACCCGCTGCTTCTGACCGCCGGATAACTCAGCCACAGGCTTATCCTTGATTTTTTCGGTATTGGTGATCTCCAGTGCCCATCTGACCTTCTCTTCGTCCTCCTCCGGATCTCTGGACAGTCCCAAGGTGTGATAAGGGGTCCTGCCGTAGGACACAAGCTTCTCCACCGTCAGATCCACAGGCGCCGTGTTATATTGGTGGACGATTGCCACCTGTTTTGCAAAGTCCTTAATGTGGTAATCCGCCACAGGCTTCCCATACAGGCAGATGCTGCCCTGCTGAGGCTTCAGATTTTTAGTCATCAGATTGAACAGTGTGCTTTTGCCGCACCCGTTGGCCCCGATCAGGGTGGTGATGCCTCCCTGCCGGATGGACAGCTCCAATCCGTTCAGCACCTGCTGCTTCCCGTAGGAGAAGGAGAGGTCCTTGATCTGAAAGATATCAGGCTCCATATGATTGCTTCGACCTCCTCAGCAGCATAATAAAGAACGGCCCGCCCACCACAGACATGATGACCGTGGCATTGATCTCGTGGGGGTAGGCAATGGTCCTGCCCACCGTATCTGCAAGCAAAAATGTAAATGCACCCAACAAAATAGAATATGGGATCAGCAGCTTGTGGTTGCTGCCCACCAGAAGCCGGGCAATGTGCGGAACGATCAAGCCCAGAAAGCTGATAGGCCCGATGATCGCCGTGGAGATACTGGCAAGCAGCACCGCAACGGTGGAAATAATGATCCGGTTTCGATTGACCTGAATCCCCAGAGAGCGAGCCGTCTTGTCCTCCAGCTGCAGCAGATTGCAGGGCGAGGCCACCAGAAAGCTGAGAATCAGACCAATGCTTGCGTAAATGCCCAATGTGCGGAAATCGTCCCATGTTTTCATGGTAATGTTTGCATTGACGATACTGGCTACACCGGAAAAATTAGAGCCCGTCCCTGCATTGAAGGCCCCCATGAGCCCCGTAAAGGCGCAGTCCACTGCCACACCCACCAGAATGATCCGCAGCGGAGACAGGCCGCCTTTGTATGACAGGCTGTAAACCAGTGCGAATGCAAGCATTCCTCCGGCGAAGGCAAACAGAGGGGTGAAAAAATACAGCGCAGGAAAAAAGGCCGTGACCAACACCGCCACCAGACTGGCGCCGCTGCTGATGCCGATGATCCCGGGGTCTGCAAGGGGATTTTTCATGACCGCCTGAAGCAGCACACCGGACACAGCCATGGCCGCCCCTCCCATCATGGCAATGAAGATCCGCGGAAAGCGCAGATCATAAACGGTCGCAACATCGGGGTCGTATGCCACAAACAGTCCCCTCAGCAGCTCCTCAGGGGTCACCTTGAGAGAGCCGGTATTCACCGCGATCAGGAACAGCCCCAGCAGGCCCACGGCAGTCACTGCAAAGGATATTACTTTCTTTTGTGTCGTAATCAAAAAGGATCTTCCCTTCCGACAGCCGCCGGAATACCCTTACAGCATTCCGGCGGTGTACTTATTGTGCTTGATACAGCAGCTCCAGAAGCGCGTCAAGTGCGTCGGGATAGTGAAAATTTGCACTCATGTTGAAAATGGATGGGTCCAGATCATAGACCTTCCCCTCCTGAACGGCCTTGAAGTGCTTCCATATATCGTTGGTTTTGAACTCCTTGTCAAACATCTCCATGACCTCATCAGGCATGGCATGGGCCGTGCGCAGGATGATGTCCGGCTCCTTGGCTTTCATATCCTCGGTGTTCGCCGTCAAAAATTCCTGACCGTCTCCGTCACCGTAGATATTTTCCCCACCGGCCAGCTTCACAAGGCTGCCTACATAGCTCGACTCCGTCGCAACAATATAAGAGCCGGGAAGTCCCATCAGGACCAAAACCCGAGGCGGCTGCTGATCCTTGATGGTTTCGTTGAACGAATCCATATATGCGTCAAATTCGTCCAGCATCTGCTGCGCTTCCTTCTCCCGATGGAATTTCTTCCCAAGGCCCTCTATGGACGCATACATCCCTTCCACACTTTTCAGGTTCAAAAACATCGCCGCCTCACCGATACCGGCATATTTGGGCTGCAAATCATTCTTCAGCGTTGCCGGAGACAGAATATAATCCGGCTCCAAGGACTTGATGATCTCAAGATCCGGATTCATCGGCATACCCACCTTGGTCAGCTGCTGATACGGTTCCGGCAGGGTGCTTGCCGTCTGGCAGATGCCCACCAGATCCAGATCCAGCTTATAGCAGATCTGGGCGACGGCAGGAGATGTGGCGATCAGTCGGGGCTGATCCGTATCCGCAGGAGTCTGGGCCTGCTCCGGGTGCTGATCCACACATCCGGCCGCTGACAACAGCACCAGCAGCATAAGCAGCAATGAGATTACCCGCTTACGTTTCATTGGCCCCTCCTTACTTCTTTTTCTTAAAGAACACAAAATACCACACGCCAAAGCCGATTCCGCCTGCTGCGATCACCGCGATCAGGACCCAGCCGATTACGCTGATGCCGCCTTCATCCTTCTGCGGCGCTTCCGCACCCTCGGTCACCTGATTGCCGGACGCATCAAATTCCTGAAGTCCTGCCGGAGCAGTTGCCTTCGTCTCATCCTCGGCAGGCTTGGATTCTGCATGGGTTTCGGCAGCCTGAGTCTCGGTGGGCTCGGTCTGAGCCGGCTCTGTCTCCGGTGCCTTCGTTTCATCGGGCGCTTCCGTCGGCTCAGGCTTGGCAGGCTCAGGCTCGGGCTCGGGCTCAGGCTGTGCCAGCTCAATGCTGGTAACAAAGTCTCCCGAACCGGCCTGCAAGCCGGACAGGGTGATAAAAAATACCACCTCACGGCCCATAGCCGTCACGTAGATGTTGCAGCGGATCACGGAGTATTCACTATTCACACGCATGCGAAAATCAGCGGTGTTGCTGCCGTAATTTTCCTGCATCGTGGTGGCCGACACCCCGTAGCCATCCACCTGAAAGCTCACGCTTTCAATATTATCCATCATTTGCAGACGGATCGTTGCATAGGTGCTGCCATCCTGATCCACCTCCACCAAAGCCCGGCCATAGGTCACAGACTCGGTCATGGACTGCCCCAGTACCGCAGAATCCTCTCCGCCGGAGTCCTCGATCTCTCCGGTAGACGGATTTCTGTAACTGGGTGTTGCGGCTGCCGTATAAATGCCGTGCTGTGCGGCGTGAACAGGCAAAGCAGTAATGCTCGCCCCGAGGACGAGCATCACCACCATACTGCACAGCGCTGCGATACGTTTAGCTGTGGTATGCATCATTGTTTTCTCCTTTTATTTTGCGTTTCTGCGCTTGCGATCTGCCAGCAGGAGAACCGCTGCCGCGGCAGATACTGCGGTCATTACCCCAAGAGTCAATACAGGTGCTTCGTCACCGGTGTTGGGGGAGCCGGGCTTTCCGGGCTTCTGTTCCGCTGTCTTGCTGCCCTTTTCCACCAGTGCATAGGTGCTGAAGTGCTTCTGGACTGCTTCAAAATAGCCGTCCTTGACGCTGCCGCTGACCAGAGTTTTGGTTCCCTCCGGGTTGATCCTGTAAAGCTCAAGCTTGGCAGCATCGTAGCCGTTGGGGACCTGATAGGATACGGTCACCGTGCCGTTGGGCTGAACCTCGGCACCTGCCTCATTTTCAAAATGGATCTCAAACAGCTTGAACTTCTTGCCCACACTGCTGAGGACCTTAGCGGCATTGGCGTAATCCTTGCCGGTGGTAATTGCAGTCACGTGCAGGGTAACCGGCTCGGTAAACACGCCCTTGTCTGCATGCACCTTGATGCCGGTGGCCTGATCTGTAAAGTCCATTTCCGTCTGCTCGGGTTTCGGTGCCTCGGGCTCGGTGGGCTCTACGGTTTCTCCGCCCTGAATCTTCTCTGCACTGCTCCAGTCCATCTTGAGCCGTGCATTCATCAGGGTGTCGCCCATGGGTGTCCCGGGAACCTTGAACTGCACAGGAACATATGTCACACCTGCCAGAGACTCCGGCTGTGCTCCCTCCGGCATTTGGAATGCAAACTGCTTGATGTAATCGATCTCGGTTCCGTCAGAGATGGTCAGCTTCTCGGTCTTGAGAATCTGAACCTCCTGTCCATCTGCGGTCACATGGGTGATGGCACTGGTGATCGGCCCCATCTGGACCGGACCGGTGGTCACCTGAACGGTTGTGACCTTGCCATCTGCTACCTTTACAACGGCCTGACGGCTGGATGCAAATGCCGCGTCACCCATGGAGGCTCTGTCGGCAGTCTCGTGCCAAAGTGCCACATCCACATGATAGGTGCCGTCCTCAATTTTTCCTGCCTCGGGAGCAGGCTCCTCTCCGCCGGCCTCCTTGGTGAATTCAGCCACTGTAACGTCACTGGGCTTCATGCCCTCTGCCACTGCCATTGCCTTTACCACAGCTGTCTCGGTCAGGGTAAAGGGGGAAGTGTAACGATTGCTCTGATCGGTGGGATCTGTGCCGTCGGTGGTATAGTAGATCACTGCGTTTTCCGTCTGGCAGGACAGAGTCACCGATTGATTTTCCCGGAAGCTTCCGCCATTGGGCTCCACAGTGGGAGCTGCTGTAATTTTCTCGGGTTCAGGTTCGGGCTCGGGAAGCTTCAGCTCAGACAGCGCCATATCAAAATCCACAGGCATCATCATAAACACGTTGACAAATGCCCGCACATCCAGAAATGCCTCATTCAGCGCTTCCTTCGGCAGCTCTATGGTCAGAACCTGAGCGGTGATCTTTTCTCCCTTTTTCAGACCGAAGCCCTCATTGTCTGCCTTAACGGTCATCATGGGCTTTGAGTCGATATCGGATGATGCTTTGTATTCCTTTCCTTGATAAGTCACGACAAAGTCTTTCAATGTACCGTCCTTGCCTTCGGTTGCAAAGGCAGGGATCGGGAATGCCACATACAGCTTCAGCGTCACCTTATCACCGTTGACCTCCACGCCGGCCTTCTCAGCAAACATGACATCGCACATGCTTGGCTCCTGAGCGCCGTCTTTGTTCATGGTGACTGTCACTGTGTTCTGCTGAGACTCAGGCTGTTCCGGCTGAGGCTCGGGCTGAGGCTCGGGCTGAGGTTCAGGTTGCGGCTCGGGCTGAGGCTCAGGTTGCGGCTCGGGCTGAGGCTCAGGTTGCGGCTCGGGTTGAGGCTCAGGCTCAGGCTCGGGCTTTGTTTCGTTGGGAGTCAGATCGGAGATCGCCATGTCAAAGTCAACATCATTATTCATGACGACGTTAACAAAGGCAGTTACGTCAAGATACTTTTCTTCAAGCGCAGCCTTGGGCAGCTCCAGAGTCATGACCTGTGCAGGGATCTGCTCACCCTGCTTAAGGCCGAACAGAAGATTGTTTGCCTTGACCGTCATCATGGGCTTTGTAGAAATATCCGACTGTGCTGCATACTCGGTCCCCTTGTAGGTGACCTTGAAGGTTTTCAGCGTGCCGTCTGTTCCCTGATTGGCAAATGCAGGAACGGGATACGCAACATAAATTTTCACGGTTGCGGTGTCACCGCTGATCGAAACGTCAGCTTTCTGTGCAAACATTGCGTCACACATGCTGGCGCTCTGCTTGCCGTCTTTGTTCATGGTGATGCTCATGGTGTAGGCCTGAGCCGCCTCATCGGCTGATGCTGCAAATGCCACATTGGGGATCACGGAAAAAATCATAATTGCAGCCATGACAAATGATAGGATCTTCTTCATAACATTCCTTTCTCCCCTTTCGGGGAATTAAATTTTTTGCTTAGGTGCCGCAGGGGGTCGTTTCACACTCCTCTCTGAATGATGTATATATGGTCGGAGCCGGGAGTTTTTTCTCCCTGTCTCCGATATGTCGGTGGGATAGATCTGCTTAACATCCATCGTGACACGGGTTAGCTAAAACTAACTCATATCATGTCTGTTTCTGCAAATCTTCCGCCGGGGTGGCTCAAATCAAAATCGTAAAGGTTGCCTTCGTTTCATATGCCTGCCCGTCAGAGCAGCTGCACCGCAGTCTCAGTCCGACGCTCCCATGAAAAAGCCGATCAGCGCCCGTACCCATGTTCACAAATGACAGGGCCTGCATCGGGATAGAGACGATGGTGCCGTCAATTTCGGCACTTATAAACCGCCCCGAATCCAAATATTCCACATACTGAATGCAGTCGCAGCGCTCCTCTTTATCAATTCCCGAGCCCTGCCGGATCGGGAGCATCCGCAGCTGAATAACGCCCTCGCCTTTTTCCACATGCAGTGTACAAGGGTGTTCAAATCCTTCGTTCACACAGGAAATCGGTGTATCGGCCTCCATATGCTCCCGATAAATGATAAACGGGAAGGTGTAGCCTCCGTCCTTCATATTCTTGCAGAACACGCTGCCGCTGAAGGTGTGCCGTTCTCTCAGCTCCTCCTTGATCCGATGGGGCTCATCGTTTGCCCGAAGCACATTCATCAGCGCATCCGAACAAAACATTGCCCACGAGCAGGCATCCTGCCGGGCATGCTCCACATCCACCCCTTCATAAAGCAGATGGTTCTGCGCCAGACGAACACGTTCCCGATAGCGCTCCGCCTGCGTGCGGCCCTTCTGGGTCAAAACTGGGCATCGGACATTGGAGCGGTCAACCAATCCCTCCTGTTCCATGCGGTTCATGGATCGGGTAATTGTGTATTTCTTTTCGTTCAATGTTCTTGAGATCTCTGTGACCGAGCAGCTGCTCGGGCCAGAAATAAGCAGACACATCATGATCCTGAATTTCAGTGCCTCAGGCATTTCCGGCATATGCATCCCTTCTCCCCTTTAGTTAGTTATAGCTAACCCATATCATACAAAAAAACCGATCTCTCGGTCACCGTAACAAAGAAACGGGCGCAGCAACCCCTGAATTCCAGTAATACCCTACCACATCCCCATCGGCATTGCAACCTTATTTTTGTTGCACATGTGCAACAGCTTTCCCTTTCCCCGAAAAACCACCGCCCCCAATGCTCTGTTTTTATCACACTTGCGCATCATCCTTTCGGATTTCTTTGTTGCACTGCTGCAACAAATTTTTAAATATTGTTTACGAATCATATTCCCCCCTCCGTTTCCCTCCGCCCATCGGAAAACACCGTATCGACTATTGGCCGCTCCTGTGATATAATGACAGCACTAATCACAAGTGAGGGCCATTCCTTTGAACAAAGACCGACTACCCAACCAAAAATCCCCGCTGTGTGTTGGTTTGCTTGCCCATGTAGATGCCGGCAAAACCACCCTATCCGAGGCGCTGCTCTACACCACCGGCACGCGCCGCCAATTGGGCCGCGTTGATCACAGGGACGCATTTCTCGACAACCACGTTTTGGAGCAGCAGCGAGGGATCACCATTTTTTCCAAGCTGGCACTGCTGCAAACTCAGTGTTTGGAGCTGACACTGGTGGACACCCCGGGTCACGTGGACTTCTCGGCAGAAGCAGAACGAACCATGCAGATCCTCGACTGTGCCGTTTTGGTCATCAACGGGTCTGACGGGATTCAGGCGCACACACTGACCCTATGGAGCCTGCTTCAGCGTTATCAGATCCCCACATTCCTTTTCATCAACAAAATGGATCTGCCCGGACCGGGCCGGCAGGCTCTGCTTGCACGGCTTCAGGCAGGCCTGTCTGAAAGCATCATCGATTTCACGGCTGACCCTGCCGCCGTTGCAGAGTCTGTGGCAGTCTGCGACGAGGCGGTACTGGAGCAGTATCTCTCCCACGGCACGATCCCGCCGGAAAGCATCCGCTCATTGGTTGCCGCCCGTAAGGTGTTCCCCTGCTGCTTTGGCTCCGCCCTCAAATTAGACGGCGTAGACACACTGATCCGGCTTTTGGAGGACTGCGCGCCGCAAAAAGAATACCCTTCTGAATTTTCAGCCCGGGTCTACAAGGTTTCACGGGATGCTCAGGGTACCAGATTGACTTGGGTAAAGGTCACCGGCGGTTCCCTCAGGGTTCGCTCCCCGCTTGTCTATCAGGACCGTCAGGGAGCATCACACACGGAAAAATGCGTTCAGCTCCGGCTCTACTCCGGCGCACAGTTCACTCAGGCAGAGCAGATCCTGCCGGGGCACTGCTGTGCCATTCAAGGTCTTAGCGCAACCTACCCCGGTCAAATGCTCGGTGCCCAAACCCATGCTGTTAAGCCGGTTCTTGAGCCCGTCATGTGCTACCGGCTGAATCTTCCCGAGGGCAGGGACCCGCTGACTGTCCTGCCGAAGCTTCGTCAGCTCGAGGAAGAGGACCCGCAGCTTCAGATCCTCTGGGACGAACGGCTGAAGCAGATCCAAGTCAAGCTGATGGGCAAGGTACAACTGGAGATTCTGGAAAGCCTGATGCGGGAACGGTTCGATTTGCAGGCCTCCTTTGGTACGGGGCAGATCTCCTATAAGGAGACCATCTCCGATACCGTGGAGGGAGTCGGTCACTTTGAGCCTCTGCGTCATTATGCCGAGGTCCATCTGCTGATGGAACCCGGTGAGCCAGGAAGCGGCATCACCATCACATCCGCCTGCTCTCAGGACATTTTGGACATCAACTTCCAAAACCTCATACTGAGCCATATTGCAGAAAAACAGCATGTGGGCGTGCTGACCGGCTCTCCCATCACGGATTTGAAAATCACTCTGGTTTCCGGACGGGCCCATCCCAAGCATACAGAGGGCGGCGATTTCCGTCAGGCAACCTATCGGGCCATTCGCCAAGGGCTGATGCAGGCAAAAAGCGTCCTGCTGGAACCGTGGTACACATTTGTCCTCACCGTTCCCGCAGCCCAGATCGGCCGCGCCATCACAGATATCCGCACCATGTCCGGCATATTCGATCCCCCAACCTCCGGCGGCGAATTTTCCGTCCTGCGCGGCACTGTCCCCGTGTCGGAGGTCGGTGACTATGCATCCGACGTGGCATCATACACCCATGGACTGGGGATTTTCCAAACAGGACCTGCCGGATACCGCCCCTGCCATAATGCCGCCGCCATCATAGACACCTTGGCTTATGACCCGGAGGCAGACCTGCCTAACACGCCGGACTCGGTGTTCTGCGCCCACGGTGCCGGCTTCAACGTCAAGTGGGATCGGGTACGGGAGTATATGCACCTTTCCAGTATTCTTGCACCAGATCCCGAGCCCCAGATTGTCACAAGGAACCTGCGTTTGGATGATATGGAGCTGGAGCGGATCATGGAGCGGGAATTCGGCCCTGTGCGCAGACGGCAGTATACCGCGCCTGCAAACCGCCCGGCCAAGGATCTGATGCCCATTGCCCCGCCGAAGGAGACCCTGCTGATCATCGACGGCTACAACGTCCTATTTGCCGATAACGAGCTTGACGAAATGGCTAAACTGGATATCGCTCTGGCGCGTCAGCGCCTGATCGAGCAGCTGGACAACTACTCAAGCTTCCGACATTTTCAGGTGGTTCTGGTATTCGACGGATACCGCGCAAAGGGAAACCCCGGTCAGAAGCAGGCCCGCAACCATATGCAGATCGTCTACACCAAGGAAGGCCAGACCGCAGATGCCTATATCGAGGCCTTTGCCGGACAGATCGGAAACAACTACAACGTCCGAGTGGTAAGCTCCGATTCTCTGGTCCAGCTGTCCAGCTTCCGCTCCGGCGTGCTGCGGATGTCGGCTCGGGAGTTGTGGCAGGATATGGACTCCGCCCAGACCCAGCTTCGCAGCAAACTGGAGAATCTTCGTCAAAACGAAAACCGAAAATTTTTGAAAAAGGAGAATCGCCGTGATAAAACTCAAGAAAAAGCTTGACTATATTCTGGAGCGCAGCCTGATGTTCATTGAAACACTGATTGCGATCATTTCCACCTGTGTCCTTGTGGCGCTGTTGGTCATGTATGTATATCAGATCTTCTCCAACCCCCAGTATCTCCGTCAGGAAAACGTGGTCCACCTGTTCCTGCAGGAGCTTCTGGCCATTGTCATCGGACTGGAATTTGTCAAGCTGCTGATGCATATGACCCCTGCTAACATTCTGGAGGTTCTGATCATGGCAATCGCCCGATACATCGTGGTAGGCCACGGGGGCGCTCTTGATAATCTGCTGAGCATTCTTTGTATCGTGGCACTGTTTGCCGCCAAGCGGTTCCTGATCCCCAGAAAGGAATTCCACATGGGGTTGGAAAACGATCCTCCCGAGGAGATGACCGCTTCCGACCAATCAAGCCCCCACTAAACTCCGCATATAAAAAATCCTCCGATATGATCGGAGGATTTTTTCACGTCTTTTTCACAAATTTTTCTCTGCACTTGGGACATGTGATGGATATTTTCCCCTTCCCTCTGGGGACACGAACCGTCTGCCGACATTTGGGGCAGGTAAAATACCGATTGTCACGGTCCTTGATCCGGTCGATCATCAGCAAAAATCGCCGGTTCTCCTGATAACGTTTATAGGTATTTCTGGAAAAACAACGAACCATCGACCAGATCAGCAGTGCATAAGCCCCGAGCATCAGGGTCAGATCCAGCATAACGCTCCGCACAAACAGACAGATAACACATAGTATCAGCCCAGCCGTCAGCAGTGCCATATTCAGCCGGTCATGTCCGTACCTTCCATACATGAACCGCTGCATTCCCATGGTAAGGTTGGTGCCCACACGCCGCAGCCAACCAGAGATATTCTTCATCGAGATCACCTTGTATTTTGGATTGATACGCATATTATATTGCATATTTCTGGGATTTCAACCGTTCAAGTCCAATGTTTACGGAATGTTTGCAATCTAACTGCGCCGGATATGAAAAAGCACCCGCAAGGGCGCTTTTGACCCTGCCAGAAATCCCTTTCAGGGTTTTCTGGCATTTTTTCAGCCTGACATGCGCATAATTTACCCGTCATTGACGGATAAATTCCACACTCATCAGGCTGAGCAGTATGTTCCCCGAGGTACACGCCCCCGTGGAACATGATTTTTTATCTTTTTGCCGCTAAGGCAGCAAACTCCGGGAGCCTCTTTGACAAGCTGAAAAGCACCCAAAGGGGCGCTTTTTCACGATGAGCGATCAGTATTCCCGAACGACCGCCTTGACTAAGCCCACCAGCTCCGCTTCCGATCCGTCGATCGGCTCATAGGCCGGATTCTCCGGCATCAGCCAAATCTGTCCGTTCCGCTTGCGCAGGCGCTTGACCGTTGCCTCGTCCCCGATGCGCGCAACGACGATTTGCCCGTCATCGGCGGTGGATTGGGGCCTCACAACGACCTTATCCCCTGACAATATCCCTGCGTGGATCATGCTGTCGCCCCGGACGCGCAGTGCAAAGCAGCTGGGGTCTCCGTCCCAACGCATCATCCCCTCCTGATTTTCCACCGCCAGGATCGGGATTCCCGCAGTGACAACTCCGATCACAGGGATCTGGCCCGATCTTGCATTGGTGACGATTGCCCGCTTTTTGCCCTTGGCATCGCCCCCCTGCAGCAGTCCCTTTTCCTGTAACGCCCGCAGGTGATAGCTCACTGAGGCGGTGGATTTCAGGCCGACCCCGGCGCCGATCTCACGGACAGACGGAGCATATCCATTTTCCTGGATAAAACGGCTGACAAATTCCAATATCTGTTCAGATTTATCCGACGTACGTGGCATTTCCATCCCTCCAATTCTTTTACAAGAAGCATAGCACAAAAATGCCCAAAAAGCAAACATTTGTTTTTTGATTTCCCTGCACTTTGTCCCCTTGACCCTGATACGCCCTTGTGCTATGATTTGTCATATTAAAGCACGCCTGATTATAATGGGATAAAACGGAGTTTTAAGGTTATGGTAAAAGAAGAATACATGTTTCCGAAAAAGAAATGCTTCACCTATGTCGTGATCATCGGTCTGGCGCTGATCAGTGCCATCAATTACCAATTGTTTGTCTTTCCCAACAAGTTCGCTCCCGCCGGATTAAACGGTCTATGCACCATGATCCAGTACGTCTTGGGGATCAATGTCGGATATATGAATCTGATCATCAACATCCCCCTGTCTCTT
>DYCR01000036.1 GCA_019418025.1 Clostridiales bacterium | reverse complement strand
ATTAGATGTAACCGCAGAGCATTTTCAGTCCAATCACGAGGGTGCCATCGTGGACAAGATCCAGTCAGCTTATCGTCAATTTGACGGAATCGTCATCAATCCGGCAGCCTACACCCACACCTCTATCGCCATATTGGATGCGCTGAAATCCGTCGGGATACCCGCTGTGGAGGTCCATATCTCGGATGTTGCAAATCGGGAACCCTTCCGGCAGATTTCCTATGCCGGAAAAGCGTGCCTTCATACCATCGCAGGGCAAGGGCTCGAGGGCTATCATCAGGCCATGATCTTTCTCAAAAACTACCTTGAAAAGCAATAAAAGCCCTTGCAGATTTCTTTTTTCTATGATAAAATGTCCTATATATTTTAAAGGCTGTGAACGGGCTGTCCTCTTATCAGGGACGTTTTTCAGAGAGAGCGGGATGGTGTGATCCGCTCAGCGTCGGTATTTGGGCCTTCTCCCGGGAGCTGCCGCCTGAATCAAAGTAGGGTGTGCCGGTGTGACCTCCGTTATGGGCCCGAGATGTGTCTGCATCTTGTAAAAGTGCGCATTTTATGCGAATTGCGGGTGGTACCGCGGAAGATTTTCCGGTCTTTCGTCCCCATTGGTGGGATGAAAGACCGTTTTTTCTTTGTATTTTAACTTTCTTAAAGGAGAGAATTCCATGAAACAGCAATTGGAACAAATCAAGACCAGTGCCATGTCCGCCCTTGATGCTGCTGCAAATCTGCCTGCTCTGGAAGAGCTGCGTGTCAAGCTTCTGGGCAAAAAGGGTGAACTGACTGCCGTGCTGAAGCAGATGGGCAAGCTGAGCGCTGAGGAGCGCCCTGTCATGGGTCAGCTGGCAAATGCCGTCCGTGCAGAAATCGAAAAGAAACTTGAAGAGCGCAAAACCGCCCTCGAGGCATCCGCTCTGGAGGAAAAGCTGGCATGCGAATGTGTCGATGTCACCATCCCCGGTGAGGAGGTCCTCATGGGACATCAGCATCCCATGAACATGATCCTTCAGGAGATCAAGGATATCTTTGTGGGTATGGGATATCAGGTGGTAGACGGCCCCGAGGTAGAGCTGGCAAGCTATAACTTCACCCGTCTGAATATCGAGGAGGGCCACCCCTCTCGGGACCGTTCCGACACCTTCTATTTCAATGATGACGATTCTGTCCTGCTGCGCACCCAGACCAGCCCTATGCAGATCCGTGCCATGGAGATTTCCGAGCCTCCCATCTGTATTCTGGCTCCCGGCCGTGTGTTCCGCAAGGACGAGGCCGATGCGACCCACTCCCCCATGTTCCATCAGATCGAAGGTCTGGTGGTGGCGGAGAACATCACCATGGGCGACCTGAAGGGCGCACTGATCACCCTGATGAAGCGCATTTATGGTCAGGACCTGCAAATGCGGTTCCGTCCCCATCACTTCCCCTTTACTGAGCCCAGCTGCGAGATGGATATGCAGTGTCACAAGTGCCACGGCACCGGCGAAGTAGACGGTCAGGTTTGCTCCACCTGCCACGGCGAGGGCTGGATCGAGCTTCTTGGTGCCGGCATGGTTCACCCCGAGGTGCTTTCCAACTGCGGTATCGATCCGGAGAAATACTCCGGCTTTGCCTTTGGCATGGGCCTTGAGCGTATGGCCATGGGCCGCCTGCGGATCAACGATCTGCGTTTGATTTTTGACAACGACGTTCGGTTCCTGAATCAGTTCTAAGGAGGGATTACCATGAAACTCAACAGAAAATGGATCAACGAGGAGTTTGTGGATCTGTCCCACGTCTCCGATAAGGAATATGTAGAAACCATGACGGTTTTCGGTCAGAAGGTCGAAACCTATGAGCGCATGGACGCTCAGATCAAAAATGTTGTGGTGGGCAAGGTCGTCAGCATCGTCCGTCACGAAAACTCCGACCACATGTGGGTCTGCCAGATCGATGTGGGACAGGACGAGCCTGTCCAGATCGTCACAGGCGCCCAAAATGTCCATGAGGGTGATTTGGTCCCTGCTGCCCTGCACAATTCTTGGCTCCCCGGCGGAGTCCACATCACCAAGGGCAAGCTCCGCGGTGAAAAATCCAACGGTATGCTCTGCTCCTTCCAAGAGCTGGGCCTGACCGAAAACGATCTGCCCGGTGTGTTTGCCGACGGCATCTGGATCCTCAATGATGAGCCCTGCAAGCCCGGCGACGACATCAATCTGGTCATCGGCAACGACGATACGGTTGTTGATTTTGAGATCACCAACAACCGCCCCGACTGCTACTCCATCATGGGTCTTGCAAGAGAGTCTGCCGCTGCCTTCGGCATGCAGATGAAGCACCATGATCCCGTGGTCAAGGGCAGCGACTCCGGCTCTATCTTTGAAAAATTGGATGTTGAAGTCCCGGCTGAACACCTGTGCAACCGCTACTCCGCCCGCATGATCGCCAACGTAAAGGTCGGACCTTCTCCCAAATGGATGCGTCAGCGTCTGCGCGCCAACGGCATCCGACCCATCAACAATATCGTGGATATCACAAATTACGTCATGCTGGAGTACGGTCAGCCCATGCACGCATTTGACTACCGCTACATCACCTCCGGCCAGATCGTGGTCCGAGAGGCTGCCGAGGGCGAAACCATCACCACTCTGGATGGCAGTGTCCGTAATCTCAGACCCGGCATGCTGGTGATCGCCGACGGCGAAAAGGCCATCGGCCTTGCCGGTATCATGGGCGGTGAAAACTCCGAGGTGCAGGATGACACCACCTGTGTCGTATTTGAGTCTGCCAACTTCAACGGCACCTCCATCCGTCAGACCGCTCTGGCACTGGGCATGCGAACCGAAGCATCCGGCAAGTTCGAGAAAAATCTTGACCCCATGATGACCGTCCCCGCTGTGGAGCGCGCCTGCGAGCTTGTAGAAATGCTGGAATGCGGCGATGTGATGGACGGCATCATCGATATCCTGAATTATGTGCCTCAGCCTAAAACACTGCCTCTGGAGCATGAAAAGATCAACCGTCTCCTTGGCACCGATATTTCCCGGGAGGATATGGTAAAGTATCTAGAGCTGTTGGAGGTCAAGGTAGAGGGCGACAACATTCTGGTCCCCTCCTGGCGTCCCGACCTGAACCTGATGGCAGATATCGCAGAGGAAGTGGGCAGAAGCTACGGCTACAACGAAATCCCCACCACTGCATTCAAGACCTCTACTCAGGGCGGCTATTCCCCCCTGATGCTCACGGAAAACAAGGCGGGAACCCTGTGCCGCGCACTGGGTTACAGCGAGATCATCACCTACTCCTTCGTTTCCCCCACTGTTTTTGACCAGATCCGTCTGCCCGAGGATTCCGTCCTGCGCAACGCAATGCGCATCCAGAACCCGTTGGGTGAGGACACATCGATCATGCGCACCATCGCACTGCCCTCAATGCTGGAGGTCCTGTCTCGGAACAACGCTTACCACAACAAATCTGCAAAGCTTTACGAGCTTGCCAAGATCTACCGCCCTGTACCCGGGGAAGCACTCCCCGAGGAGCCCAAGATGCTGCTGCTCGGCACCTACGGAACAGGAGAAACCTTCTTTACCTTGAAAGGTGAGCTGGAGTCGATCCTTTCCGGCCTGCGCCTGCCCAAGGCTGTCTACACCGCTGTAAAGGACAATCCCTCCTACCATCCCGGGCGCTGCGCAATGGTATCCATCAATGGCACGGATCTGGGCTATATGGGTCAGGTGCATCCTCTGGTTGCGAAGAACTACGGTTTTGACGGCGAGGTCTACTGTGCTGAGCTGAACTTCAGCAAAGCCTTTGCGCTTCAGCTGCCCGAGCCCACCTTCGTCCCCCTGCCCAAGTACCCCGCAGTTACCCGGGATCTTGCGCTGATCTGTGACGAGGCTGTCACCGTTGCGCAGGTTGAAGATGTCATCACCGCCTCCGCCGGCAAGCTGCTGCGCAAGGTCCGTCTGTTTGACATTTACCGCGGCGTGGGTGTTCCGGAAGGCAAGAAGAGCCTTGCATTTTCTCTGGAGCTGCGTGCCGATGACCGCACCCTGACCGACAGCGATTCTGAAGGTGTCGTTGCCAAGGTTTTGTCTGCTCTGTCTGTCCAACTGAACGCTGTTCTGCGTTGATATCGAAAATGGGAGTGCTATGCACTCCCATTTTAAGAAAATCTTTATGGTTTCTACCTTTACAGATCATAAGATTTGGGCTATAATAGTACCAAGATATCAGACAAAGGAGGTCGGTTACATGACGGATAACACGATCAAGTTCACGGTTCCCTGCGATGACAAGGAAAATATGCGCCGGATCCTGCGCAATGTTTTTGACGCGCTGAACGAAAAGGGCTACAACCCCATCAATCAGATTGTGGGCTATCTGCTTACCGAGGATCCCACCTACATTACGAATTACAATGGTGCCCGCAGCATGATTTGCAAGCTGGACCGGGACGAACTGCTGCAAGAGTTGGTGCAGTGCTATCTCTTTGACAGGTAATTTTTCGTGATTTATGGGGCTTTTGCAGTGCAGAAGCCCCATTTCCATCACATCACATGTTCGTTATCCACTCTTGATCGGCTCCGTCCGATCCCCACTAACAGGAGGTTTCAATGGCAGAACAAAAAGGATTAATGTATAAGGGTCATCCCCTCATGCGTAAGGATAACCTGATTTATTATGGTTCCATGGCTGATTCCCACATCGTGATGCTGCAAATTCTCGAGACCAAAAAGGTCAAGGATACCGATATCGCAACCAAGGTCTCCATTCAGCTTCAGCTCACCGACCCCAACGCAAAGGGACGTGACCGTATCGTTAAAAAAGGCGAGAAGGATGGTCTCTACACTGCGCTTGATTTTGGTTCTGTTTGGCTGGAACGGGCTCTGGCAGGTAAATGATCGATACAAAAATAACCGGAAGTTTCTCACTTCCGGTTATTTTTTTCAGAATTGCTTATACTACCCTCAAGGAAATGAGGGATGATCATGGCACAAAACAAAATCGGAAAACGAAGCTTTCGTCCGGCTGCCCCGGTCAGTGTCACCAATTGGGCCAGTATCGCCGGAAAAAAGGAGTCTGAGGGACCTCTGGGGCATCTGTTCGACCAGACCTCTCAGGATACAAAATTCGGAGAAAAGACTTGGGAACAGGCCGAGAAGAAAATGCAGCAGCTAGCCTTGGACAGGCTGCTGAAAAAAGCCGATCTAAGCCGGACAGATATCGATCTGGTTTACTCGGGCGACCTGCTGAACCAGTGTATCGGCTCGTCGTTCACCCTGCGCAATACGGGCATCCCCCATGTGGGATTGTACGGAGCCTGTTCCACCATGGCTGAAAGCCTGATGCTGGCCGCCATGACTGCCGGCGGCGGATATGCCGACAAGGTGGTCGCAATGACCTCCTCCCACTTTGCCTCCTCCGAACGGCAGTACCGTTTCCCTCTGGGCTACGGAGGACAGCGGACCCCGACGGCTCAGTGGACCGTCACCGGAAGCGGCGCAGCGCTTGTAGAGGGAAAGCGTGGGACCATAGAGATCTCATCTGCAACCGTGGGGACCGTGACAGATCTTGGTATTACGGATGCCACGAATATGGGCTGTGCCATGGCCCCTGCGGCCTTCGACACGATACGGGCCCATTTTGACGACACCCACAGCGCTCCCGAGGACTTTGACCTGATCGTGACCGGAGACTTAGGCTCCTTGGGCAAGGAGACGCTGATGTATCTGTTCCGCAAGGAGGGTATCAGCATCGGCGGCAAGTTGACCGACTGCGGCACCCTTGTCTATGATGCCCCCAAGCAGGACGTTCACGCAGGCGGCTCCGGATGCGGATGCAGCGCCATCGTCCTGTGTTCTGAGCTGCTGAGCAAGCTGCAATCCGGCAAACTCAAAAAGATCCTGTTCTGCGGCACCGGTGCTTTGCTCTCCCCCACATCCACCCAGCAAAAATTGCCGATTCCCGGTGTATGTCACGGGGTATGCATCGAATCAAGGAGGTAAATCCATGGACTATTTAAAAGCATTCATCATCGGCGGCTGTCTGTGTCTGATCGGACAGCTGTTGATCGACCTGACAGGGCTCACGCCTGCCAAGATTCTGGTCAGCTACGTAGTGGTCGGCGTGCTGTTAGGTGCATTGGGGATTTATCAGCCCTTCATTGACTTCGCAGGTGCCGGAGCCTCGGTTCCGCTGACAGGGTTTGGAAGCACCCTTGCCCGAGGTGTTCGGGAAGCCATCAACGAAAGCGGATTTATCGGCATATTCACAGGTGGACTCAAGGCTACCGCCGGAGGGATCACCGCTGCGATCATAGCAGGCCTTGTGGGCAGTCTGCTGTTTAAGCCCAAGGATAAAGCCTGAACCTCGCCGCCCCTTTCATTCGTCTGCGTCAATAATGCGGCTTTTGCCCTGAGCAGTACGAATGTAAGGGGTCGCTTTGGCATGCGTATAAAGATTGCCTCCGCCGCACACCATCATGATCAGTCCCGTGATCGACATGACGATTCTGGAGGTGGTCAGCGGGGAGAAAATAAGGATCAGCCCCATAATGAGGGTTACACAAGCCCAGACCATACTAAAGCCCCAGATCGCACCGTTTCTGCGCAGCCGCAGTGCATCTGCCAGTGCTCCTAATCCCTGTACCGTCAACAGCGCCCCCAGAAGCACCCCAAGGATGGATGCAAGCGACAGCGGATTTCTCATAATATACAGCCCCACAAGCAGCGATATACCGCTGCCGCCAAGTGTGCCGAAGCCAAACGCCGGCCAGCTCAGCACGCCGATCACAAGTCCGGCTGTTCCTGCGATCATCAAGCCCCAAGCAATGACCGCCGCCACGGTTCGGGATCCAAAATCCGGGAAGCATACGAGAACAAGTCCGAATACGATCAGCGCAATCGAGCCCCATTTGGCTCTGGACAAGGTTTTAGCAATATTTTCTTTCATGAAAATCGCCCCTTTCTTTCTGTCATGATACCCTGCGCAGGAGGTTTCGTCAATAGCCTGCCCATGCAATTTACATATTATCAACAGTTCTATTCTCCTGCACGCTGCGTAAACTGTGGCAAAGGAGGATGTACTATGGAAAATCCCGTTACCAAGCTGCCGCATAAAGTGACTTTGGATGAAAGAAACAGACTGGATCTCACCGGCGCAACCGAGGTGATCCACTTTGATGACGAGCTTGTAGAGCTGAACACCAGTCAAGGCACCCTGATGATCCAAGGGGAGCAGCTGCGTCTGAAATGCCTGTCTTTGGACGACGGCGCTCTTGTCATACAGGGAAAAATCACCGCACTGAGCTACGAGGACACCAAGCCGCGCAGAGGACTCTTCCGATGACTGCGCCGGAGCTTGATTGGCAGCGTCTGCTCCAGTGCCTGATCCTCGGTCTGTCACTGGGTCCGGTCTTGGATGTATTCCACCCATGGGACCGTCACTTCCCGATTTGCTATCAGGTGATCGTATGCATGATCCTGTTTCCGGCATGGCTGATCCTGTGCTTTTATATCTGCAGCGGGGATATTCGAATCGGGTATCTGGCAGGCAGTCTGCTGGGCTTTCTGATCTGGCAGCATACGTTCCATCCTTCTGTAACCCGCCTTTTTCAGAAAATGTGGCACTGGATCGGGTGTATTCTGGGTAAAATCATCGCCCCGATCCACCTTTTTGCAAAAAAAGTGCATCAGAGTGAAAAAAAGCTCTATGCAACAACGAAAAAATGGGTTACAATAGGAGGGAATAAGCGCCATGGTCATCGGCGCACATCCGGAGGCCCCTTTTATGAAAAAACTTCAAATGCTGCTGCAGCGGGTCAGACTGCATCAACTTCGTACCCCACCTCTGGCCAAAGCAGTGGTCATGACTGCCATCGTGTTATCTACGGTGACTCTGATCGTACTGCAGCTGGGTCGGTGGGAATCCGAGGCAAAGCTCAGCGATCTGCAGGAAAAATCCCGCAATCTGGCAAGAGAAAACGCCGCACTCAGCGAGCGTATCGAAAATATCGATAGTCTGGACTCTATCCGCCAAATTGCAGGCAAGGAGCTGGATCTTGTAAACCGTGGCACCATTATCATCAGTGAATCAGAATAAGCATGGAGGAAACAAACAATAGTATGGAGTTAACCGTTGGAGCCGTTCTCGAGGGCAAAGTAAAATCGATCACCAATTTCGGCGCATTCGTTGCGCTGCCTGACAACAAAACCGGCATGGTACATATCTCTGAGGTTGCCAATGCCTATGTCAGCGATATCCGTCAGCATCTAACAGAGGGCCAAGATGTCAAGGTTGTTGTCATTGCCATTGACCCTGCCGGAAAAATCAACCTTTCTATGAAACGCTTGGAGCCCAAACCTCAGGGAAATTCCCGTCCCGGCTTCCGCAGAGAGCAAACCCAGAATTCCGCTCCCGGCGGCTTCCGTGGGCAGGGCTCTCGTCCCCATGCGCCCCGCGGCAACGCACCTGTACCTCCCGCTGCTCCCAAAACAGCCGATCAGCTTTTTGAAGAGAAGCTCAAGGCATTTATGAGCGAATCCGACAGTAAGATCTCTTCGATCCGAGCATACTCCGATCACCGTACCAAAAGTCGCAGACGCTAACACAGCTGGGCTGCTGCATTCGCAGCAGCCCAAACGTGTATCAGAAACGAGGTTAATGAATGTCAACTGTACTTATCACAGGCGGTTCCCGAGGTATCGGTGCTGCCACCGTCCGCCGGTTTTGCAGCGCGGGGCATCGGGTCTATTTCCTGTATGAAAAAGAAACCCAGCTGGCACAGGGACTGGCTCAGGAAACCGGCGCTGTCGCGATTCAGGCCGATGTTTCCTCCAAGGCCGCAGTGACCGAGGCTTTTCGTCAGATCGACTCTGTGGATATTTTGGTGTGTAACGCAGGCATCAGCATGCTTGGACTGATGAGCATGATGCCTGAATCTGATTGGGACCGTATGTTTGATGTCAATGTAAAAGGCATCTACCATTGCATCAATGCCGCAATGCCCGGATTTTTGGCCAAGCAATCCGGCTCCATTGTCACCGTCAGCTCCATGTGGGGCCAAGTCGGCGCAAGCTGTGAAGTGGCATATTCGGCAACAAAGGGGGCCATCATCGCCATGACGAAGGCGCTTGCAAAGGAGCTTGCCCCCTCCGGTATTCGAGTCAACTGCGTCGCTCCCGGCTTGATTTTGACAGACATGTGCGCCTGCCTCGATGCACAGACCCTGCAGGCCATCGGCGAAGAAACTCCGGTCGGAAGGAACGGAACCCCCGAGGAGATCGCAGAGGCCATCGAATATCTGGCAAATGCAAAATTTGTCACGGGGCAGGTACTGGGTGTAAACGGCGGATATACAATTTAGGAGGATATTGATATGAAAATTTCTATGGCATGCGACCACGGCGCACTGGAGCTAAAAAACGACATCAAGGCCCATTTGATCAGCCAAGGACACGAAGTCTCAGATTACGGCACCCACACCCTAGACAGCTGCGATTACCCTGATATGATCGCTCCTGCCTCTCGGGCCGTTGCTGACGGTACATGTGACCGGGGCATCGTCCTGTGTACCACCGGCATCGGTGCTTCTATTACCGCAAACAAGATAGACGGCATCCGCTGTGCGCTTTTGAGCGATGTTCTTTCTGCACGTATGACCCGGCTCCATAACGACACCAATATGATGGCTTTGGGCGCAGGGATCGTCGGTAAAAATCTTGCGCTTGAAATCGTGGATGTGTGGTTGGAAACTCCGTTTTCCGGTGAAGCCCGCCATCAGCGTCGCATTGATAAGCTCACTGCCTTAGAAGGCTGATCCATCACAATAACATAACAGCCCCGATCTTACTTAGATCGGGGCTGTTTTCGTTGATAAAGCAAATATAAGACCGTCTTTCCGGATCAATCGTCCAAGTATGCGATGGTCCTTACATCCTCAAGCTTTTTACCCATCGAGTAATAAAAGACATTGTCTCTGCCCGGAGCCAGTGACGAAATCACGCCCCGCTTTCCGTAGACGGCATAGGTCCTGAATAGGATGGGCACAAGCTGTCCGTCATCCAAAACCTTCTTGTGCAGGTTGTAGTAGTTGCCGCTGTTTTCAAGGGCATCCTTGTTCAGGGCACTCAGCGCCGCATCATCCATGCCGCCATAGCTCATGGCTCCATATGGGTCAAAAAACTCACTCAGATCCATGGTAGATGTCAGCTTGGTTTGACCCAGATACAGGTCATAGTTGCCCTTGCGCAAGCCTTCGCGATAGTAGGAGGTGGAATTATGCTCCACACGAACCACTAATCCGCAGTCGGTCAGCATCTTGGCAATCTCCCGCGCCGCCTGAAGGCGAACAGAATCACTGTTGTTTACGTACAGGATGATCTCCTGTCCGCGCATACCTGCCTTGGTAATGGCATCTTCAAACTTCGCAGGATCAAATCCCACCTTACTGGCCAGCCCCTTATGGTAAAACGGCGAGTTCGGCGAGGCCGGAAGTGTGGCGATCATGCCAAAGCCATTGTAGTAGTCATCCAGAAGCTTCCCTCGGTCAATGGCAAAGGTCAATGCTCTGCGTACATCCGGATTGGAAAATACCGGACTGGCAGAATTTGCTGCAAGATAAAGAAACACACCGGTTTCTTCCTCCCAAAGCTCATAATCGCTGCGGTATTCAGCATAGCTGGCAGCCCCCGGGTCCGAGGTCGCAATACCGATGTTGTCAAACTCAAAGGCATCACGCATCTGTGCCGGCGTATCAAAAGCCCGCAGCTCCACCGACTCTGCCGAAATCGGGACCGGGACCTGCGCCCACCAATCCTGATTCCGCTTCAGCGCAATTCCCTCCGCCGCAACCTCCTCCAGTCGATAGGGGCCGGAGCCAATGGGCATATCTGCCTCAATGGTGTCCTTTTTCACGATCGGAACCGTCAGGAGCATGGGAAGGTTTTCATAGGAGGTGGATGCCGCAACCCGTACCGTATGCTCATTCACAACAGAGATCTCCGAAATATAATCGAATCTTCCCTTAAAATATACGCTGTTTCTGGCATATTGCAGGCTGGCCGCCACATCCTCTGCCGTCAGGGGCGTTCCGTCAGAAAAGACAGCCTCCTCCAATTCAATGGTATAGGCCTTGAGATCCTCGCTGACCGTAAAGGACTTGCACAAAATCGGCTCCACCTCATACTTGTTATTCATAGCAAACAAGCTTTGGTAGACCAATGAAAATACCATACGGTTGTTAAAATCCGTGCAGAGATACGGGTTAAATCCCTCATCGGGATAATAACCGATGGTATAGATTTTGTTCTGCTGCTCCAGCGCGCCGGGTGCCTCCGCATCCGTCTGCTGGACAGGCTGCGTGTCATCGGCCAAACCGCCGCCGGTGGGGATGTATTCATCATCCAGCTGGCAGCCTGCAAGCATTCCGACAGTCATCGCAGCACAAAGCATCAATGCAATTTTTCTCATGTACGAATATCTCCTTTGCAAACGATGATTGCAGCCATGGACCCACGCTTCTGACCGACCACACGGTGGGACCAGAAGCGATCCGGCCGGCAGGCCGTGCATACTTCACTGACATCCACCGACTCAACGCCCGCTCTGTTCAGCAGATATCGGTTCACGCCCTTCAGATCCACGTGGAATTTTCCGCCCCTGCGCAGGATAAAGCGGTCAGCCTCCTGCCCGAGCAGCTGCTCCACAGCATGCGGAACATCCTCGTCTGTTTCAAAGCAGCACTTGCCGATATTCGGGCCGATTGCCCCGCGGATATCCGCCGGCTTGCTGCCGTAGCATTCACGCATGGCCCCCACCGCTTTACCAACGATATCGGCCACGGTGCCGCGCCACCCTGCGTGTACCGCCCCAACAGCCCCCGTTTCCGCATCCCAAAGCAGGATCGGCGTACAGTCAGCAGTAAAGACCGTCAGCGCCACCCCCGGAACATTGGTAATGAGGCCGTCGCATTCTGACGCCACGGGCCGGTACAGGCCTTCACCTGCATTTTCTGCCGTAACAACCCGAACGATATCCGTATGCGTTTGTCGGGCAAAAACCAGATCCTCTAAAGAGAATCCTACCGCATTCCCCAGAATGCGGTAGTTTTCCATCACGTTTTCTACACTGTCCCCACGTCCGAGGCCCAGATTCAGACTGCTAAGCTCCCCGGTGCTCACTCCACCCAGGCGGGTGGAGAAGCAATGGGGCAGACCGATCAGATCAGAGGTCAGATACTCCAGTTTTCCCTTTATTTCACAATTGAATGCCATATCTGACCCTCCTCATTCTCAGCCTCTGCCCGCAGCGATGTCCTTCTCACGGCAGCACTTTTTGTACTTTTTGCCGCTGCCGCAGGGGCAGGGATCATTCGGCCCTACATGCTTGGAGGCATTGCGGATGGGCTTCTTTTTTTCGACGGCTTCGCCGTTGCCCACTGCCTGTGTCTCCTTGGCAACCTTTTCTCTCATAACGGGCTGAGCCGGCTGTACACGGACAAGGAAAAGCCGCAGCACCATCTCTTCACGGATGGCATTGATGGTTGCCTCAAACATTTCAAAGCCCTGCTCACGATACTCGATCACGGGATCGTGCTGACCATAGGCTCGCAGGCCGACGCCCTGCTTCAGCTCGTCCATGGCATCGATGTGATCCATCCAGTATTCATCCACCACGCGCAGCATAATGACCCGCTCCAGCTCACGCATGAGCTTCTCGCCGTATGCAGCTTCCTTTGCTTCATACGTCTTGACCGCATGGTCAAACAGCAGCTGCTCCAGTTCACCGGGCTGCATTGCAGAAAGCTGCTCGTCGGTGAGCTGGATCGTTCCCTTCGCAAAGTAGATGTTATCCATGTGGGCCAGCAGCGCCGCAAGCTCCTGCTGATTGGAAATGGAGCCCTGCTCTGCCGTAACGGTTGCCACCAGACCATCCACCACTCTGCGCAGGTTGGTCATGACGGTGTCTCTCAGGCTGTCGCCGTCCAGTACATGACGCCGCTGACCGTAGATCACCTCACGCTGAGTGTTCATGACATCGTCATACTCAAGGACGCTCTTTCTGGAACGGAAGTTCCGGCTTTCCACGTTCTTCTGTGCGTTTTCCACTGCATTGGTCAGGATCTTCTGGTCAATGGGTGTATCCTCATCCAGTCCCAGTGTATCCATCATGGAAATGATACGCTCAGAGGAGAACAGACGCATCAGATCGTCCTCCATGCTCAGGTAGAAGCGGCTCTCACCGGGGTCGCCCTGACGGCCGGCACGGCCGCGGAGCTGGTTGTCGATACGGCGGGACTCGTGACGCTCGGTGCCGATGATAAACAGGCCGCCGGCCTCTTTCACCTTACGGGAATAGTCTGCGATCTGCTCTTTGTGCATGTTGAGCAGCTCTTCATATTTCTTGCGGACCGCCAGAATCTCCTGATTGTCGGTCTCTGCATAGGAGTTTGCCTCCTGAAGCAGGTCCTCGCTGATATCCATCTTGCGCAGATCATTCAGTGCCATGTACTCCGCATTGCCGCCCAGCATAATATCCGTACCACGTCCGGCCATGTTTGTTGCAATGGTGACCGCTCCGAAATAACCGGCCTGAGCAACGATCTGGGCCTCCATCTCATGGTACTTTGCATTCAGCACATTGTGGGGAATTCCCTCTTTCTTCAGCAGCTTGCTGAGGATCTCGCTCTTTTCAATGGAAATCGTACCCACCAGAACCGGCTGTCCCTTTTCGTGACACTCCTTGACCTGACGGACGATGGCACGGAATTTACCTGCCTCAGTCTTGTACACTGCATCCGGATGATCCACACGTGCAACAGGACGGTTTGTGGGGATCTCAACCACGTCCAGCTTGTAAATCGTGCCGAATTCCTCTTCCTCTGTCAGTGCCGTACCGGTCATGCCGGACAGCTTGTTATACAGGCGGAAGAAATTCTGGAAGGTAATGGTAGCCAGAGTCTTGGACTCCCCTGCAACCTTGACGCCTTCCTTGGCCTCGATTGCCTGATGCAGACCCTCGTTGTAGCGGCGGCCGTACATCAGACGGCCTGTAAATTCATCAACAATGATGATCTGGCCGTCCTTGACCACATAGTCGATATCCTTTTTCATCAAGCCCCGGGCCTTCATCGCCTGATTGATGTGATGGGACAGGGTCGTATTTTCCTGATCTGCCAGATTCTCGACACCAAAGAACTTTTCTGCCTTTTCGATACCGGAAGCGGTCAAAGACACGGTGCGGGATTTCTCATCCACGAAATAATCGCAGTCATAGTTATCCTGAACCTCTTTTTCATCGGTCTTAGCAAAGACCTGCTTGCGCAGCTTGGATACAAAGGTATCCGCCAGCTCGTAAAGCTTGGAAGAATCGTCACCCTTGCCGGAAATGATCAGCGGGGTCCGGGCCTCATCGATCAGGATGGAGTCCACCTCGTCCACGATGGCAAAATTGTGACCGCGCTGCACCATTTCTTCCTTGTAGATGGCCATATTATCACGCAGATAATCAAAGCCCAGCTCGTTGTTGGTGCAGTATGTGATGTCTGCTGCGTAGGAAACCTTGCGCTCGGCGGGAGTCATCCCGGGAACGACCAGTCCAACGCTCAGGCCCATATAGCGATAGACCTTGCCCATCCACTCAGAGTCACGACGGGACAGGTAATCATTGACTGTAACAACATGAACACCCTTGCCGCTGAGGGCGTTCAGGTAACAGGGCAGGATGGCCACCAAGGTCTTGCCTTCGCCCGTTTTCATTTCTGCGATTCGGCCCTGATGCAGAACGATGCCGCCAATGAGCTGCACAGGATAAGGCCGCATACCCAGAACACGGTCAGCCGCCTCCCGGATCGCCGCAAATGCCTCAGGCAGGATGTCATCCAAAGTCTCTCCGCCTGCAAGACGCTTTTTAAACTCCTCTGTCTTGCCCTTCAGCGCCTCCTCAGACAGGGCTTTATATTCATCCTCCAATCCAAGTATCTTCTCAACAATGGGTTGGATTTTTTTGACCTCCCGATCCGATCGAGTGCCAAAGATTTTTGAGAACAATCCCATTCCAATTCTCCTTTCATATTTCCCCCTTCTCAGGGCATAGGAAACCATTTTCAGCCATTATATCACACCGAAATCAAAATGCATAGATATTTTGTGAACAACGTCACGTTAATTTACAAAAAAACCACCTCAACGAGGTGGTTTTCAGCGATATCAGAATTCGCCTGATGCATACATGACCGCCGCCAGCGCACAAAGGGGAGCCGTTTCACACCGTAAGATCCGCTTTCCAAGGGTGCAGACCCGAAATCCCGCATCCATTGCCTGCCGGACCTCCTGCTCCTCCAGTCCGCCCTCAGGGCCGGTCAGGATCGCCGCAGACGAAAAATCTGACTGCTCCAGTGCCATATGCAGCGTTGTTGCCCGTTCGTTTTCATAGAAGATCATAGGAAGATCCGCTTCTGCTCCCCGCTTCAGCGCCTCCTGATAGCCGGGCAGCACGACCACCTGAGGGATCATCCCGCGGCCGGACTGCTCTGCTGCCGAGGCGGCGATCTTCTGCCAGCGCTCCACCTTCTTCTTCAGGCTCTTTTCATCCGGCTTGGATACGCAGCGCGCCGATGGGAAGGCTACGATCTCATATGCGCCCAGTTCCGTGGCTTTTTGGATCACATGCTCCAGTTTATCCGATTTGGCAAAGGCCATGTAAACACTGACCCGCACCGCCGGCTCCGAGGCCGAGGTCCTGCGCTCACAGACTGCAAGCACCACCTCTTTGGCACCCATTTCCGAAACGGTGCAGAGGCACTCACTGCCCTGTCCGTCACAGACCAGAACCTGCTCGTTGGGTTTCAGCCGCAGCACCTTTGCGTGTGCCGCATTTTCTCCGGTAAGCAGGATCTGTTCCTCGGTCAATGCCTCCGGCTCTACAAAAAATCTCGTCATAGATTACTCCTGTTGATTGGTTTATGGATTTCCCAGATTGACTGCACGATACTGGATCGCCTCTGCCAGATGTTCCGGCCTGATCTCCTCAGACCCTGCCAGATCCGCCACCGTTCTTGCAACCTTTAAAATCCGGTCATAGCTGCGGGCCGTCAGCCCCATGGCATCGAATGCCTGCTTCATCAGCCCTGCGCACGCATCATCCAGTTTGCAGTACTTACGGAGCTGGGCAGAATTCATCCGCGCATTGCACGTGCCGCTGTCTGCACCAAATCGCCGCAGCTGCATATTCCGTGCCGCATCCACCCGCTCTTTGATGGATGCAGAGGATTCGGCAAGCTTTCGCTGCCGCAGCTCTTCAAAATGGACCGCCGGCACCTCTACCATAATGTCGATCCTGTCCAGTAACGGCCCGGAAATGCGGCTCCTGTAATTCTGGACGCTGCGCTCTGAGCAGGTGCATCTACCCCCTGCGTCACCATACCACCCGCACTTGCACGGATTCATTGCGCACACCAGCATAAACTGCGCAGGATAGCGCACCGCTCCTGAGGCTCTTGAAATGGTGACGCTGCCATCCTCCAGAGGCTGACGCATCAAATCTAATGTATCCTTGTGAAATTCCGGCAGCTCGTCCAAAAACAGCACACCCATATGGGCCAGTGAGATCTCACCGGGCTTCGGGTTGCTGCCGCCGCCGGCAAGTCCGGCATTGGAAATGGTGTGGTGTGGCGAGCGAAAGGGTCTGCTCGTCACCAGAGGCGCCTTCGGTGACAGCATGCCCATGACAGAATAGATCTGGCTGACATCCAGAGATTCCTCTCTTGTCATATGCGGCATGATAGACGGCAGTCTCTTTGCAAGCATGCTTTTGCCCGACCCCGGAGGTCCGATCAGCAGTACATTATGACCGCCTGCGGCCGCCACCTCAAGGGCACGCTTCACATTTTCCTGCCCCAGAACATCTGCATAATCCAATACCTTTTCATCAGGCTGAGAAGGTATCCACTCTTCCTCCGGCTCCTTTTTGATCTCTCCGTTAAGGATATCCGCCACCTGACGCAGATTTTCCACACCGTAGATCTTCGGCCCCCGAGCCAGAGTCGCCTCCGCCGCATTTTCAGCCGGCACGAACAGATGCTCGATCCCCTCACGCTTCGCCGCAAGCGCCATAGGCAGCACGCCGTTGATGGCACGCAGTCCGCCATCGAGACCCAGCTCCCCCAAAAAAGCCGTCTTTCCGGAGGGCCGTCTGATGGCCTGCACCGCACACAGGATGCTCAGCGCAATCGGCAGATCATACTGCGACCCTGCCTTTTTCACGTTGGCCGGGGCAAGATTCACTGTAATGCGGCTCACCGGAAAAGTGAAGCCGCTCATCTTGGATGCCGCACGGACCCGCTCACGGGCCTCCTTGACCGCTGCATCCGGCAAGCCGACGA
>DYCR01000035.1:14989-17758 GCA_019418025.1 Clostridiales bacterium | reverse complement strand
GTGTTACTTCGCTTGCATAGGGCGGTTCAGTGAAATTATTGTGCTCTGATAGGACCGCATACGCGGAAATCAGATAAAGTAATTTATGATTGATTAATATTTATTAAATAAATATGTAAGATTTTTGACGCAAAATTTGTTATCTAAAGGGGTACTTTTATAGATTTGATCTTGTGGTACTTCTATGATATAAAAATTATAAAATAAGGAGAGAGTAAATGAAAAAACAATTGAAGCAGACCCTGTCTGGCATTGTTGCGGCTAGTGTGTTGTTTTCTGGCGGCATAGTACATAAAGCATATGCAGTAGAAAATAACGCAGTTACAGTGGGGGATTTCAGACTGAGCGGCGGTACAGAGTCCGTGGATTACAGCTTCAGTAATGATGTGCTGACAATTTTGAGCGGCACGAAGATGACGATCGGAAATGTGGATCCGTCCACACCAACCGAGCATCGTATTATGATCCCTAAAGGCGTCAAAGCAGAACTGGTGTTTGATGGTGTTAACATCGCGACAGCGGCCAACTGTCCTGTTACGCTGACTCCTGATGCCAATGGTCAGGCGGCTCAGGCTCATATTATTCTGGCAGATAACAGCGTCAATAAGCTGCATGCAAAAGGTCCCGTATATGCGGGATTGCGTGCCGGTGAAAGTACCACACTGATCATTGATGATGCAGTGGTCAACCGGGATGCTCAGGGTAATTTTGTTGTCCCGGAAAGCGGCAAGGTTCCTCGTGATCTGACTCTGGAGAACGGTACCACACTGAAAAAAGGTGATCTGCTGACCAAAATGGACAGCAAAAATCCTGGCAGACTGGAAGCGATCGGTTCTTATAATGGCGCAGGTATTGGCGGTGCCGGTCTTGAGTCCGGTGGTAACATCACCATCAATGGCGGCGTGATCAATGCGAGCATTGCGGATTCGACCAGCTATTCTGCATTTTCGGCGGGTATTGGTGGCGGCAGCGTTGGTGATGGCGGCAATATCACCATCAATGGCGGTAAAATTACCGCCAGCGGCTCTTACCATGGTGCGGGTATCGGCGGTGGCTGCCACTCTTATACGGGTACTTATGGTACCGCAGTTGAGCCAACCCCGATCAATATTATTAGAGAGGACTATTATAGAGGCTGCAGCGGTAATATTACCATTAACGGTGGTCTGACCTATTCTCATGGTAACGTGCATGCTGATGCCTTTGGTGATGGATGTATGTGGGGCACCGGTACGGGGTGGCCTAACTACAGCAAGGAGAACTATAAAATCATCGTTACCGGCGGTACTGTCATTCCTTATGGAACGTCCGGCCGGTATGACCTGAGCGCACAGGTCGGTGATGTCATTATTACTGGCGGCTCCCTGCGCGCGGAGCAGTTTAGAAGCCGAGGGAAGGCAGAGGCCTTTGGTGACATGGAGAAAAAGACCCATGTATTCATGAGTAAGGTATCTTATGAATACTTGGGCAAGGACAAGGTGAACACAACCTTGGTTGAGGACTTCAAGATGAAGGTCAATGGTATGGAGGTGCCTTACGGCGCACCCAGCTACACCGACGACAAGGGAATGCTTTATCTCTGGTTCAATGACAACAATAAGGGCGCAGAAGTATCCGTAGATGCACCCATTCGGGATGCGGTGACAGGTGATGTTCTGTATCCGGAGTCATTCTATATCGAGAATGTGGGGCCTGATACCCCCTTTCTGAAGCAGTACCACAGCTTTACGATCAATCCCGACTTGATTCGCCCGGGCCTGATTAAAAAGCGTTATGATGGTCTGCCCTTTGGTGAAGAGGTATCTAAAGACTTTATCAAGGATATCCTTTCCAATGGCGGGATTCCTGTTTCTAACCCGGCGGGTAAAGCTCTTACAGATGCAGATCAGATGAGCATTGTATCTCATCTGTTGGATGAGACTACAATGAAGCCTGATCCCAATGCCCAGAATGATGACCTGAGCAAACGGGCGGATGTGGGCAAGTATCAGTTGATCATTACGTCCACACAGTATGCAAGTGAGCCTGTTTTTAAGGATTCTTATTGGGGACATAGAGCAACATATAACTATGCAGAAATCACTCCTGCAGATACTGAGGTTTCTGTACAGCTTGACAAGAAACAGGACATCAAGCCGGGTGATCCGCTGCATCTGGAAATCACAGTTTCTCCTGCAAAGAATGAGGGCATTAACTGTGCAGCACCTAAGGGAGCTGTTCAGGTATATATCGACGGAGTGAAAGTCGGCGACCCCATCACTCTTGAAGAACATAATGTACAAAACCCCACCAAGCACAATAGCAGTACCGCAACGATTGATCTGGATCTGCTGAAGGGGGAAATTCCCAATTTCCACAATAATATGAAGATCACAGTGGAATACTTGGGCGTGGATAAGAACTATAATCATGGTAGCAAACAGGATATAGGCATCGGTCTGGATCTGGTAGATGTTGATGTAGACGGTGATGGGATTCCTGATGTGAACATCGACACCGATGGAGACGGCAAGCCCGACGTAAATATCGACACCGACGGGGATCTGAATCCTGAGATCAATCTGGATACCGACAACACCGGTACGTGGAAGCCCAGTAAGGATGGCGGAAATGCCGATAAGATCTGGAAGCCTGATACGTCTATCGATACCGATGGAGATGGTAAGGGTGATACAGATCATCGCCGTGATCCTGTTGATAAGGACGGAAATGGTGTAGACGATGGCTGGCATCCCAACAAGGACGTTGATAAGGACGGTTTTATCTATG